>NZ_JAEMUX010000001.1 GCF_016598475.1 Streptomyces adelaidensis
GTTGGTAAGGGAGTCGGTCGCGGTCGCGTTGCCAAAGGCTCATCTCCAGCGCGTCCAGGACGAGTTGGGTCTCCTTCGACGTGGAGGCGGACCAGCCGACGATGCGGCGGGAGAAGGTGTCCACCACGAAAGCGACGTAGACGGTCTTCGCCCAGGTGGCCACGTAGGTGAAGTCCGCGACCCAGCACTTGTTCGGTGCGTCGGCGACGAACTTGCGGTTCAGCCGGTCCGGCGCCCGGTCGGCCTGGTCGCCGGGGATCGTGGTGATGACCTTCTTGCCGCGGACCGCGCCGGTGATGCCGGCCTCGCGCATGAGGCGCTCGACGGTGCAGCGGGCCACGACGTGGCCCTGGCGGTTCAGTGCCCGCCAGATCTTCCTGGCGCCGTAGACGCGGTAGTTGTCGTCGAAGATCTTCCGGATGAGCGGGACGAGTTCTGCGTCACGGACCGTGCGCGCGGACGGCTCGGCCAGACGTTTCTTGTGGGCGTAATAGGTGGAGGGGGCGATCTTGCAGTCGTGCTCGGTGAGCGTCCTGCAGATCGGCTCGACACCGCCGAAGCGGGCCCGGTACTCGTCGATGAACGCTACGAGCGTGTGTGTGGCCGGTCGAGCTCGGCCGCGAAGAAAGACGCCGCGGCTTTCAGGATGCTGTTCGCTCGCTTCAGCTCGGCGTTCTCCCTCTTCAACGCCTTCAGCTCGGCGGACTCCTCCGTTGTTGTCCCCGGCCGGGTCCCGGCGTCGATGTCATGCTGCTTGAGCCAGTTCCGCAGCGTCTCGCGTGAACCGATGTCGAGCTTCTCGACGACCGACTGCATCGCGGCGGTGTCGGTCGGATGACTGCCGCGGATCTCGGCGAACATGCGCACCGCACGTCGGCGCAGCTCAAGCGGGTATTTGGAAGGTCGTGCCATGACTCGATCCTTTCATGAAATCGAGCCTCTACTCGAACCGGGGCGGTTCACTGCACCGTTGGGCGACCGACGATCCCGATCGCCGGTTCGATGATCTGCACAACCTTGTCTGCGACCCGGCCTTCCTTCTGGTGGCCTGGGCTCGCGTGCGGGGCAATAAGGGAGCGCGCACGGCCGGGGTGGATGGCGAGACCGCCTACCACGTCGAGACCGTGCAAGGGGTCGAGGTCTTCCTCGGCCAGCTGCGGACCGAGTTGAAGGACCGCAGCTTCTGCCCGATTCCCGTGCGGGAGCGGATGATCCCGAAGCCGGGGACGACCAAGCGTCGTCGCCTGGGGATTCCCGCCCTGCGCGACCGGGTGGTCCAGGGTGCTCTCAAACTGGTCCTGGAGCCTGTGTTCGAGGCGGACTTTCTCCCGTGTTCCTACGGGTTCCGCCCCAAGCGCCGGGCCCATGACGCCGTGGCCGAGGTGCATCACTTCGTGTCCCGCTCGTATGAGTGGGCCGTGGAGGGCGACATCAAAGCCTGCTTCGATGAGATCTCACATTCCGCCCTGATGGGCCGAATTCGAGAACGAGTCGGGGACAAGCGCGTCCTGGCCCTGGTGAAGGCGTTCCTCAAGGCGGGCATCCTCACCGAGGACGGCACGCTCGCGGAGACCCGGGCCGGTACTCCGCAGGGTGGGATTCTCTCCCCCGTGATCGCCAACGTCGCGCTGTCGGTACTCGACGAGCACTTCGCCGGGTACTGGGCCAACGCGACCGAACGGGCCCGACGACGTCGCCACGGGTTGCCGAACTGCCGACTCGTCCGCTACACGGACGACTGGGTCCTGGCAGTTGCGGGCACGCGTGAGCACGCCGAGGGCCTGTGCGTGGAAGCGGCGGAGGTCTTGTCCACGATGGGCCTGCGCCTGTCGCCGGAGAAGACATTGATCACCCACATCGACAATGGCCTCGACTTCCTGGGGTGGCGCATCCAGCGGCACCGCAAGCGGGGCACGACCAAGCACTACGTCTACGTCTACCCGGCCAAGAAGGCGCTGGTCGCCGTCATGGCCAAGATCAAGGCGTTGTGCAGGCAGGACAAGAACCTGCCGCTCGCGGTCCTGCTGCATCAGTTCACCTCGATGCTGCGGGGCTGGACCGCCTACTTCCGGAACGGATGCTCCAGCAAGACCTTCCAGTACGTGAGGGCCTACCTGTGGCAGCGGGTCTTCGGATGGTTGCGCCGCAAGCACCCGAAGACGACCTGGAAGGATCTCCGTCGCCGCTTCACCAGCGACGGATGGTGGCCCGCCGACGGCGAGGTGGTCTTGTTCAACCCGGCAGGAGTAGGCACCAGACGCTACTACTACCGGGGAACCAAGATCCCCAGCCCGTGGCCGATCGGCGCGTGACGCGAACGTCCCGCTCAACGGGGCTTGTGGAGAGCCGGATGCTCGGTAACGGGCACGTCCGGTTCGGAGGGCGGGCCGGGGAAACGGGCTGGTGGGAACACCAGCACCGCGTCCCGGTCCGACCCCTACAGCATGTCCGTGCACGGCGCGTACCCGGCCGAGGACCAGGACGACAATTTCCCTGTGATCAACTACGGGCACCCCAAGGACCGGCGCACAGACCTGAAACAGATCCAGGCCGGGCTCGCGGTCTCCGCCGACGGCGGCATCCCCGTCCACGCCCGGATCTTCGACGGACCTGCGGCCGAAGTCAGCCAGGTCGTCGGCGCGATGAAGGACCTGCGGGCCATGGCCGGCAAGCAGAAGTTCCTGATGGTCGCCGACTCCAAGCTGGTGTCGTACGGCAACGTCTCCGCCCTGCCGGCCGCCGAGGTGGACTTCGTCGCTCCGGTGCCGGCCTCGCAGGTCAAGGACGAGGTCTACGCCGCCCTCAGCCTCGATCAGGCAGCCGTCGTCGACTGGACCCCAGAACGGGACGCCGGGAAGAGGGCCGGGCAACGCGAGATCTACCGCGTGCTGGAGGACACCCACACCCTGAACGGGCCCCGTAAGAGCGATCCCGTGCTGAGACTGCGCCGAATCCTGGTCCACTCCACCGCGAACGCGGCGGGCCAGCAGGCGGCCCGGGACAAACGCCTGGCCAAGGCCGCTGAAGAACTCGACAAGCTCGCAGGAGCGGCCGGCGGCCGGCACTACAGGACCGCAGAGAAAGCCCGCTCAGAAGGCCGATCCGGGCCAGGTCCTGATCCACTACAAGGGGCAGGGCACGGTCGAACGGCGCTACGCGGACTTCAAGGGGCCCCTCGCGGTCGCGCCGGTCTTCGTCCAGCACAACCGGCGCGTCGCCGCCCTCATCCAAGTCATCTGCCTGGCCCTGCTGGTGTTCTGTCTCATCGAGCGGCAGGTCAGACGCGCGCTCGGGCCGGACCAGTCCATGACCGGCCTCTACCCGGACAACCGCCGAGTCCGCCCCACCGGCCGCATGATCTTCTACCATCTCGGCGAACTCACCCTGCGGATCGGCCACATCACCGATCCGCCCACCGTCCAGATCACCCGTGGCGTCCAACTCCACATCCTCGATCTCCTCGACACCGACATTGGGCAAACCCGCTGGCCACAGACCTGAAATGGTGACCCGCGAAGTCCGGGTCTAGAGGGCCCCCGCACCATCCCGAGTCTCGCGCCCCGAAGCGGGACGCCGCGGCATGTCCGTACGCCCCGCGCGTGAGCCGCTCCGCGCGTCTGTTCTCCCCGCTTCCCTCGCCACCGCGAGAACCGTGCCGCGCCCCCGACCACATGCCTCCGTGCCCGGGCACACCCACGCCCGCGCCTGCGCACACGAAAGTGACGGAAACCCCAGTGATCACCACATCGGGCCTCACCAATGTCTACCGCGGCGGCGGCCGCGAGGTCACCGCCCTCGACGGCGTCGATCTGCATGTACGCGAGGGCGAGGTGTACGGCGTCATCGGCCAGTCCGGCGCCGGTAAGTCCTCGCTGATCCGCTGCGTCAACCTCCTCGAACGCCCCACCTCCGGAACCGTGACCGTCGCGGGCCAGGACCTCACCGCCCTGGCCGGCCGCGGCCCCCGCGCCGGCCGGGAACTCCGCCGCGCGCGCAGCCGCATCGGCATGGTCTTCCAGCACTTCAACCTGCTGTCCACGCGGACCGTCCAGGACCATGTCGAGTTGCCGCTCGAAATCCCGGCAACGAGGAAGACCCGCGGGTGAAGAAGCTCGCCAAGCTCCTCACCTCCGAACCTCCGACGAGGTCAGGAAGTTCATCGAGGACAGGTGGAGCAACGGCTCCGTCATCCCGTCCTTCTGACGGGGCGTATACGGCGTATCGCCACGCACGGGGTCCACTCGTTCACCGCGAGTGGGCCCCGTGGTGCGGTTCAGTGCTTTCATGCTGCATGCTGGGCAGTTCAGCAGGCCCTCACAGGTTTCGAAGGTTACGGAGCGGCGCATGATGAGCACCTTTCCCGACATCTCCATCAGCACGGAGCGGTTGGTTCTGCGCCCGTTCGACACGGACGACATCCCGGCGTTCACCGAGATGATGAACGACGAGCAGGTGATGGCCTGGACCGATGTCCCCCAGCCCTTCACCGAGAGGGGCGCCCGTAACTGGATCACCGAGTACGCGCCCATCGAACGCACCTCCGGCCGCGGCCTCGACCTCGCCGTCACCGAGTTCCTCACCCAGCGCCTGGTCGGCGTCATCCAGCTGACCAAGACGAACTGGCACATCCGGTCCACCGAACTGTCGTACGTCGTCGCCCCCTGGGCGCGTGGCGAGGGCTACGCCTCCGAAGCCGCCCTCGCGACCGCCCAATGGCTCTTCCGCGAGCAGAAGTTCGAACGCATCGAGCTGCGCACCGCCGCCGACAACACCGCCTCCCAGCAGGTCGCGCAGAAGATCGGCTGCATCAGCGAGGGCGTCCTGCGCAACGCCTGCATAGCGCGCACCCGTACCGGCGACGTCGGCTGGACCCAGATCCGCACCGACTTCATCGTCTGGAGCCTCCTGCCCGAGGACATCGAGGGCGTCAGCGAGGAACTGGCCGACAGTGCTGGTTTCGGCTCCTACGCGGACTGGAACTGAACAACCCACGGGCATACGCCCGGCCGCCGGGTCCCGCCGCGTCACCAGGTACCCTCACGGGACCCTCCGCGGGCATTACCGACGACCTGCGAAGACCCTCTGGAGACTGACAACGATGGCCGACCGGGTCACGGTGATCGGCTGGGACGGCTCCCCCCCGACCGCCGCGGCGCGCTCCGCCCTCGCCGCCGCCACCCTGGTGGCCGGCGCGGCCCACCACCTGGCCCTGCCCGAGGTGTCCCCGGCCGCCGAACGCGTCCGCCTCGGCAGCGTCGCCCTCGCCGCCCGCCGCATCGCCGCCCACCGCGGCACCGCCGTGGTCCTCGCCGACGGCGACCCGGGCTTCTTCGGCGTCGTCCGCACGCTGCGGGCCCCCGAGTTCGGCCTTGAGGTCGAAGTCGTCCCCGGCGTCTCCTCCGTGGCGGCCGCCTTCGCCCGCGCGGGCATGCCCTGGGACGACGCCGAAGTGGTCGTCGCCCACCGCCGTACGCTGCGCCGCGCGGTGAACGTGTGCCGCGCCCACCCCAAGGTGGCCGTCCTCACCTCGCCAGGCGCCGGGCCCGCCGAACTCGGCCTGCTCCTGGACGGAGTTCACCGCACCTTCGTGATCTGCGAGGAACTCGGCACCGCACGCGAACGCGTCACGGTCCTCACCTCCGACAAGGCCGTAGACCACATCTGGCGCGACCCCAACCTCGTCATCGTCATCGGCGGCCAGGCCACCGCGGCCGACGGCGCCGGCTGGATCGCGGGCCGCGACCCCGGCGCCGGACCACGCGGCTGGGCCCTGCCCTCCCGCGTCTACGGCAGTGCCATGGGCGAGGGTGAGGCCCAACTGCTGCGCTCCTCCCAACTGGCCGCCCTGGGACCACGGGTGGGCGACCTCGTGTGGGACATCGGCTCCGGCAGCGGTGCCTTCGCCACCGACGCCGCCCGTTGCGGCGCCGCCGTCATCGCCGTAGACCGCGACCCCGAGGCCTGCGGCCGTACGACTCTCGCCGCCCGACGCTTCGGAGTCCAGCTCCAGGTCGTCCACGGCACCGCCCCGCACATCCTGGAGAACCTCCCCGAACCGGACGTCGTACGCGTCGGCGGCGGGGGAGCGGCGGTGGTCTCCGCCGTCGCCGACCGCCGCCCCCAGCGCATCGTCACCCACGCCCTCACCCGTCCCGCCGCCGAGCGCATCGGACGGGATCTGACCGAGCACGGATACGAGGTCCGGTGCGAGTTCGTGCAGTCCGTCGAACTCGATACAAGGGCTTGGACGGAGCGGGAACGGAGCGTCGCGTTCCTGCTCAGCGGGACATTGCCCGAACGTTCCCTGTGATCCGGTTGTCGTACCGGCGCGGTAAGCTGGCCGACTGTTGTACCGCGCTTCGGCACCCGACACTTCGTCGGTCAACGTCCGGAAAGCGCGCCCGTTTTGAGGGCGTGTGTGGTACGGCGGAACCGGAGGGCGCGCAACGTGGCGCAGTCCACAGCGGACCGTCGCGGATCAATCTGTCGCGACGGCGGGACGACCGGGACAATGGCCAGCAATGGCTTTGTCGACTTGCAGGCGGGTCGTCACGTGCCGCTGGGCGCGCACGCTCGTTCTTCACAGTGGGGCGGTCGGTGCGCCGTTCCCGGGCCAGCCGGCACTGAGGCACTAACCGATGGGCGAGGGGTACGCATGACCGACACCGGCCAGGTCCCGGGCGAGGGACTGCCGGAGAGCGCAGGCATGGTGGAGCAGCCGGGCGTCCCCGCGCCGGGTGCGTACACCTACCTCTCCGAGACCGCCGCCGAGGACGAAGACCTCCTGCTGCCGGGCGCCCAGAGCGCGTGGGGCAACGAAGTGCCGCCCCCCGCCCCCGAGCCCGTCGTCCAGGTCGTCCACGAGCCCGCCGCCCCCGAGCCCGTGGCACCCGAACCGGTCGCCCACGAACAGGTCGTGCACGAGCCGGGTCCGCACGAGATGTCCGGCCGGGACAGCGGCTCGCTCGACCTCGGCGCCGTCCGCGCCACCGTCGCGACCCCCGTCCCGCAGCCTCCGGTGGCCCGCCGGCCGCTGCACCTCGGCCCGCTCACCCCCGACGCCTCCGCCAGCCCGGTCCGCTCCCTCGCCGACCGCGGCCCGGCGGGCGCCCCCGTCCCGCCCGGCGCCGTACGCCAGTCCGCCCCGGCCACCGCCGGTCCCGAGTACCTCGACGTGCCCCAGCAGAGCGTGTCGCCATGGGCGGACGCGACCGCACCGGCGGTGTCCGTCGGGGGTGCGGCTGCAGAAACGGTCGTTCCGCAGGAGCAGTTCTCCGTGGCCGTCGCCGAAGCGCCGCAGGTCGCGGCCGTACCCCAGGAGGCCGAAGGCCTTCAGCAGGTCCAGGACGCCGACGCCCTGCACCAGGCGCAGGACGCCGCCTTCGCCCAGGCCCAGGAGGCCGCGGCCGCCCAGGTCTGGGTTCCGGAACCCGCCGAGGTCCCGGTCGCCGCTCAGCCGCAGGTCCCGGAGGCGGTCCCTGTACCGCCGGTGCCCGAGGCCGTCGAGGTCCCGCCCGTCGCGGAGGTCCCGCGGGCTGATCCCCCGCAGGCCCCCCAGGCTCCCGAGCCCGTGGCGGCGGCACCCGAGGGGGCCGTGCCCACCGCGCCGGCCGCACAGGTTCCGGATGCCGCGCCTTTCCCGCCGGCCGCCCAGGGGCCCGAGCCGGTCCAGGTGCAGGCCGTGGCCGAGGCACAGGACGTTTTCCAGGCGCCGCAGGAGCCCGAGGCCCCTGCCGAGCCCGCCGAGGTGTCCGTACCGCCGCAGGCCACCGCAGTGGAGCCGCCGCCGCAGGTGGACGTCACGGTTCCGGCGGCTGAGGTGGATGCCTCCGAGCAGGCTGCCGCCATGGCTGAACAGCAGGCCGCGGCCGTTGTGCCGGACGCCGTGCAGGAACCCGCACTCGTGCAGGACCAGCCGCAGCCGGTGGAAACGCCGGTCGCCCAAGAGCCGCAGCAGGCGGAGGCCGCATCGCCTCAGCCGGAGGTTGTCGCCGAAGAGCCGCAGGCCGCCGAGCCGGTGGTACCCGTCGCGGACGAGGCGGAGCAGGAGCTCGACCAGGAGCAGGCGCAGGCGCAGCCCACTGAGGCCGTCGAAGCCCCGGCCGAGCCGGAGACCGACCAGCAGCCCGCAATCGCAGCCGAGGTCGAAGTCGAGGCCGAGGCCACGCCCGATTCCGTCGCCGAGCCCGAAGTCACGGATGTGAACGCGGCGGACGCAACGCACGTGACGGACGTGCCGGACGCGATGGAGGCGACGGATCAGCCGCAGGAGGTCCCTGACCCCCAGGAACCCGTCCTCGCGGAGCCGCTGCCCGCCGAGGCCCCGGCCGACCCCGTCGAGCCCGCAGCCGCAGCCCCCGCAATCGTGGAACCCCCCGCCGCCGAGCCCCCGGCCCCCGAGGTCTCCCAGCTCGACGCCCCTCAGGGAGCCGTGGTCCAGACCCCGGCCGAACCCACCCCTGAAGCCCCGCTCGCGGAGGCACCCCAGGAGCCCCAGCCCGAGCCCCAGCCCGAGGCGGAACAGCCCCAGCCCGAAGCCGACCAGTCCCTGGGCCAGTTCGTGCCCGTGGACGGCTCCGTGCCCACCACCCCCCACCTGGCCCCGACCCCTCCCCAGGGGATGGCGGTCCCGCCGCTGCCCGCCGAGGACCGGCCGACGTCGGTCGCCGCCGAGTTCCCGGCGGCCGAGGGACAGACGGAGGCAGCCCGGGAAGCGCCGGAGCCGGAAGCGGCGGCCGAGCCCGTGGCCGAGGTCCCCGCCCCCCGGGCCTCCGAGGCCGAGACGATCGTCGTACCGCAGCCGGTCGCGGCGGCCGGCGCGGACCCGGACGTCGCCCAGAGCGCGGAGGACCTGGACACCAGGGCAGCCGACCAGGAAGACAACGAAGAAGAAGCAGCCGCGGCGGTAGCGACCGAAGAGAGCACGGCCGTAGTGGAAGAAGCGCCGACAGAGGCAGAAGCAGAAGCAGAGGTACGGGAGGAAATCCGGCAGCCCATGGGCCCGGCCGCGCCCCCCTACGACGACGCCGAGCGCGAGGCCGTGCTCAAGGTCATGCGCGAACGTCGCGACATCCGCAACGGCTTCCGCAGCGACCCGATCCCGCACGACGTGCTGCTCCGCGTCCTGGAAGCCGCCCACACGGCGCCCTCCGTCGGCCACTCGCAGCCCTGGGACTTCGTCGTCATCCGTTCGGCCGAGACACGCCGCACGATGCACGAACTCGCCCAGCGCCAGCGCGAGGCGTACGCGAAGTCGCTGCCGAAGGGCCGGGCGAAGCAGTTCAAGGAACTGAAGATCGAGGCGATCCTCGACACCCCGGTCAACATCGTCGTCACCGCCGACCCGACCCGCGGCGGCCGCCACACCCTGGGCCGCCACACGCAGCCGCAGATGGCCCCGTACTCCTCCGCCCTCGCGGTCGAGAACCTGTGGCTCGCGGCCCGCGCCGAGGGCCTCGGCGTCGGCTGGGTCAGCTTCTTCGACGAGCGCGAGATGGTGCGCGCCCTCGGCCTGCCCGAGCATCTGGAGGTCGTGGCCTACCTGTGTGTCGGGTACGTCGACGAGTTCCCGGCGGAACCCGAGCTGATGCAGGCGGGCTGGGCCAAGCGCCGCCCGCTGTCCTGGGTCGTCCACGAGGAGACGTACGGCCGTCGCGCGCTGCCCGGCGCCGAGCCGCACGACCTGCTCGCCGAGACCGTGGCCGGCATCCGCCCGCTGGACGCCAAGGCGCTCGGCGAGGCATGGGAGCGCCAGAAACGGATGACGAAGCCCGCCGGCGCACTCGGCATGCTGGAGATCATCTCCGCCCAGCTGTCCGGCCTGTCCCGCCAGTGCCCGCCGCCCATCCCGGAGCCCGCAGCGGTCGCGATCTTCGCGGGCGACCACGGTGTCCACGCCCAGGGCGTCACCCCCTGGCCGCAGGAGGTGACGGCCCAGATGGTCGCCAACTTCCTCGGCGGGGGAGCGGTCTGCAACGCCTTCGCCACCCAGGTCGGTGCCGAGGTCTGCGTCGTGGACGTGGGCGTGGCGAGCGACCTCCCGGCCACCCCGGGGCTGCTGCCGCGCAAGATCCGCGCCGGCACGTCCGACATGACCACCGGGCCCGCGATGACCCGCGAGGAGGCCAAACAGGCCATCGAGGTGGGCATCGAGACGGCCCGCGACCTGGTGGCGGCCGGCAACAAGGCCCTCCTCACCGGCGAGATGGGCATCGCCAACACCACGGCGTCCGCCGCCCTGATCGCCGTCTTCACCGGCGCCGACCCCACCGAGGTCACCGGCCGGGGCACCGGCATCAACGACGAGACCCTCGCCCGCAAGACCGAGGTCGTTCGCCGGGCCATCGAGCTCCACCAGCCGGACCCCGCCGACCCCATCGGTGTCCTGGCCGCGATCGGCGGCTTCGAACACGCCGCCATCGTCGGCCTCCTCCTGGGCGGCGCCTCCCTCCGTACGCCGGTGATCCTCGACGGCGTCAGCGCCGGCGCCGCCGCCCTGGTGGCCCGCGCCATCGCCCCCGAGGTCCTCGCCGCCTGCATCGCCGGCCATCGCAGCGCCGAACCCGGCCACGTCGCCGCCCTTCAGAAGCTGGGCCTGCGCCCCTTGGTCGACCTCGACCTCCGCCTTGGCGAGGGCACGGGCGCCCTGCTGGCCCTCCCGGTCGTCCAGAGCGCGGCGCGCGCGATGCACGAGGTGGCCACGTTCGACTCGGCTGGGGTGACCGAGAAGTAGGCCGGGCGCCGGGGGGAACCCGGCGGGCGCCCCCCCCGGTCCGGGAAGGCTCGGGCTCGGGGAAAGAAAACCCCAGCCCGAGCCCCCACCCGCCCGCACTCTAGAATCCGCACGTCAGGGCCACTCCAAAGCCGCAGTCGCCCACATCGCACCGCCGCCAGCCCCGAGGGAGCCGCACCTCATGGCCGAATACCCCGCCTATCCCGTGGGCCTCCGCCTCACCGGCCGCAAGGTCGTCGTCCTCGGCGGCGGCCAGGTGGCCCAACGCCGCCTCCCGGCCCTCCTCGCAGCAGGCGCCGACATCCTCCTCGTGTCCCCGGACGCGACCCCCTCGGTCGAAGCCATGGCCGACGCGGGCGAGCTGACCTGGGAGAAACGCCCCTACGCGGAAGGCGACCTCGCCGACGCCTGGTACGCCCTGATCGCCACCGGCGACACCGAGGCGAACACCCGTGCGTCGGCCGAAGCGGAGCGCCACCGCGTCTGGTGCGTCCGCTCCGACAACGCCGAGGAAGCCACCGCCTGGACCCCGGCGACCGGCCACAGCGAAGGCGTCACGGTCGCCGTCCTGACCACCAGCGCCCAGGGGCGCGACCCCCGCCACACCGCCGCCATCCGCGACGCGGTCGTCGAGGGCCTGCGCGACGGCACCCTCGTCGCCCCCCATCACCGCACCCGTACACCCGGAGTCGCGCTGGTCGGCGGCGGCCCCGGCGACCCCGACCTCATCACCGTGCGCGGCCGCCGGCTGCTCGCCGAGGCCGACGTGGTCGTCACCGATCACCTCGGCCCGCGCGACCTGCTCGCCGAACTGTCCCCGAACGTCGAGGTGATCGACGCGGCGAAGCTGCCCTACGGCCGGTTCATGGCCCAGGAGGCCATCAACAACGCGCTGATCGACCACGTCAAGCAGGGCAAGTCGGTCGTACGGCTCAAGGGCGGCGACCCCTTCGTCTACGGGCGCGGCATGGAGGAGGTCCAGGCGCTGGCCGAAGCCGGCATCCCGTGCACGGTCGTGCCCGGCATCTCCAGCTCGATCTCGGTGCCGGGCGCCGCCGGCATCCCGGTCACCCACCGGGGCGTCGCCCACGAGTTCACGGTGGTCAGCGGCCACATCGCCCCCGACGACGAGCGCTCCCTGGTCGACTGGCCGTCCCTCGCCCGGCTGACCGGCACGCTGGTGATCCTCATGGGCGTCGGCACGATCGGCAAGGTCGCCGAGACGCTCATCGCCCACGGCAAGTCCCCGGACACGCCCGTCGCCCTCGTTCAGGAGGGCACCACGGCCGGCCAGCGCCGCGTCGACGCGACCCTCGCGACGGCCGCCGAAACGGTCCGCGCTCAGGAGGTCAAGCCGCCGGCGGTCATCGTCATCGGCGAGGTCGTGAACGTCGGACCGAACCCCTCCGTGTAACCACGGGTAACCCAACCTGTTCCAAGCCGTTGGCACCACACCCAGGACAAGGCAGTATCACCCCTGTGGCCGATCTCATCACCGTTGAGGACCCCGACGACCCGCGCCTGCGCGACTACACCGGCCTGACCGATGTGGAGCTGCGCCGCAGGCGCGAGCCCGCCGAGGGCCTGTTCATCGCCGAGGGCGAAAAGGTGATCAGACGGGCCAAGGAAGCCGGCTACGAGATGCGCTCGATGCTGCTCTCCGCCAAGTGGGTCGACGTCATGCGCGACGTCATCGACGAGCTCCCGGCCCCCGTCTACGCGGTCAGCCCGGAGCTCGCCGAACAGGTCACCGGCTACCACGTGCACCGGGGCGCCCTCGCCTCCATGCAGCGCAGGCCACTGGCGGCGGCGGACCAGCTCCTGGGGGCCGCCCGCCGCGTCGTGGTCATGGAGTCGGTCAACGACCACACCAACATCGGCGCCATGTTGCCTTTGGGTCTACAAAGAGGTGGAGGTCGGCGCGTTGCCATCTTCGAGGACATAGTTGATCACGCGAATCTCGGGGCCGCCTTCCGTAACGCGGCCGCTCTGGGCGTGGACGCCGTCTTCCTCACGCCACGTTGCGCCGACCCTCTCTACCGGCGGGCCGTGAAGGTGTCGATGGGCGCTGTCTTCCACGTTCCCTGGACCCGGCTGACCTCTTGGCCGAAGGATGTCGAGATCTTCCGCAAGCACGGCTTCGTGACGGCTGCCCTGTGCCTCAACGAGAAGTCGATCCCGATTGACGAACTGGCCGCCCGCCGGTACGAGAAGCTGGTACTCATGCTCGGTACCGAAGGCGACGGACTGTCGGTCGACGCCCTGCGCGCGGCCGATGAATGGGTTCGGATCCCGATGGCCGCAGGAGTGGACTCCCTCAACGTCGCCGCAGCGTCCGCCGTGGCCTTCTACGCGACGAGGCTCTGAGCCGCGACGCTGCGGAACGCGTTTCAAGAGATCGCTGGCGTTCGCAGGCTACGGCTCGCGCTGTCGGCCGGCTGGCCGACAGCGCCTCGGCGTGAGTATCCGGGCAGGTGCCTGAACTGGCTAGACCCTGTATGGAGTTGCCCCGTGGCGTCGCGACGCCACGGCAGGCACCCTCACCTCACCGCCTGGAAGCGCCCCCGGACGATTGCTCGATGCGGACCGCGGGCCGAGGCACCCCGGATACGGTTGGAGCTCACGCGAGGTTACGAGAAGGGCGAGCGGGCACACATGGCGAAGAGCGCGAGGGAACAGTTGGCGCGACTGCTGGGCGGCACTGGACCCGTCGGCTCGTTCAGCGCCCGACTGTCGGCGCCGGCCGGCCTCATCGGGCTCGAGGTGTCCGGTGTCGGGCCGGTGCGACTTCCGCTGCGCGCGCCTGTGGCGAAGAAGCTGATCGCGGTGGCGCGGCCGGCGAAGTTCGGGCGGGGCGAGGAGACGCTGGCCGACGCGAGTGTCCGGGACACCTGGGAGCTGACCCCGGACCAGTTCACCCTGGACGGGCCCAGCTGGCCGACGCTCCTCGGCAACGCCCTCGAGTACTTCCGTGCCGAACTCGCGCTGCCGCGCGGGTCTCGTCTGCGTGCCGAACCGCACTCGATGCTGATCTACGGCAAGGGGCAGTTCTTCCTCCCTCACCAGGACTCGGAGAAGGACGACGCGATGGTAGGCACCTTGGTGGTGTCCCTGCCCTCGGCGCACACCGGCGGGGAACTGATCATCGAACATGCCGGGGCAAGCGCCGCCTACCGTGCCTCGAAGGACGAACTGACCTTCGTCGCCTTCTACGCCGACTGCCGCCACGAGGTGACGCCGGTCACGTCCGGGTACCGTCACACGCTCACCTTCAACCTGCTCGCCGACGCCGCTCCCCCGGCCACGGAGGTCGGCCCCGCCATCGAGTCGGCACGTTGCCTCACCGAGCACTTCAGCACGCCGGCTACCCCGCGCTACGGAGGCCCCGACCTCGCCCCGCCGAACCGGCTGGTCTTCCTGCTCGACCACGAGTACACCCAACGGGGCCTGGACTGGAACCGGCTCAAGGGCGCCGACGTGGAGCGGGCCGCGTTGCTGCGCGCTGCGGCGGAGCGGGCCGGATGCGAGACGGTGCTGGCGCTCGCCGAGGTGAAGGAGACTTGGGACGCCCTGCCCGACGGCGACGACCCGTGGAACGACTACAACGATTACTACGAGGACGAGGACGAGGACGAGGCGGACAGGTTCGACGCGGCGGACGAGGCTCGTGAGGACTACCAGCTCAACGAGCTGATCGACGACGAGATCACCCTCGACTGGTGGACCGGCCAGGACGGAACCGGCGGTGAACCGGTCTCGCTGCAGGTTCACGACTACGAGGTGTGTGCCGCCACCCCGAACGCGAGTCTGACGCCTTACCAGTCCGAGTACGAGGGCTACATGGGCAACTACGGCAACACGCTGGACCGGTGGTACCGGCGGGCAGCGGTCGTGGTGTGGCCGCGTGAGAGGGCGTTCGCGGCGCGGGCCGAGGCCGGGTCCGGGTGGGCCCTGCGCGAAATCCGCTCCCGCGTCGACGCGGGAGATCTGGCGGGCGCGCGGAGCGCGGCGGAGTCCCTCGCACCGTTCTGGGGACAGCTGGAGGCGGAGGCGGGCCTGCTCACCGAGGCCCTGGACGCGGCGGAGGCCGTGAACGCGGCCGGGACGGCCGCGATGTTGTTGGAGCCGTTCCATGCCGGGCTGCTCGCGCGGGAGCACGCGGACGGGCTGGCGGCGGTGGCCGGGCTGTACGGCGAGGACTGGACGCGGAGCGTCATCGGCGGCTGGTTCGGATCGGAGCGGCACCACCACCGGACCGGTCTGTCCGAGTGGGTCGGCAGCACACTGCCCGGGCTGCACGGAGCGCTGTGTACCGCTGGCAGCCCGGAGGTGGCGCGGCTCCTGGCATCCGACGTGTGGCGCTGGCTGGCTGGTGAGTTCGTGCAGTGGAGCAACATCGCGCAGAGCGACATCCGCCGGGCACAGCTGGAGAACCTGAGTACACCCCTGGCGCGGCTCCTGGAAGCGGTCGACGACAACCTCCGCGACGGGATCACGGAAACACTGCGCGCATACGCGGACACCGTCCTGGAGTGCCTGATGCCGGCGCTGCGCCTGGCACACGCGCGGGGGACGGCGGGGCTCGGGCCGCTCGCCCGGGACTGCGCACAGCGGCTCGGCCGGATCGCCGCTACGCCGCCGCGCGGTGCAGACGACTGGTCGATCTCGTGGACCGGGTGCGGATGCGCCCTCTGCGACCGGCTGGGAGCATTTCTCGGCTCGCGGACGCAGCGGGTCCATGAGTGGCCGCTGGCGAAGGACGGGCGTCGCCACATCCACTCCCGGATCGACGCGGCAGAGCTGCCGGTACGGCACCAGACCCGTCGGCAGGGGCGCCCCTACACCCTGGTGCTGGCCAAGACCGACAAGCTCTTCACGGGCCCGGCGAACGTGCGGGCCAAGGCCGCCGCAGACCTGGCATGGCTGACCGCGGCCCTCGGCACGGTCTGAGAGGCCGTCGGACACCAGCGACCGGACGCCCGGATAGGGTGCCATGATGAACGCCCAGCTCCGCACGACGGCGGCACTCGCCGACGTGGCCCGGTCCTGTCGACTCGTCACGAGCGCACGCACGCTCGCCGCCTGGCTCGGCCCGGGACGGGCCGTCACCCCGGCGGGCATGCCAAAACCCTCGGACGCTCCCGAAGCCGCCGCCACCCTGGGTGTGCCCGCCCCGCGCCGGGTACGCCGGGCCGCAGACATTCCCGAGCTCGCCGCAGTGTGGCGCTTCGCCCGCGCAGGCGGGTTCGTCACGACCGACGGCGGGCGGGGCCATGGTGCGGCAGCAGAAGCGGACTGGGCGAAGCTGCCGTCGGAGACCGTCCTGCCACGCTGGCTCGACGCTCTGTCGGCGGCCGTCCCCTTCGGTGCGGGAACCGACCGGCCGGTCGACGACGAGCGCGCCACTTGCCTCGCCGTCCTTCTGTCCGCCTTCTCCACTGCCGGCGGCACGCGGGACGCGGGCGACGTGAGCGCCCGCATCCTCGAGATGGCACACACCGACCAGTGGCGGTTGCCCTACGGTTGTTCCTTCCTCCGGACTCTGGAAGAGCACGAGTTCGACCACCTCCGCACCGTCCTCGTCGACGCCGGGGCGGTCGATGACGATCGAGGTCTCACCCCGCTCGGCATCTGGGCGCTGGAGCGGCTGCGCCCGGCGCGGATCGAACCACGGATGAGCGCCGCCGACCTGCTGGCGGAGCTTGAGCGCCGCCCGCCCCTCGACCCTTACCCGGTGATCTGGTCATGGACCGAGCTCCAGGGTCCGGATGCCGCACTCCGCGCACTGCTCGCCGAAGCCGACCGGGCGGGCACCCTGCGGCGCAGACTTGCCCTCGAACTCGCCGCCGGCCTCCCCGTGCATTCCGACGAACCGTGGCACCGGGCCGCCACACACGCGGTCCTCGGTCCGCCCGCCCGCCGGATCCTGTGGCACGACGACCCCACCGAACGGAACCTCGGCTCGCAGGACCTGCTCTGGCTGGCCGTCGACGATTGTGCCGCGGCCTGGCTCGGCGACGACACGGCGCGCGTGCTCGAACAGTTCCACGATCTGCCGGGAGCCGACGGGCCCGAGCGCCTGACCGCTGTCCGCACCAGCGGTCACCCGGACGCCGCGGCCCTCGCCGACCACCTGACGCGCAGCGGTGCCGAGCAGTCACAGCCCAGCGTGTACCAGCTCAAGATCTCCCTGACCGGCTACGGAGCATGGCGCCGCGTCCTGGTACGACCCACCCTCACCCTCGGCGATCTGCACGAGGTCATCCGCACCGTCCTGGAGTGGGACGACGACCACCTGCATCTCTTCCAAGGGCCCGGTCGCCGCACCTACGCCCCCGCCTGGTGCGACCTGGACGCCGTGGACGAGGACGCCGTCCTGCTCGCCGACGTGTTTCCCCGGAAGGGCAGCTCCCTGAGCTACACCTACGACCTCGGCGACTGCTGGCGCCACGAGATCACCTGCCAGAAGATCCTCGCGGGCGGCCCCGGCACCGCATACCCGGTGTGCACGGCAGGACAGGGAGACAGCCCGGTCGAAGACTCCGCCCCCGAGCATGTATACGGGCCATACCCCACTACGCCTTTCTTGATCGACGACGTCAACGAGCGTCTGATCCTGCGCTTCTCCTCCAACTGACCGTCTCGCCGGGACGGGACGCCGCCCCGGCGAGGGTGGAGCCGGTGCGTGGCGAGCTGCGCAAAATCACTGCCGCGGCCGGCTGCGCGGCAAGGGCCGCTACCTGCCGCGTTGAGACGGCGGCCCGACGCGGGCGGACCGAGTGCCGCCTGCCAGGGGCCGTCCGGCGTTGCACCGAACCGGCCTTCTTGCAGGACCGCGAAGAACATCACCGGGCGAGACGGGCAGGGGCTACCTGCTCGCTCTCCGTCGTAGACCGGAAGACGGAAGACGAGCGGCGCGATCTTCCGCTCGGCCGCCGCCCTCGGCATGGACGCGGTCCTACTCTCCCCGGACTGCGCCGACCCGCTCTACCGCCGCAGCGTCAAGGTCTCCATGGGCGCGGTCTTCTCCGTGCCGTACGCCCGCCTGGAGACCTGGCCGAAGGGGCTCGACGCGGTCCGCGACGCCGGGTTCACCCTGCTCGCGCTCACCCCGGACGAGAAGGCCCGGTCCCTCGACGAGGCCGCCCCGCACCGGATGGACCGCGTCGCCCTCATGCTCGGCGCCGAGGGCGACGGGCTGTCCACCAAGGCACTCATGTCGGCCGACGAATGGGTCCGCATCCCCATGGCCCACGGCGTCGACTCCCTCAACGTGGGCGCGGCGGCGGCCGTGGCCTTCTACGCGGTGGCGACGGGCCGCCCACAGTCATGACAAGTCATGTCGAGTCATGACGCACTGATCTGATCCGGCGGTCCCGCCGCCGGATCAGCCCGCGTCAGTCCTCGACAGCAGGCGCGACCCGCTGCTCCTGACGTACGTCTTGCCGTACGTCCCGCTGCACGCCGTCCTGTTGTACGCCCGCACCGCCGAGCCCTCGCGGCGGACCCTGGCAGCCCTGCGCCGCCGCGATGCCCAGCGCGGCCAGGAGCGTCACCACGACGAACACCACGAGCCGCTGACGCAGCAGCCGGGGGTTGGCGGGCCGCCGCCCGGTCCCGTTGGTCCGGGTCGGACGGCCGGCACCACTGCGGGGCGCGGGCCGCTTGCCGGAGCGGGTGGTGTTGCGAGCCGGCGCCGACCGCCCGCCGGGCCGCGAGCCGCCACCGGTCCGTGCACCGCCCCCGCCCGTACGGGAACCGCCCCCGGTCCGGGGCGGCGGCGTACCCGGCCCGCCGGGCTTGCCCTGCTGCGACCCGCGCGTGTCCTGCGGCTGCCGGAGCGTGCGCTGCTCGACGTACTGTTCCGCGAGCCGTCCCGAGGGCCGGTCCGGATCGGTGCGCTGCGCGGGCGGCCGGACATCCGTCGGCCCCTGCGCCTCCCGGGCCGCGATCTCCTTGAGCCGCAACGACAGTTGAAGCGTGGTGGGCCGTTCCTGCGGGTCCTTCGCCAGACAGGCGCGAACCAGCGGAGCCAGCGCGTCGGGCACCCCGCGCAGCTGCGGCTCCTCATGCACCACCCGGTACAGCATGACCTCGGAACTGCCGTGTCCGAAGGGCGAGTCGGAGGTCGCCGCGTAGGCGAGGGTGGCACCTAGGGAGAAGACGTCCGTGGCCGGTGTCACGGCTGCGCCGCGCACCTGTTCGGGCGCGAGGAATCCGGGCGATCCCACGGCCGTGCCGACATGGGTCAGGGTCGAGGCCCCGGTCGCCCACGCGATACCGAAGTCGATGATCCGCGGGCCCTTCGGGGACAGCAGGATGTTGGACGGCTTCAGATCCCGGTGTACGACACCGGCCTCGTGCACGGCCACGAGTCCCTCGGAGAGGGCGGCACCGACGGCGGCCACATCGGCGGCCGGCATCGGCCCCTCCTCGGCGACCTTGTCGTGCAGCGAGGGCCCCGGCACGTACTGCGTGGCGAACCACGGCCGGTCGGCCTCCAGATCGGCAGCGACGAGCCGTGCCGTGCAGCCACCCCTGATCCGCCGCGCCGCGGAGACCTCGCGCGCGAACCGTGAACGGAACTCCTGATCCTCCGCCAGATCCGGCCGGATCACCTTCAACGCCACTCGCTGTCCACGCCGGTCCGAGCCCAGGTAGACAACGCCCATTCCGCCGGCGCCGAGCCGTCTGTGGATCCTGAACGAGCCGACGACGCGCGGGTCCTCGCGCCTCAGGCGCATCATCGCCATGTTCATCCCCGCTGCCCGTTCCGTCTGACGAGCCACAGCTTACGTTTCCACGGCCGGGCGTGCGCAGAGGCCGCGCCCTCGCGACCCGATCGATTGTCAGTGCCGGGTGGGAAACTTGAAGGGTGGTCAGGGAACAGGGGCTCGGCACCTGGTTGGACTGCCTGTGATCCCAACCACCCACCAGGGAAGGGGGATTGAACCCGTGAAGGGTGACGGTGTGGAGATAGTCGTGGACGCCGGGGACACAACACGCACCTACGAGGTGATCGCGAGCAGGGCCGGCCGCCGGGTGGAGACGGTGGTACGCCGAGGGGTCGTGGAAGTGAGCGAAGTCACCCTCCCCCACGCTCGGCTTCGCTCGCGCGGGGGGACCCCCATCGGCTCCGTGGTACGGACGGCCCGGTTCATGGCGAACCGGGTCCTCGCACTGGTCGAGCAGCCGGTGCCCCGCGAGGACGGCTCGGAGCGGAACTCGTAGCAGAAGGGGCAGACCGGGCGTCCCCTCCGGGAAGACCCCGAGACCTAGGACCTCATCTCCACCCTGGGGAGTACGTCGCAGGTCATCGCTCATCCTCCGGGAGGCCCGGCAATCGGTACGAGGGCATGACGACCCGGACGGGCCGCACGCCTAGATTTGAGGTCAAGCGGCGGGTGCAGCACTCGTCCCCCGAGGTCAGACACCCGCCGCTGCCAAAACAAAACAAGACAAGACCGAAAAGAACGGTCAGAGAGGAGGGACCATGGCCCACACGGCACCGCGGACCGCGATCCGCACACGGGAGCGCAAGGTGTTCACCGCCGATCGCCGTTCGGGCCGTCGCCACCCCTTGGTGGCGACCGCGATGGTCCTCCCTCTGGCGGCCCTGCTCGTATACGCCTTCGGCGGCTGGGAAGCAGTGGTCACACAAGCGTCGTCCGTGGGTGTGATGCTGGGGCGCTGAGCGGCGACCCCAGGCCCGGAAGAGCGGTCCGGGCGGGGACATCCATCCATGAAACCCCGTGGGGACGGGGGTGCGGCGGACGGCAATAGACGCCCGCGCAGCTGGGGAGCTGCGCGGGCGTTGCTCTTTCCCCCACCGTGGCCGCGCCCAGCGCGCTGCCCTGAATCCGCTGGTTGCCCGGGGGCGGCGGGATGCCGTGAGTCCCGCTATCGTGCCGCTGTGGCGGCAAGGGTGGGCGCGGCGGCACCTCGTGACCGCCGAGCCGAGCCCCCCGCCCCGCCCCGCCCCGCCCCGCCCCGCCCCGCCCCGGCCCACCGTGCCCACCTGCGTAGGCTCTGCTCGGTGCCGTCGTACGACTTCGCAGGGGGACCCCATGACCGCCGCTGATGCCGACGTACTTCCAGCGCTGAGGGCCAGGGTGCGAAGCGTGTCCCACCCCGAGTCCACCGTCTGCTCCCATCCCGACACGGTCCTCGCGGAGCGCGCGGACGGCACGGTCGTACGTCACGCCGACACCGTCGCCAAGGCCCACGCCTCCGACACCGGCCCCACTGCCCTGACCCTTCGCCTGGCCGTCGCCACCGCCCACCCGGACATCCTCCTGGCTCCCCTCCACTCCACCCCGACCCCCCTCCACGGTCGCCTCATCACGCTCTGGCCGTACGGCACCCCGGTCGACCCCGAGGCACCGGAGCGCGCCCCGTGGGAGGAGGCGGCCACCCTCCTCGCCCGCCTCCACCGGCGCCCCGCACCCCCGGGCCTGCCGCCCATGCGCGGCCCGGTCAAGGCGGCCCGGGCCATCGCCCGCCTCCGCACCGTCGCACCCCACCACCCCACCACCGCCTCCGTTCTGCGCGCCTGGCGCACCCTCCCCGCCTGGGCCCGGGCCGAGACCCTCATGCCCGGCCCGGCCACCCTCTGCCACGGCGACCTGCACCTCGGCCAGCTGGTCCGCCACCCGGCGACGACCGGCGCCTGGCGACTGATAGACGTCGACGACCTCGGCGTGGGCGTCCCGGCCTGGGACCTGGCCCGCCCGGCCGCCTGGTACGCCTGCGGCCTCCTCCTCCCCGACGAGTGGATCCGCTTCCTGGACGCGTACCGACGCGCAGGCGGCCCGGCGGTCCCCGCGCAGGGCGACCCCTGGCCCGTACTGGACGTACCGGCCCGCTCACTCACCGTGCAGACCGCGGCCCTGGCCATCGCGAAGTCCACGGCGGCCGGCCGCGCCCCCGACGACGCGCAGCAGGCCGTTATCGACGCATGTGACCGAATGGGAGGCATCCCGCCGGAGTTGGCCGCCGCTTTCCCGAAGTAGGGTGCAACCGACCGCCGCCGGACAGTGTCTGTCCTGGCGTAACGCGAAGCAGCACCGAACGGCGAGGAGTTGAGCCGAACCATGCACATGCAGTGTCCGAAGTGCCATGCGCCGATGCACACCTACAACCGCAATGGCGTCCAGATCGAGCAGTGCAGCGGATGCCGCGGGATCTTCCTCGACTACGGCGAGCTGGAGTCACTGACCCGTCTGGAGTCCCAGTGGGGTGCCGGCCCGGCCGTTCCGCCGCCGCCGGCCGCTCCGCAGTACCCGTCGGGCGGCGGCCACGGTGCTCCCGCCTGGGGTGCCCAGCACGGCGGTCACCACGGCGGCGGTCACCACGGCCAGCACGGTCACCACAACCGGGGCTTCGGCCACATGCTGTTCTCCAGCTGAGCCGAGGAACGACGAAGCCCCCGGCCGTACGAGACGGCCGGGGGCTCGGTGCGTGTGGACGATACTGGGATTGAACCAGTGACCTCTTCCGTGTCAGGGAAGCGCTCTCCCGCTGAGCTAATCGTCCTCGGGATCACAACCCGGGCGATCCCGGGGCTGTCGATCTTGCGTGCGCGATACTGGGATTGAACCAGTGACCTCTTCCGTGTCAGGGAAGCGCTCTCCCGCTGAGCTAATCGCGCGGGGACCCGGTGAACCGGATCAGTGGACGATACTGGGATTGAACCAGTGACCTCTTCCGTGTCAGGGAAGCGCTCTCCCGCTGAGCTAATCGTCCTTGGAGGTGGAGACGGGATTTGAACCCGTGTAGACGGCTTTGCAGGCCGTTGCCTCGCCTCTCGGCCACTCCACCAGGAGTGCGGGGGTTCGGGAAGATCCCCCTCTTCCTGCGAGCGGACGACCAGGTTCGAACTGGCGACCTCAACCTTGGCAAGGTTGCGCTCTACCAACTGAGCTACGTCCGCGTGCCGTTTCGGTCCGCTCTCGCGGCCCGGCGACGAGTTGAACTCTAGCGGATTCCGGGGCCAGCACAAAAACACGTTTGTGCAGCGTGCTGCGGTGCGCCCGGTCCAGGACCCGGCCGGGTCCGCCCGCGGGGTGCCCGTCCTAGACTCGACAGCGTGCTCGACCTCCCTCCGCTCGCCCGTTTCGGCAACCTCGTCGCCACCGGTCTCACCGATGTGACCAGCGACGCCGCCGCCCTGGACTCGTCCGGCTTCTGGGCGGTGTGCTCGGACTACGAGGGCGCTCTGGTGTGCGCGCGGTTCCGTGACGTACGTCGCGAGGCCGCACCCGCTCCGGTGCCGGGGCAGTGGTACGGGCCGGGCGTCGGTGACTGGGTGTCGTCCCTCGACCGCGCCGCGTACGTGGCGGGTGTGCGCCGGATCCGTGAGCACATCGCGGCGGGCGAGGTCTACCAGGCGAACCTCTGCCGGGTGCTGTCGGCTCCCGTCGCGCCGGACGCCGACGTGGACGCCCTGACCGCGCTGCTGGCGCGTGGCAACCCGGCACCGTTCGCAGGAACGATTCGTCTTCCGGCGTACGGCGTGGAGATCGCCACCGCGTCTCCCGAGCTCTTCCTGCGCCGCGACGGCCGGGTCGTCGAGTCGGGCCCCATCAAGGGCACCGGACGCACCGAGGCGGACCTGCTGGAGAAGGACTACGCCGAGAACGTGATGATCGTCGACCTGGTCCGCAACGACATCGGCCAGGTCTGCGCCACCGGCTCCGTGACCGTGCCCGACCTGTGCGTCGTCGAGAAGCACCCCGGCCTGGTGCACCTCGTCTCCCTCGTCCGCGGCGAACTGCGTACGGGCGCCGGCTGGCCGGAGCTGCTCGCCGCCGCCTTCCCGCCCGGTTCCGTCACCGGCGCGCCCAAGTCGAGCGCCCTGCGGATCATCGACGCCCTGGAGACCGCCCCGCGCGGCCCGTACTGCGGAGGCATCGGCTGGGTCGACGCCGGCCGGGGCACCGCGGAGCTGGCCGTCGGCATCCGTACCTTCTGGGTCGACCGGGCCGCCGGCGAGCTGCGCTTCGGTACGGGAGCGGGCATCACCTGGGGCTCGGACCCCGAGGCGGAGTGGCTGGAGACCGAGCTGAAGGCCGCCCGACTGCTCGCGGTAGCGTCGGGGACGTACGAGGCGAGTGGGAGGACCCTTACGTGAAGATCTGGCTCGACGGCGGACTGCAGGACATCGACTCCGCCCGTGTCTCCGTCCTCGACCACGGACTGACCGTGGGCGACGGCGTCTTCGAGACCGTGAAGACGGTCGACGGGCGGCCGTTCGCGCTGACCCGCCACCTCGACCGGCTGGGCCGCTCGGCGCGCGGACTCGGTCTGCCCGAGCCCGACCTCGACGAGGTACGCCGCGCCTGCTCCGCCGTCCTGGACGCCGGCCCGGTGGCGCTCGGCCGGCTGCGCATCACCTACACCGGCGGTGTCTCCCCGCTCGGCTCCGACCGCGGCGAGAACGGCCCGACCCTCGTCGTCGCCCTCGGCGGGACCGCCCGGCGCGCCGACTCCACCGCCGCGATCACCGTCCCCTGGACCCGCAACGAGCGTGGCGCCCTCACCGGCCTCAAGACCACCTCGTACGCCGAGAACGTCGTTGCCCTCGCCCGCGCCCACGAACAGGGCGCCACCGAGGCGCTGTTCGCCAACACGGTCGGGCAGCTCTGCGAGGGCACGGGCTCCAACGTCTTCGTCGTCCTCGACGGCGAGCTCCACACCCCGCCGGTCGCCTCCGGCTGCCTGGCGGGCATCACCCGCGCGCTCGTCGTCGAGTGGACCGGCGCCCGCGAGACCGAGCTGCCCCTGGACGTCCTGGACCACGCCGACGAGGTCTTCCTGACATCGAGCCTGCGCGACGTGCAGGCCGTGCACCGCGTCGACGCCCGCGAACTGCCGGGCACGCCCGGTCCGGTGACGGCCAAGGCGATGCGGGTCTTCGACGAGCGGTCCGGGGACGACCAGGACCCGTGAGGACCACGGATCCGGAGCCGGGCCTCAAGAGCCACGAATATTGGGCTGAATCGGCGGTCCGGAGCGGGTAGAACACCCCTGATGACCACCACTCTGCGGCCGATCGAGCCGCTTCAGCACGCCGCCGACGGGACGCGTTCGCGCCGCTATCAGGTGTGCGTGAACAGCCGTCCCGTCGGCGCGATACACCTGGACACCCATCCCGCCTTCGGGAACTCCGTGGCCCGGCTCCGGGACCTGCGGATCGAGGAACCGGACCGGCGGCGCGGACGAGGCACCGTGGCCGCGCTCGCCGCCGAGGAGGTGGCGCGCGGCTGGGGCTGCCGACGGATCGAGACGTCCGTCCCGGCCGACGCCGAAGCCGCCCTGGGACTCACCCAGGCGCTCGGTTACGTCCTGCGCAACCGCACCATGCGCAAGACCCTCGGCTCCACCCCGCCAGAACTGCCCGCGGGCAGCCGGGGACGGCCGATGACGGAGGCCGAGTTCGTGCCCTGGGAGAAGGCGAGCCGGGAGGACTACGTCCAGGACTGGATCGATCGCGGGGTGCCCGAGGCGGAGGCGCGCACCAAGGCCGATCGCGACCATGACCAGCTGCTGGGCCAAGGCATCCAGACCGAGAACATGCTGTTCAGCGTCCTGGAACACGAGGGAACCCGGGTCGGCGTCCTGTGGCTGGCGCTCACCGACGGCGGCACCTTCGTGTACGACGTGGAGGCGGCCGCCGCACACCGGGGCCGGGGCCACGGCCGCTCCCTGATGCTGCTGGCCGAGGCCCAGACGCTGACGGCGGGGAGATCCGTCATCGGCCTCAACGTCTTCGCGGGGAACATCCGGGCCGAATGCCTCTACGAGTCGCTCGGTTACGAGACGACCGTCCGTCATTTGACCAAGGAGCTGATCTGAGAGCCACCGCGAGTGGTCCCCGGGGTCAGACGCCCCCGGCCAGCAACCGGTCGGCGATCTCCTCGACGCGCTCGCGCAGCCCGGCCCGGCTCTTGCCGCCGTCGAGGCGCTCGCCGCCGATGACATAGGTGGGGGTGCCGGTCACGCCGATCGCCTTGCCTTCGGCCTGGTCGGCGTCGACGATCAGGATGTGCCGGCCGTCGATCAGCGCGGTGTCGAACTCCTCGGCGTCCAGCCCGAGTTCACGGGCCACGTCGACCAGGAGCGGCTCTCCCGCACGGTCCAGTTCCTCGACCCGGCCGAGCACGGCCTCGACGTACGGCCACGCCTGCCCCTGCTCCGCGGCCTCCTCGGCGGCCTGCGCGGCGGCGAAGGCGTGCTTGTGCTTCTCCAGCGGGAAGTGCCGCAGCCGTACGTCGAGCCGGTCGCCGTAGCGGGCCCGCAGCGCACGGATGTCGTCGAGGGCGCTACGGCAGTCGGGGCACTGGAGTTCGCACCAGACGTCCAGGACGACGGCGGACGGTACGGGGGAGGAGTCGCTCATGGGGATCAGTCTCCCAGCCGGGGCCGCACCGGCCCAATCGGTCGGCCCCCGGCGGCCCGACGCTCGGCTCCACCCGGGCGGCGCGACCCCGAGACGACCCGGAGATGTCCCTGAGGTCTCCCCTGGACCATGGCATATCGGACGGGTGGCGGTGCAGGATGGAAGGGACGGACCGAGACCGCCCGACCCGAGCAGTGCCTGGAGGACCGGATGATTGCCGAGACAGTCTGTGCCGCCGTCTCCGTGGCAGGCCTGGGCATCGCCGCGATCACGGCGTACCGGAAGCGTTTCCTCAGGGCGACTCGCATCGCCGCCTATTCCCTCGTGCCCCTCGGCCTGGTGATGACCGGGGTCGTCGAATGGGTGGCGGACACCGCCTTCAGCCCGACCGCGTGGGCCGGCTTCGGTGTGCTCGGCGCCGCCTGGTTCCTGTTCATGACGACACGCGCGGTCGAGCGCCGCCGCGGAGTCACCGGCAAGGAGCGCAAGGCGGCCGAGCCGTCGCGCACCGGGGCGATAGCCCCCGAGGCCTCGGCACCCTCGCTGGGCCCGGGCGCACGGCCAGGGGCCCGCCCGGCAGCCGCACCCCGGGCGGCCGGCTCCGGCGCGACCGGCAAGGACGACTTCAGCGACATCGAGGCGATCCTCAAGAAGCACGGCATCTGATCCGGCGGAGCCCGGCATCGGGCCGCCCGAGGCCTCGCCGACTGAAACGACACAGTAGGTCGGGCGGCGGCGCCGAAGTGATCACGTTCGCTCCGGACCTTGAGGATATTGGCGAACTCTCCGTCATTCCGGGTGGGTTGATCGCGCGGAGGGCCTCCGCTGCGTCATCATCGCGGCGAGATGCTGGACACAACACAGAGCGACACGACCGCCCCACCACAGGAGCGGCGAGGTTGTCTCTTCGCGCTCTCCCAGCCACCGCTGATGATCTTCCTTGCGGTGATCGGCTGCCTGCTGCTCATGGCGTCACTGCACGACCTGCTGATGCTCTGAGCCGTAAACGGAGCCCCTGACGTCACCCGTCGAGGGCTCCGTCAGCCCCCGCCGTCCCGGCCGCCGGTCCGCGGCCTCCTCAGCCCGCTGCCTCCTTGCGGCGCGCCCGGTAGGCGGCCACGTGCAGACGGTTGCCACAGGTGCGGCTGTCGCAGTAACGGCGCGAGCGGTTGCGGGAGAGGTCGACGAAGGCGCGCCGGCAGTCGGGCGCCTCGCAGCGGCGCAGCCGCTCCTGCTCCCCGGCGACGACGAAGAAGGCGAGCGCCATGCCGCAGTCGGCCGCGAGATGGTCGGCGACGGACGCGCCCGGCGCGAAGTAATGCACATGCCAGTCGTAGCCGTCGTGGTCGGTGAGCCGGGGGGTGGTGCCCGCCGCGGCGATCAGATCGTTGATGACCGAGGCGGCCGAGCCCGCCTCGGGGGCCGCGAAGACCTCGGTGAACCGGCCGCGGACCTTGCGCACCGCCGCGAGATCGAACTCGGACAGGACGCCGACGTCGCTGATCTCGTGGTTTCGTACGAAGTCCTCAAGCGACGCGAGATCCGTGAGCCCGTCCGTCGCCGAGTCGTTCTCCGGCGCGGTGTTCACCAGATCCACCACGGTGTCGAGGGCGCACCGGGTGTCGTGGGTGATCAGCACGTTTCGCTCCCTGGCCTGCGAGGGTCGGGCGGGCGCCCGCCGATGCTGGCCGATCGTAGTGGCTCGGCGAAGCGGTGGACCGGCACGGGACCGGCCTGGAGCGCCCCTGTCACGACCGGAACGGGCCAGGGGGCGAATTGGTGCCCCGGCCGGTCACAGCGCGGCGACGCCGTCCCGTGGAGCGCTCCACGGGACGGCGTCGATGGTCGGCCTGAGCCGTATTCGGTTGTCTGGGCCCGAGCCGTCTCCCCGAGTGGACGGCGCCGGGCGGCTCTGTGAGGCCTCGCCCTAGCTTTCGGCCAGGATGTGCGAGAGCTCCTGATCGAGGTCGAAGTGCCGATGTTCCGTGCCCGGCGGCACGGCGGCGTCTGTGCGCTTCAGGAAGGACTCCAGCGCCCGCGCCGGGGCTTCGAGGAGGGCCTCGCCCTCCGGAGAGCTCAGGGCGATGCACACGACGCCCTGGCCGTGGCTGCGGGACGGCCAGACACGGACGTCGCCGGTGCCGGTGGGCCGGTGCAGGCCCTCGGCGAGGAGGTCGCGGGCGAACACCCATTCGACCGTTTCCTCCGCTCCGGTGTGGAAGGTGGCGTGCACGGCGTAGGGATCGGCCGTGTCATACCGCAGTCCCGCGGGAACAGGCAGTGAGGACTCGCTCGACACAACGAGGCGCAGGTGCAGCTCGCAGCTGACCGTGGTGTTCATAAGCGCCAAGGCCTTTCGCTCAGTGTGCGCTCGGGGATTCGCACGTCGGCGAAATCGACATGCCACCTACGGTGCCGTTGTAAACCCCTCTGGGAGTTTTGCGTCGCTTTTGGTAGCTCATCCGGCCGAGACCGTCTTGGTCCGGTACGACCATTCCGGTGACCGGTTTCTCTCGGGTAGGGTTTGGCTGTATGAGCACGGGGAGTGACGGAACGGGGGAGGCCGCTGTGGCGGCCGACGGGACGAAGAGTGAAGCAGACGTAGCGAACAGTGAGGCCGATGTGGCGAAGAATGAAGCGCCGCTCGGATCCCGTGCGCCGCAATTCATCAAAGCCCGGCGGATGCTGCACGTCAGCTGGCAGGTGGCGGTTTTCGTCATCGGGCTCGCCGTGGTCGTCGCAGGCGTGATCATGCTTCCGCTGCCCGGCCCCGGCTGGGTCGTGATCTTCGGTGGCATGGCGATCTGGGCAACCGAATTCGTCTGGGCCCAACTGGCGCTCCGCTGGACCAAGCGGAAGGTCACCGAGGCCACCCAACGGGCCCTCGACCCCAAGGTCCGGCGCCGCAACATCATTCTCACGACGATCGGCCTGGTGATCGTGGCTGTCCTCGTGGGTATCTACGTCTGGAAGTTCGGCTTCGAGATGCCCTGGAACATCAAGGACCAGTGATCCCCGACAGGGCGGCATCAGGGCTTCCGGACGTGGTCGTAGGCACCCCCTGACATGGGGTAATGTTCTTCCTGCGCCCGGGCGATTAGCTCAGCGGGAGAGCGCTTCGTTCACACCGAAGAGGTCACTGGTTCGAACCCAGTATCGCCCACCGATCGATTGCGGCCCGGCCCACGGAAACGTGGGCCGGGCCGTTTTCGTCGTGAATAGGCAGGAGATGTGCGGGGGTATTCAGGCGCCGCCCAAGGCGCCCGGGCCGTCCGAAATCCGTAGGGCCGGCGGTCGGCAGGGCGCCCTCCGCCGGTGACGCGCGCGGCCGGTGCGGTGCCTTCAACTCCGCTTCCGTGCGGCTGTGTCGGGCACTCTCCGCCTCCGTCGAAGGTGCTCGAGCCCGGTCGGCTCGTCCCGCTTCCGAGGGCCGGTCGGGCTGTGGCGGCGCCTCGCCCCGCTGACTCCTTTCAGGCTCACCTGTTTCCTGCTCGGCGGGCCACATCGCGTTCGACCCGTCGATCGCAACTCCCTGGCCTGGCCTTTCAGTTGATCATGTGTCACCTGGGATGCCTCCTCGGGCGGCCCAACGGCGACTCCGCTTTCCATCAATTCCTGTCCGAATCATTGACGTCTCCTGAGGGTCTCCGTACCTTGTGCCAGCAAGCGCTTACTTGAAACGATTCATGGAGCGGGACGCAACGTCGCGGGGAGGCTCAACCATGCAGCAAAACAGGAACGTTGAGAGGCGAACGGTCCTCAAGGCGGCCGGAGCCTCACTGGCCGTAGCGGGGCTCGGGGCGACGGCCACGGCCTGCGGCGGCGACAGTGGTACGGGGGACGGGACGGTGACGATCCGTTACGCCTGGTGGGGCGCCGAGGACCGGGCCGAGCGCATCAACAAGACCGTGGAGCTTTTCCACAAGAAGTACCCGAAGATCAAGGTGAAGACGGACTTTCAGCCCTACACCGACTTCTGGAAGAAGTTCAACACCCAGGCCTCCGGTGGAAATCCGCCGGACGTGTTCCAGAATGCCATTGGATTCCTGCGCAAATACGACGCGAAGAATGTGCTGCTCGATCTCGGCGCACAGGTCGAGGCGGGCAACCTCTCCATGGACGGCTTCAGAGCGGGCCTGGAGAAGTTCGGCGAGATCGACGGAAAACTGCTCGGTGTTCCGGTCGGTTCCAACTCGATGGCCCTGGTCGTCGACACGCCCGTCTACACCAAGGCGGGTGTGAAACCGGAGCAGGGCTGGACCTGGGACGACTACGACGCGGCGATGAAGAAGATCCGCGACAAGACGGGCCGTGCCGGTGACACCGGCCCGTACAACGTCATGTACCTCTACGACCTCTACCTGCGCCAGAACGGCAAGGCGTTCTTCACCGAGGACGGGCTCGGTTTCGCCGAGGAGGATCTGAAGGCCTGGTGGACGAAGGCCGAGAAGGCGGTCGAGGAGGGTATCTACGCCGACGTCAAGAAGGTCACCCAGATCAAGCCCAAGTCGGCGGTCTCCGGGGAGATCGCCGCCGGCGAGTTCACCTGGGACAACTTCACCATCCGTTACAGCTCCGAGGGCAAGAGCGAGTACGGCCTCGCCCCCATCCCGACCACGGACGGCAAGAGGACCGGCCAGTACCTCGGCTCGCTGATGCTCAGCGCGTCCAAGCGCACCCAGCACCCCAAAGAAGTCGCACAGTTCATCGACTTCATGGTGCACGAGCCTGAGGTCGCCAAGATCATGGGTTACGACCGGGGTGTGCCCGCGACACAGGCCCAGTACGACGCGTTCGCGCCGACCGACCCGGTCAACAAGGCGATCGCCGCGTACGAGGAGTCCCTCGTCTCGTCGGGCGTCCTGGAGCCCATCACCCCGCACCCGAACGGCGCGGACATCTGTGAGGCCGCGTTCCTGCGCATCGGCGAGGAGATCGGCCTGGGCAAGCGGTCGGTGGACGACGCCGTCAAGCAGTTCTTCACCGAGTCGAAGACGGCTCTCGGCAGCTGATGGGAACCGCCGTGACACACGCCCCTGCGATGGAGGACCTGACCAAGGACTCCAAGCCGCGGCACCGTCCGGCCAAGCCTCCGCGCCCCGCCGCACTCAAGCGGCGGGGCCGCCGGGAGAGCCTGGCCGGCTATCTCTTCATGTCCCCGTGGATCGCCGGTTTCCTGCTGCTGACAGCGGGCCCGATGGTCGCCTCGCTCTACTTCGCCTTCACCGACTACAACCTGTTCGACTCACCCAAGTGGATCGGGCTCGACAACTTCTCCGAGATGTTCGCCGACGAGCGCTGGCGCCACTCGGTGCGGGTGACGCTCTGGTACGTCGTCGTCGGTACGCCGCTCAAGCTGCTCGCGGCCCTCGGCGTAGCCCTGCTCCTGGCCCAGAAACGGCGCGGACAGGCCTTCTACCGGGCCGCCTTCTACGCGCCCTCACTGATCGGGGCCAGCGTCTCCATCGCGATCGTCTGGAAGGCGATCTTCTCGGACGACGCGATCGTCGACCGTACGCAGAAGACCTTCGGCATCGACGTGGGCGGCTGGACCGGCGACCCCGACCTGATCATCTACAGCCTGGTGGCGCTCACAGTCTGGCAGTTCGGTGCGCCCATGGTCATCTTCCTCGCCGGTCTCAAGCAGGTCCCGCGCGAGCTGTACGAGGCCGCCGAGGTCGACGGGGCGGGCCCCTGGCGGCGGTTCTGGAACATCACCCTGCCGATGATCTCCCCGGTCCTCTTCTTCAACGTCCTGCTGGAGACGATCCACTCCTTCCAGATCTTCAGTTCGGCGTACATCGTCGGTGGTGGCGCCGGAGGCAATGCCTGTGGTCCGGCCGACGGTTCGATGGTCTACACCTGTTATCTCTACGTCCAGGGCTTCGAGAACAGCCGGATGGGGCTGGCCTCCGCGATGGCCTGGCTGCTGCTGGTCGCGGTCGCCCTGGTGACGGCGGTGCTGTTCTGGTCCCAGAGGCGCTGGGTGCACTACGAGGAGGGTGCCTGATGAGCGCACAGGCCACCGAGATGACGCCGGCCCCGTCGGCGAGGACGAGTGCCTTCCGGCGTAGACTGCCCGGTTCCGTCGCCTGGCACATCGGGTCCCTGCTCGTCCTGGCGGTGATCCTCTACCCGGTGATCTGGGTCGTCGGCGGCTCGTTCAAGAAGAGCGAGGACGTCGTCGGCAGCCTGGACCTCTTCCCGGGCGACCCGGTCATCGCGAACTACACGAGCCTCGCCGACGGCATCGCGGACATCCCGATCTCCACGTTCTTCGTCAACTCGCTCACCCTCGCCGTCGGTTCGGTGATCGGGATCCTGGTGTCCTGCTCGCTGACCGCGTACGCCTTCGCGAAGATCAGGTTCGCGGGCCGGAACCTGCTCTTCACGCTGATGATCGGCACGCTCCTGTTGCCGTACCACGTGCTGCTGATCCCGCAGTACGTGCTGTTCCGCAACATGGAAATGATCAACACGTACACCCCGCTGCTGCTGCCGAAGTACCTGGCCACGGAGGCGTTCTTCGTCTTCCTGATGGTGCAGTTCATGCGGAACCTGCCCAAGGAGCTCGACGAGGCGGCCCGGCTCGACGGCTGCGGGCACTTGAGGATCTACTGGTCGATCGTGCTGCCGCTGTGCCGGCCCGCGCTCATCACCAGTGCGATCTTCACGTTCATCAACTCCTGGAACGACTTCATGGGGCCGTTGATCTACATCAACGAGCCGGACAAGTACACGGTCTCGCTCGGCCTGAAGATGTTCGTGGACCAGGAGGGCGTGGCCAACTACGGCGGCATGATCGCGATGTCGCTGGTGGCCCTGCTGCCGGTGCTCGCCTTCTTCCTCGCCTTCCAGCGCTATCTGATCGACGGCATGGCCACATCCGGCCTGAAGGGCTGAGGGGAACCGACCATGTCCCAGGCCCGTGTGAAGGCCGCCACCAAGGTGCGCGAGGAGTCCCCGCTCGCCGAGCGGTTCGCCCTGTTCGCCGAGTGTCTGCTCACCGGGGTGTGGATCGCGGTGGCCTCGCTGCCGCTGGTGACGTACCCCGCCGCGTTCGCCGCCGGCTCCCGGCACCTGCGACGCCGTACGGCCCATGAGGGCGGCGGCTGGCGGGAGTTCATGGCCGACTTCCGGGCGGCGGTGCGCGGCGGCTGGCTCGTCGGGCTCGCCGGATGGGCGGCGCTCGCGGCGGTGTGGGTGGACGTCCAGGCCGTGCGCGCCGGCATCCCGGGTGGGCCGCTGGTCGGCGTCGTCGGGGTCCTCGCGCTGATCGGCGCCGTCGTCGCCGGACTGCGCGCGGCGGCGCTCTGGCGGCCCGGCGCCACCTGGCGGGCCCTGCTCGGCGCGGCCGGGCGGCGGACCGTGCTCGACCCCGCCGGGTCCTTCCTGCTCGTCGGCGGACTGGCCGTGGTGGCCTGCTCCGCCTGGTTCGTCGCACCGCTGGCGATCCCGGTCCTCGGGTCCGTCGCGGCGGCGGCCGTCGCCGTGGAGGAGCGGTACCGGCGCCGCCGCTGACCGGCGGTGCCCTCACTCCGGGCGGGCGCCACCGACCGGGCCGCGCCGCTCGAAACAAGGTCGGCGCCCTGGGCGTCGTACCTCTCTCTGTCATGCCCCTGACCACCCGCACGCAAGACTTCCCGTACGGAAAGGAAAGGCCATGTCCCCCATCGACCGCAGGTCCCTGCTGAAGGCGGCTGCTGTCGCCGGAGCCGCCGCGCAGTTCAGCTGGGCGCTAGGGAGTACGAACGCCCAGGCCGCGCCCGGAGCCGAGGCCGCGGAGGCCGAACCGGTGACCCTGGACTGGCTGGAAAGCGGCGGCCTCGGCGCCGCGCCGGGGTCCACCGTGGGCGTGCCCTGGCCCAAGGGCGCCTACGAGAAGGAACAGTCGTTCTCTCTGAAGGACGCGGAGGGCAAGCAGGTCCCCGTCCAGTCCTGGCCCATCGGCTACTGGCCCGACGGCTCCGTGAAGTGGACCGCGCACGCGGTCGGCGCGGGCGCCGGCTCCGGCAAGCTCACCCTCGCCGCCGGCACTGCCGCCGCACCCGAGAAGAAGGTCACCGTCGACAAGAGCGGCGGCACCATCACCGTGTCGACCGGCGTCATCACCGCCAAGCTCGGCAAGAGCGGCTCGACCCTCGTCAAGTCCGTCCTGCGCGGCTCCACCGAGGTCGCCCACACCGGCCGCCTCGTGCTGCTGCGGCAGCCGGAGATCGAGGACGGCGACCAGGGCACGGTCAAGTACGAACGCTTCGAGAGCGTCATCGACGAGGCCGAGGTCGAGCAGGAGGGCCCGGTCCGCGCCGTGGTCCGCATCGACGGCAAGCACCGTAAGGGCGGCAGAAGCTGGCTGCCCTTCTCCATCCGGCTCTACTTCTACGCGGGCGCGGAATCGTTCCGCATGGTGCACACCATCACCTTCGACGGCGCCCAGGAGCCCGGCAAGGCGAGCGGCGACTTCATCCGGGGCATCGGCGTCCGCTTCAAGGTCCCGATGCGCGACGCGGCGTACGACCGGCACATCCGTATCGGCGGCGAGGGCACCGGGCTGCTGCGTGAGGCCGTCAAGGGCGTCACCGGGCTGCGGCGCGACCCGGGCGCGGCCGTGCGCACCGCCCAGTTCGAGGGCGAGAAGCTGCCGGACCCCTCGATGTGGGACCAGCGGGTCACCACCCGCCTCCAGTACATCCCCGAGTGGGGCGACTACACGCTCTCGCAGCTCTCCGCCGACGGCTTCGGCGTCCGCAAGCGGACGAAGGAGGGCCACGGCTGGATCCCGGCCGGCGGCGGCCGACGGGCGAGCGGCTTCGGTTACGTCGGCGGCGCGAGCGGCGGATTCGCCTTCGGCCTCAGGGACTTCTGGGAGAAGTTCCCCGCCCAGCTCGACATCCGCGACGCCCACACCGACAACGCCGAGGTCACCCTCTGGCTCTGGTCGCCCGAGGCGCAGCCCATGGACCTGCGCTTCTACCACGACGGCATGGGCCAGGACACCTACCCCGAGCAGCTCGAAGGCCTCAACATCACCTATGAGGACTACGAGCCCGAGTTCGGCACCCCCTACGGGATCGCCCGGACCAGCGAACTCCTCTTCTGGGCCCACGAGTCCACCCCGAGCGCCGAGGACATGGCCAAGCAGGTCGAGGCCGTACGCACGCCCCCGCAGCTCGCCGCCCCGCCCAAGCAGCTCATCAAGGCGGGCGTCTTCGGCAAGCTCTTCGCCGAACCGGACCGCACCACCGCCGCCAAGGCCAAGATCGAGGACCACCTCGACTTCCTCTTCACCTATTACAAGGACCAGGTGGAGATGCGCCGTTGGTACGGCTTCTGGGACTACGGCGACATCATGCACAGCTACGACCCCAGCCGCCACCAGTGGTGCTACGACGTCGGCGGCTACGCCTGGGACAACTCGGAACTCTCGCCCGACCTGTGGCTGTGGTTCGCGTACATGCGTTCCGGCCGCGCCGACATCTTCCGCTTCGCCGAGGCCATGACCCGCCACACCGGCGAGGTCGACGTCTACCACCTCGGCCAATGGGCCGGCCTCGGCACCCGCCACGGCGTCCAGCACTACGCGGACAGTGCCAAGCAGCAGCGCATCGCCAACACCACGTACCGCCGCTACTACTACTTCCTCACCGCCGACGAACGCGTCGGCGACCTCATGCACGCCAACGTCGACTCCGACGAGACGTTCCTCGTCCTCGACCCCATCCGCAAGATCCGCACCGAGCCGTACACGCCCGACCGCAACGCCCTGTCGATCGGTTTCGGCACCGACTGGTCCGGGCTGGTGTCGGCGTGGCTCACCGAGTGGGAGCGGCGCGGCCCCAAGTGGGAGAAGGCCAAGGCCCGGGTCCTGTCGACCATGGAGACGATCGCGGCCCAGCCCAACGGCTTCGTCCAGGGCAACGCGCTCTACGACCTCGACACGGGCAAGTTCGCCGTCGCGACCGAGCCCCGCGTCGGCGTCTCGCACCTCTCCGCGATGTTCGGCCTGGTCGAGCTGAACGCCGAACTCCTCGACCAGATCGACATGCCGAAGTTCAAGGAGGCATGGCTCGACTACTGCCGCTACTTCAACGCCACCAAGGCGGAGCAGGCCGCTCGCTACGGGTCCAACTTCGGCTCCCTGCTGCTCTTCCAGGGGCACTCGCGGCAGGACGCGTACGCCGCCGTCCAGTTGGGCGACGACAAGCTGGCGGCCCGGGCGTGGCGGCAGTTCTACAACAGCGCCGACCCCTGGGACTACAAGGAGTCGACCGACTGGTCCACGAAGAAGATCGAGGGCCCGACGGCTCTGGTGCCGGGCAGTGAGGCGGCGTGGGTCTCGACCAACGCGACGGCGCTGTACGGGCTGGCGGCCATCCAGAACCTCGCGTTGGTGGGCGACAAGATGCCGTGACGCTCCGCCGGGGGAGCAGGTGGTGACTTGGCACCTGGGGGAACTGCGGGTCCGTTGTGGCTGGACGCGCAGTTCCCCGCGCCCCTTGAGGGGCGCCTCAGTTCAGCTTTCCCAGGATGTTCCGCATGCGGCGGGCGTCGCGTAGGCGCTGCTCGTATGTGGCTCCCAGGGCGAGGAGTGTCAGGCCTGCCAGGGCGGGCGGTACCCAGCGCGGTAGTGCGCCCATGACCTGGGCGATGTACGGCGCGAGTTCGTGGAGGGTGACCAGGACGAGGGTGGCGCCGCCGAGGAGGAGTGGGGCCTGGAGGCGGTGGCGGGCGCCCACGAGAGTGATGACCAGGGCCGCGACGCCCAGCAGCAGTGGGCGGAGCCAGTGCTCGTCGCCCCAGGCCGCGGCCAGGCTCGGCAGGAGAGTCACCGCGAGGCCCGGGCAGTACGCCGTCCACGACGAGGCGGTCGGGTCGCGGCGCCGGCGGAGATGGCCGACGACCAGCGCGGGGACGGTCACCGGCAGGGTGTACGCCTCCGGGGAGCCGACCTCCCAGACCGCCAGCCGCACCCAGGAGGCCAGCACGAAGAGCGCGGCGGCCGCGTAGCCGACGTGGCGCCGGTCCGGTCGTACCGCCGTACCCGCGGCGATCACTCCGCCGAGGGCGAGGATGAGGGCCAGCAGGGGCGGGTCGGCGGCGGCGAGGCCGATGGCCACGAGGCCCGCCGCGGCGCCGGTCGCCTCGACCGGGACGGTCATGAGGGAGTCGCCGGGACGAGCGGCGAGGAGGGCCGCCGCGATCGGCACGGCGAGGACGAGCAAGGCCGTATGCGCCGGCTTCCAGTCGGCGGACGCGCCGATCGCGCAGGTCAGAGCGGTGGCGTAGACGAGGGAGGCGGGCGCGGTGAGGGGGCCGAGGCCCGTGCGCCAGGCCGCGAGCGCGAACAGGGCGGTCGAGGCGGCGAGCACGGTGAGGGTGGCCGGTTCGGCGGCGAGGGAGAGGAGGGCGAGGCTCAGGGAGGTGACGAGGGCCAGCAGGGCGCCGGTGAGGGGCAGCGGAGCCTGGAGGCGCTTGGGCGCGGCAGAGCGTACGAGTCCCGCGAAGCCCAGCGTGGCCGCGACGACGAGGCCCTGCACCACCATCGCTGCCGTGTACGGCAGTTGGAGAACCGCGGGGAGTACCAGGGCCGTCGCCCACGCCAGGACGAACGCGCCCACCAGGGCCGGGGTGCGCCATGGCGCGTTGCGCCCGGCCATCGCCAGCACCACGGCGACCACGGCGAGCACCAGGGGAACCGTCTCCGCGTTCGGCGGCCAGGGCGCGTCGAGGGTCACCGCCCTGCGGGCGTCCGCCGGCGCGCCGGACCAGATCCGCTCGATCCAGCCGGCCGGGCCCAGCAGCACGAGGAGCAGGACCGGGAGTGCGGTGGCCAGGGCGAGGGCCTGGACGACGGCGGAGGCGTGGGCGAGACCTCGGCGTACGGGCTCGGGCGCCCGCATCCGTACGGCGGCGAGCAGTGCGACCCCGCAGAGCAGATAGCCGGGGACCGTCCACACGTCGGACAGGACCGACCGTGCGATCCCACCGAGACCGGCGACCAGGAGGAGCCCGCCGGTCAGCGCGGCGCCGAGGGCCAGGGCCGGCTTCGGCGCGTGCCGGGCGGCGGTCAGCGCGATCGCGGCGGCGAGGGCGAGGAGCGCCGCCGCACGGGCGGCGGCGTCCGGGCCGACGGCGACCCAGGAGAGCCACCCGGCCGCCCATACGCCCCAGGCACCCCAGCCGCACGCACCGACCACGGCGACGATCCGAAGCGGCTTCACGGGCACCCGCAGCGCGACCCAGGTGTCGGCCGCCGCTGTCACCAGCAGCACGACCGTGACCGTCTCCACGCTCGCCTTCATCGCGAACGACCAGAGGAGGAGGGGGAGTTGCGCGACGATCAGAGCGAGGGGGAGCGGCAGACTCAGCGGAGTGCGGGTACGCGCCCTCGTGTCTCCGGTGACTGAGGGAGTGGCAGTTGGCGTGAGCGCGCCGAGCCCCAGGCCGTACGCCGCCCAGGTCGCCGCGAGCACCGCCGACGCGGCCGCCGCGTACGCGGTGCCTTTCGCCCCGGCGAACGCGACCTCGTGCAGGGCGTATGCGTCGAGGACCGTCAGGGCGACGCCGAGGCCGGCCACCGCCTCGGCGGTCGAGCGCAGGCCTCGCCGGAGGAGCGGCACCGGGATGCCGAGCGCGGTCACCGTCACCGCACCGAGGATCAGAGCCCGGCCGGCGATTCCCAGCTGCCCCCAGCTGACCAGCGTGAACGCGATCGCGGCGATGGTCAGCAGAACGCCGCCGAGGACCAGCAGCACGTTCTGGACCCTGGGCGCCGTCGCCTCGGGCCGCCGCACCGGCGGCGCCACGGCCGCGGGGACCTGCGCGTACAGGACGTTGACCAGCCAGGCGCGCCGCGCCAGCAGAAACGTACGACGGGCGTCGAGTTGCCGAAGCTCGGAGTCGAGGACCCGCAACTCCTCAGCTGGGGACGGAAAATGCGTCATGCTCCGGAGTGTGGTCCGGGTCACGTCGTACGACATGAGTGCGGATACTCAGGACGTACTCAGATCCCGCACAGACAGCCCCTGTGCAGGCAGAATCCCCCCATGGACTGGTGTCACTACCGCTTCCGCAGCCGCTGGGATCTGCCCGCGCCACCCGCCGCCGTGTACGACGTGCTCCAGCGGGCCGACCACTACCCGAACTGGTGGCCGCAGGTGCGCGAGGTCGTCCGGCTCGATGACACCAGCGGCACCATGCGCATCCGCTCGGCCCTGCCGTACGACCTCGCCTTCACCGCCCGCGAGGTACGGCGCGATCAGGCGGCCGGGGTCCTGGAGATCGAGATGGCCGGCGACGTCGACGGCTGGGCCCGCTGGACGCTCACCGCAGACGGCATCGGCACCCTCGCCCGCTACGACCAGGAGGTCGACGTCACCAAGCCCCTGCTGCGCCGGCTCGCGGTACCCGGACGCCCCGTGTTCCGCGCCAACCACGCGCTGATGATGCGGGCGGGACGGCGAGGCCTCCTCGCGTACCTCGCGGCCGGTGCCCAAGGGGTTTGAACCAGACCCGTCGGGACCTGTATGGTTCAGTGCGTTCCCGGGCGATTAGCTCAGTGGAAGAGCGCTTCGTTCACACCGAAGAGGTCACTGGTTCGAACCCAGTATCGCCCACCCGGAAGAACCGGTCCGTCGATGACGGACCGGTTTTCTTGTGCGCCCACACCGTCCGCCGGTGCTCTCACGCCGCCGCGGCCGGCAGGTCCGGACGCAGTGGCCACGCCGGGTCCACCGCCTCCTCCGTGCCGCTGCGCGCGAACCACGCCTGCAGACCGCGTGCCTGAGCCGCGTGCCACACGGCCTGCAGGGTGTGCAGTTCGGCGGGGGAGAGACGGGCCAGCCGGACGGCGAATCGGCGGCCCACCGCGCGTGCGACGTCCATCGCGGCCTGCGCGTCGGCCGCCGCGTCGTGCGCGCCGTCCAGGACGACCTCGTAGTGCGCGCACAGATCGGTGAGCGTGCGCCGGCCCTTGCGGTAGCGGTCCAGATGCTTGTCGAGGACCCGCGGATCGAGGACCCGCAACGGTGTCGCCTCGAACCAGTGGTCCAGCGACGAGGCGCGGTGCCGCCGCAACTCGCGGTCCAGCATGGTCAGATCGAACGGCGCGTTCATGATCACCAGCGGACGGCCGCGCGTCGCCTGCTCGGCCAGCGCCCTGGCTATCTCCTCCATCACCGGTGCCGGCCAGCGGCCGTCGCGCTGCAGCCGCTCCTCCGTCAGCCCGTGTATCGCCGTCGCCGCTTCGGGCACCGGCACGCCCGGGTTCACCATCCACCGGGTCACCCGGGGACGGGTGCCGGGCCCGTCCTGGACGACTACGGCGGCCGACACGATCCGGTCGGTCTCCACGTCCACGCCCGTGGTCTCCGTGTCGAACGCCGCCAAGGGCCCCTCGTACCAACACGTCATGCGTATACAACTCCTCGTTCACCCACCGCAGCTGACGTCCCGTCTTCTGCCTGTTTGGTGATACCCGGGCTGTTTGCGCCGTACGCCGGAAGGAGACAACAGAAGTACGGGTCCGCGCAGTTCAGCGGCTCGGCACGCGGAAACACCGGTAATCGGAAGGCTGTTGGGCATGGCCATAGCGCAGCCCGAGCGGGGCGGGCTGCTGCCCGAGCACGCGGCATCGCACCGCGGCTCCCTCGCCACCACCGCCTGCATGGAGACACTGCAGGTGGGTTATCTGCACGCCGTCGCCGCCGCGGCGGGCTGCTCCCTCTCCCAGCCCTTTCCGGACAACGGCATCGACTGGCACGTCAGCCACGGCTCGCCCGGGCACACGGTCGACGACGAGGTCACCATCAAGGTGCAGCTCAAGGCCACTTACCAGCTCGCGCCGAGCCCGCCCGGCCGGTTCTTCTCCTTCACCCTCGACAACGCCCACCTGGCGAAGCTCGCCCGCACTCCCGTCTCGGTGCACAAGATCCTGGTCGTGATGATCGTCCCGAGATCGCAGGAGCAGTGGCTGCGGGCCGGCCACGACCGGCTCGACCTGCGGCACTGCTGCTACTGGATCAACCTCGCCGGACAACCGATCACCGGTCGGCGCCGCACCACCGTCCGCATACCGACCTCGCGCATCTTCGACGACCGAGCGCTCTGCGAGATCATGACGCGGGTCGGAACGGGAGGCAGACCGTGACCCACCGCCCCAACGACGAAGACGGCCCAGGTCCGCGCCCGGGACCGCGTCCTTCCGGCGCGGACGGGCCCGGCCGGCGCCCCTATGGCGAGAGCGCGTCCGGTCGGCGCTCGTACGGCGAGGACGTGGCCGTACGCCGTCCCATCGGCGAACCCGTGCGGCCCGGGCGGTCCCACCCCGTCGAGCCCACCTGGACCCAGCCGCCCGACGCCGCCCAGGTCGACCCCGCCGTCCTCGGCGCCCTCCTGCGCCGGCACGGCTGGCAGCGGCGCGGCGGCGCCGCCGGACGCTACGGCCGCTGGACCCCGCCCGGCCCGGCCGGCCGGGGCATGAGCCTGCTCGTGCCGGAGAACCGGGCCTTCCCCGACAGTGACGATCTGCTCGGCGAGGCCCTCACCGCCCTGTCCCGGAGCGGGTCGCCCGCCGCCCGTGACGTGCTGGTCGCACTCGCCGTGCCCAGCGACGAGATCCACTGGTGGCGGGACGTTCCGACCGGCCCCGCGGGCACCGCCTCCTGGGTCGTCGAGGACCGACTGCGCTCGGCCGCCCGCCAGATGCTCCTCGCGGCGGCCCTGGCCACCCGCGCGCGGGCCGGCTACTACGGAGCCCGGCACCGCCGCCCCGCCGCCGCCTCCCTGGAGGGCGTCCTCGTCGGAGCCGCCCCCGGCGGCCGCCGCCTCACCGCCTTCGTCCCCGTCGCCACCGGCCGCCCCCTCGCCCTCCGCCTCCACCAGGCCCTCTACGCCACCCGCGAGGCCATCGACTACCGGCGCGCCACCGGCGGCATGGACGCCTTCGACGGCGCCGTCGGGGCAGGCGTGAGCCATGAACTGACCGAGGCCCTTGTCGCCCTCGTCCGCGGCACCGAGGGCGCCCGGGTCGCCGTCGACTGGGCGCCCGCCGCAGGCGTCCCCGAGGGCGGTGCGATCCCGGCCGAGCCCGTCGAGTTCTCGCCGGGCGACCTGCCCGTGCTCCGCGAGGCCGGGGCGCGCTACCTGCGCGAGGAGCCCTCGATGCCGGTGCGGATCACCGGGGCCGTCGTGCGGATGCGCCGGTCGGGGGCGCGCGGCGCGGGCACGGTACGGCTCCGGGTCATCGCCGGGGCCGAGGTCCCGCACGTCCGGATGACCCTGGACGAGGAGTCGTACCGGATAGCGGGGCAGGCCCATCTCGTCGGGCTGCCGGTGCGGGTGCACGGGCGGCTGGAGAGCCGGGGCGGGTTCCGACGGCTCACCGACGCCGACGGGGTCGCACCCGTGCAGGTCGACGAGGCGGAGCGGGACCGGCTGATGAAGTCGCTGCAGGAGACCGCGGAGATCACGGCCTTCTTCGAGGAGGCGTGCGGCGGGGACTGAGGCCCTTGACGCTTATGCGTTGTGAGAGGGCACTGTGGGCTCGGTACGATTCCCGGGTGCGTACGCACCTGCGTACGCACCCGCCTTCAGTCAGGAGAGACCGGTGTCCGACGTCCGTGTGATCATCCAACGCGATTCCGAGCGGGAAGAACGCGTGGTGACGACGGGCACTACGGCCGCCGAACTCTTCGCCGGCGAGCGCACCGTCGTCGCGGCCCGGGTGGCCGGCGAGCTCAAGGACCTCGCGTACGAGGTGAAGGACGGCGAGACCGTCGAGAGCGTGGAGATCTCCTCCGAGGACGGCCTGAACATCCTGCGCCACTCCACCGCACACGTGATGGCGCAAGCCGTGCAGGAGTTGTTCCCCGAGGCCAAGCTGGGCATCGGGCCGCCGGTCCGGGACGGCTTCTACTACGACTTCGACGTCGCGAAGCCGTTCACGCCCGAGGATCTCAAAGCCGTCGAGAAGAAGATGCAGGAGATCCAGAAGCGCGGCCAGCGCTTCTCGCGGCGCGTGGTGACCGACGAGGCGGCGCGTGCGGAGCTGGCGTCGGAGCCGTACAAGCTGGAACTGATCGGTATCAAGGGCTCCGCGTCGAGTGACGACGGCGCGGACGTCGAGGTGGGCGGCGGCGAGCTGACCATCTACGACAACCACGACGCCAAGACCGGCGACCTGTGCTGGAAGGACCTCTGCCGCGGTCCCCACCTGCCCACCACCCGGAACATCCCGGCGTTCAAGCTGATGCGCAACGCCGCCGCGTACTGGCGCGGCAGCGAGAAGAACCCGATGCTCCAGCGCATCTACGGCACCGCCTGGCCCTCCAAGGAGGAGCTGAAGGCGCACCTCGACTTCCTCGCCGAGGCCGAGAAGCGTGACCACCGCAAGCTGGGCAACGAACTCGACCTGTTCTCCATCCCGGACGAGATCGGCTCCGGCCTCGCCGTCTTCCACCCCAAGGGCGGCATCATCCGCCGGGTCATGGAGGACTACTCGCGCCGCCGCCACGAGGAGGAGGGCTACGAGTTCGTCTACACCCCGCACGCCACGAAGGGGAAGCTCTTCGAGGTCTCGGGCCACCTGGACTGGTACGCCGACGGCATGTACCCGCCCATGCAGCTCGACGAGGGCGTGGACTACTACCTCAAGCCCATGAACTGCCCGATGCACAACCTGATCTTCGACGCGCGCGGCCGCTCCTACCGCGAACTGCCGCTGCGGCTCTTCGAGTTCGGGACCGTGTACCGGTACGAGAAGTCGGGTGTCGTGCACGGTCTGACCCGTGCCCGGGGCTTCACGCAGGACGACGCGCACATCTACTGCACCCGCGAACAGATGGCGGACGAGCTCGACAAGACGCTCACCTTCGTCCTGAACCTGCTGCGGGACTACGGCCTCACCGACTTCTACCTGGAGCTGTCCACCAAGGACCCGGAGAAGTTCGTCGGCTCCGACGAGGCCTGGGAGGAGGCCACGGAGACGCTCCGCCAGGTCGCCGAGAAGCAGGGCCTCCCGCTGGTCCCGGACCCGGGCGGCGCCGCCTTCTACGGTCCGAAGATCTCCGTCCAGGCCAAGGACGCGATCGGCCGGACCTGGCAGATGTCGACGGTCCAGCTGGACTTCAACCTGCCGGAGCGCTTCGACCTGGAGTACACCGGCCCGGACGGCTCCAAGCAGCGCCCGGTCATGATCCACCGCGCGCTGTTCGGCTCGATCGAGCGCTTCTTCGCGGTGCTCCTCGAGCACTACGCGGGCGCGTTCCCGGCGTGGCTGGCGCCCGTCCAGGCGGTCGGCATCCCGATCGGCGACGCGCACGTGGAGTACCTGCAGAAGTTCGCCGTGGAGGCGAAGAAGAAGGGGCTGCGCGTGGACGTGGACGCCTCCTCCGACCGCATGCAGAAGAAGATCCGGAACGCCCAGAAGGCGAAGGTGCCCTTCATGGTCATCGCGGGCGACGAGGACATGGCGGCCGGCGCGGTCTCCTTCCGCTACCGCGACGGCTCCCAGGAGAACGGCATCCCGCTCGACGAGGCGATCGCGAAGATCGTGCAGGTCGTGCAGGACCGCGTCCAGATCTGAGGCGTACGGCGCCCGCGCCGGACGACGATCGCAGGCCCCCGGGGTTCAGCTCCCGGGGGCCGCACCCGGCGACACGCCGCGAACAGGCGAAGCCATATGCTGCATGTCATGACGAGTGAGCCGGAGCAGCAGATCGGAGTGGGGACGCAGGACGCGTTCCAGCGCCTGTGGACGCCCCACCGGATGGCCTACATCCAGGGCGAGAACAAGCCGACCGGCCCCGGAGCCGACGACGGCTGCCCGTTCTGCTCGATCCCGGCCAAATCGGATGAGGACGGCCTGCTCATCAGGCGCGGGGAGCACGTGTACGCGGTGCTCAACCTCTACCCGTACAACGGCGGCCACCTCATGGTCGTGCCCTACCGTCATGTCGCCGACTACACCGACCTCACCGCGCCGGAGACCGCCGAACTGGCCGAGCTGACCAAGCAGTCCATGACGGCCCTCCGCACCGCCTCCGGCGCCCACGGCTTCAACATCGGCATGAACCAGGGCACCGTCGCCGGCGCCGGCATCGCCGCCCACCTCCACCAGCACATCGTCCCCCGCTGGGGCGGCGACACCAACTTCATGCCGGTCGTCGGCCACACGAAGGTGCTGCCGCAACTGTTGGCCGACACCCGCAAAATGCTCGCGGACGCCTGGCCGACCGCCGCCTGAACCGTGGGTTGAGCACGTTTTCGGCTGCCGGTTGTGTGTGGTTGCTCGTGCAGTTCCCCGCGCCCCTAAAAGCAAAAGCACCAGGGGCGCCCCCTGCCTTTGCTTTTAAGGGGCGCGGGGAACTGCGCGACCAGCCACGACGAAGCCGCAGCCGAAAACGCACCCACCCCCCCCACGCACCCCCCGCTCAAGCCGGCGCAGCGCTCACGCGTCGTAGAGGTCAGCCTTGCGAGGCGTGGGATCCTGCACCGCCCCGCTGAGCATCCCGGCCCGCGACCCGAACTTCTCGGTGTCCACGCCGTTCTCCTCCAGCACCTTGAGGGCGGCGGTGTGGACCACGCGGAGCACGGGCGTGGCGGCGCGCAGCGCGTCGTCCGCCATGAAGCGGTGCCGCCACGGCTGGTCCGCCCAGGCGTGCCGCAGGCCGAACGGCTCCGGCAGGCCCATGGAGCCGCCGAGCCAGTTGAGCAGCGGCGGATACCAGGTCAGCGGGGCGCGGGCGGCGAGCCGTACGACCTCGTCCGTGTCGACGAGCGGCAGCTTCACCTTGCGGGTCTCCCAGAAGCGCAGCGACTTCTGGACTTCCTTCTCCTTGGCCGCCGGCTTGGTGGTGAACAGTCCGTGGACCGGGCCCAGGGCGTGGCCGGTGACCTCGATGCGGAGTGTCTGGTGCAGGACGGTGACCGTGACGAGCATGGTGATGACCAACTGGCCGTCCCAGAGCGTCCACTGGACGCCCAGGTAGTGCCGGTTGCCGCTGCCGAAGTGCTGTTTGTTGCAGATGTCCTGTATGGCGTGGTTCTTGTACTGGTACGCGTCCACGTCGGTGCCCTCGGGCCGGGCCACGCCGCCGGCGCCCTCACCGATCGGGCTGACGATCCAGTGCTTGATCGAAGGGGCCGCGAAACCACCGGTGTTGAGGGGGGTGCGCTCCAGCATGCGGAGCTGGTCGTGGATGGAGCGTATGACGTCCCAGCTGCGGAAGGGATGGATCTCCTTGCCGGGGTCGGCCGCCACGAGATCCTCGGCGAGCTGCCAGCTGCCCCAGCGGGTGCCCATGCCGAGGATGCCCTTGGGGCCGGCGTAGAAGACGAGGTTGGAGCGCTGCTCGGCGCTGAGCCGGGCGAGTTCCTTGCGCAGCTGCTCGGCCTTGGTCTCGCCGGGGCTGCCGGGCACGGCCTCGGGGATCTTGGCGCCGATGCCGCCGCCGGACAGCAGGCTGTCCCAGCGGTCTCGCAGGTCCTTGGCGGTGCGCTCGCAGATCTGCTTCGCCCAGAACCAGCCGACCACGGGAAGCACGACGCACGCACGCGCGTACCAGGCCCAGAAGCCGGTGAACGGCATCTTGAGCAGGAAGATCACGGCGAGGGCGCCCACGGCGACCAGCAGCGTGGTGGCGAGAGCGCCGGCCCGCTTGTCGTCGCGCTTGCCGACCGTCGTGCGGATCTGGAAGACCAGCAGCCACAGCAGGAGTCCGGGCAGGAAGAGCACGCCGCACAGGACCATCACCGCCGAGAGCCAGTTGTCGCGCTCCCTGCGGATGTTGTTCGCCGCGAGACAGTGCTCGACGACGACCTGCGGCTCCATGCCGAAGGACTGGATGAGCGGCTTGCGGCCCGCGCCGACCATGCGGTCCCGCACCGCCAGGGAGAACGCCTCCCCGAGATTCGGCCGGAAAATGGTCGCCCACTTGCGGCCCGGTTTGACCGTGGACTTGTGCCAGTCGTTGTTGGTCTTGAGGATCTCCGCGATCTCGTTGTCCCGGTAGGCCGCGGACGCCAGGGCGTACGTCGCCGCTGTCTGGCCCGCGGCGCCCGTGAGCGGCACCTGCGCCCCGGGAGTGAAATCGAATTCGTTCGCCACCGCCGCCCCCATCGCCGCACATTCGCTCCTGCGGCTTTCCCGACTTCCGTGCTCCGCACACCTGTTGATCAGGTCATCGCCTGATCTGGTCCTGATCGAGCCACACTTGTCGATCAGGTGATCAGCGTATCCGCAGCCACGGACATCGCGCGGTGCGAAGAACGGACATTCACGGAACCCACCGCCCTGGAACCGCCCTGGAACCGGCTTGAAGCGGCCTAGAGCCGACTTTGCCCCCTGCGGAACCACCCGCAACCGTCGGCGGACGGCCAGAGCCGCCCGCCGACGGTCACCAGTACCTGCCGTCGAGCCCCCGTCGATCCCGAACCCGCAGCTCTCCTACGCCCGTTCGCGGAGCCTCTCGGCGACCTGGACGGGCATCGGCTCGTGCCGGGTGTACCGGCGGCCGAAGCGCGCGGTGCCGTGGGACAGGGAGCGCAGGTCGACGGCGTACCGGTCGATCTCGATCTCCGGTACCTCGGCCCGTACGAGGGTGCGTCCGCCGCCGGACTGCTCGGTGCCGACGACCCGGCCGCGCCGTCCGGACAGGTCGCTCATCACGGCGCCCACGTACGAGTCGCCGACCAGGACCGACACCTCGGCCACCGGCTCCAGGAGGTGGATCTTCGCGTCGGCCGCGGCCTCGCGCAGGGCCAGCGCGCCCGCCGTCTGGAACGCGGCGTCCGAGGAGTCCACCGAGTGGGCCTTGCCGTCCCGCAGGGTGATCCGGACGTCGATGAGCGGATAGCCGGCCGCGACCCCCTTGGCGGCCTGCGTCCGCACGCCCTTCTCGACGGACGGGATGAACTGCCTCGGCACGGCACCGCCGACGACCTTGTCCACGAACTCGATGCCGGAGCCGCCGGGCAGCGGCTCCACCTCGATCTCGCAGATCGCGTACTGCCCGTGTCCGCCGGACTGCTTCACATGCCGGCCGCGCCCGGCCGACTTGTCGGCGAACGTCTCCCGTAGGGAGACCTTGTGCGGTACGACGTCGACCTGGACGCCGTACCGGCTGCGCAGCCGCTCCAGCGCCACGTCGGCGTGCGCCTCGCCCAGGCACCAGAGGACGACCTGGTGGGTGTCCTGGTTCTGCTCCAGCCGCATGGTCGGGTCCTCGGCGACCAGCCGGGCGAGGCCCTGGGAGAGCTTGTCCTCGTCGGCCTTGCTGTGCGCGTGGATGGCGAGCGGCAGCAGCGGGTCGGGCATCTCCCACGGCTCCATGAGCAGCGGATCGTCCTTGGCCGAAAGCGTGTCCCCGGTCTCCGCGCGGCTCAGCTTGGCCACGCAGGCCAGGTCTCCCGCGATACAGCGCGTGAGGGTCCGCTGCTGTTTCCCGAACGGCGCGGACAGGGCGCCGATCCGCTCGTCGACATCGTGGTCCTCGTGCCCGCGGTCGGCGAGTCCGTGCCCCGACACGTGCACCGTCTCGTCGGGGTGCAGGGTCCCGGAGAAGACGCGGACGAGCGAGATACGGCCCACATAGGGGTCGCTCGCGGTCTTCACGACCTCGGCGACCAGCGGTCCGTCCGGGTCGCAGGCCCCCTGGAGGTCGCGGGGCCTGCCGTCCGGTGTGGTCACCGAGGGCGCCTCGCGCTCCAGGGGGGTGGGGAAGCCGCCGGTGATCAGTTCCAGCAGTTCGACCGTGCCGAGGCCCTGCCGGGCGCCTTCGGCGGCGGGGGCGGCGGCCAGCACGGGGTGGAAGACCCCGCGGGCGACGGCCCGCTCCAGGTCGTCGACGAGTGTCTTGACGTCGATGGCCTCGCCGCCGAGATAGCGGTCCATGAGGGTCTCGTCCTCGCTCTCGGCGATGATCCCCTCGATGAGCCGGTCGCGGGCCTCCTCGATCGCCGGCAGTTGCTCGGGGCCCGGCTCGGACTCCTTGCGCTCCCCGGAGGAGTAGTCGAACAGCTTCTGCGACAGCAGCCCGGTCAGACCGGTCACGGGTGCGTGCCCGTCGGGCCCCTGCGGGCCGTGCAGCGGCAGGTAGAGCGGCAGCACGGCGTCGGGGTCGTCCCCGCCGAACGTCTCGGCGCAGACCCGGGTCATCTCCTCGAAGTCCGCCCGCGCGGCCTCCAGATGCGTCACCACGATCGCCCGCGGCATGCCGACCGCCGCGCACTCCTCCCACACCATGCGGGTCGAGCCGTCCACGCCGTCCGACGCCGAGACGACGAAAAGGGCCGCGTCCGCCGCTCGCAGACCGGCCCTGAGTTCCCCGACGAAGTCGGCGTATCCGGGGGTGTCCAATAGATTGATCTTGTATCCGCCCCATTCGACGGGGACGAGGGAGAGCTGCACCGAGCGTTGCTGCCGGTGTTCGATCTCGTCGTAGTCGGAGACGGTGCCGCCGTCCTCCACACGGCCCGCCCGGTTCACCGCTCCCGCCGTCAGCGCGAGAGCCTCCACCAGAGTCGTCTTGCCCGAACCGGAGTGGCCGACCAGCACCACATTCCGTACGGACGCGGGGTGGTCGGCCGCCGTAGCCCTGCCGGCGGCTCCGGGATGTGCGTTCGCCTTGTCGCCCATGATCCTGCCTCCCGTGCACGGTGAGGTCACTGTGGGCGCGGACATACGGATCCTCCCCCAGACTCCGTCCGGAGGGACCCCCAGCGGTGGCGGCTCCGGTGACGCCCGCGGTGTCTTCGAGCTTGGCACTCGCGTCACCGCCCGTCCATACGACGGACGCGATCGCTCCTCGCGGCCCAGGTGAGGCCCGGTGCCACAGCGCCGCGGGTCCCGTCGTGACACCGGCGTCGACCGCACGTGACACGGCGGGCCGGTGCCCGACGGTCGCACACGCGGGCGCGTGGCTACGATGGGCCAGCCGGTGGCCAGCAGGGCCACACGGCGACACCGACCCTCGGGAAGGCCATGCTGAACAAGTACGCGCGTGCATTCTTCACGCGTGTCCTCACACCGTTCGCCGCGTTTCTGATCCGCAGGGGCGTCAGCCCCGACACGGTCACGCTCCTCGGCACCGCCGGAGTGATCGCGGGCGCGCTGGTCTTCTACCCCCGGGGCGAGTTCTTCTGGGGCACGATCGTCATCACGCTGTTCGTGTTCTCGGACCTCGTCGACGGCAACATGGCCCGCCAGATGGGCCGCTCCAGCCGCTGGGGCGCCTTCCTCGACTCCACGCTCGACCGCGTCGCCGACGGCGCGATCTTCGGCGGCTTCGCCCTCTGGTACGCGGGCGGTGGCGACAACAACGTACTGTGCGCCGTCTCGATCTTCTGTCTGACGAGCGGCCAGGTGGTGTCGTACACCAAGGCCCGCGGTGAGTCGATCGGCCTGCCGGTGGCGGTCAACGGCCTGGTGGAGCGCGCCGAGCGCCTGGTGATCTCGCTGGTCGCGGCCGGTCTCTCGGGCCTGCACGCGTTCGGCGTGCCCGGCATCGACGTCCTGCTGCCCGTCGCCCTGTGGATCGTCGCCGTGGGCAGCCTCGTCACGCTGATCCAGCGCGTCGTCACCGTCCGCCGCGAGTCCGCCGAGGCGGAGGCCGCCGCAGCTGCGGCGGCCTCCCAGGACACGACGACCGACACCGCGCAGAACAGCGAGGCGACGCCGTGAGCGCTCTGCGCGAGCGCTTGACCGACGGGCTCTACGGATTCGGCTGGAGCACCGTCAAGAAGCTCCCGGAGCCCGTCGCCGTCCGCCTCGGCCGGACGATCGCCGACGCCGCCTGGATGCGGCGCGGCACCCTCGTACGTCGCCTGGAGGCCAACTACGCACGCGTGGTGCCCGGCGCGAGCCCGCAGCGCCTCGCCGAGCTGTCCCGTGCGGGCATGCGCTCGTACCTCCGCTACTGGATGGAGTCGTTCCGGCTCCCCGCCTGGAGCGAGGAGCGCATCAGGACCGGCTGCGACATAAGGGACGCCCATCACCTCGTCGACGGCCTCGCCTCCGGCAAGGGCGTCGTTCTCGCCCTGCCGCACCTGGCGAACTGGGACCTCGCCGGAGCCTGGGTCACCACCGAGCTGAAGACCCCGTTCACCACGGTCGCCGAACGCCTCAAGCCCGAGACGCTCTACGACCGTTTCGTCGCCTATCGCGAGGGCCTCGGCATGGAGGTCCTGCCGCACAACGGCGGCTCCGCGTTCGGCACGCTCGCCCGGCGGCTGCGCGACGGCGGCCTGGTCTGCCTGGTCGCCGACCGTGACCTGTCCGCCTCCGGAGTCGAGGTCGGGTTCTTCGGCGAGAAGACCCGGATGCCCGCCGGACCTGCCCTCCTCGCCCAGCAGACCGGTGCGCTGCTGCTGCCGGTGACACTCTGGTACGACGACTCGCCCGTCATGCGGGGACGCGTGCATCCCCCTGTCGAGGTACCCGAGACAGGTACCCGAGCCGAGAAGACGTCTGTCATGACACAGGCGCTGGCAGACGCCTTCGCCACCGGCATCGCCGACCATCCGGAGGATTGGCACATGCTCCAGCGCTTGTGGCTCGCGGACCTCGATCCCGCGAAGAGTCCCGACGGCCCCGCGACTCCCGCGACAGGGTCCGAGCCGAGTCCCCAGCCGGGTTCCGAGTCGGGTTCCGGGAAGGGACGCCCGTGAGGATCGGGATCGTCTGCCCGTACTCCTGGGACGTCCCCGGGGGAGTCCAGTTCCACATCCGCGACCTGGCCGACCACCTCATCCGCCTCGGCCACGAGGTGTCGGTGCTCGCCCCCGCCGACGACGACACGCCGCTGCCGCCGTACGTCGTCTCGGCGGGCCGCGCGGTCCCGGTGCCGTACAACGGCTCGGTGGCCCGCCTGAACTTCGGCTTCCTGTCGGCGGCCCGGGTACGGCGCTGGCTCCACGACGGCACGTTCGACGTGATCCACATCCATGAGCCGGCCTCCCCGTCGCTCGGCTTGCTGGCCTGCTGGGCCGCACAGGGACCGATCGTCGCGACGTTCCACACCTCCAACCCGCGCTCCCGGGCGATGATCGCCGCGTACCCGATCCTCCAGCCCGCGCTGGAGAAGATCAGCGCGCGGATCGCGGTGAGCGAGTACGCCCGCCGCACCCTCGTAGAACACCTGGGCGGCGACGCGGTCGTCATCCCGAACGGCGTCGACGTCGACTTCTTCGCCCGCGCCAAGCCCAACCCCGACTGGCAGGGCGACACGCTCGGCTTCATCGGCCGCATCGACGAGCCCCGCAAGGGGCTGCCGGTCCTGATGAAGGCCCTGCCGAAGATCCTCGCCGAGCGCCCCCAGACCCGTCTGCTGATCGCCGGGCGCGGGGACGAGGAGGAGGCCGTCGAGACCCTGCCCGAGGAACTGCGCTCCCGCGTCGAGTTCCTCGGCATGATCAGCGACGAGGACAAGGCCCGCTTCCTGCGCAGCGTCGACGTGTACGTCGCCCCGAACACCGGTGGCGAGAGCTTCGGCATCATCCTCGTCGAGGCCCTGTCCGCCGGCGCCGCCGTCCTCGCCGCCGACCTCGACGCCTTCGCCCAGGTCCTCGACCAGGGCGGCGCGGGGGAGCTGTTCACCAACGAGGACGCGGACGCCCTCGCCAGAGCAGCCCTGCGCCTTCTCGCCGACCCCGCCCGCCGCGCCGAGCTGCGTGACCGCGGCAGCGCGCACGTCCGCCGCTTCGACTGGTCGACCGTCGGCGCGGACATCCTCGGCGTCTACGAGACGGTCACGGAAGGCGCGGCTTCGGTGGCGGCGGACGAACGGGTGGGGCTGCGGGCGCGGTTGGGGCTGGCTCGGGACTGATATCGCGGCCACCGCGGCCTGAGGTGCCTGCCGAGCCTGCCGTTCCGCGCCCGCCGTCCCGGTCCTGAAGGCGCGGCCGGCGGGGCCTCTGTTCCGGGTGGGTCGGGAGGCCGTACCGGGCACGGGTAGCCTTGCGGCCCGTGACGTCGACACTCATCTGGATCGCGGTCGTCCTCTTCGCGATCGGTCTCTACCTGAGCTGGACCGCGGGACGCCTCGACCGGCTGCACGCGCGCATCGACGCCGCCCGCGCGGCGCTCGACGCGCAGTTGCTGCGCCGCGCCTCGGTCGCCCAGGAACTGGCCACCTCCGGAGTGCTGGACCCGGCCGCCTCGATCGTCCTCTACGAGGCGGCACACGCGGCCCGGCAGGCGGAGGAGGAGCAGCGCGAGGTCGCCGAGAGCGAGCTGAGCCAGGCGCTGCGAGCGGTCTTCGCGGACCCGCAACAGGTGGAGGTCGTGCGGGAGGCGCCGGGGGGCGAGGACGCGGCGAACGAACTGGCCCAGGCCGTGCGTCGGGTGCCGATGGCTCGACGCTTCCACAACGACGCGGTGCGGGCGGCGCGGGCCCTGCGGCGCCACCGCAAGGTCCGTTGGTTCCGTCTCGCCGGCCACGCGCCCTTCCCCATGGCCTTCGAGATGGACGACGAGCCACCGGCTGCGGTCGCCGACCGAGCGGGGACGTGATCTCGGACCTCGGGTGACTTGGGTGCGTCGGCGGGTGAGGGTTCGTCCGTGGTTGCTCGCGCAGTTCCCCGAGCCCCTGATAAGCAGGGGCTGCGCCCCGTGCTTTCGCTTTTAGGGGCGCGGGGAACTGCGCGATCAGCCCCCACCGGGCCCGCGCCCGCCGACGCACCCAAGCCCCCCGAGCCCTCCTGCGCAGCGGGGCGGGTCGGCGGGAAAAACGATCCACCGCCTCCCCATTGGCCCTTGCAGTGGCCCGCCCCCCTCCCGTTGTCTCGGTGATTGCAGAAACCCTCTTCCCCGAGCGAGGTCAAACCCGTGTCGAGCACGCTCTCCAACTCCGCCGCCCCGACCCCCGAGACCGGCACCGCCCGCGTGAAGCGCGGCATGGCCGAGCAGCTCAAGGGCGGTGTGATCATGGACGTGGTCAACGCCGAGCAGGCGAAGATCGCCGAGGACGCCGGCGCCGTGGCCGTCATGGCCCTGGAGCGGGTCCCCGCCGACATCCGCAAGGACGGCGGCGTGGCCCGCATGTCCGACCCGGACATGATCGAAGGCATCATCGAGGCCGTCTCCATCCCGGTCATGGCCAAGTCCCGCATCGGCCACTTCGTCGAGGCCCAGGTCCTGCAGTCCCTCGGCGTCGACTACATCGACGAGTCCGAGGTCCTCACCCCGGCCGACGAGGTCAACCACTCCGACAAGTGGGCCTTCACCACCCCCTTCGTCTGCGGCGCCACCAACCTGGGCGAGGCCCTGCGCCGCATCGCCGAGGGCGCCGCGATGATCCGCTCCAAGGGCGAGGCCGGCACCGGCAACGTCGTCGAGGCCGTCCGCCACCTGCGCCAGATCAAGAACGAGATCGCCAAGCTGCGCGGCTTCGACAACAACGAGCTGTACGCCGCCGCCAAGGAGCTGCGCGCCCCGTACGAGATCGTCAAGGAGGTCGCCGAGCTGGGCAAGCTCCCGGTGGTCCTCTTCTCCGCGGGCGGCGTGGCCACTCCCGCCGATGCCGCGCTGATGCGCCAGCTCGGCGCCGAGGGCGTCTTCGTGGGCTCCGGCATCTTCAAGTCCGGCGACCCGGCCAAGCGCGCCGCCGCCATCGTGAAGGCCACCACCTTCTACGACGACCCGAAGATCATCGCGGACGCCTCCCGCAACCTGGGCGAGGCCATGGTCGGCATCAACTGCGACACCCTGCCCGAGGCCGAGCGCTACGCCAACCGCGGCTGGTAACCACCGATGAGCACACCCGTCATAGGCGTCCTGGCCCTCCAGGGCGACGTCCGGGAGCACCTCGTAGCCCTGGCCGCGGCCGACGCCGTGGCCAGGCCGGTCCGGCGCCCCGAGGAACTCGCCGAGATCGACGGCCTCGTCATCCCCGGCGGCGAGTCCACCACCATCTCCAAACTGGCCGTCCTGTTCGGCGTGATGGAGCCCCTACGCGCGCGCGTGCGGGACGGCATGCCCGTCTACGGCACCTGCGCCGGTCTGATCATGCTCGCCGACAAGATCCTCGACCCGCGCTCGGGCCAGGAGACCATCGGCGGCATCGACATGATCGTGCGCCGCAACGCCTTCGGACGGCAGAACGAGTCCTTCGAGGCCTCGGTGGACGTCAAGGGCGTGCCGGGCGATCCTGTGGAGGGCGTGTTCATCCGCGCCCCCTGGGTCGAGTCCGTCGGCGCCGAGACCGAGGTGCTCGCCGAGCACGAGGGTCACATCGTCGCCGTACGCCAGGGCAACGCCCTCGCCACGTCGTTCCACCCGGAGCTGACCGGCGACCACCGGCTGCACGCACTGTTCGTCGAGATGGTGCACGCGAGCCGGGCGGCGGACTCCTTGTAGGATCTCTGCCGTTCGTACAGAGATGGGTTACGCGAAGGAGACAGGCAGATGTCCGGCCACTCTAAATGGGCCACGACGAAGCACAAGAAGGCCGTGATCGACGCCAAGCGCGGCAAGCTCTTCGCGAAGCTGATCAAGAACATCGAGGTCGCCGCGCGGATGGGCGGTGTCGACATCGAGGGCAACCCGACTCTCTACGACGCCATCCAGAAGGCGAAGAAGCAGTCGGTCCCGAACAAGAACATCGACTCCGCGGTCAAGCGCGGCGGTGGCCTCGAGGCCGGTGGCGCCGAGTACGAGACGATCATGTACGAGGGTTACGGCCCGAACGGCGTCGCGGTGCTCATCGAGTGCCTCACCGACAACCGCAACCGCGCCGCCTCCGACGTCCGCGTCGCCATGACCCGCAACGGCGGTTCCATGGCCGACCCGGGTTCCGTCTCGTACCTCTTCAACCGCAAGGGTGTCGTGATCGTCCCCAAGGGCGAGCTGTCCGAGGACGACGTCCTGGAGGTCGTGCTCGACGCCGGTGCCGAGGAGGTCAACGACCTCGGCGAGTCCTTCGAGGTGCTCAGCGAGGCCACCGACATGGTCGCGGTCCGCACCTCCCTCCAGGCGGCCGGCATCGACTACGACTCCGCCGAGGCCAACTTCGTCCCGACCATGCAGATCGAGCTGGACGAGGACGGCGCCAGGAAGATCTTCAAGCTGATCGACGCCCTTGAGGACAGCGACGACGTGCAGAACGTCTTCGCCAACTTCGACGTGAGCGACGACGTCATGGAGAAGGTCGACGCGTAACGCTGCCGCGAGCCGCACGGTTCGACGGCCAGGGGCTCAACGGGCCGACGGGAGACATCCCGTCGGCCCGTCGCGTTGTCCGCCGTTGTCGGTGGCACCCGATAGCCTGCACAAACAGGCGATCGAAAGGGAGGGGCGCGGTGCGTGTACTCGGGGTGGACCCCGGAATGACGCGGTGCGGTGTCGGTGTCGTGGAGGGCGTGGCCGGACGGCCGCTCACCATGGTCGGCGTCGGTGTCGTCCGTACGCCCGCGGACGCCGAGTTGGGGCACCGTCTAGTCGCCGTGGAGCAGGGCATCGAGCAGTGGCTGGACGAGTTCCGCCCCGAATTCGTCGCCGTGGAGCGGGTGTTCAGCCAGCACAACGTACGGACGGTCATGGGCACCGCCCAGGCCAGCGCCGTCGCCATGCTCTGCGCAGCCCGCCGCGGCATCCCCGTCGCCCTGCACACCCCCAGCGAGGTCAAGGCCGCCGTCACCGGCAGTGGCCGCGCCGACAAGGCACAGGTCGGCGCCATGGTCACCCGCCTGCTCCGGCTCGACGCGCCCCCGAAGCCGGCGGACGCCGCCGACGCCCTCGCCCTCGCCATCTGCCACATCTGGCGGGCCCCCGCCCAGAACCGCCTCCAGCAGGCCGTCGCCCTGCACGCGGCCAAAGCCTCGAAGACACCCGCGACATCGACGACACCGATGACACCGAAAGGCCGTACGGCATGATCGCCTTCGTCAGCGGCAGGATCGCCGCACTCGCCCCCGACACCGCGGTGGTCGAGGTGGGCGGGGTCGGCATGGCCGTGCAGTGCACGCCGAACACCCTGTCCACGCTGCGGCTCGGCCAGCCGGCCAAGCTCGCCACCTCCCTCGTCGTACGCGAGGACTCGCTGACCCTGTACGGCTTCGTGGACGACGACGAGCGCCAGGTCTTCGAGCTGCTCCAGACCGCGAGCGGGGTCGGCCCGCGCCTGGCCCAGGCGATGCTGGCCGTGCACACCCCGGACGCGTTGCGCCGCGCGGTGTCGACCAGCGACGAGAAGGCGCTGATCGCCGTCCCCGGCATCGGCAAGAAGGGCGCCCAGAAGCTGCTGCTCGACCTGCGGGACCGCCTCGGCGAACCCATCGGCACCCCCGCGATCGGCACCGCCGTCACCTCGGGCTGGCGCGACCAACTGCACGCCGCCCTGATCGGCCTCGGCTACGCGACCCGTGAGGCCGACGAGGCCGTGTCCGCCGTGACCCCCCAGGCCGAGGCCGCCCAAGGCACGCCCCAGGTCGGCCAGTTGCTGAAGGCCGCCCTGCAGACCCTCAACAGAACCCGCTGACCCACCCCCGAAGAACTCCGTACGTACGACTCGGCTCCCGTACGACCAGCGGACTCCCTCCCGTACGATCCACCCGACCGCGACCCGCGAGGCACACCTGATGAACTGGGACGACACGACCGACGAGACCGCCCCCGAGGGGCTCGTCGGCCCCGCCGCGGAGCGGCTGGTGGGTTCTGTCGCCGACGGTGAGGACCAGGCCGTCGAGGCCGCCCTGCGTCCCAAGGACCTGGACGAGTTCATCGGCCAGGAGAAGGTCCGCGAGCAACTCGACCTGGTCCTGCGGGCGGCACGCGCGCGTGGGGCCACCGCCGACCACGTCCTGCTCTCCGGTGCCCCGGGGCTCGGCAAGACCACCCTCTCGATGATCATCGCGGCCGAGATGGGCGCCCCCATCCGCATCACCTCAGGCCCCGCCATCCAGCACGCCGGCGACCTGGCCGCGATCCTCTCCTCCCTCCAGGAGGGCGAGGTCCTCTTCCTCGACGAGATCCACCGCATGTCCCGGCCCGCCGAGGAGATGCTCTACATGGCGATGGAGGACTTCCGGGTCGACGTCATCGTCGGCAAGGGCCCCGGAGCCACCGCGATCCCCCTCGAACTGCCGCCGTTCACCCTGGTCGGCGCCACCACGCGCGCGGGACTGCTGCCGCCGCCGCTGCGCGACCGCTTCGGCTTCACCGCGCACATGGAGTTCTACGAGCCCGCCGAACTGGAGCGCGTCATCCACCGCTCGGCGCACCTCCTCGACGTCGAGATCGACACGGCCGGCGCCGCCGAGATCGCGGGCCGCTCGCGCGGCACGCCCCGTATCGCCAACCGTCTGCTGCGCCGCGTACGGGACTACGCGCAGGTCAAGGCCGACGGGATCATCACACGCGACATCGCCGCGGCGGCCCTCGCCGTCTACGAGGTCGACGCCCGCGGCCTCGATCGCCTCGACCGCGGTGTCCTCGAAGCCCTGCTCAAGCTCTTCGGCGGCGGCCCGGTCGGACTCTCCACCCTCGCCGTCGCCGTGGGGGAGGAGCGCGAGACCGTCGAGGAGGTCGCCGAGCCCTTCCTCGTCCGGGAGGGCCTGCTCGCCCGGACCCCGCGCGGGCGCGTGGCGACCCCCGCGGCCTGGGCACATCTCGGCCTCACGCCGCCCCGCGGAACCGGTGGAAACGGACAACAGGACCTGTTCGGGGCGTGACCGTCTCGTGACGGCGGGGTACTCGCCCGGCATGGAACCCCGGTGACATGCTGTGCGTTGTTCCATCAGGGTGGACTCGCTTAGACTCCGCCGATGCCGCTCCTGTCGGCAGCACACATACCCCCATCCATCAGGCCGCTCGCCATCGCGGTCGTGTGAAGGAAGTTCCGACCCGTGAGTCTCGTGACCCTCCTCCCGTTCATCGTGCTCATCGGGGCCATGATCCTGATGACCCGATCGGCCAAGAAGAAGCAGCAGCAGGCGGCCGACATGCGGAACCAGCTACAGCCCGGTTCCGGCGTCCGCACGATCGGGGGCATGTACGCGACGGTCAAGGAGGTCAACGAGGACACGCTCCTCCTCGACGCCGGGCCGGGCGTCGAGCTGCTGTTCGCCAAGAACGCCATCGGTTCCGTCCTCACCGACGACGAGTACAACCGCATCGTCCACGGCATCGAGCACGACCTGAAGTCCGACGTCGTCCCGGACGACGCCTCCTCCCTCACCGAGACCGACGAGCCCTCCGACGACGCTTCCGCCGCTTCCGACGACAAGCCCATCGACCTCGGCAAGAAGGACGTGTCCGACGACGCGGCCGACGAGGCCGCCGAGGTGAAGGCCGACACCGCCGAGGCCAAGTCCGACGAAGCAGAGCCGAAGAAGACCGACGGCGAGTCCGACGCGAAGTAGCCACGTCCCGGGAGTGCGAGCGAGAACCGCCCGCGCCCCGGGCACGTGCCTTTTTCGCACGGATTCCCGACACCAGTCATGGCCGCCCCCGCGCTGACCCCGCGCACGGCGGCCCGAGAGGGAGTACGAGAAGGTGGCAGCACCGAAGAAGGGCCGGAGCGCGAGCGCCCAGAGCAAGCCTGGGCGCGCGCTGGCCCTCATCCTGATCGCCATGGTGGCGCTCACCGGGGGAATGTTCGTCTCCGGACACACCACTCCGCGTCTCGGCATCGACCTCGCCGGTGGTACGAGCATCACGCTCGAGGCGAGGAGCGGCCAGGAATCAGCGATCAACAAGGCCAACATGGATACCGCGGTCGAGATCATGAACCGCCGTGTCAACGGTCTTGGCGTCTCCGAGGCCGAGGTCCAGACCCAGGGCGATCGCAACATCATCGTCAACATTCCCAGGGGCACGAACTCCGAGGATGCCCGGGACCAGGTCGGCACCACCGCGAAGCTGTACTTCCGTCCGGTTCTGCAGAGCCAGGTCGGCTCCGGCGCGACCGAGACCCCGAGCGCCTCGCCGAGCACGAGCCCCAGTGGCAGCGGCTCGCCCAGCCCGTCGAGCTCCGACGGCAAGGACGAGGCGACCTCGCCCGAGTCCGGTGACTCCGCAAGCCCGTCGTCCTCCGCCACATCCCAGGGCCGTGCGGTCACCGACGCGCTGAAGGCCGACCCCACACCGTCGGGCAGCAGCTCCGCGTCCGACACCGCCGCCGACACGGCCTCGCCGTCGGCGAGCCCGAGCGTCGACGCGGAGACCCAGGCGCTCCAGGCCAAGTTCACCGCCCTCGACTGCAACGACCCCAAGCAGCGCGCCGCGGCGGGCAAGGGCAAGACCACCGACATCGTCATCGCCTGTGGTCAGGACAGCGGCAGCTGGAGCAAGTTCGTGCTCGGCCCGGTCGGTGTCGACGGCACCGAGGTCGAGAAGGCCGAGGCGCTTCTGGACACCCAGAACGGCACCGGCTGGCAGGTCGTCATGGACTTCGACTCCAGCGGCGCCGACAAGTTCGCCGACATCACCGGCCAGCTGGCGACCCAGACCACCCCGCAGAACGAGTTCGCGATCGTCCTCGACGACGAGGTCGTCTCCCACCCGTACGTCCGTGCGGCGGTCACCGGTGGCAAGGCCGAGATCTCCGGCAGCTTCACCCAGGAGGAGGCCCAGAACCTCGCCAACATGCTGTCGTACGGCGCGCTCCCGCTGACCTTCAAGGAGGCGAGCGTCACCACCGTCAGCCCCGCGCTCGGCGGTGACCAGCTGCAGGCCGGTCTGATCGCCGGTGCGATCGGCCTGATCCTGGTCGTGATCTACCTGGTCGCCTACTACCGCGGCCTGGCACTGATCGCCATCGCCTCGCTGCTGGCCTCGGCGGTCCTGACCTACGTGATCATGGCGTTGCTCGGCCCGACCATCAACTTCGCGCTGAACCTCCCGGCGGTCTGCGGTGCGATCGTCGCGATCGGTATCACGGCGGACTCGTTCATCGTGTACTTCGAACGCGTCCGGGACGAGATCCGCGAAGGCCGCACGCTGCGCCCTGCCGTGGAGCGGGCCTGGCCCCGCGCCCGGCGCACCATCCTGGTCTCCGACTTCGTGTCCTTCCTCTCCGCCGCGGTGCTCTTCATCGTCACCGTCGGCAAGGTCCAGGGCTTCGCGTTCACGCTCGGTCTGACCACCGTGCTCGACGTCGTCGTGGTCTTCTTCTTCACCAAGCCGCTACTGACGCTGCTGGCCCGCACGAAGTTCTTCGGGAACGGCCACAGCTGGTCCGGCCTCGACCCCAAGCGACTCGGTGCCCGGCCGCCGCTGCGCCGTACCCGCCGTCCCGCCCCCGCCGACCCGAAGGAGGCCTGAGATGTCGAAGCTCGGTGACCTCGGAGCCCGACTCCACCGCGGCGAGGTCGGTTACGACTTCGTCGGCAACCGCAAGATCTGGTACGGTGTCTCGATCCTGATCACCATCACGGCCATCGTCGGCCTGGCGGTGCGCGGCCTGACCATGGGTATCGAGTTCCAGGGTGGCGCCGTCTTCACCACTCCGAAGACGAGCGTCTCGGTAGCTCAGGCAGAGTCGTACGCGGAGGAGGCGGCCGGCCACGACGCGATCGTCCAGAAGCTCGGCAACGGCAGCCTGCGTATCCAGGTCGCGGGCATCGACACCGCCCAGGCCGACAAGGTCTCGGCGGCGCTGGCCGAGGACCTGGACATGCGGCAGCAGGACGTCGCCGGTGAACTGGTCGGCCCCAGCTGGGGTGACCAGATCGCCAGCAAGGCCTGGCAGGGCCTCGTCATCTTCCTGGTCCTCGTGGTGATCTACCTCGCGATCGCGTTCGAGTGGCGTATGGCCATCGCCGCGTTCGTCGCCCTGATCCACGACATCACCATCACGATCGGCATCTACGCCCTCGTCGGCTTCGAAGTGACGCCCGGTACGGTGATCGGTCTGCTCACGATCCTCGGTTACTCGCTCTACGACACGGTCGTCGTCTTCGACAGCCTCAAGGAGCAGACGAAGGACATCACCAAGCAGACCCGCTGGACGTACAGCGAGATCGCCAACCGCTCGATCAACAGCACCCTGGTGCGGTCGATCAACACCACGGTGGTCGCGCTGCTGCCGGTCGCCGGCCTGCTGTTCATCGGTGGCGGCGTCCTCGGCGCGGGCATGCTCAACGACATCTCGCTGTCGCTGTTCGTCGGCCTCGCGGCCGGTGCGTACTCGTCGATCTTCATCGCCACGCCGCTCGTCGCCGATCTCAAGGAGCGCGAGCCGCAGCTGAAGGCCCTCAAGAAGCGCATCCTCGCCAAGCGGGCCCAGGCCGAGCACGACGCGGACGGGGCGGCCGACGGTCCGTACGACGACGAGCCCGCGGACGCCACCCCCGCGGTGGTCGGCCCGCGTGCCCAGTCCGGGAGCCGCAGCCGCGGCCGTGGCGGGAAGCGGCGATGACCGACATCAAGGAGTTGCTGCTCAGCCGTATCCGCGACGTCGCGGACTACCCCGCGCCGGGCGTGATGTTCAAGGACATCACCCCGCTGCTGGCCGACCCGGCGGCGTTCACCGCGCTGACGGACGCGCTGGCGGAGCTGACCGTGCGGCACGGCGCCACGAAGATCGTCGGCCTGGAGGCCCGCGGCTTCATCCTGGGCGCCCCTGCCGCCGTCCGGGCGGGCGTCGGCTTCATCCCCGTACGCAAGGCGGGCAAGCTCCCCGGAGCCACGCTCAGCCAGGCGTACGACCTGGAGTACGGCTCCGCCGAGATCGAGGTGCACGCCGAGGACCTGGCCGCGGGCGACCGCGTCATGGTCATCGACGACGTCCTCGCGACCGGCGGCACGGCCGAGGCGTCGCTGCAGCTCATCCGGCGGGCGGGAGCCGAGGTGGCGGGCGTGGTCGTCCTCATGGAGCTGGGTTTCCTGGCAGGCCGGGAACGGCTGGAGTCCGTGCTGGACGGCGCTCCGCTGGAATCGCTGATCGTGGTCTGAACGGGCTCCGACGGCACATGAACGGTGCTTCCGCGGTGCGCTGATCTCGGTGCGTCGCGGAAGCACCGTTCTTTCCGTCTCCTCCGTGATCTTCTGCGGCGACTCCGGAACCTGATTGACATGCGCGAGTCAGCCCGATTGGATCACTGGTCCGGGCGCAGGGGGAATGAGCAAACTGGCGTATGTCGCCTCCATGAGGCGTGCCATTCATCATCCCCCGATGGGCTTGTGGCAAGTGAATTCAAGGGGGATTTTCATATGCGTATGCGAGCTTTGCCGGTTGTCACGGCGATGGCCGCCGCCACCTTCCTCGGTGCCGCGGCGAGCCCCGCGCAGGCGGGCACGGGCCTGCTCCTCGCGGTGCAGATCAACGACTTCCAGGACTGGGGCAACTTCAACCAGGACCCGGTGGATCACCCGGGCAGCGGCCAGGACGTGCCCGGGGACGCCATCAGGGCCTGTGACTTCACGTTGGACGGGTGGGGGGTGACGGTCTGGCTGGACGTCAACCGCAACGGAACCTGGGACCGCACCGCCACGACCAGCGGCCACCTCGCGGACTACTGCAGTCCGTGGAAGACGGGCAACCTCACGGAGCAGACCAGGGTGACCCTCAAGGCCTGCAACACGAAGGCCGGATACACGCCGCGGAACTGCAAGGAGGGCGACACCGTCGCCTGACCGGCGCGGTTCCTGAAGGGTGACACGGTCCTCGGCACATGCTGTGTCGGGTGTCTCCGGTATCCGTGACGACTGTGACACCTCGTGGAGGCGAGCCCGGAGGAATCCGGTGCTCGCCTCTCGTGTTTTCACCGGTAGACGGCCCTCACAGTGGCCTGAAGGCGATCCCGGGGCGCAGGATCGCTACCATGGGGTCTCCGGAGCCTGACCGGGGGACCCGGATCGCGCACGAGGAGTCCTCTTGGCAGACGAGGCCCAGCACCTGACCGCCGCCAAGCCCGAGTCCCCCTCGGGCCCCGCGGCCAAGCCCGCGCAGAACGCCGCGAAGGCGAACCCCGCGAACCCCGCGACGTCCGCGCAGGGCTCCGTCGAGCACGCCCAGTCCGCGCCCGCCGGCAAGACCGCCGGTCCGTCGCGCCCCAAGCCCGCCTCGCCCGAGCGCCCCGCGCCCACGCCCGCGCCCGCCCCGGCGCCCCCGGCCCGCCCCGCCACGGGCCAGCCCGCGCGCTCCGGCTCCTCCAACCGCGTACGCGCCCGCCTCGCCCGCCTCGGCGTGCAGCGCTCCAACCCGTACAACCCGGTCCTGGAGCCGCTGCTGCGGATCGTGCGCAGCAACGACCCGAAGATAGAGACGGCGACGCTCCGCCAGATCGAGAAGGCCTACCAGGTCGCCGAGCGCTGGCACCGCGGCCAGAAGCGCAAGAGCGGCGACCCGTACATCACGCACCCGCTCGCCGTCACCACCATCCTCGCCGAGCTGGGCATGGATCCGGCCACGCTGATGGCGGGCCTGCTGCACGACACGGTCGAGGACACCGAGTACGGCCTCGACCAGCTCCGCCGCGACTTCGGCGACTCCGTCGGCCTCCTCGTCGACGGTGTCACCAAGCTCGACAAGGTCAAGTTCGGCGAGGCCGCGCAGGCCGAGACCGTACGCAAGATGGTCGTCGCCATGGCCAAGGACCCCCGCGTCCTGGTCATCAAGCTCGCCGACCGGCTGCACAACATGCGCACGATGCGCTACCTCAAGCGCGAGAAGCAGGAGAAGAAGGCGCGCGAGACCCTCGAGATCTACGCGCCGCTCGCCCACCGCCTGGGCATGAACACCATCAAGTGGGAGCTGGAGGACCTCGCCTTCGCGATCCTCTACCCCAAGATGTACGACGAGATCGTCCGGCTGGTGGCCGAGCGGGCACCGAAGCGTGACGAGTACCTGGCCATAGTGACCGACGAGGTCCAGCAGGACCTGCGCGCGGCCCGCATCAAGGCGACCGTCACCGGCCGACCCAAGCATTACTACAGCGTCTACCAGAAGATGATCGTCCGCGGCCGTGACTTCGCGGAGATCTACGACCTGGTGGGCATCCGCGTCCTGGTGGACACCGTCCGCGACTGCTACGCGGCCCTGGGCACGGTCCACGCCCGCTGGAACCCGGTTCCGGGGCGGTTCAAGGACTACATCGCGATGCCCAAGTTCAACATGTACCAGTCGCTGCACACGACGGTCATCGGGCCCAACGGCAAGCCGGTCGAACTCCAGATCCGTACGTTCGACATGCACCGCCGCGCCGAGTACGGCATCGCCGCGCACTGGAAGTACAAGCAGGAGGCCGTCGCCGGCGCCTCCAAGGTCCGCTCGGACCAGCCCCGGACCACCGGCAAGGACGACCACCTCAACGACATGGCCTGGCTGCGGCAGCTGCTGGACTGGCAGAAGGAGACGGAGGACCCCGGCGAGTTCCTGGAGTCCCTGCGCTTCGACCTGTCCCGCAACGAGGTCTTCGTCTTCACACCCAAGGGCGACGTGATAGCGCTGCCGGCCAGCGCGACCCCCGTCGACTTCGCGTACGCGGTCCACACCGAGGTCGGCCACCGCACCATAGGCGCCCGGGTCAACGGCCGCCTGGTCCCCCTCGAATCCACCCTCGACAACGGCGACCTGGTCGAGGTCTTCACCTCCAAGGCGGCCGGCGCGGGCCCCTCCCGCGACTGGCTCGGCTTCGTCAAGTCACCGAGGGCCCGCAACAAGATCCGCGCCTGGTTCTCCAAGGAGCGCCGCGACGAGGCCATCGAGCAGGGCAAGGACGCCATCGTCCGTGCGATGCGCAAGCAGAACCTGCCGATCCAGCGCATCCTCACCGGCGACTCGCTCGTCACCCTCGCGCACGAGATGCGCTACCCGGACATCTCCGCGCTGTACGCCGCCATAGGCGAGGGCCATGTCTCCGCACAGAGCGTGGTGCAGAAACTCGTCCAGGCCCTCGGCGGCGAGGAGGCGGCCACCGAGGAGATCGACGAGACGGTACCGCCCGCCCACGGCCGTAGCCGCAAGAGGCGCGGCAGCAACGACCCCGGTGTCGTGGTCAAGGGCGTCGACGACGTCTGGGTCAAGCTCGCCCGCTGCTGTACGCCCGTCCCCGGCGACCCCATCATCGGCTTCGTCACCCGCGGCAGTGGCGTATCGGTTCACCGCAACGACTGCGTCAACATCGAGTCGCTGTCCCGGGAGCCCGAGCGCATCCTCGAAGTCGAGTGGGCGCCCACCCAGTCGTCGGTCTTCCTCGTCGCCATACAGGTCGAGGCCCTGGACCGCTCACGGCTGCTGTCGGACGTCACACGCGTCCTGTCCGACCAGCACGTCAACATCCTCTCCGCCGCCGTACAGACTTCCCGCGACCGCGTCGCCACCTCCCGATTCACCTTCGAGATGGGCGACCCGAAACACCTCGGCCACGTCCTGAAGGCCGTACGGGGCGTGGAGGGCGTGTACGACGTGTACCGGGTGACGTCGGCGCGCAGGCCGTAGGCACCGGCACCGGCATACAAGAGAGGGGCTCCCGTACGCACCGTACGGGAGCCCCTCTCTTGTATGCCGGAAGCGTCAGCCGCCGAACTCCTGCAGACCCTTCAGGGCCTGGTCCAGCAGCGCCTGACGGCCGTCGAGCTCCCGCTGGAGCTTGTCGGCCTTGGCGTTGTTGCCCTGGGCGCGGGCGGCCTCGATCTGGCTCCCGAGCTTGTCCACGGCAGCCTGGAGCTGGCCCGTGAGGCCGGCCGCGCGGGCGCGGGCCTCCGGGTTGGTCCGGCGCCACTCGCCCTCCTCGGCCTCCTGGATGGCCCGCTCCACCGCGTGCATCCGGCCCTCGACCTTCGGGCGGGAGTCACGCGGCACATGGCCGATGGCCTCCCAGCGCTCGTTGACGGAGCGGAACGCGGCGCGGGCGGCCTTGAGGTCCGTCACCGGCAGGATCTTCTCCGCCTCCTCGGCCAGCTCCTCCTTGAGCTTGAGGTTCTCCGACTGCTCCGCGTCGCGCTCCGCGAACACAGAACTGCGGCCGGCGAAGAAGACGTCCTGGGCGCCGCGGAAGCGGTTCCACAGGTCGTCCTCGTGCTCGCGCTGGGCGCGGCCCGCCGCCTTCCAGTCGGCCATCAGCTCGCGGTAGCGCGCGGCCGTGGGACCCCAGTCCGTCGAGCTCGACAGCGCCTCGGCCTCCGCGACCAGCTTCTCCTTGGTCTTGCGGGCGTCCTCGCGCTGCGAGTCGAGCTGCGCGAAGTGGGCCTTGCGACGCTTGGAGAACGCCGAGCGGGCATGCGAGAAGCGGTGCCAGAGCTCGTCGTCGGACTTGCGGTCGAGCCGCGGCAGACCCTTCCAGGTGTCCACCAGGGCCCGCAGCCGCTCACCGGCGGCCCGCCACTGGTCGGACTGGGCCAGCTCCTCCGCCTCGGTGACCAGGGCCTCCTTGGCGTGCCGTGCCTCGTCCGACTGCTTCGCCCGCTGCTGCTTGCGCTCCTCGCGGCGCGACGCGACGGTCTCGACGAGCTTGTCCAGCCGTACCTTCAGCGCGCTCAGGTCACCGACCGCGTGATGCGCGTCCACCTGCTCGCGAATGTGGTCGATCGCGGCCTGGGCGTCCTTCGCCGACAGGTCGGTGGTCTTCACACGCTTTTCGAGGAGGCCGATCTCGACAACCAGGCCTTCGTACTTGCGCTCGAAGTAGGCCAGCGCCTCCTCAGGGGAGCCGGCCTGCCAGGAACCGACGACCTGCTCGCCGTCGGCCGTACGCACGTACACGGTCCCCGTCTCGTCGACGCGGCCCCACGGGTCGCTGCTCACAGCGCCTCCTCCACATGATGCCTGCGGGGGGCGTCAGCTCCCCCGGGCATCGTCCACAGTTTCGTCACGGCCAACATAGGCGACCGGCGGGTTGCCTGTCCGCATCCCGCGCGACCGAAATTTCACTGCCAGTGGTCAGGACTTCTTGACAGTCGCCTTGTTGATCACAACGGTCGCATTGGGCGTCCCATCACCCGCGCCCGTGTTCTCACCGGCTTCGGCGATCTTCGTCAGAACCTTCATGCCGGCCTCGGAGATCGTGCCGAACGGCGTGTAGTTGGCCGGCAGCGGGCTGTCCTGGAAGACGAGGAAGAACTGGCTGCCGCCGCTGTTCTTGCCCTCGCCCGTCTGCCCGTTGTACTGGTTCGCCATCGCGACCGTGCCCGCCGGGTACACATCGCCCTTCAGACGCGTGTCCTTGAGGTTCTCGTCCGGGATCGTGTAGCCCGGACCGCCCATGCCGGTGCCCTGCGGGTCACCGCACTGGAGCACGTAGATGCCCTGTGTGGTGAGCCGGTGGCACTTGGTGTGGTCCAAGTAGCCCTTGTTCACGAGGAAATTGAACGAGTTCACGGTGCGCGGGGTCTTCGCCGCGTCCATCGTTATGCCGATGTCACCGCAGGTCGTCTGCAGATCCATCGTGTACTTCGCGGTCTTGTCGACCGTGACCGCGGGTTCCTTCTTGTAGGTGAGCTCCTTCACCTTGCCCGCGGCCGCCTTCTCGCACGGATCAGGCGCCTTGCTGGGCGAGGCGCTCGGCGAGACCTCCGCGCTGGCGGTGTCCTTCTTGTCGTCGCCCTTGAGGACGTCCGTCGTGTACAGCGCCACACTGCCCACCAGGATCACGCCGAGCACCGAAGCGATCACGGCGTTGCGGACATGTGCCTTGCGCCGCGCGGACGTGCGCCGCTGCTGCTGCCGCAAGAACTTCTCCCGGGCGAGCTGACGCCGCCGCTGTTCCTGGCTGACCACCGGGTTCTCTCCTCAAGCGTCTCGTACGCCCACGGGTGCGTCGCACGTCTCGTGAGTCGACTGTTTGCGTGTGACCCGTACCGTATATGGGTTCGCTGAGGAAACGGCAGCGCCGGTAGGCTCTGATCCACCTTTCTTCTGGGCGGGGTGCCCGGTCCTTCAGGGCCGGGGTGAATTCCCGTTCCCGCGTAGCGGGGCAGGGGTAGCCGGATCGCCGGCAGGGCTATCCGGGGTCTCGTCCGGGGCGACAGCTCGTCGCACGATGGCGACCAGCCATGAGTTCAGGGAGCGGTCATCGGTAGCGGCGGCGGCCCTGGCCTGTTCGTGCAGATCGTCGGGGAGTCTCAGGTTCACGTGTTTCATGGGGTCATTCTGGGACTATGATGGTCCCATGTCGAGGTTCCGGATGTACCCCATGCGTGAGCAGGAGCAGCAGATGCTGCTGCACTGCGCGCACGCGCGGTATGTGTGGAACCTGGCCGTCGAGCAGCACTCGCACTGGAAGCCGGGCAGGAAGTCCGCGCCCGGTTTCGCCGAGCAGTGCGGGCAGCTCACCGAGGCGCGGCGTGAGAACGAGTGGCTGGGCGCCGGGAACGCCGATGTCCAGCAGCAGGCGCTCAAGGACTTCACGAAGGCCAAGACCGCACGGTTCGCATCCGGGTTCGGTGAGCCGACCTGGCGCAAGAAGTACGTGCACGAGGGCTTCCGCGTCATCGGGACCGACCGCGTACCGGAGTACGGACACGATGGCACGCCGAAGCTGAACGCGAAGACCGGCAAGCAGGTCATGGGCCGCTCGGTGGTGGTGCACAGGCTCAATCGGCGCTGGGCGCGGGTCAAGGTGCCCGGCTGCGGCTGGGTCCGCTTCCGCCTCACCCGCGGTGAGCTGCCCGACGCGAAGACCTTCCGGGTCACACTGAGGAACGGCCGGTGGCACATCGCCTTCGCCGTCATCCCCGCCCCGGTCGGCGCGCCTGGAACCGGTGAGGTCATCGGCATCGACCGGGGTGTGACGATCACCGCTGCCCTGTCCGACGGCCGCACGCTGAACTGCCCCCAGCTCACCGTCAGGGAGCGGGCGCAGATCCGCAAGCACCAGCGCCGGGCGGCGCGGGCGACGAAGGGCAGCCCCCAGAAGACCGCCGAGTACGCGAAGGTGGCCAGGCTCAAGGCGCGTGAGGCGGACCGGCGCAAGGACTGGTGCGAGAAGACCTCGACGATGCTCGCCCGTACCTGCGATCTGGTGCGGTTCGAAAAGCTGGACATCAAGAACATGACCCGCTCCGCGAAAGGAACGATCGAGGAGCCGGGCAAGCGGGTGGCGCAGAAGTCCGGACTGAACCGGGTGATCCTCGCCCAGGGCTGGGGCCTGCTGCGCCGGTGCACCGGACACAAGGCCCCCGGCCGGGTCGAGGACGTCCCCGCCCCGTACACCTCCCTGCGGTGCAGTGCCTGTGGATGGATCGACAAGAGGTCACGCAAGAGCCAAGCTGACTTCGAGTGCGTATCCTGCGGCTTCAGCTGCAACGCGGACACCAACGCAGCAACCAACGTCGCGGCAGGACAGGGCGGGATTCCCCGCCCCAGGCGCTCAGCCTGTGCCGGAGGGACGACAATGGCCACTGGCCGTTCGAGCGTCCGTGAACCTCAACCCACCTGAGTTGGAATCCCCCTCCATCCAAGAGGGGGAGGATGTCAAAGCAACCCACCCTCGTACGACACAAGAAGGACGATCGTGCTCATTGCCGGGTTCCCCGCCGGGGCCTGGGGGACCAACTGTTACCTGGTCGCCCCCGCCGCGGGTGAGGAGTGCGTGATCATCGACCCGGGCCACCAGGCCACCCAGGGAGTCGAGGAGACGCTGAAGAAGCATCGGCTCAAGCCCGTCGCCGTCGTCCTCACCCACGGCCACCTCGACCACGTGGCCTCGGTCGTCCCGGTGTGCGGCGCGCACGACGTACCGGCGTGGATCCACCCCGACGACCGGTTCATGATGAGCGACCCGGAGAAGGCGCTCGGCCGTTCCATCGGCATGCCGCTCATGGGCGAACTGACCATCGGGGAGCCCGACGACGTCAAGGAGCTGACCGACGGCGCCGCGCTGGCGCTGGCCGGCCTGGAGCTGTCCGTCGCGCACGCGCCCGGCCATACCAAGGGGTCGGTGACCTTCCGGATGCCCGAGAACACGGAGATCCCCTCCGTGTTCTTCTCCGGGGACCTGCTGTTCGCCGGCTCCATCGGACGCACCGACCTGCCCGGCGGTGACATGGCCGAGATGCTCGACTCGCTGGCCCGCGTGTGCCTGCCGCTCGACGACTCGACCGTGGTGCTGTCCGGCCACGGCCACCAGACGACCATCGGCCAGGAGCGCGCCACCAACCCGTATCTGCGGCAGGTGGCCGCCGGCGGCCAGGGAGCCCCCGGGGCTCCCCGACGAGGAATGTGACGAGAGACCTTCCGTGAGCACCTTTCAGGCCCCCAAGGGCACGTACGACCTGATCCCGCCCCGTTCTGCGACGTTCCTCGCGGTCCGTGAGGCGATTGCGGTCCCGCTGCGCAACTCCGGGTACGGCTACGTCGAGACGCCTGGCTTCGAGAACGTCGAGCTGTTCGCGCGCGGTGTCGGTGAATCGACCGACATCGTGACCAAGGAGATGTACGCCTTCGAGACGAAGGGCGGCGACAGGCTGGCCCTGCGCCCCGAAGGCACCGCGTCCGTGCTGCGTGCCGCGCTGGAGGCGAACCTGCACCGGCAGGGCAACCTTCCGGTCAAGCTCTGGTATTCGGGCTCGTACTACCGCTACGAGCAGCCGCAGGCGGGCCGCTACCGCCACTTCTCCCAGGTGGGCGCCGAGGCCATCGGTGCCGAGGACCCGGCCCTGGACGCCGAGTTGATCATCCTGGCGGACCAGGCGTACCGCTCGCTGGGCCTCAGGAACTTCCGCATCCTGCTGAACAGCCTGGGTGACAAGGAGTGCCGTCCCGTCTACCGGGCTGCCCTGCAGGAGTTCCTGCGCGGCCTGGAGCTGGACGAGGACACGCTCCGCCGCGCGGAGATCAACCCGCTCCGAGTCCTCGACGACAAGCGCGAGTCGGTCCAGAAGCAGCTCGGGAACGCCCCACTCCTGCGCGACTACCTGTGCGACGCCTGTAAGGCGTACCACGAGGAGGTGCGCGAGCTGATCACGGCTGCGGGCGTCTCCTTCGAGGACGACCCGAAGCTGGTGCGCGGCCTGGACTACTACACGCGTACGACCTTCGAGTTCGTCCACGACGGTCTCGGCTCCCAGTCCGCGGTGGGCGGCGGCGGCCGCTACGACGGCCTCTCCGAGATGATCGGCGGCCCCGCGCTGCCGTCGGTCGGCTGGGCCCTCGGAGTCGACCGCACCGTCCTGGCCCTGGAGGCGGAGGGCATCGAGCTCGAACTCCCCGCCGCCACCAGCGTGTTCGCCGTCCCGCTCGGCGAGGAGGCCCGCCGCCTCCTCTTCGCCAAGGTCACCGAGCTGCGCAAGGTGGGCATCGCGGCTGACTTCTCGTACGGCGGGAAGGGACTGAAGGGCTCGATGAAGAACGCCAACCGGAGCGGGGCGCGGTACACGATCGTCGCCGGGGAACGCGATCTCGCCGAGGGCGTCGTCCAGCTCAAGGACATGCAGTCCGGCGAGCAGGTCGCCATCGGCGTGAACGAGATCGTGGCCGAGCTGGAGGCCCGGCTGGGCTGAGTCAAGCCGTTGTCGCCCCTACCGCCCCTTACGGGCGGTAGGGGCGACTTTTATGTCCAGCGAACGGTGCACGCGCGAGTGTGTACGGCACAATGACCGTGCCCCAGAGGCCCCTTCGAACCATGGAAACGACGTGATGAGCAAGACGACAGTCAAGGACGTCTCCTCCACGGAGCGGGAACACACCGAGACCCCCCGCACGATGGGCGGCAGCCGCGCCTTCGCGATCCTGCTGCTGATCACCGGCGCGGCCGGCCTGCTCGCCTCCTGGGTCATCACGCTTGACAAGTTCAAGCTGCTGGAGGACCCGAACTTCACCCCGGGGTGCAGCCTCAACCCGGTGGTCTCCTGCGGCAACATCATGAAGAGCGACCAGGCGTCGGCATTCGGCTTCCCGAACCCCATGCTCGGCCTCGTCGCGTACGGCATCGTCATCTGCGTCGGCATGAGCCTGCTCGCCCGGGCGACGTTCCCCCGCTGGTACTGGCTGACCTTCAACGCGGGCACCCTGTTCGGCGTCGGCTTCGTGACCTGGCTGCAGTACCAGTCGCTGTACAACATCAACTCGCTCTGCCTCTGGTGCAGCCTGGCCTGGGTCGCCACCATCCTGATGTTCTGGTACGTGACGTCGTTCAACATCCGGGGCGGCTTCCTGCCCGCGCCCGGCTGGCTGAAGGGCTTCTTCGGCGAGTTCACCTGGGTCCTGCCCGTGATGCACATCGGCATCATCGGCATGCTGATCCTGACCCGCTGGTGGGACTTCTGGACCAGCTGACAGCCCCGAGTGGATTGTCAGTGGGGTGACATAGGGTTTTGCGTGTGGAGCCCGATCTGTTCACCGCCGCCGCGGAAGCACGCCAGGAGAAGGACCCGGCCGCCAGCCCCCTGGCCGTACGGATGCGCCCGCGCACCCTTGACGAGGTCGTGGGCCAGCAGCACCTGCTGAAGCCGGGCTCACCCCTGCGCAGACTGGTCGGCGAGTCCGACGGCGGTCCGGCCGGCCCCTCCTCGGTGATCCTCTGGGGCCCGCCCGGCACCGGCAAGACGACCCTCGCGTACGTCGTCTCCAAGGCCACCGACAAGCGTTTCGTGGAGCTCTCCGCGATCACCGCGGGCGTCAAGGAGGTCCGCGCGGTCATCGACGGGGCCCGCCGCGCCACCGGCGGCTTCGGCAAGGAGACCGTCCTCTTCCTGGACGAGATCCACCGCTTCAGCAAGGCCCAGCAGGACTCCCTGCTCCCGGCCGTCGAGAACCGCTGGGTCACCCTCATCGCGGCGACGACGGAGAACCCGTACTTCTCGGTGATCTCCCCCCTGCTGTCCCGCTCCCTGCTCCTCACCCTCGAACCGCTCACCGACGACGACCTGCGCGGCCTGCTGCGCCGGGCCCTCACCGACGAGCGCGGCCTCAAGGGCGCCGTCACCCTCCCGGAGAACACCGAGGCCCACCTCCTGCGGATCGCCGGCGGCGACGCGCGGCGTGGGCTGACCGCCCTGGAGGCTGCGGCAGGCGCCGCCCTCGACAAGGGGGAGCAGGAGATCGGGCTCCAGACCCTTGAGGAGACCGTCGACCGCGCCGCCGTGAAGTACGACCGCGACGGCGACCAGCACTACGACGTGGCCAGCGCCCTCATCAAGTCCATCCGGGGCTCCGATGTCGATGCCGCGCTGCACTACCTGGCCCGGATGATCGAGGCCGGTGAGGACCCGCGGTTCATCGCCCGGCGTCTCATGATCTCCGCCAGCGAGGACATCGGCCTCGCCGATCCCAACGCGCTGCCGACAGCCGTCGCGGCCGCCCAGGCCGTCGCCATGATCGGCTTCCCGGAGGCCGCCCTCACCCTCAGCCACGCCACCATCGCCCTCGCCCTGGCCCCGAAGTCGAATTCCGCGACGATGGCCATCGGCGCCGCCATGGAGGACGTACGGAAAGGGCTGGCCGGGTCGGTGCCGCCGCACCTGCGGGACGGGCACTACAAGGGCGCGGCCAAGCTCGGGCACGCCCAGGGGTATGTGTACCCGCACGACCTGCCCGAAGGGATCGCCGCCCAGCAGTACGCACCGGACGCGATCAAGGAGCGGGAGTACTACGCACCGACCAGGCACGGAGCCGAGGCCCGCTATGCCGACGCCGTGGAGTGGACCAGAAAGCACCTGGGGCGCAAGCAGTCCTGAACCCCCTGTAGAATCCTCCCCAGTGCTGCGTCCCGTGTCCGGCTCCGGTCGGCGCCTCAGGCGGGACGACCAGCCGGATCCTCGGATCCAGGAGCGTCGCGCACCGTTGTAGGTGTCGCGGGCAGCCCGCCACCACTCGGATTTCCGGGACCGGTCGGTGGGCAGTTCGTGTGCTGCACTATGTGCCCAGACCAGGGGAGCGGCTACCCGACAAGTCCTCGTGGACCTGACGGGATTCCCCGGCTGCGGATGCGACCTCCCGTAACCCTGAGGCAGCCGAATGAAGGAAAAGGAAAAGAAGTGGCGAACCAGCCCCGCCCCAAGGTCAAGAAGTCGCGTGCCCTCGGCATCGCGCTGACCCCGAAGGCCGTCAAGTACTTCGAGGCCCGCCCCTACCCGCCGGGCGAGCACGGCCGCGGCCGCAAGCAGAACTCGGACTACAAGGTCCGTCTGCTCGAGAAGCAGCGTCTGCGCGCGCAGTACGACGTGTCCGAGCGCCAGCTCGTCCGCGCCTACGAGCGTGCCTCCAAGGTCCAGGGCAAGACCGGTGAGGCCCTGATCATCGAGCTGGAGCGTCGTCTCGACGCGCTGGTCCTGCGTTCGGGCATCGCCCGCACGATCTACCAGGCCCGCCAGATGGTCGTCCACGGCCACATCGAGGTCAACGGCCAGAAGGTCGACAAGCCGTCCTTCCGCGTCAAGCCGGACGACGTCGTCATGGTCCGTGAGCGCAGCCGCCAGAAGCCGCTGTTCGAGGTCGCCCGCGAGGGTGGCTTCGCCGCGGACGGTGAGACCCCCCGCTACCTGCAGGTGAACCTCAAGGCTCTGGCGTTCCGCCTGGACCGCGAGCCGAACCGCAAGGAAGTCCCGGTCATCTGCGACGAGCAGCTCGTCGTCGAGTACTACGCCCGCTGATCAGCGAGCACGGCCCGTCGTCCCCTCGCCCTTCCGGGCGGGCGGGGCGGCGGGCTTTCGCATGCGCGTAATGCGGTACGGACCGCCGCGTCCGGCGCGATAGGCTCAAGCGAGCCATCAACAGGTGTTTATGAGAGCGGGTGCCAGGTGTCCGGTGGAGAAGTGGCCGGGATCCTCGTGGCCGTCTTCTGGGCGATCCTGGTCTCCTTCCTCGCCGTCGCGCTGGCGAGGCTGGCCCAGACGCTCCGGGCGACCACCAAGCTGGTCGCGGACGTGACCGAACAGACCGTTCCCCTGCTCGCCGACGCCTCCGCGGCGGTGCGTTCCGCGCAGACCCAGATCGACCGGGTCGACGCCATCGCCTCCGACGTCCAGGAGGTCACGTCGAACGCCTCCGCGCTCTCGACGACCGTCGCCTCCACCTTCGGTGGCCCCCTGGTGAAGGTCGCCGCCTTCGGGTACGGCGTCCGCCGTGCCCTCGGCCGCAAGGACGAAGCGCCCGCCAGGGAGCCCCGGCGTACCGTGATCGTGGGCCGGACCCTCTCCCGGCGGGAGAAGCGCAGCGCCCGTGGAAAGAGGGACTGAGAGCCAGCCATGTTCCGCCGAACCTTCTGGTTCGGCACCGGCGTCGCCGCCGGTGTCTGGGCCACCACCAAGGTCAACCGCAAGCTGAAGCAACTGACCCCCGAGAGCCTCGCCGCGACAGCGGCCAACAAGGCACTCGAGACGGGAACGCGCTTCAAGGACCGCGCGGTCGGCTTCGCGCTCGACGTCCGCGACAACATGGCGCGGCGGGAGGCGGAACTCGAGGACGCGCTCGGCATCCAAGAGGACCCCGAACTCCCCGCGCCCCGGCGGTACGCCGCCATCGAGAACCGCACGCACACGAGGTACATCGAGACCACGACGTACCCGAACAACCGGAATGAGGACCACTGATGGAGTCGGCTGAGATTCGTCGCCGCTGGTTGAGCTTCTTCGAGGAGCGCGGTCACACCGTCGTCCCTTCGGCGTCGCTCATCGCGGACGACCCGACTCTGCTCCTGGTCAACGCGGGCATGGTCCCCTTCAAGCCGTACTTCCTCGGTGAGGTCAAGCCCTCCTTCGCCCGCGCCACCAGCGTGCAGAAGTGCGTCCGTACGCCGGACATCGAAGAGGTCGGCAAGACCACCCGGCACGGCACCTTCTTCCAGATGTGCGGCAACTTCTCCTTCGGCGACTACTTCAAGGAAGGCGCCATCAAGCACGCCTGGGAGCTGCTCACCAGCCCCCAGGACAAGGGTGGTTACGGCCTGGAGCCGGAGAAGCTCTGGATCACCGTCTACAAGGACGACGACGAGGCCGAGCGCATCTGGCACGAGCAGATCGGCGTGCCCAAGGAGCGCATCCAGCGCCTCGGTATGAAGGACAACTACTGGTCCATGGGCGTCCCCGGCCCCTGCGGCCCCTGTTCCGAGATCAACTACGACCGCGGCCCCGAGTTCGGTGTCGAGGGCGGCCCCGCCGTCAACGACGAGCGGTACGTGGAGATCTGGAACCTGGTCTTCATGCAGTACGAGCGAGGCGAGGGCACCTCCAAGGACGACTTCGAGATCCTCGGCGAGCTGCCCAGCAAGAACATCGACACGGGCCTCGGCTTCGAGCGCCTCGCCATGATTCTGCAGGGCGTGCAGAACATGTACGAGATCGACACCTCCATGGCCGTCATCGACAAGGCCACCGAGCTGACCGGCGTCGCGTACGGCGAGGCCAAGGGCTCCGACGTCTCCCTGCGCGTGGTCACCGACCACATCCGCACCGCCGTGATGCTCATCGGCGACGGCGTCACCCCCGGCAACGAGGGCCGTGGCTACGTACTGCGCCGCATCATGCGCCGCGCCATCCGCAACATGCGGCTCCTCGGCGCCACCGGCCCGGTCGTCCAGGACCTCATCGACGTCGTCATCTCCATGATGGGCCAGCAGTACCCCGAGCTGATCACCGACCGTGAGCGCATCGAGAAGGTGGCCCTCGCCGAGGAGAACGCCTTCCTCAAGACGCTGAAGGCCGGCACGAACATCCTCGACACGGCCATCACCGAGACCAAGACCACCGGCGGCGGGCAACTGCCCGGCGACAAGGCCTTCCTGCTCCACGACACCTGGGGCTTCCCGATCGACCTCACCCTGGAGATGGCCGCCGAACAGGGCCTCTCCGTGGACGAGGACGGCTTCCGCCGTCTGATGAAGGAGCAGCGGGACAAGGCCAAGGCCGACGCCCGCGCCAAGAAGACCGGCCACGCCGATCTCGGTGCCTACCGCGAGATCGCCGACAAGGCCGGCGAGACCGACTTCACCGGCTACACGGACACCGAGACCGAGTCCACGATCGTCGGCATCCTCGTCGACGGCGCCTCCTCCCCGGCCGCCACCGAGGGCGACGAGGTCGAGATCGTCCTCGACCGCACCCCCTTCTACGCGGAGGGCGGCGGCCAGATCGGCGACACCGGCCGTATCAGGGTGGACTCGGGTGCCGTGGTCGAGATCCGCGACTGCCAGAAGCCGGTTCCGGGCGTGTACGTCCACAAGGGCGTCGTCCAGTTCGGCGAGGTGACCGTCGGAGCCAAGGCCCAGGCCTCGATCGACGGGCGTCGTCGTACGGCCATCGCCCGCGCCCACTCGGCCACGCACCTCACCCACCAGGCCCTGCGTGACGCCCTCGGTCCGACGGCCGCCCAGGCCGGTTCCGAGAACCAGCCCGGCCGCTTCCGCTTCGACTTCGGTTCCCCGTCCGCTGTTCCGACGGCCGTGATGACCGACGTCGAGCAGAAGATCAACGAGGTACTCGCCCGCGACCTCGACGTCCGCGCCGATGTCATGGGCATCGACGAGGCCAAGAAGCAGGGCGCCATCGCGGAGTTCGGCGAGAAGTACGGCGAGCGCGTCCGTGTGGTCACCATCGGCGACTTCTCCAAGGAGCTGTGCGGCGGCACGCATGTGCACAACACCTCACAGCTCGGACTGGTCAAGCTGCTCGGTGAGTCGTCCATCGGCTCCGGTGTGCGCCGTATCGAGGCCCTGGTCGGTGTCGACGCCTACAACTTCCTCGCCCGTGAGCACACGGTCGTCGCCCAGCTCCAGGAGCTGATCAAGGGCCGTCCGGAAGAGCTTCCGGAGAAGGTCTCCGCCATGCTCGGCAAGCTGAAGGACGCCGAGAAGGAGATCGAGAAGTTCCGCGCCGAGAAGGTGCTCCAGGCCGCCGCCGGTCTCGCCGAGTCCGCCAAGGACGTACGCGGCGTTGCTCTCGTGACCGGTCAGGTCCCGGACGGCACGACCGCCGACGACCTGCGCAAGCTGGTGCTCGACGTGCGCGGACGCATCCAGGGCGGACGGGCCGCCGTGGTGGCCCTGTTCACCACGGCGAACGGCAAGCCGCTGACGGTCATCGCCACCAACGAGGCCGCCCGCGAGCGCGGTCTGAAGGCCGGCGACCTGGTCCGCACGGCTGCCAAGACCCTCGGCGGTGGCGGTGGCGGCAAGCCGGACGTCGCCCAGGGCGGTGGCCAGAACCCGGCCGCCATCGGCGAGGCCGTGGACGCGGTCGAGCGCCTGGTCACCGAGACGGCCAAGTGAGCACAGCGGATCACCCGAGCGGAGACGACGGCCCGGTCATGCGCCGCGGCCGTCGGCTCGCGATCGACGTCGGGGACGTCCGCATCGGGGTCGCCTCCTGCGACCCCGACGGGATCCTCGCCACCCCGGTCGAAACGGTTCCCGGACGCGATGTCCCGGCAGCTCAACGCCGGTTGAAGCAACTGGTCGAGGAGTACGAACCGATCGAGATCGTCGTCGGCCTCCCCCGCTCCCTCAAGGGCGGTGAGGGTCCGGCGGCCGTCAAGGTCCGCGGCTTCGCCCAACAACTGGCCCGCATGGTCGCCCCCGTTCCGGTGAGACTCCTCGACGAGAGGATGACCACAGTGACAGCCGGCCAAGGACTGCGCGCCTCAGGGGTGAAGTCGAAAAAGGGCAGGTCGGTCATTGACCAGGTAGCAGCCGTGATCATCCTGCAACAGGCCCTGGAATCCGAACGGGCGTCAGGTAAAGCTCCGGGCGAGGGCGTCGAAGTGGTCATCTGATCGCGATACGGTAACGTTCCGCGCGATGCGGTGGCCTTCGAACAGCCATCGCACAGAAAGAGGCGGGGACGAAAGCCGAGCCACCGGCCCCGCGTAACCGCCGCCTCGCGGCTCTAGGGGATCGATGACTGAGTATGGCCGGGGCCCAGGCTCCGAACCGTGGCATCCGGACGACCCGTTGTACGGGGACGGCGGATGGGACGGACAGCAGGCCCAGGCGGGCCAGCAGTCCCCTTACGGCGGCCGGCCGCAGCAGCACTACCCCGAGCAGCAGCAGTACCAGCAGCAGCACGGCAACGGCGGCTGGGGCAACGGCCATCAGGACGCCTACGGCCAGGCGCAGCAGCAGTACCAGCAGGAGTACGGGGACCTCGGGCAGCAGCAGTACCCCGGCCACAATCAGCAACAACAGCAGTACACCGGTCATGACCAGCAGCAGTACGACCAGGTCAACGGCGGCTGGGGCAACGGCAGTCACCAGCACGCGCAGGGCCCGTACGTGGCCGACCCGGCCGACCCCTACGGCGGTCAGCCCATGGCGTACGGCGCCGGGCAGCCCGACTTCTACAGCACACCCGACGCGTATCCGCCCGCGGAAGAGCCGTCGCGCCGCAGCGCGGAACCCGCGCCTCCACCCGCACCGGAGCCCGCACCCACGCCGCAGCCGGCCGCCGAACGGGCCGACTGGGATCCCGGTCCCGACCAGGGTGAGCACGCGTTCTTCGCGGGCGGCGGCGATGACGACGAGGCCGACGAGGCCGACGAGGCCGAGGAACGCGGCGGACGGGGCGAGCGGAAAGGCCGCGGCGGTAAATCCGGAAAGCCGGGCAAGGGCGGCAAGAAACGCCGCAGCGGCTGCGCCTGCCTTGTGGTCGTCATGGTATTCGGCGGTGGCTTCGCTGGCGTCAGCTATTACGGTTACCAGTTCTACCAGGACCGTTTTGCCGAGGCTCCCGACTATACGGGAGACGGCACGAACGAGACCGTCACGGTCACCATTCCCAAGGGCGCTTTCGGTTCCACGATCGGGCAGAAGCTGAAAGAGGCCGGTGTCGTCAAGAGCGTCGACGCTTTTACCACTGCCCAAGCGAACGAGCCCAATGGGTCGATTCAAGCGGGCGTCTATCTGCTCAAGAAGCAGATGTCCGCTGAAAGCGCTCTCGCCCTGATGCTCGATCCGACGAGCCAGAACAACTTCACCGTCATCGAGGGCGAACGCAATAACGTCGTCTATACCAAGATCGACAAAGAGCTCGGCCTCAAGAAGGGTACGACCGAGGATGTCGCCGAGAAGGATTGGTCGACCCTCGGCCTTCCCGACTGGGCGAACGACAACGACGACATCAAGGATCCGCTGGAAGGATTCCTCTTCCCGTCCACCTATCCGGTCGCCAAGGGCATGAAGCCCAAGGACGTCCTGAAGGAAATGGTCGACCTCGCCAAGGCGAAGTACGAGGAACTCGATCTCGAGGACAAGGCCGAGGATCTGAAGCTGGAAAGTCCGCTCCAGGTGCTCACCGTGGCGAGCCTCGTCCAGGCCGAGGGAGACAACAAGAAGGACTACAAGAAAATCGCGCGGGTCGTCTACAACCGGCTCGACACGACTAACAACCTGGAAACATTCGGCCTGCTCGACTTCGACTCGACGGTGAATTATCTGCGCGGCGAGTCCAAGTTGGCGACAGGTTCGGTCGACTCTCTGCGGCAGATCGACGACCCGTACAACACGTACAAGATCAAGGGTCTGCCGCCCGGACCGATCGACAATCCCGGTCACGAAGCGATCGAGGGGGCCCTCAACCCCGCCAAGGGCGACTGGTACTACTTCGTGTCGATCAAGGACGAGACGCTCTTCGCTGTGACCAACGAAGAGCACAACAGGAACCGCGAGAAGTACCAGGAAGAGCAGAACGGATAGATGAGCCGCACCGACAGCAAGCACCGGGCCGCCGTGCTCGGTTCGCCGATCGCCCACTCGCTCTCGCCGGTGCTGCACCGGGCCGCGTACGCCGAACTGGGGCTCGTCGACTGGTCGTACGACCGTTTCGAGGTCGATGAGGAGGCCTTGCCCGGGTTCGTCGAGAAGCTCGGACCGGAGTGGGCGGGGCTGTCGTTGACGATGCCGCTCAAGCGGGCGGTCATTCCGCTGCTGGACGAGATCAGCGAGACGGCGACCTCCGTCGAGGCCGTCAACACCCTGGTGTTCACCGAGGACGGGCGCCGCGTCGGCGACAACACCGACATCCCCGGGATGGTCGCCGCCCTGCGCGAGCGGGGGATCGAGCAGGTGGAGTCCGCCGCGATCCTCGGCGCCGGCGCCACCGCGTCGTCCGCGCTGGCCGCGCTCGCCCGGATCTGCACCGGTGAGATCGTGGCGTACGTACGGAGCGAGGCTCGCGCCGCCGAGATGCGACAGTGGGGCGAGCGGCTGGGCATCGAGGTGCGCACGGCGGACTGGGCGGAGGCCGAGCGAGGGCTGAACGCTCCGCTGGTCATCGCCACGACACCGGCCGGGGCGACCGACGCGCTGTCCGGCGCGGTGCCGGAGCGGCCGACGACCCTGTTCGACGTGCTGTACGAGCCGTGGCCGACGGAGCTCGCGGCGCGCTGGTCCGCGTACGGCGGTGCCGTGGTCGGCGGACTCGATCTGCTGGTGCACCAGGCGGTGTTGCAGGTCGAGCAGATGACCGGCTGCAAGACGGCTCCGGTGGGAGCGATGCGGCGGGCGGGGGAGCGGGCACTGGCCGAGCGGGGGTAGTGCCCGGGGGCGGGACGCTTGCCGGTGCTCGCAGCGTGCCACTCGCCCACCGCGAACCGTCCCAGCCGCACGACAGCCCGTGACTGAGCAGGTGACGTGTGTCGATCCTATGAAGCCCCCTGTACCAGGGGGTAACCAGCGGCGATCATCTCCGGGCGGCCCGGCGACGCAGGCGGGTCGTCGAACGGAGCCGCCATGTCACGTCACTCCCGGCGCAGGTTTCTCACCTATCTGGTGGCCGCGCCCACTCTCGCCGTCGCGACCAAGATAGGTGTGGACGCCTATGCCCCCGGCAGCGGACGCGGCGATACCCACGCTGCCGGCGCCGGCCGATCTGGTGGACCTCGGTGACCTGCTGATCCTCGCCGGGGCGCCCACCGCCGGCATGCTGGTGCTGAGCGTCGACGAGGAGGGCGTCGCACATTTCCGGCTGCCGAGGGAGGAGGTCGGGCAGGGGCTCACCCACGGCGGTGGCGATGCTGGTCGCCGAGGAGCTGGACACTCCGCTCGACCGAGTCCGTGTCCAACTGGACGACGCGCGACCCGAGTTGCTTTTCAACCAGCTCACCGGCAGCTCCAACTCCGTCCGTTCGCTCTATGACCCGGTGCGCCACACGGCGGCTGCGGCCCGGGCCCGTATCGTCCGAGCCGCCGCGAAGCAATGGGGTCTCGGAGCAAGCAACTTGACGGTGCGTCAGGGAGCCGTGGTCGCGCCGGACGGCCGTACCGCCTCCTACGGCTCGCTGTCGGCGGCCGCCGCTGCCCTCGACCTCGGCTCGCTCGTCGTCACCCCCAAGAAGGAGTCCGAGCACACCCTCGTCGGCAAGCCCACCTCGCGTATCGACGCACGTGCCCTGGTCACCGGCAGGCAGGTCTTCACCCTCGACCTCGACGTGCCCGGGGCCAAGCCGTGCATGGTGCGTCGGCCGCCGACGATCAACGGCACAGTGAAGTCGGTGAACAACGGGGCCGCCGTGCGGGCCATGCCGGGTGTGCTCGACGTCATCACCATCGACACCGGCGTCGCCGTCGTCGCCGAAACGTTTGGGCAGGCCTTGGACGGCAAGGAGGCGCTGGACGTCACCTGGGGTGCCGGCACCGTCGACGCGCTCTCGGACGGCGGCATCAAGACGAAGCTGAAGGCGGCCACGCCCTCGCTGGACGTGCTCGGGCTGCTGGTGAAGAAGGTGGAGGGCGAGTTCGACTTCGCGTTCGCCAGTCATGCGCCGCTGGAGACCAACTCGGCCGTGGCGGATGTGCGGGAGGACCGGGCCGAGGTCTGGTCGGGGCTGAAGTCCCCGATCGTCGCGCAGGCGGCCATAGCCAAGGCCGTCGGGCTGCCGGTGTCCAAGGTGAAGGTGCACGTCGTGCAGTCGGGTGGGTCCTTCGGGCGGCGGCTGTTCTACGACGCGGCTCTGGAGGCCGCCGTCGTGTCGAAGAAGAGCGGTCGGCCGGTACGGCTGATGTGGTCGCGTTTCGACGACATGCGGCACGGGCGGATGCGGCCCGCCACGCACCACCGGGTCCGGGCCACGTACGAGGCGGGGCAGGTGCTCACCTTCCAGCACCAGGTGGCGGCCGTGGAGACCGACTTCCGGCACGGGCTCGGCGACGCGATCACCGCGGCCGCGGCCGGTCTGCCCTCCGGCATCGGCAACGCGATCCTCGCGCAGACCCTGTTCCTGACCACGGTGAAGTCCCCGTACAACTTCGGCGTCACCACACAGACGCTCACCGAGGTGCCGATCAAGATGCACACCGGGTCATGGCGTTCGGTGTACTCGGCCAACACGCGCGGGGCGGAGGAGATCATCGTCGACGAGCTGGCGGCCAAGCTGGGCAAGGACCCCGTGCTCTTCCGGCGCGAGTTCCTCAAGACGGCTCGGCAGCGGGCCGTGCTCGACAAGGTCACGGCGGAAGGGGACTGGGGGCGCGATCTCCCGGCCGGATGGGCTCAGGGCGTCGCCTTCCACGACGAGTACAAGGCCTGCACGGCCTGTCTGGTCGAGATCGACGCGACAGATCCGAAGAAGCCCCGGGTGACGAAGGCCGTCATCGCGGCCGACGTGGGCCGGGTGATCAACCCGCGCGGTCTGGAGGCCCAGCTCCTCGGCGGGCTCACGGACGCCATCTCCACCACCCTGCGGGCCGGGCTCCACATCGACGAGGGGCTGCCGCTGGAGGGCAGCTACTCGCAGTTCCACTACGCCCGCCAGAAGGACTCTCCGAGGGACGTCAATATCTTCGTCATCGAGGGCGCCGACGAACCCGGCGGCGCGGGCGAACTCGGCGTCCCGGCGGCCGTCGGGGCCGTCGCCAACGCCTACGCGCGGGCCACCGGCACCAAGCCGCGCAGTTTCCCCGTCAACTTCGACGTGGATTTCACGCCGTTCCCCCGCTGAGCCCGCTCGTCCTTCCCGCCGAGCCCACTCGTCCTTCCCGCCGAGCCCACTCGTACGATCCGCGCGCCGACCCGCGCCAGGCTCCAGGAGCACCATCCATGCCCTCCCACACCTTCACCGTCAACGGCGAGACCGTCACCGTCGACGCCCCCGACGACCTGCCCCTGCTGTGGGCACTGCGCGACCTGCTCGGCATCCGCGGCCCCAAGTACGGCTGTGGCATCGACGTCTGCAAGGCCTGCACCAGCCATCTCGACGGCGAGGCCGTCCGGCCCTGTGTGGTCCCGGTCGCCGAGGCCGCCGGACGCGAGGTCACCACCGTCGAGGGGCTGGCCGACGGCGACGAGCTGCACCCCGTCCAGGAGGCCTGGCTGGAGCAGGACGTCGCCCAGTGCGGCTACTGCCAGCCCGGACAGATCATGGCCGCCGTCGCCCTGCTCAAGCGCACCAGGAACCCCACCGATGCCGACATCGACGAGATAGCGAACGTCTGCCGCTGCGGCACGTACTTCCGCATCCGTGAGGCGATCAAGAGCGCGGCGGCGAAGATGGCGTGAGCCCGCGGAGCCCGCCCCCGGTTCCGTCTCGTCCGCCTGATGGACCTGGGGCCGGGCTCCCACCCCGGACGTGGGAGGATCAGAGGTGGCGGGCCGGGGCCGCGCACCCGGTCGCCGTCGCCGTACGCGAGGACGCGCGTACACCAAGGCGGCAGGCAGTACGAGGGCGCGAGCACTGAGGAGCATCGTTGAGCAGGTTGCGCTGGCTGACCGCCGGGGAGTCCCACGGTCCCGCACTTGTCGCGACGCTGGAGGGTCTTCCCGCCGGCGTGCCGATCACCACGGAGATGGTGGCGGACCACCTGGCCCGGCGGCGCCTGGGCTATGGACGCGGTGCGCGGATGAAGTTCGAGCGGGACGAGGTCACGTTCATCGGCGGTGTCCGGCACGGGCTGACGATGGGCTCCCCGGTCGCGGTCATGGTGGGCAACACCGAGTGGCCGAAGTGGGAACAGGTCATGGCGGCCGACCCGGTCGACCCGGAGATCCTCGCCGGGCTGGCCCGTAACGCGCCGCTGACCCGTCCGCGCCCCGGCCACGCCGACCTGGCGGGTATGCAGAAGTACGGCTTCGACGAGGCCCGGCCGATCCTGGAGCGCGCCTCCGCCCGGGAGACCGCTGCCCGGGTCGCCCTGGGTGCCGTCGCCCGGTCGTACCTGAAGGAGACGGCCGGGATCGAGATCGTCTCCCACGTGGTGGAGTTGGCGGGCGCGAAGGCCCCGCAGGGTGTGTACCCCACGCCGGCCGACGTCGAGAAGCTGGACGCCGACCCCGTGCGCTGCCTGGACGCGGACGCGTCGAAGGCGATGGTCGCGGAGATCGACCAGGCCCACAAGGACGGCGACACCCTCGGTGGGGTCGTCGAGATCCTGGCGTACGGCGTGCCGGTGGGCCTGGGCTCGCATGTGCACTGGGACCGCAAGCTGGACGCCCGCCTCGCCGGTGCGCTGATGGGTATCCAGGCGATCAAGGGTGTCGAGGTCGGTGACGGCTTCGAGCTGGCGCGCGTGCCCGGCTCCAAGGCCCACGACGAGATCGTGAACACCCCCGAAGGCATCCGGCGGGTCTCCGGCCGCTCCGGTGGCACCGAGGGTGGCCTGACGACGGGCGAGCTGCTGCGGGTGCGGGCGGCGATGAAGCCGATCGCGACCGTGCCGCGCGCGCTGCAGACCGTCGATGTGACCACCGGCGAGGCCACGCAGGCCCACCACCAGCGCTCCGACGTCTCCGCGGTGCCCGCGGCCGGCATCGTCGCCGAGGCGATGGTGGCTCTGGTCCTGGCCGACGCGGTGGCGGAGAAGTTCGGCGGCGACAACGTCACCGAGACGGCTCGCAACGTCCGCTCCTACCTCGACAACCTCGCGATCCGGTGAACCCCGTACCTCTGGTCGTTCTCGTCGGACCCATGGGCGTCGGCAAGTCCACCGTCGGACAGCTGCTCGCCGAGCGGCTCGGTGTCGCGTACCGGGACACCGACGACGACATCGTGGCCGAGCAGGGCCGCGAGATCGCGGAGATCTTCGTCGAAGAGGGCGAGCCCGCTTTCCGCGCCATCGAGAAGCAGGCCGTGCACGCGGCGCTGGCCGGCCACGACGGCGTCCTCTCCCTCGGCGGGGGCGCGATCCTCGACGCCGACACGCGCGGGCTGCTCGCCGGGCAGCGGGTCGTCTATCTCTCGATGGACGTCGAGGAGGCGGTCAAGCGCACCGGCCTCAACGCCGCCCGCCCGCTGCTGGCCGTCAACCCGCGCAAGCAGTGGCGGGAGCTGATGGAGGCCCGGCGGAGCCTGTACGAGGAGGTCGCCACGGCCGTGGTGCCCACCGACGGCCGTACGCCCGAGGAAGTCACCCAAGCGGCCCTGGACGCACTGGAGTTGAAGGAAGCATGAGCGAGACAGTGACCCGTATCCAGGTCGGCGGCACGGCGGGTACCGAGCCCTACGAGGTCCTGGTGGGACGTCAACTCCTCGGGGAACTGGGCGGCTTGATCGGCAACAGGGTTCGGCGGGTCGCCGTGATCCACCCCGAGGCGCTGGAGGGCACCGCTGAGGCGATGCGCGCCGATCTGGCCGAGCAGGGCTTCGAGGCCGTCGCCATCCAGGTGCCCAACGCGGAGGAGGCCAAGACCGCCGAGGTCGCCGCCTACTGCTGGAAGGCGCTGGGCCAGTCGGGGTTCACCCGCACCGACGTCATCGTCGGCGTCGGCGGCGGCGCCACGACGGACCTCGCGGGGTTCGTGGCGGCGACCTGGCTGCGCGGGGTCCGCTGGATCGCCATCCCCACCACCGTGCTCGCCATGGTCGACGCGGCCGTCGGCGGCAAGACCGGCATCAACACCGCCGAGGGCAAGAACCTGGTGGGCTCCTTCCACCCGCCGGCCGGGGTGCTGTGCGACCTGGCCGCGCTGGACTCGCTGCCGGTCAACGACTACGTCTCCGGACTCGCCGAGATCATCAAGGCCGGGTTCATCGCGGACCCGGCGATCCTGGACCTGATCGAGGCCGACCCGCAGGCCGCCCGCACCCCCGCCGGACCGCACACCTCCGAGCTGATCGAGCGGTCCATCCGGGTCAAGGCAGAGGTCGTCTCCGGCGACCTGAAGGAGTCCGGGCGCCGGGAGATCCTCAACTACGGGCACACCCTGGCCCACGCGATCGAGAAGAACGAGCGCTACAAGTGGCGCCACGGCGCGGCCGTCTCGGTGGGCATGCACTTCGCCGCCGAACTCGGCCGTCTCGCGGGCCGGTTGGACGACGCGACCGCCGACCGCCACCGCGCGGTCCTGGAAGCGGTCGGGCTGCCCCTGCACTACCGCTACGACCAGTGGCCCAAGCTGCTGGAGACCATGAAGGTCGACAAGAAGTCCCGGGGCGACCTGCTGCGCTTCATCGTCCTGGACGGCCTGGCCAAGCCCACCGTCCTGGAGGGGCCCGACCCGGCCGTCCTCCTCGCCGCCTACGGCGAAGTGGGCCAGTAACGCCCACTCGGGCCGCTCCTGCCCGATTCGCCTTGTGTCCCTGGCCACTTGGGCACTTCGGGCTGCCCCCGGCCGTTCACCAAACGGTGGCCGGGGGCGGTACCGTTCGGTAAGGGCGGGGTCGAAAGGCCCCGCCTGCCAGTGTCGATGTGACTGTACGAGACGGAGTGGCACCGGATGCAGCACGCAGTGGGAGCTCCGCTGCCGCCGCCCCATCGGCCGGGGCAGGACCCTGCGGCCCCGTGGTCGCCGGCCGCGAACCACCAGGGACACCCGCCGGCGCCCGTGGCCCCGCCCACGTCGGTTCCCCCGCCCGCACCGGCCGCCCCACCCGGATCGGTCCCTCCGCCCGCACCGGGCTTCGCCGGAGCCCCCGGGCATCCGCACGCCTCCGCCTCCCAGCACACCGGCGTCCCCAGGGACACGACCGGGCATGTACAGCTGCCGCCCGGCGGTCCCGTCACCATGCCGCCCCCGCCGCCCGCCACGGGCGCGCCCGACGTCACGGCCACCACGCTCGCGGTCCTGCTCATCGGGCCCGCCGGAGCAGGCAAGACCAGCGTCGCCAAGTACTGGGCGGCCCACCGCCGGGTGCCCACCGCGCACATCAGCCTGGACGACGTACGGGAATGGGTGCGCTCCGGCTTCGCGGACCCGCAGGCCGGATGGAACGACAACTCCGAGGCGCAGTATCGTCTCGCCCGCCGCACCTGCGGCTTCGCGGCCCGCAATTTCCTGGCCAACGGCATCTCCTGCATCCTCGACGACGCCGTCTTCCCCGATCGCCCGGTCGTGGGCCTCGGCGGCTGGAAGCGGCACGTCGGCCCCGGCCTGCTGCCCGTCGTCCTCCTGCCGGGCCTGGAGATCGTCCTCGAACGCAACGCGGAGCGCTCGGGCAACCGCCGCCTCACCGACGAGGAAGTCGCCCGCATCCACGGCCGGATGGCCGGCTGGTACGGCTCCGGCCTCCCGATCATCGACAACTCCCAGCTCGACGTACCGGCCACGGCCAGGGTCCTGGACGAACTCCTGGCAAGGTCGATCGCAAGCCCGCCCAAGTGGTAATCGCGGGAGAAGGGCGCCGGCGGTAGACGCGGCACACTGGGCCAACCCAAAGGGGCGCGGGGAACTGCGCGAACAACCCCCACCGACTCGCGGACGGCACCCAACCCCAAGCGGCACCCCATACCCCGCAGGGGCGCGCGCACCCCCACTCGGCCTCGCTCAACCGGCGCCTGACCAGCGCAGCTCATACGCTCAAACCATGTCAGAGGTGTACGCGGCCCGCCGCGAGCGGCTGAGGAATTGCTGCAACACGAGCGGCAGCGCGACCGCACTCGTGACCCGCCCCGCCAACGTGAGATATCTCGCTGGCGCGGCCCCCCACGGTGCCGTCCTGCTGCTGGGCAAGCGCGAGGACGTCCTCGTCTGCGGCGAGCCGCCGAGCGGCGACACCGGCGAGGGCCGGCCCGACGACGCCGTACGCGTCCACGTGCTGCCGGGGCCCGCCGGCGACCCGGCGGTCGCGGCAGCCGACCTGGCCACCGCCCTGGGCACGGAGTCCCTCGCCGTCGAGGAACACCACCTCACCATGGCCCGGCACCGTGCGATCCGCTCGGTCGCGCCCCGGCTGCGCCTCGCCGATCTCGGCGGCGCGGTCGAGCAGCAGAGAGTGATCAAGGACGAGGAAGAGATCTCCTGTCTGCGGATCGGCGCGGAGATCGCCGACCAGGCACTCGGTGAACTGCTCGAATCGATCCTGGTCGGACGCACCGAGCGCCACCTGGCCCTGGAACTGGAGCGCCGCCTCGTCGACCACGGCGCCGACGGCCCGGCCTTCACCACCTCCGTCGCCACGGGCCCGAACTCAGGCCGTCGGGGCCACCTCCCGACCGACCGGCGCGTGGAGGAGGGCGACTTCCTCTCGGTATGCCTCGGCGCGACCTACCGCGGCTACCGCTGCGAGATCGGCCGGACGTTCGTGATCGGCACGTCTCCGGCCGACTGGCAGATCGAGCTGTACGACCTGGTCTTCGCAGCCCAGCGGGCTGGACGGGAGACGCTGGCACCCGGTGCGGCGTACCGTGCCGTGGACCGCGCGGCCCGTCAGGTACTGGACTCCGCGGGGTACGGTGACGGCCTCCCGGCACTGATGGGGCACGGGGTCGGACTCGAAATCGACGAGGAGCCGCAGTTGGCCCCCGCGGCCATGGGTAAACTGGACGCTTGCGTGCCGGTCACCGTCGAACCGGGGGTTCACCTCCCGGGCCGGGGTGGTGTCCGGATCGATGACACGCTCGTCGTACGCCCTGAGGCGGACGGCGGACCCGAGCTACTCACCATCACGACCAAGGAGCTGCTCGCCCTCTAGGCAGGTGCGTGCCCCGGGGTCGTCCACGTCAGTCCAGGAGATTCCGCAACCGTGGCTTCCACGAACGACCTCAAGAACGGCCTGGTGCTCAAGCTCGAAGGCGGCCAGCTCTGGTCCGTCGTCGAGTTCCAGCACGTCAAGCCCGGCAAGGGCCCGGCCTTCGTGCGCACCAAGCTCAAGAACGTGCTCTCCGGCAAGGTCGTCGACAAGACGTTCAACGCCGGCGTCAAGGTCGAGACGGCCACTGTCGACAAGCGCGACATGCAGTTCTCCTACATGGACGGCGAGTACTTCGTCTTCATGGACATGGAGACCTACGACCAGCTGATGGTCGACCGCAAGGCTGTCGGCGACGCCGCCAACTTCCTCATCGAGGGCTTCACGGCCACCGTCGCGCAGCACGAGGGCGAGGTGCTCTTCGTCGAGCTTCCGGCCGCCGTCGAGCTTGTGATCGAGGAGACCGAGCCGGGCGTCCAGGGCGACCGCTCCACCGGTGGCACCAAGCCCGCCACTCTGGAGACCGGCCACCAGATCCAGGTGCCGCTCTTCATCACCACCGGCGAGAAGATCAAGGTCGACACCCGCACGAGCGACTACCTCGGCCGGGTGAACAGCTAACCGTGGCTGCTCGTAACACGGCCCGCAAGCGTGCCTTCCAGATCCTCTTCGAGGGCGACCAGCGCGGGGCCGACGTCCTGACCGTGCTCGCGGACTGGGTCCGGCACTCCCGGTCCGACACCCGACAGCCGCCGGTCAGCGAGTACACGATGCAGCTGGTCGAGGGCTACGCGGCCTACGCCCGGCGGATCGACGACCTGATCGCGCAGTACTCGGTGGGATGGACGCTGGACCGGATGCCGGTGGTCGACCGGAACATTCTGCGCCTCGGGGCGTACGAGCTGATCTGGGTCGACGAGACTCCGGACGCGGTGGTGCTGGACGAGATGGTGCAGCTGGCGAAGGAGTTCTCCACGGAGGACTCGCCATCGTTCGTGAACGGTCTGCTCGGGCGGCTGAAGGACCTCAAGCCGTCGCTCCGCAGGGAAGCCGAAGCCGAGTAGGGAGCCGAGCGGGAGCGCCCGTAAGCAAAAAACGCCGGGGTGACCGAACCAACTGGTTCGGGTCACCCCGGCGGCACGTTTCTGCTGGACCCCGTCGGGGGGTCAGCCCTCCTCGTGGGAGACCGCGCGGCGCGCGTCCGAGTCGAGGACGCCCCAGCTGATCAGCTGCTCGGTGAGGACCGAGGGGGACTGGTCGTAGATGACGGCGAGTGTGCGCAGGTCGTCCTGGCGGATCGACAGCACCTTGCCGTTGTAGTCACCGCGCTGGGACTGGATCGTCGCCGCGTAACGCTGCAGCGGGCCCGCCTTCTCGGCCGGCACGTGGGCCAGGCGCTCAAGGTCGAGGACGAGCTTCGGCGGCGGCTCGGCGGCGCCACCCGGGGTCGTACCAGGAAGCAGCTCCTGTACCGGAACCCCGTAGAAATCCGCCAGCTCCGCGAGGCGCTGCACGGTGACGGCGCGGTCGCCGCGCTCGTACGAACCGACCACGACCGCCTTCCAGCGTCCCTGGGACTTCTCCTCGACACCGTGGAGGGATAGGCCCTGCTGGGTGCGGATGGCCCGGAGCTTGGCCCCGAGCTGTTTGGCGTATTCGCTGGACATATGGCTCCCCGGACGAAGGCTGGTGACTCACTGTGAGGTTACGCAGCGTGACTCTGCCCCGTCAAGCCGAATGGTCCGGACCGACTCTTCCGTGGTAACCGTTGTCCATTGCGCCAAGGGGGTGATCAGGGACGTTGCCGGAGCCTGCTACCGTTGATGGCGCAAATCCGACGTCCTTTAATATCCGTCCCGTGAGGCGGAGAAGGAGGTCCGTTTCTTATGGACACCCAGCAGAATCCGCAAGACGAACCGCAGGCGTCCGATGCCCGGCCCGTGCTCGAAGGCCCCGACATCGCACGCGTGCTGACCCGCATCGCCCACGAGATCGTCGAACGCGCCAAGGGCGCCGACGATGTGGTGCTCCTCGGCATTCCGACCCGAGGCGTCTTCCTCGCCCAGCGGCTCGCCGCCAAGCTCGCGGAGATCACCGACCGCAAGATCCCGGTCGGCTCGCTCGACATCACCATGTACCGCGACGACCTGCGCATGCACCCGCCGCGTGCGCTGGCCCGCACGGAGATCCCCGGTGACGGCATCGACGGCCGCCTGGTCGTCCTCGTCGACGACGTGCTCTTCTCCGGCCGTACGATCCGCGCGGCGCTCGACGCGCTGAACGACATCGGCCGCCCGCGCGCCGTCCAGCTGGCGGTCCTCGTCGACCGAGGCCACCGCGAACTGCCCATCCGCGCCGACTACGTCGGCAAGAACCTCCCCACGTCGCTGCGGGAGACGGTCAAGGTCCAGCTCGCCGAGGAGGACGGTCGGGACACCGTGCTGCTCGGCGCGAAGCAGACCGCCCGGGGCGCGCGACAGTAGCGATCGCACGGCGTACGGCGATGCCGTGCGCCCCACGATCGTGCCTGAGCGCGCCCGCCCGGCTGTGCCCGGCCGGCCCGGCCCTCGCCTCCCCACACTGAACTGCCTTACGGAGCCTGAAAGATGCAGCGTCATCTCATCTCGGCCGCCGACCTCACCCGCGACGACGCCGTCCTGATCCTCGACACCGCCGAGGAGATGGCCCGGGTCGCCGACCGGCCGATCAAGAAACTGCCCACCCTGCGCGGTCGTACCGTCGTCAACCTCTTCTTCGAGGACTCCACGCGGACCCGGATCTCCTTCGAGGCAGCCGAGAAGCGCCTCTCCGCGGACGTCATCAACTTCACCGCCAAGGGTTCCTCGGTGTCGAAGGGCGAGTCGCTCAAGGACACCGCCCAGACCCTCGAAGCCATGGGTGTCGACGCCGTCGTCATCCGGCACGGCGCCTCCGGAGCCCCGTACCGGCTCGCCAACTCGGGCTGGATCGACGCGGCCGTCATCAACGCCGGAGACGGCACCCACCAGCACCCCACCCAGGCCCTGCTCGACGCCTTCACCATGCGCCGCCGGCTCGTCGGCCGGGACGCGGGCCTCGGCCAGGACCTCGCCGGCCGGCGCATCACGCTCGTCGGCGACATTCTGCACAGCCGCGTCGCCCGCTCCAATGTCGACCTGCTGCACACCCTCGGCGCCGAGGTCACCCTCGTCGCCCCGCCGACCCTGGTGCCCGTCGGCGTCGAGACCTGGCCCTGCGAGGTCTCGTACGACCTCGACAGCACGCTCGCCAAGTCCGACGCGGTGATGCTGCTGCGGGTGCAGCGCGAGCGGATGAACGCGGCGTTCTTCCCGACCGAGCGCGAGTACTCGCGGCGCTACGGCCTCGACGGCGACCGGATGGCACGGATGCCCGAGCACGCCATCGTGATGCACCCCGGTCCGATGGTCCGCGGCATGGAGATCACCGCCGGGGTCGCCGACTCGGACCGCTGCACCGCCATCGAGCAGGTCGCCAACGGAGTCTCCATCCGCATGGCCGTGCTGTACCTGCTCCTCGGCGGCAACGAGCCCGCCGTCACCCACACCCGTACCACCGAGGAGAAGTAGAACGATGAGCAAGATCCTGATCCGTGGTGCGAAGGTGCTCGGCGGCGAGCCGCAGGATGTTCTGATCGACGGCCAGACCATCGCCGAGGTCGGCGTCGGACTGTCCGACGAGGGCGCCGAGGTCGTCGAGGCCGCCGGAAAGGTGCTCCTGCCGGGCCTGGTCGACCTGCACACGCATCTGCGCGAGCCCGGCCGCGAGGACTCCGAGACGGTGCTGACGGGCACGCGGGCGGCCGCGAGTGGCGGCTACACGGCCGTGTTCGCCATGGCCAACACCTTCCCCGTCGCCGACACCGCCGGTGTGGTCGAGCAGGTCTACCGGCTGGGCCGGGAGCACGGGTACTGCGACGTGCAGCCCATCGGCGCCGTCACCGTCGGTCTCGAAGGCAGGAAGCTCGCCGAGCTGGGCGCGATGTACGAGTCGGCCGCCGGGGTCACGGTCTTCTCGGACGACGGCAAGTGCGTCGACGACGCCGTGATCATGCGCAGGGCCCTGGAGTACGTGAAGGCCTTCGGCGGAGTCGTCGCCCAGCACGCGCAGGAGCCGCGGCTGACCGAGGGCGCCCAGATGAACGAGGGCGTCGTCTCCGCCGAGCTGGGCCTCGGCGGCTGGCCCGCGGTGGCCGAGGAATCGATCATCGCCCGGGACGTCCTGCTCGCCGAGCACGTGGGCTCCCGCGTGCACATCTGCCACCTCTCGACCGCCGGCTCGGTGGAGATCGTGCGCTGGGCCAAGTCCCGCGGCATCGACGTCACCGCCGAGGTCACCCCGCACCACCTGCTCCTCACCGACGAGCTGGTGCGGTCGTACAACCCGGTCTACAAGGTCAACCCGCCGCTGCGCACCGAGCGCGACGTCCTGGCCCTGCGCGAGGCGCTCGCCGACGGCACGATCGACATCGTCGCCACCGACCACGCCCCGCACCCGCACGAGGACAAGGACTGCGAGTGGGCCGCGGCCGCCATGGGCATGGTGGGACTGGAGACCGCCCTGTCGGTGGTCCAGGAGACGATGGTCGACACCGGGCTGCTGGACTGGGCGGGCGTCGCGGACCGGATGTCGGTCAAGCCCGCCGGGATCGGCCGGGCCCGGGGGCACGGCCGTCCCGTCTCGGCAGGTGAGCCCGCCAACCTCACGCTTGTCGACACGGCATACCGTGGGCCGGTGGAACCCGCGGGCTTCGCCTCGCGCAGCCGCAACACCCCGTACGAGGGCCGCGAGCTGCCGGGCCGTGTCACGCACACGTGGCTGCGGGGCAAGGCCACGCTCGTCGACGGGAAGCTCACGTGACACCTGTAATTCTGCTGGCCGCCGAGAAGGAATCGGCCGAGGTCACCGACTGGGCCGCGCGGATCGGCTGGGTCGTCGGACTCGCCCTCTTCGTCGCGCTCGTCTACTGGCTGATGCGCGAGGGCTGGAAATGGCGCGGCACGCTCCAGAGCGACCTGCCGGCCCTCCTCGACGCGCCGGACGAGCCAGGTCCCGTGAGACTGGACATGAGCGGCCGCTACCACGGCTCCACCACCGCCGGGCAGTGGCTCGACCGCATCGTCGCGCACGGCCTGGGCACCCGCAGCCGGGTCGAGCTGACGCTGACGGACGCAGGCCTGGACGTGGTACGCCCGGGAGCGACGGACTTCTTCGTCCCGGTCGGGGCGCTGCGCGAGGCCCGGCTGGACAAGGGCATCGCGGGCAAGGTCCTCAGCGAGGGCGGCCTGCTGGTCGTCACCTGGGAGCACGGCGGCAAGCTGCTCGACTCCGGGTTCCGCTCCGACCGCGCGGCCGAGCACAACGACTGGGTCGAGACCCTGAACCACATGATCAACAAGACGGAAACGGAAGGCGCACGATGACGACCTCCACCCGGGGAGCCACCAGGGTTCCCGCCGTACTCGTCCTGGAGGACGGCCGGATCTTCCGCGGCCGTGCCTACGGGGCCGTGGGGGTGACCTTCGGCGAAGCCGTGTTCTCCACCGGGATGACCGGCTACCAGGAGACCCTCACCGACCCGTCGTACCACCGCCAGGTCGTCGTGATGACCGCCCCGCACGTCGGCAACACCGGCGTCAACGACGAGGACCCCGAGTCCAAGAAGATCTGGGTCTCCGGATACGTCGTACGCGACCCCGCGCGCGTGCCCTCCAACTGGCGCTCCCGCCGGTCGCTGGACGACGAGCTGAGGCAGCAGGGCGTCGTCGGCATCAGCGGCATCGACACCCGGGCCCTCACCCGCCATCTGCGCGAGCGCGGCGCCATGCGCGTCGGCATCTTCTCCGGCCAGGCGCTGCCCGACGAGGGCACCATGCTCACCGAGGTCCGCCAGGCCCCCGAGATGAAGGGTGCGAACCTCTCCGCGGAGGTCGCCACGAAGGAGACGTACGTCGTCCCGGCGATCGGCACGAAGAGGTTCACCGTCGCCGCCGTCGACCTCGGCATCAAGGGCATGACCCCGCACCGCATGGCCGAGCGCGGCATCGAGGTGCACGTACTCCCGGCGACGGCGTCCGTGGAGGAGGTGTACGCGGCCGGCCCGGACGGCGTGTTCTTCTCCAACGGGCCCGGCGACCCGGCCACCGCCGACCACCCGGTCGCGCTGATGAAGGCGGTGCTGGAGCGCGGGACCCCGCTGTTCGGCATCTGCTTCGGCAACCAGATCCTGGGCCGTGCCCTGGGCTTCGGCACCTACAAGCTGAAGTACGGCCACCGCGGCATCAACCAGCCGGTGCAGGACCGTTCCACCGGCAAGGTCGAGGTCACCGCGCACAACCACGGCTTCGCCGTCGACGCCCCGCTCGACCAGGTGTCCGACACCGCCTACGGCCGCGCCGAGGTCTCCCATGTGTGCCTCAACGACAACGTGGTGGAGGGGCTCCAGCTCCTTGACCGGCCGGCTTTCAGCGTCCAGTACCACCCCGAAGCAGCAGCGGGCCCGCACGACGCCGCCTACCTGTTCGACCGCTTCGTATCCCTGATGGAGGGCCAGCGTGCCTAAGCGCACCGATATCCAGTCCGTCCTGGTCATCGGCTCCGGCCCGATCGTCATCGGCCAGGCCGCCGAGTTCGACTACTCCGGCACCCAGGCGTGCCGCGTCCTGCGCGCCGAAGGCCTGCGCGTCATCCTGGTCAACTCCAACCCGGCGACGATCATGACCGACCCGGAGATCGCCGACGCGACCTACGTCGAGCCGATCACCCCGGAGTTCGTCGAGAAGATCATCGCCAAGGAGCGCCCGGACGTCCTGCTGCCGACGCTCGGCGGCCAGACGGCCCTCAACACCGCGATCTCCATGCACGAGCAGGGTGTGCTGGCGAAGTACGGCGTCGAGCTGATCGGCGCCAACGTCGAGGCGATCAACAAGGGCGAGGACCGCGACCTCTTCAAGGGCGTCGTCGAGGCCGTCCGCGCGAAGATCGGGCACGGCGAGTCCGCCCGGTCGGTTATCTGCCACTCCATGGACGACGTGCTCGCGGGCGTCGAGACGCTCGGCGGCTACCCGGTGGTCGTGCGGCCCTCCTTCACCATGGGCGGCGCCGGCTCCGGCTTCGCCCACGACGAGGAGGAGCTGCGCCGGATCGCCGGCCAGGGCCTCACGCTCTCCCCGACCACCGAGGTGCTCCTGGAGGAGTCCATCCTCGGCTGGAAGGAGTACGAACTGGAGCTGATGCGCGACAAGAACGACAACGTCGTGGTCGTCTGCTCCATCGAGAACTTCGACCCGATGGGCGTGCACACCGGCGACTCCATCACCGTCGCCCCGGCCATGACGCTCACCGACCGCGAGTACCAGCGGCTGCGCGACATCGGCATCGCGATCATCCGCGAGGTCGGCGTCGACACCGGCGGCTGCAACATCCAGTTCGCGATCAACCCGGACGACGGTCGCGTCATCGTCATCGAGATGAACCCGCGTGTCTCGCGTTCCTCGGCGCTCGCCTCCAAGGCGACCGGCTTCCCGATCGCCAAGATCGCGGCCAAGCTCGCCGTCGGCTACACGCTCGACGAGATCCCGAACGACATCACCGAGAAGACCCCGGCGTCCTTCGAGCCGACCCTCGACTACGTCGTCGTGAAGGCCCCGCGCTTCGCCTTCGAGAAGTTCCCGTCCGCCGACTCCACCCTGACGACCACCATGAAGTCGGTCGGCGAGGCCATGGCGATCGGCCGCAACTTCACCGAGGCGCTGCAGAAGGCGCTGCGCTCGCTGGAGAAGAAGGGCAGCCAGTTCACGTTCGTCGGCGAGCCCGGCGACAAGGATCTCCTGCTGGCGGAGTCCGTGCGGCCCACCGACGGCCGTATCAACACCGTCATGCAGTCCATCCGCGCGGGCGCCACGCCCGAGGAGGTCTTCGAGGCCACGAAGATCGACCCCTGGTTCGTCGACCAGCTCTTCCTGATCAAGGAGCTCGCGGACGAACTGGCTGCCGCCGACAAGCTCGATCCGGATCTTCTGGCGGAGGCCAAGCGCCACGGCTTCTCCGACCAGCAGATCGCCGAGATCCGCGGGCTGCGCGAGGACGTTGTGCGCGAGGTCCGGCACGCGCTGGGCGTACGCCCGGTGTACAAGACGGTCGACACGTGCGCCGCCGAGTTCGCGGCGAAGACGCCGTACTTCTACTCGTCCTATGACGAGGAGACCGAGGTGGCTTCGCGCGAGAAGCCGGCCGTGATCATCCTCGGGTCCGGCCCGAACCGCATCGGCCAGGGCATCGAGTTCGACTACTCCTGCGTCCACGCCTCCTTCGCGCTCAGCGACGCGGGCTACGAGACCGTGATGGTCAACTGCAACCCGGAGACCGTCTCCACGGACTACGACACCTCCGACCGCCTGTACTTCGAGCCGCTGACGCTGGAAGACGTGCTGGAGATCGTCCACGCGGAGTCGCTGGCCGGCCCGATCGCGGGCGTCATCGTCCAGCTCGGCGGCCAGACCCCGCTGGGCCTGTCGCAGGCGCTCAAGGACAACGGCGTACCCGTCGTGGGCACCCCGCCGGAGGCCATCCACGCCGCCGAGGACCGCGGTGCCTTCGGCCGGGTGCTCGCCGAGGCGGGTCTCCCCGCGCCGAAGCACGGCACGGCGACCACCTTCGTCGGCGCGAAGGCCATCGCCGACGAGATCGGCTACCCGGTCCTCGTCCGCCCGTCCTACGTGCTCGGCGGACGCGGCATGGAGATCGTCTACGACGAGACCCGGCTGGAGTCGTACATCGCCGAGTCGACCGAGATCAGCCCCTCCAGGCCGGTCCTCGTCGACCGGTTCCTCGACGACGCGATCGAGATCGACGTCGACGCCCTGTACGACGGCCACGAGCTGTACCTCGGCGGCGTCATGGAGCACATCGAGGAGGCCGGCATCCACTCCGGCGACTCGGCCTGCGCCCTGCCCCCGATCACCCTCGGCGGCTTCGACATCAAGCGGCTGCGGGCCTCCACCGAGGCCATCGCCAAGGGTGTCGGCGTGCGTGGTCTGATCAACATCCAGTTCGCGATGGCCGGCGACATCCTCTACGTCCTCGAAGCCAACCCGCGCGCCTCCCGCACGGTCCCCTTCACCTCGAAGGCGACCGCGGTGCCGCTGGCCAAGGCCGCCGCCCGGATCTCGCTCGGCTCGACCATCGCCGAGTTGCGGGCGGAGGGGCTGCTTCCGGCCGACGGCGACGGCGGTGAGCTTCCGCTCGACGCGCCGATCTCCGTCAAGGAGGCCGTCATGCCGTGGTCGCGCTTCCGCGACATCCACGGGCGCGGCGTCGACACGATCCTCGGCCCGGAGATGCGCTCCACCGGCGAGGTCATGGGCATCGACTCGGTCTTCGGCACGGCGTACGCCAAGTCGCAGGCCGGCGCGTACGGGCCGCTGCCCACCAAGGGCCGCGCGTTCATCTCGGTCGCCAACCGCGACAAGCGTTCGATGATCTTCCCCGCGCGTGAGCTGGTCGCCCACGGCTTCGAACTGCTCGCCACGTCCGGCACGGCCGAGGTGCTCAAGCGCAACGGCATCAACGCCACCGTCGTCCGCAAACAGTCCGAGGGCACCGGCCCGAACGGCGAGAAGACCATCGTCCAGCTCATCCACGACGGCGAGGTCGACCTCATCGTCAACACCCCGTACGGCACCGGCGGCCGCCTCGACGGCTACGACATCCGTACGGCGGCCGTGGCGCGGTCCGTGCCGTGCCTGACGACGGTCCAGGCGCTCGCCGCCGCCGTCCAGGGCATCGACGCGCTCAACCACGGCGACGTGGGTGTGCGCTCACTCCAGGAACACGCGGAACACCTGACCGCGGCCCGCGACTAGCAGCCCTGAGGGGGACACCGGAAACGGTGTCCCCCTCTTCATGAGACCTCTTCGTGAGGCGCCCCTTCGAGGACATGATCATGTACAAGCTTTTCTTCCGTCTGGTCTTCAAACGGATGGACCCGGAGCAGGCCCACCATCTGGCCTTCCGCTGGATCCGCCTCGCCGCCCGCGTGCCCGTGCTGCGCACCTTCGTCGCGGCCGCCCTGGCACCCCGCCACGAGGAACTGCGCACCGAGGCGTTCGGGCTGCGGATGCACGGCCCCTTCGGGCTGGCCGCCGGCTTCGACAAGAACGCCGTCGCCATCGACGGGATGTCGATGCTGGGCTTCGACCACGTCGAGATCGGCACGGTGACGGGGGAGGCCCAGCCCGGCAACCCCAAGAAGCGGCTGTTCCGTCTGGTCGCCGACCGCGCGCTGATCAACCGCATGGGCTTCAACAACGAGGGCTCCCTCGCCGTGGCGGCCCGCCTGGCCTCCCGTACGCCCGTCTTCAGGACCGTCGTGGGCGTCAACATCGGCAAGACCAAGGTAGTCCCCGAGGACGAGGCCGCCGGGGACTACGTGAAGTCCACCGAGCGCCTCGCGCCGTACGCCGACTACCTGGTCGTCAACGTCTCCTCGCCCAACACGCCCGGCCTGCGCAACCTCCAGGCCACGGAGGCGCTGCGGCCCCTGCTGACCGCCGTCCGTGAGGCCGCCGACCGCACGGTCCGTACCCGCCGGGTGCCGCTGCTGGTGAAGATCGCGCCGGACCTCGCCGACGAGGACATCGACGCCGTCGCCGACCTCGCCGTGGAACTGGGCCTGGACGGGATCATCGCCACGAACACCACCATCGCGCGCGAGGGTCTCGGTTTGAAATCCGAACCCTCTCTCGTGAAGGAGACCGGCGGTCTCTCCGGCGCCCCCGTCAAGAGCCGCTCCCTCGCGGTCCTGAGGCGCCTCTACGCGCGCGTGGGCGACCGGATCACCCTGGTGGGCGTCGGGGGCGTCGAAGACGCCGAGGACGCCTGGCAGCGCATCCTGGCCGGCGCCACGCTGGTCCAGGGCTACAGCGCCTTCGTCTACGAGGGCCCCTTCTGGGCGCGCGCCGTCCACAAGGGTCTCGCCGCACGCCTGCGCACCAGCCCGTACGCCACCCTCGCCGACGCGGTCGGCGCCGACGTGAGGAAGACGGCATGACCGATCCCTTCGGTACGCGACTGCGCCGCGCCATGGACGAGCGCGGCCCGCTGTGCGTGGGCATCGACCCGCACTCCTCCCTGCTCGCCGCCTGGGGCCTGGACGACGATGTCGCGGGCCTCGAACGCTTCAGCCGCACGGTCGTCGAGGCGCTGGCGGAGCGGGTGGCCGTCCTCAAGCCGCAGAGCGCGTTCTTCGAGCGCTTCGGTTCCCGGGGCATCGCCGTACTGGAGACCTCGGTGCGGGAGGCGCGGGCGGCGGGCGCGCTGGTCGTCATGGACGCCAAGCGCGGCGACATCGGCTCCACCATGGCCGCGTACGCCGAGACCTTCCTGCACCCGGACGCGCCCCTGTTCTCGGACGCCCTGACGGTGTCGCCGTACCTGGGCTACGGCTCGCTGAAGCCGGCCGTCGACCTCGCGCGCGAGAGCGGGGGCGGGCTGTTCGTGCTGGCGCTGACCTCCAACCCGGAGGGCGGCGAGGTGCAGCACGCGGTCCGCACCGAGGACCCCCTCGGCCGGAACGTCGGCGCGGCGATGCTGGCCCATCTCGCGGCCGAGAACTCGGGGGAGGAGTCCATGGGCTCCTTCGGGGCCGTCGTCGGTGCCACGCTGGGTGATCTCTCGTCGTATGACCTGGACATCAACGGACCTCTCCTCGCGCCCGGGATCGGCGCACAGGGAGCCACTCCGGCAGATCTTCCGGCGGTCTTCGGGGCGGCCGTGCGCCGTGTGGTCCCGAACGTCAGCCGGGGTGTTCTCCGTCACGGACCCGACGCCGTCGCGCTGCGTGACGCCTCGGATCGTTTCGCGGACGAGACCCGGGCCGCGGTGGCGTCCGCCCGAGACCTCCGATGAGTGCTCGGCGGCGGTTACCGGACGGCCTGAGTCTGAATACATTCTCAAATCCGGGGCATTATGCGGCTTATGTCCGAGTCCATGGAGGCTGACCAGGACTTTTCCGCTGTTCTCGCTGACTCCGGCGGAGTTGGCCGCTAGTCTCCGACGAGTGGGGCCACCCCCACACCCTCCAGGTAGTGGGGGAGAACGGGCAAGCGTGTTGCTCGTGGCTCCCCAGGTGTGGGGCGACTAGGTTCCTCACCGGTCCGTATCCGACAGTTCGACATCCGAGGTGACGTAGGCGTGGCTCTTCCGCCCCTTACCCCTGAACAGCGCGCAGCCGCGCTCGAAAAGGCCGCCGCGGCTCGCCGGGAGCGGGCCGAGGTCAAGAATCGACTCAAGCACTCCGGCGCCTCCCTGCATGAGGTCATCAAGCAGGGTCAGGAGAATGACGTCGTTGGCAAGATGAAGGTCTCCGCCCTTCTTGAGTCTCTGCCCGGCGTGGGCAAGGTCCGCGCCAAGCAGATCATGGAGCGACTCGGCATCTCCGAAAGCCGCCGTGTACGCGGCCTCGGTTCCAACCAGATCGCTTCTCTGGAGCGTGAGTTCGGCAGCACCGGTTCCTGATCCCGGGTACTCCGGACAGGGAGTCCCGGGCACTCCGGGATTGCTGGAATAATCGCTGCATGAATGAACGTCCGCGGCTGACCGTGCTCTCCGGCCCCTCCGGGGTCGGCAAGAGCACGGTCGTCGTTCATATGCGAAAGGCACACCCCGAGGTCTGGCTCTCGGTGTCGGCGACGACCCGCAAGCCGCGCCCTGGTGAGCAGCACGGAGTCCACTATTTCTTCGTCACCGACGAGGAGATGGACAAGCTGATCGCCAACGGTGAGCTGCTGGAGTGGGCCGAGTTCGCCGGCAACCGCTACGGAACTCCACGGGCCGCCGTGCTCGAACGCCTGGAGCGCGGCGAGCCGGTCCTGCTGGAGATCGACCTCCAGGGCGCACGGCAGGTCCGCGAGACCATGCCCGAGGCCCAGCTGGTGTTCCTGGCTCCGCCCTCCTGGGAGGAGTTGGTGCGCAGGCTCACCGGACGGGGCACCGAACCGCCGGAGGTGATCGAACGCCGCCTGGAAGCGGCCAAGATCGAGCTGGCGGCCGAGCCGGAGTTCGACGTGACCCTGGTCAATACCTCCGTCGAGGATGTGGCGCGCGAGCTGCTAGCCTTGGTGGACGTTGTGTGATCACGAATTGTGATCATGAATGATTCTTTCCCATCCATCGGAAGGTAGAGCGTGTCCTCTTCCATCTCCGCGCCCGAGGGCATCATCAACCCGCCGATCGACGAGCTCCTCGAGGCCACGGACTCGAAGTACAGCCTCGTGATCTACGCGGCCAAGCGTGCCCGCCAGATCAACGCGTACTACTCGCAGCTCGGCGAGGGTCTTCTTGAGTACGTCGGTCCTCTCGTCGACACTCACGTGCACGAGAAGCCGCTCTCGATCGCCCTGCGCGAGATCAACGCGGGTCTGCTGACGTCCGAGGCCATCGACGGCCCCGCGTAAGCGTCAGTAGGATTTTCGGCTTGCAGTTGGTTTTTCCACAGGCCCGGCAGCGCGACTGCCGGGCCTGTGGTGTGTGATGGACCCGTACGCCGACGAGCGCGGTGTGCGTCTGTCAGGTTCGGGTTCGAGTGCGGGGAGGCCCGGTGGGCAAGCCGAAGGTCGTTCTGGGGGTCAGCGGTGGGATCGCCGCGTACAAGGCCTGTGAGCTGCTGCGCAGGCTGGCGGAGTCCGGACATGACGTAAGGGTCGTGCCGTCGGACTCCGCACTGCACTTCGTAGGCGCCGCCACCTGGTCCGCGCTCTCCGGCCACCCGGTCTCCACCGAGGTGTGGGAGAGCGTCCACGAGGTGCCGCACGTCCGCATCGGCCAGGAGGCCGACCTGGTGATCGTGGCCCCGGCGACCGCCGACATGCTGGCCAAGGCCGCCCACGGCCTGGCCGACGACCTCCTCACCAACACCCTCCTCACCGCCCGCTGTCCGGTCGTCTTCGCCCCCGCCATGCACACCGAGATGTGGGAGCACCCGGCCACCCAGGAGAACGTGGCCACGCTGCGCCGCCGGGGCGCCCTCGTCATCGACCCCGCCGTGGGCCGGCTGACCGGCGTCGACACCGGCAAGGGCCGACTGCCGGACCCCGCGGAGATCTTCGAGGTCTGCCGCCGGGTGCTGGCCAGGGGCGTCACCGAGCCGGACCTCGTCGGCCGGCACGTCGTCGTGACCGCCGGCGGCACCCGCGAACCCCTCGACCCGGTCCGCTTCCTCGGCAACCGCTCCTCCGGCAAACAGGGATACGCCCTGGCCCGTACGGCCGCCGCGCGCGGTGCCCGGGTCACGCTGATCGAGGCGAACACGGGACTGCCGGACCCCGCCGGCGTGGACCTCGTACGGGTGGGCACGGCCGTCCAGCTGCGCGAGGCGGTGCTCAAGGCGGTGCCGGACGCGGACGTCGTGGTGATGGCGGCCGCGGTGGCGGATTTCCGGCCGGAGACGTACGCCGCCGGCAAGATCAAGAAAAAGGACGGCATGGACCCCGAACCCATCGTCCTGGTGCGCAATCCGGACATCCTCGCGGAGATATCGGTGGACCGTCCCCGCCCGGGTCAGGTGGTCGTCGGCTTCGCCGCCGAGACCGACGACGTCCTCGCCAACGGCCGCGCGAAACTGGCACGCAAGGGGTGCGATCTGCTGGTGGTCAACGAGGTGGGGGAGCGCAAGACGTTCGGCTCGGAGGAGAACGAGGCCGTCGTGCTGGGAGCCGACGGGAGTGAGACCCCGGTGCCGCACGGCCCGAAGGAAGCCCTGGCCGAAACGGTGTGGGACCTGGTTGCGAACCGACTGGACTGAACGCCTCATTCGAGCCACGACTCCTTGCCGCCACGCACATTGACGCGTGGCGACCCTGGCGGACACCGACGGCCTTTGGGCAGAATGCACGTGCCGCAGGTCACAGAGCTCCCGAGAGGCGAGACAGGTGGGCCGGTGGCCGAGCCCGACCGATAAACTGTTCTCGGACGACGCCGGGCGCAGCTCCCGAGCACGTCCGCCAATGATCAGCCAGCAGCCGCTGCAACCCCAGGGAGCGTTGTGTCCCGTCGTCTGTTCACCTCGGAGTCAGTGACCGAGGGTCACCCCGACAAGATCGCTGACCAGATCAGTGATGCCATTCTCGATGCGCTCCTGCGTGAGGACCCCACGTCCCGGGTCGCGGTGGAGACGCTCATCACGACCGGCCTGGTGCACGTGGCCGGAGAGGTCACGACCAAGGCGTACGCGCCGATCGCCCAGCTGGTGCGCGACACCATCCTGGAGATCGGCTACGACTCGTCGAAGAAGGGCTTCGACGGCGCCTCCTGCGGTGTGTCGGTGTCGATCGGCGCGCAGTCCCCGGACATCGCGCAGGGTGTGGACACGGCGTACGAGTCCCGGGTCGAGGGCGATGAGGACGAGCTCGACAAGCAGGGTGCCGGCGACCAGGGCCTGATGTTCGGCTATGCGACGGACGAGACGCCGACGCTGATGCCGCTGCCGATCTTCCTGGCCCACCGCCTCTCGAAGCGCCTCTCCGACGTCCGCAAGAACGGGACCATCCCCTACCTGCGTCCCGACGGAAAGACCCAGGTCACCATCGAGTACGACGGCGACAAGGCGGTCCGCCTGGACACGGTCGTCGTCTCCTCCCAGCACGCCAGCGACATCGACCTGGAGTCCCTCCTCGCTCCCGACATCCGCGAGTTCGTGGTGGAGCCGGAGCTGAAGGCCCTCCTGGACGACGGCATCAAGCTGGACACCGAGGGCTACCGCCTGCTGGTCAATCCCACCGGCCGCTTCGAGATCGGCGGCCCGATGGGCGACGCCGGCCTGACCGGCCGCAAGATCATCATCGACACGTACGGCGGCATGGCCCGCCACGGCGGCGGAGCCTTCTCCGGCAAGGACCCGTCCAAGGTGGACCGTTCCGCCGCCTACGCGATGCGCTGGGTCGCCAAGAACATCGTCGCCGCGGGCCTCGCCTCCCGCTGTGAGGTCCAGGTCGCCTACGCCATCGGCAAGGCGGAGCCCGTCGGTCTCTTCGTCGAGACCTTCGGCACCGCCAAGGTCGACTCCGAGCGCATCGAGAAGGCCATCGAAGAGGTCTTCGACCTCCGCCCGGCCGCCATCATCCGCGACCTCGACCTCCTCCGCCCCATCTACGGCCAGACCGCCGCATATGGCCACTTCGGCCGCGAACTCCCCGACTTCACCTGGGAGCGCACGGACCGCGTGGACGCGCTGCGCACGGCGGCGGGTCTGTAGGACCCGCGGTTCCCTCGGTCCATCGCGAGGCCCGGTGCCCCTTGGGGGAGCCGGGCCTCGGCGCGTTCGCCGCCTCCCGCGAGAACGGCTGGCCGGCCGGGTGTGAGCGAGGCCGTGGGCGCTCGGGCGGCGTTGGTTGTCAGTGGGATTTGGTAAGAATGCAAGGGTGAGCAGCGAGGATGGGCAGAGGGGCGGCGGCGCGGCGGGGGACGCGGCGCCGGAGCAGCTCGCGCTTGTCCGGGAGGCTGTGCGCAAGGCCAAGGCGCCGCGGGCGAAGCCGCGGACCTGGCGCGGGGCGGCGGTGGCGAAGGAGCTGCCGGTCGCTCGGGTGCTGGTCGACAAGGGCGTGCTGCACCTCGACCGCTACTTCGACTACGCGGTGCCGGAGGAGTTGGACGCTGTCGCCCAGCCCGGGGTGCGGGTCCGGGTGCGGTTCGGCGCCGGGGGGCGGAATGTCAGGGAGGGGCGGCGGGAGGGGGGCTCGCTGATCGACGGGTTTCTCGTCGAGCGGGTCGCCGAGTCGGACTATGCGGGGCCGTTGGCCGCGCTCGCACAGGTCGTGTCGCCGGAGCCGGTGCTGGGGCCCGAGTTGTTGGCGCTGGCGCGGGCGGTGGCGGATCGGTACGCGGGGAGTCTCGCCGACGTGCTGCAACTGGCCGTTCCGCCTCGGCACGGTCGAGCGGAGGCTGTGGAGATGGGGGGGCCGCCTCCGGCTCCGGCCGCGCCCGAGGCCGGGCCCTGGCGGCGGTACGGGCGCGGGGAGGATTTTCTGCGGGCCTTGGCCGACGGGGGTGCGCCTCGGGCCGTGTGGACCGCGTTGCCCGGGCCGGACTGGGCCGAGGAGATCGGGCGGGCCGTGCAGGCGACGCTGGCGTCCGGGCGGGGCGCGCTCGTCGTCGTACCGGCCGGGCGGCCCGCCGCGCGGGTCGACGAGGCGCTCAAGGGGCTGCTGGGGGAAGGGCGCCATGCGCTGCTGACCGCCGACGCCGGCCAGGAGCGGCGGTACCGGGAGTGGCTCGCAGTGCGGCGGGGGGCAGTACGGGCTGTGGTCGGGACCCGGGCCGCGATGTTCGCGCCGGTGCGGGATCTCGGGTTGGTCGTCATCTGGGACGACGGCGACGCCAGTCACAGTGATGACAACGCTCCCTTTCCGCATGTTCGGGAGGTGCTGGAGCTGCGGGCCACGCGGGACAAGTGCGGCTTTTTGCTGGGGAGTTGGAGTTGTACGGTCGAGGCCGCCCAGCTTGTCGAGAGTGGGTGGGCCGCGCCGATCGTCGCCGGGCGGGAGCAGGTGCGGGCCGCCGCGCCACTCGTGCGGACCGTGGGGGACGGGGATCTCGCCCGGGACGAGGCGGCTCGGGCGGCGCGGCTGCCGAGTCTCGCGTGGCAGGTCGCGCGGGAGGGGCTCAAGGCGGGGCCGGTGCTCGTGCAGGTGCCGCGGCGGGGGTATGTGCCGCGGATGGCCTGTGCGCGGTGCCGGGAACCCGCGCGATGCCGGCACTGTGCGGGGCCGTTGGAGGCGCAGGACGGTGCCGGGGCTCTGCCGTGCGGGTGGTGCGGGCGTGAGGAGGCGGGCTGGCACTGTCCCGAGTGCGGGGGATACCGGCTGCGGGCGCAGGTCGTGGGGGCGCGGCGGACCGCCGAGGAACTGGGGCGGGCCTTTCCGGCCGTGCCGGTGCGGACCTCCGGGCGGGAGCAGGTGCTGGACACCGTGCCGGGGACGCCCGCGCTGGTCGTGAGCACCCCGGGGGCGGAGCCGGTCGCCGAGGGAGGCTATGCGGCCGCGCTGCTGCTCGACGGGTGGGCCATGCTCGGACGGCCCGATCTGCGGGCCGGCGAGGACGCGCTGCGGCGGTGGATCGGCGCCGCCTCGCTCGTACGGGACCAGGGGGCCGGCGGTACGGTCGTCGTGGTCGCCGAGCCGACCCTGCGACCTGTGCAGGCGCTCGTGCGGTGGGATCCGGTGGGGCATGCGGTGCGGGAGCTCGCCGAGCGGGCCGAGCTGGGGTTTCCGCCGGTGTCGCGGATGGCCGCCGTGTCCGGGACGGCCGAGGCCGTGGCCGATTTTCTGGGCGGGGTCGAACTGCCTTCGGATGCCGAGGTGTTGGGACCCGTGCCGATGGCTGCGCCAGGGCCTGTGTCTGGGGCCGGGCCCGCTGCGGAGGCGGGACGGGCGCGGCGGATGGGGGCGCCGGTGCGCGGGGAGCAGTGGGAGCGGGCGCTGATTCGGGTGCCGCCGGGGAGCGGGGCGGCGTTGGCCGGTGCGTTGAAGAACGCGCAGGCGGCGCGGATGGCGCGTGGGGGGAGCGAGAGCGTGCGGGTGCGGATTCGGGTGGATCCGCTGGACATCGGGTGAGTGGTTGACGGCGGAGCCCTTGGCGGATGTCGGGTGGCTCGGGTCGTCCGCGAGGGCTTGGGGCCGGGCATGCGACTGCCTCCCGGTTGGACACCGGGAGGCAGGCAGGGAGCGGAGGTCAGCCGTTGCGCGGGCCGGGGAAGGCTGTCGGTCTCACCTCGTCGCGGAGGGTGGGGCTGCCTGCTGTCGGCTGAGTCGGCATTTGCGCGGGCAGTTGGGCCGGCATCTGTGCCGGCATCTGTCCTGGCATCTGAGGCGGCATCGACCGGGCCGCGGGGACCGTGGGCAGGCCGGAGCCGACGTTGACGGTGCGGCTGCTCTGGGGGTCGCCCGTGCGCTCGGCCTCCGCGGCGGCCTGTGCGGCGGCGCGGCGGGCGCCGTAGCGGCGGTGAACGGCCTGTTTGGTGACTCCGAGGGCGGAGCCCACCGCGTCCCACGAGAAACCGAGTGAGCGGTCGAAGTCCACGGCGGCCGTGACCAGGGTCTCGACGCTGTCCCGCAGCTCCTGGGCGAGGCGGACGGTCGGGGCTGGGGCGCGTCCGTAGACGACGAAGCCCGTGGAGGGGCCGGAGCGGCGCGGGCGGTAGACATTGCCCAACTGGGCGGTGAGGGTGCGCAGTGCGTCCACCTGCCGGCGGACCCGCTCGATGTCCCGCACCAGCAAGTGCAGGCTGGCCCGAGCCTGGGCGTCGTGGGTTGCGTGGTCGGCCATGAACAAGCCTCTCGAACCGGCGTTGAAATAGGATGTGCCGCGATGTGCGGCCCGTAGTGGTCAACTCTTTCTTGACCAACGCGAATTCGCTCCGCTGGTCACGGTGTGGGCGCGTAGGGGCATATGCGCGGGGCGCGCGGCTTGGGGTGCGCCCCCGCTGCCGCTGGGCACCGCGGGGGCTTCGCCACCCGCGGGGCCGTTGGCCCACCGGCGGTGGAAGTGGCTGTGGAACATAGACTGGTGCGTTGTCCCGTGCCGTAGGCGCGGGGCGTATGTACTTCCGTCCGAGAGGCCGTCAGTCACCCATGAAGCTTGTCTTCGCCGGTACCCCCGAGGTCGCTGTTCCCGCGTTGGACGCGTTGATCGCGTCGGGGAGGCATGAGGTCGCCGCTGTCGTGACGCGGCCGGACGCGCCGGCGGGGCGGGGGCGGCGGCTGGTCGCGAGCCCCGTGGCGCAGCGGGCCGTGGAGGCGGGCATCGAGGTGCTGAAGCCGCACCGGCCGCGGGACGAGGACTTCCTCGCGCGGCTCCGGGAGATCGCGCCCGACTGCTGCCCGGTGGTCGCCTACGGGGCGCTGTTGCCGAGGGTCGCGCTCGATGTGCCCGTTCAGGGCTGGGTCAACCTGCACTTCTCCCTGCTGCCGGCCTGGCGGGGCGCCGCCCCCGTGCAGCACTCGATCATGGCGGGGGACGCGATCACCGGGGCGTCCACGTTCCTCATCGAGGAGGGGCTCGACTCCGGGCCCGTGTACGGGACGGTCACCGAGGAGATCCGGCCCACCGACACGAGCGGCGATCTGTTGACCCGCCTCGCCTTCGCCGGGTCCGGACTGCTCGCCGCCACCATGGACGGCATCGAGGACGGGACGCTGAAGGCGGTGCCGCAGCCCGCCGAGGGGATCACCCTGGCGCCGAAGATCACCGTGGAGGACGCGCGGCTCGACTGGGCCACGCCCGCGCTGCGGGTCGACCGGGTGGTGCGCGGGTGCACGCCCGCGCCGGGTGCCTGGACGACGTTCCGTGGCGAGCGGCTGAAGCTCATCCACGTCGTGCCGGTGCCCGAACGGACCGAACTGGCGCCGGGCGCGCTCGACGTCGGCAAGAACAACGTGTACGCCGGGACCGGGTCGTACGCGGTGGAGCTGCTCTGGGTGCAGGCGCAGGGCAAGAAGCCGATGCGGGCCGCGGACTGGGCCCGCGGGGTCCGCATCTCCTCCGGCGAGTCGCTGGGAGCGTAGGACCCGTCCCGGGCGCCGTCACCCGGCGGCGTACGCTGGTCATGGCATCTCTTCCCGTATCCGGAGCACCTTTTTCGTGAGTGAGCAGTCCCGCCGTCCGCGCAAGCCGTACCGTCGCCCCCAGAAGGACCCCGTCCGCATGCTCGCCTTCGAGGCGTTGCGGGCCGTGGACGAACGGGACGCGTACGCGAACCTCGTTCTGCCGCCGCTGCTGCGCAGGGCGCGGGAGAAGGAGGGGCCCGACAAGTTCGAAGCGCGGGACGCGGCGCTGGCGACCGAGCTGGTGTACGGCACGCTGCGGCGGCAGGGGACGTACGACGCCGTCATCGCGGCGTGTGTGGACCGGCCGTTGCGCGAGGTCGACCCGCCGGTGCTCGATGTGCTGAGCCTCGGTGCCCATCAGCTGCTGGGGACACGGATTCCCACCCATGCCGCCGTGTCCGCCTCCGTCGACCTCGCGCGGGTCGTGCTCGGGGACGGGCGGGCCAAGTTCGTGAACGCCGTGCTGCGGAAGATCGCTCAGCACGACCTCGACGGGTGGCTGGAGCGCGTCGCGCCGCCGTACGACGAGGATCCGGAAGACCATCTCGCCGTGGTGCACTCCCACCCCCGGTGGGTCGTGTCCGCGCTCTGGGACTCGCTGGGCGGCGGGCGCGCCGGGATCGAGGAGCTGCTGGCGGCCGACAACGAGCGGCCCGAGGTGACCCTGATCGCCCGGCCCGGGCGGGCCACCACCGAGGAACTGCTCCGCGAGGAGTCGGCGGTGGCCGGGCGCTGGTCGCCGTACGCCGTGCGGCTCGCCGAGGGCGGGGAGCCAGGGGCCGTCGACGCCGTACGGGAAGGCCGTGCGGGTGTGCAGGACGAGGGCAGCCAGCTCGTGGCGCTCGCCCTGGCGAACGCGCCGCTCGACGGGCCGGACAAGGCCTGGCTCGACGGATGTGCCGGGCCCGGCGGCAAGGCCGCGCTGCTCGCCGCCCTCGCCGCCGAGCGCGGGGCCGTGCTGCTCGCCTCCGAGAAGCAGCCGCACCGCGCGGGGCTGGTCGCGAAGGCGCTCCGCGGCAACCCCGGTCCCTATCAGGTCATCGCGGCGGACGGGACCCGTCCGCCCTGGCGGCCGGGGGCGTTCGACCGGGTGCTGATGGATGTGCCCTGTACGGGGCTCGGGGCCCTGCGGCGGCGGCCCGAGGCCCGTTGGCGCCGGCGGCCCGAGGACCTGGACGGGTTCGCTCCGCTTCAGCGGGCGCTGCTGCGGACCGCCCTGGAGTCCGTACGGGTCGGCGGTGTCGTCGGCTACGCGACCTGTTCGCCGCACCTCGCCGAGACCCGCGTGGTCGTCGAGGACGTGCTCAAGCAGTTCGGCGGCGCGGCCGACCTCATCGACGCGCGCCCGCTGCTGGACGGCGTACCGGGGCTGGGCGAGGGGCCCGACGTGCAGCTGTGGCCGCATCTGCACGGGACCGATGCCATGTATCTGGCGCTCATCCGCCGCACCGCCTGACCGGCCGTCGGGCGGCGGTGCTCATCCGCGCGGCCCCGGGGCGCTCCCCGCCGGTTCCTTCGGTGGCGGGACGGTGTCCTCGTGGGCCAGTCGGTTGGGCCACCACACCTTCGGGCCGACGTCCAGGAACAGGGCGGTGACCAGGACGGAGCGTACGACGAAGGTGTCGAGGAGGACGCCCAGGGCGACGGCGAAGCCGATCTCGGCGAAGGCGACCATGGGCAGGGTGCCGAGGGCGGCGAAGGTGCCGGCGAGGACCAGGCCGGCCGAGGTGATCACCGCGCCCGTGGCCGCGAGGCCGGTCACCACGCCCTTGCGCGTGCCCTGGTGGGCGGCCTCCTCGCGGATGCGGGTTGTCAGGAAGATGTTGTAGTCGATGCCCAGGGCTACCAGGAACACGAAGACGAAGAGCGGGAAGTCGGTCGACTCGCCCGCGTAGTCGAACAGGTGTCTGAAGGCGAGCGCGCTGATGCCGAGCGCGGCGGCGAAGGACAGGATCACCGTCCCGATCAGCAGGAGCGGTGCGATCAGGGCGCGGAGCAGGGCGCAGAGGATCAGCAGGACCACGAGCAGCACCAGCGGGATGATCAGGATGTTGTCGTGGGTCGTCGCCTCGTCCATGTCCAGCAGGGCCGCCGTACCGCCGCCCACCTGGGCGTCGGCGTCCGGCACCGCGTGCACGGCGTCCCGGACCCGTTCCACGGTCTGCTTCGCGGCCTCGCTGTCGGCGGGGTCGGACATGGTGGCCTCGAAGAGGACCTGGCCGTCGTGGGCGGGTTTCGTGCCGGGCGGCAGGCCGAGCGAGTCCGGTACGACGCCGTCCGTGTCGGCGACCGTCCGGCCCACCTCCTGGGCCTGCGCCTGGTTGCTGATGATCACGAGGGGGTCGCCGCTGCCCGCCGGGAAGTAGCGTGCGGAGACCTCCTGACCGACGATCGAGTCCGGTTTGCCGGTGAAGGCGTCCGCGTTGGCGATGCCCTCCGCGCGCAGCTGGATCAGGCCCAGCGAACACAGCGCGAGGGCGGCCGCCGTGGCGACCCAGACCGTCCGGGGGCGCCGGCTGAAGCGACGGCCCATACGGGCCCACACGCCGCTCTCGGACGGGTCGGCCGAGCCCAGGTGCGGGATCACCGGCCAGAAGATCCAGCGGCCGAAGATCACCAGCAGGGCCGGGAACAGCGTCATCATCGCGAGCAGGGCGACCGCGACGCCGATGGCGGCCACCGGGCCCAGCCCGCTCGTCGAGTTCATCTCGGCGGCCAGCAGCACCAGCATGCTCAGTACGACCGTCGCGCCGGACGCCAGCACCGCGGGGCCCGCCCGGTGCAGGGCGAGGGCCATCGCCTCGTGGCGGTCCTCGTGGCGGCGCAGCTCCTCGCGGTAGCGGGCGACCAGCAGCAGGGCGTAGTCGGTGCCCGCGCCGAAGACGAGGACGGTGAGGATGCCCGCGCTCTGGCCGTTCACGGTCAAGCCGGCGTGTTCCGCCAGCAGGTAGATCAGGGCCTGGGCCGTGAGCAGGGCGGCGACCACCCCGAGCACCGGGACCAGGAGCAGGGTGGGACTGCGGTAGGTGAACAGGAGCATCACGACGACGACACCCATCGCCGACAGCAGCAGCGTGGAGTCGATGCCCTCGAAAGCCTCGGAGAAGTCGGCGGACGTACCCCCTGGACCCGTGATGTGCACGGCGAGCCCGTCGCCGCCCTCGCCCACATCGTCCCGGATCGAGTCGACCGCGGGCGCGATCCGCTCCCAGCCCTTCTCGTCCATCAGGATCGGCACATGGACCTGGGCCGCGCGCGGGTCCGTCCCACGGTCGTAGACCGGGCCTCGGGTCTCCGCGCCGATGATGCCGTGGTCGCGCAGCTGCTTGAGCTCGCGTACGTCCTCCTCGATCCGCGTCCGGTCCCCGGCCGTGAGGCCGCTCTCGCGGGCGTAGACGACCACCGCGGGTATCTGTTCCGGCCGGAAGTCCTCGGAGAGCTCCAGGACCTGTGTGGACTCGGCCGAGCCCGGCAGCCAGGAGGCCGCGTCGTTGTCCTGGGCGTCGGTGAGCTTGGACGCGAACGGCGCGGTCAGGAAGAGCAGCACAAGCCACAGGACCAGGACGACCCACTTGGCACGGCGACCGCACACCAGGTGCGCGATGCCCCGGCCGCCCACCGGTCGCGATTCCCGCTCGGTCTCCGTCATCGCCACTCCCACAGCCGTCGGTGGAGCCGCCGGGCCGCTGAAGGGGCCGGGTCGGCATCGCCGGAAGAGGTCAGGTCCACATCGGCTGAACAGGCCAGATCCGGACCGGGGCGAACAACGGGCCGAGGACGTGGGAGGCTTGGTCCATGGCCGCGCAGATCAACCCAAGCATCTTGTCCGCCGACTTCGCCCGTCTCGCCGACGAGGCGAAGGCGGTGGAGGGGGCCGACTGGCTCCATGTAGACGTGATGGACAACCATTTCGTCCCGAACCTCACGCTCGGTGTGCCGGTCGTAGAGTCCTTGGCCCGTGCGACGGACACGCCGCTGGACTGCCATCTGATGATCGAGGCCCCCGATCGGTGGGCGCCCCAGTACGTGGAGGCGGGTGCCGGTTCGGTCACTTTCCATGTCGAGGCGGCCGCGGCGCCGGTGCGGCTCGCCCGCGAGATCCGGGCCAAGGGAGCCAGGGCCTCCATGGCGCTCAGGCCGGCGACGCCGATCGAGCCGTTCGAGGACCTGCTGCCCGAGCTCGACATGGTGCTGATCATGACGGTCGAACCGGGCTTCGGAGGCCAGGCCTTTCTCGACATCATGCTCCCCAAGATTCGCCGGACCCGCGAGTTGATCAGCAAGCACGGCCTCGACCTGTGGCTTCAGGTCGACGGCGGCGTCGCCGCGTCCACCATCGAGCGCTGCGCCGAGGCCGGCGCCGACGTCTTCGTCGCCGGGTCCGCGGTGTACGGGGCGGACGACCCGGCCGATGCGGTCCGCGCGCTGCGGGCGCAGGCGGAGGCCACCACGGCAACCGTCGGCTGGGCCTGCGGCCACTGAGTCACGGAGGTACGACTGTGCGAACGCCGAAGCGAGCGGAGCATGTCGTGCGACCACCCGGCCAAGGGAACGTGAACGGCGTTCCTTCAGGCTGATCGAAAACGCCGGATCTGCAAGGATGAACGGCGTATCCATGTGTGAAGAGCAGTGAGGAGATGACCGTGTCGGGTATGTCGGCGGGCCGGTCAGCCATGCGGATGGGACCCGCTGAGCTGGTTCAGGCGGCGGCCATGGCTCGTCGCTTCTACCTTGAGGGCAAGTCCAAGATCCAGATCGCCGAGGAGTTCGGCGTGAGCCGCTTCAAGGTGGCCCGTGTTCTGGAGACGGCCCTCGAGCGGGATCTCGTACGGATCGAGATCCGCGTTCCCGCGGAGCTGGACGCGGATCGTTCCGACGCGCTGCGTGCCCGCTACGGCCTGCGGCACGCGGTGGTCGTCGAGTCCCCGGCCGACGCGGAGGAGTCGCCCGATCCCGAGAACCTCGGCGAGGTCGCGGCGGACCTGCTCGGCGAACTGGTGAACGAGGGCGATGTCCTCGGCCTCGCCTGGGGGCGCTCCACCATCCACATGGCGGCCGCCCTGGACCGGCTGCCGCCCTGCACGGTGGTGCAGCTGACAGGTGTGTACGACGCAGGGACCGCCGAGCGCGGCTCGGTCGAGGCGGTACGGCGGGCCGCGCAGGTGTCGGGCGGCGACGCCCACCCCATCTACGCGCCGATGCTGCTGCCGGACGAGGCCACCGCGGCGGCGCTGCGCCACCAGACCGGGATCGCCCGGGCCTTCGAGTACTTCGACAAGGTCACGGTCGCCTGCGTCTCCATCGGCTCCTGGGAGGCGGGCATCTCCACGGTGCACGACATGCTCAGCGACGAGGAGCGGAGCCACTACGCCTCCCTCGGTGTCGCCGCCGAGATGTCCGCGCACCTCTTCGACTCCGACGGCCGCCGGGTCGGGCGCGACCTCGGCGAGCGGTGCATCACGGTCAAGGCCGACCAGCTCCGCCGTATCCCCGAGGTCGTCGCGATCGCGGGCGGGCAGCGCAAGGCGGGCGCGATCGACGCGGTCCTGAGGTCGGGGCTGGTGACCAGCCTCGTCACCGACACCTCGGCGGCGGACTACCTGCTGACGGCCGGTCAGACACCGCGCCCGGCGCTCAACCGGGCGGACCCGGACGGGCCCTGAGGGCGAGCGCGTGCGCGGGGCGGACCGCGGCGGCATCGACACGGTGCTGCCACGGTCCGCCTGTCGCATGAAGCACCTCGCATGAAGCCCGTCGCATGAAGGCCGTCGTATGAACCCGTCGCGTGAATGCGTCGCATGGATCAGGATGGATGAAGGAGACGCGGGAGGTGTCGGGATGAGCGGCAGTACGCTCGCCGAGGTGCTGGGCACCGGCGGCTGGGCCCATATCGAGCTGGACCTGGGCGGTGTCATGGACAAGCCCGCCTTCATGGACCGCTGCTCCCGCGCCCTCGGCCTGCCCGACCATTTCGGCCGCAACTGGGACGCCCTCGCCGACTGCCTCACCGACCTCTCGTGGGCGCCGCCCGTGCGCGGACGGCTGGTCGTGCTGAGCGGCTGGCGGGAGTTCGCCCTGGCCGTGCCCAATGACTGGAGCATGGCGCAGGAGGTGTTCGCCGAGGCCGCGGACCACTGGAGCGGCACCGACTCCGAGCTGCGGATCGTGCTGGCTCTCGGAGGATCCTCCTAGGCCGCACACCCGCCCTCTGGACGATCCGTCGGGGCCGCTCGTACCCGCCGACATGGGACAATGAGGTACGTGCTCTTCCCCCTGGCGGTCCTGTCAGGGGGTCACCTCTGAACGACCGGGATGTGCGGCACGTGCGTTTCCTCAATGACATCCAGCCCCCGTACGACCTGACGTACGACGACGTCTTCATGGTCCCGAGCCGTAGCTCCGTCGGATCGCGGCAGGGCGTGGACCTGGCTTCCCCGGACGGCACGGGCACCACCATCCCGCTCGTCGTCGCCAACATGACGGCCATCGCCGGCCGCCGCATGGCCGAGACGGTCGCCCGCCGCGGTGGCCTGGTGGTCATCCCGCAGGACATCCCGAACGAGGTCGTCACCGAGGTCATCTCCTGGGTGAAGAGCCGCCACCTCGTCCTCGACACCCCGATCGTGCTGAACCCGCACCAGACCGTCGCCGACGCGCTGGCCCTGTTGCCGAAGCGGGCGCACAACGCGGGCGTCGTCGTCGACGCGGAGCTGCGGCCCGTCGGTGTCGTCACCGACGCGGACCTCACCGGCGTCGACCGCTTCACCCAGCTCGAAGTCGTCATGTCCCGGGACCTGTTGCTCCTGGACGCCGACATCGATCCGCGCGAGGCCTTCAACCGGCTCGACACGGCCAACCGCCGGTACGCGCCCGCCGTCGACAAGGACGGCCGCCTCGCCGGCATCCTCACCCGCAAGGGCGCCCTCCGGGCCACGCTGTACAGCCCCGCCGTCGACGCGAGCGGCAGGCTGCGCATCGCCGCCGCCGTCGGCATCAACGGCGACTTCGCGGGCAAGGCCGAGCAGCTGCTCGACGCGGGTGTCGACACGCTCGTCATCGACACGGCGCACGGCCACCAGGAATCGATGATCAACGCGGTCAAGCTGGTGCGCGACCTCGACCCCCGGGTGCCGATAGTGGCGGGCAACATCGTCGCCGCCGACGGCGTCCGGGACCTGATCGAGGCGGGCGCCGACATCGTCAAGGTCGGTGTCGGACCGGGTGCGATGTGCACGACCCGCATGATGACCGGGGTGGGGCGGCCGCAGTTCTCGGCGGTCATGGAGTGCGCGGCCGAGGCGAAGAAGTACGGGAAGCACGTCTGGGCCGACGGTGGTGTGCGGCACCCCCGGGATGTCGCCATGGCGCTGGCCGCGGGCGCGTCGAACGTGATGATCGGGTCCTGGTTCGCGGGCACGTACGAGTCGCCGGGTGACCTTCAGCAGGACGCCAGTGGGCGGCTGTACAAGGAGTCGTTCGGGATGGCGTCGGCGCGGGCCGTGCGTAACCGTACGAGCGAGGAGTCGGCGTACGACCGGGCGCGGAAGGCGCTGTTCGAGGAGGGTATTTCCACCTCGCGGATGTTCCTCGATCCGGCTCGGCCGGGGGTCGAGGATCTGATCGACTCGGTGATCGCGGGGGTTCGGTCCTCGTGCACGTATGCGGGGGCCGGGTCTCTGGAGGAGTTCGCCGAGCGGGCTGTTGTGGGGATACAGAGTGCGGCCGGTTATGCGGAGGGGAAGCCCCTTCACGCCAGCTGGAGTTAGGGCGCGTTTGGGCTCGGGGCGCTCGGTTCGTTGGCGGGCGCGGGTCCGGTGGGGGCTGGTCGCGCAGTTCCCCGCGCCCCTGGGTCGGCTGGCGTGCGTAAAGTTCCAAAGGCGCCGCGCAATGAACATCCGTCGTCGCGCGATGAACGCAACGATCTTCCGGTCGTGCGCAAGGTTGCCTGATTACGCTCGCGAAGCTCTGGCTCATAGGGTCGTGCGCTGTACGTGGCGTGGCGGGGACCTCCTGCTCGGGGCCCCCTGCTTCTCGGTGCGGGGCGCGGCCCTGGGAGGGGTTCGGTGAGTCCGAGGCCGCGCTCGCCGGGATCATGAAGGACGTCACCGGGGACGCGTTCTGGGGGACGCTGCTGGCGGCGGGGGCCGTCATCGCCATCGCGAGTGTGGTGCTGACCGTGCTGTACGGGCAGACCCGCATCCTGTTCGCCATGTCCCGGGACGGGCTCGTGCCCAAGGTGTTCTCGCGTGTGCATCCGAGGACCGGGACGCCTCGCGCCAACACCGTGATCGTCTCGCTGTTCTGCGGTGTGCTCGCCGCGGCCATTCCGCTGGGGCAGCTCGCGGACGCGACGAGCATCGGTACGTTGTTCGCGTTCGCGCTGGTCAATGTGGCCGTCGTGGTGCTGCGGCGGACCCGGCCGGACTTGGAGCGTACGTTCCGGGTGCCGTGGTCGCCGGTGCTGCCCGTGCTGGGCCTGGGGTTCTGTGTCTGGATGATGGGCAGCCTCGACGCCGTCACCTGGGTGGTCTTCGGGGTCTGGATGGCCGTCGGGCTCGTGTTCTACTTCAGTTACGGCTACCGCCGTTCCCGTCTCGCCGACCCTGTCGCAACTCCGGAGAAGTGATCCACCCGCAGTGCTGAACGATCTCGACGAACGCATCGTGCACGCCCTCGCCGAGGACGCCCGCCGCTCCTACTCCGACATCGGCCAGCTCATCGGGCTGTCCGCTCCCGCGGTAAAACGGCGGGTGGACCGGCTGCGGGCGAGCGGGGCCATCACCGGGTTCACGGTCCGGGTGGACCCGGCCGCGCTCGGGTGGGAGACCGAGGGGTTCGTCGAGATCTACTGCCGGCGGAACACGTCGCCGGAGACGATCCAGCGGGGGCTGGAGCGGTATCAGGAGGTCGTCGCGGCGTCGACCGTCACCGGGGAGGCCGATGCGCTGGTGCAGGTGTTCGCCTCGGACATGCGGCACTTCGAGCGGGTGCTGGAGCGGATCGCCGGGGAGCCGTTCGTGGAGCGGACGAAGTCCGTGCTTGTGCTGTCGCCGTTGCTGCGGAGGTTCTCTTCCGGGTCGCCCGCCTGAGGGGGCGGGGCGTTCGGTTCGTCGGCGGGTGCGGGTTTGTGGGGGTTGGTCGCGCAGTTCCCCGCGCCCCTTAGTGGGCCGGGGGTTACGTGTCGTTCTTTGTCCAGGGCGCTCGCCTGAGAGCTCGGGGCGTTCGGTTCGTCGGCGGGTGCGGGTTTGTGGGGGTTGGTCGCGCAGTTCCCCGCGCCCCTTAGTGGGCCGGGGGTTACGCGTTGCTCTTTGTCCAGGGCGCTCGCCTGAGAGCCTGAGGTCACTCCGCTGTTTTTCTTGCCAGGGCGTTGTTGTCGATCGAGTTGTGGACGCTGAAGCTGACCGCGTCCGAGCGGTAGCGGTCGTCGGACCATTCGACCGGGCGGCCTTCGCGGGTCGTCGTGACGCGGCGGACCCGTAGGAGGGGGCTGGTACGGCGTACGCCGAGGAGGTCCGCGTCCTGGGCGCCGGCGGCCACCGCGTCGATGACGTGCTCGCCGTAGGCGAAGACCAGGCCGGTGTCGTCCAGGAGGCGCTGGGTCACGGAGGGGCAGTCGGGCTCGATGGACTCGACCGCGGGGGAGATCCAGTCGGCGTAGACCGTGCGTTCCAGGAGGACCGGTTCGCCGTCCAGGCCCCGGACGCGCAGGACGTGCAGGACCTGGGCGTCCGTCGGGAGCCGGAGACGTACCCGGTCCTCGGGGGTGGCGGTGCGGTACTCCTGGGCGATCACCCGGCCGGTCGCCTCGCGGCCCATCGCGCGGGCCCACTGGGCGAAACTGCGGAGTTCGGCGAGGGTCTGGCTGCGGCGGCTGGCGAGGACCACGCGGCGGGCGCCCTGACGGGAGCCGATGAGCCCCTCGGCGGTGAGCGCGGCCACGGCCTGGCGGACGGTGCCGCGGGAGACGTTGTAGTGGGCCGCGAGTTCGGTCTCCGGGGGCAGCAGGCTGCCGACGGTGTACTCCTCACGGTCGATCCCGCGCCTGAGCTCCTCGGCGATCTCCTCGTGTCGCGCCGCCATGCTTCCCCTCCGTCCGTCTCTGCTCGTCCGCACCGTTCCGCTGTGCACAGCTTGACCAGCCTAGACGAGGGCCGGGGCGGGCGGGGGCGGAGTCGCGTCGTGCCGTGAATGGCCAGGGAATCGCGGGTAACGGTTTCGCCATTGTTTACGCGGGGGACATGAATCGCGGGCCTACTGAGGTCAACTTGTTCAGACAAGTGCCCAGCCGTGTCCCTCGCCGCGCGTACCCCTGGAGAGCTCGTGACCCGCTATCTGCCGAGAACCGCCGTTCTCAGCGGCGGCCTCGCCGTCGCCGCCGCACTCACCCTCAGCGCCTGTGGCGCGGCCCCCGAGACCTCGACCACCACCGCCGACGGCAAGGACGCGGCCACCGCGACCTCGGCCGAGGCCTTCGGCGGCATGGACGCGCTGGTGAAGGCGGCCAAGGAGGAGGGCGCCCTCAACGCGATAGCCCTGCCCCGCGACTGGGCCAACTACGGGGCGCTGATCGACGGCTTCGAGAAGAAGTACGGGATCAAGATCGAGGTCGAGAACCCCGACGGCGCCAGCCAGGACGAGATCAACGCCGTCACCTCGCGCAAGGGCCAGGACAGGGCGCCCGACGTGCTCGACCTGGGGAGTTCCTTCGCCCTGAGCGCCGCCCAGCAGGGCCTGCTCGCGCCCTACAAGGTCGCCGCCTTCGGCGACATCCCCGAGGGCCAGAAGGACCCGAAGGGGCAGTGGTACAACGACTACGGCGGCTACATCTCCATCGGGTGCGACGCGAAGCGGGTCGCCGAGTGCCCCGAGACCTTCGCCGACCTGCTGAAGCCGCAGTACAAGGGGCAGGTCGCGCTCAACGGCAATCCCACCAAGTCGGGCTCGGCGTTCGGCGGGGTCTGGGCCGCCTCGCTCGCCAGCGGCGGGTCCTTCGACGACATCCAGCCGGGCCTCGACTTCTTCGCCGAGCTGAAGAAGAACGGCAACTACACGCCCGTCGAGTCGACACCGGCCACCGTCGAGAAGGGCGAGACGCCGATCAGCATCGACTGGGACTATCTGAACGCCGGGTACGCCGACGAGTTCAAGTCCAAGGGCGTGGACTGGCAGGTCGCGGTGCCCGAGGACGGCAAGTTCTCGCAGTACTACTCGCAGGCCATCAACAAGGACGCCCCGCACCCGGCGGCCGCCCGGCTGTGGCAGGAATATCTGTACAGCGCCGAGGGCCAGAACCTGTGGCTCAAGGGGTACGCCCGGCCGGCGCTGATGACCGCCATGGAGAAGGCGGGCACGCTGGACGAGACAGCCGCGGCCAAGCTGCCGAAGGTGTCCGGGACGCCCGAGTTCCCGACCGAGGACCAGCAGACCGAGGCCAAGGACACGCTGGCGCAGGGCTGGGCCGCGGCGGTCTCCGGGTGACCGTCGTCGTCACCGCGGCCGACAGCGAGCCGGTGGCCGCCGCTTCCGTGAAGCGGCGGCCCCGCCCCGCCGGCTGGTGGGCCGTGGTTCCCCTGCTCGCCTTCGTCGCGATCGCCTTCGGGCTGCCCGCAGTGGCCATGCTCAACGGGGCGTTCACGGTCAAGGACCAGGCCACGGGCGCCACTTCGTACACCACGGCGAACCTCACGGCCTCCGTGCAGGGCGCCTATATGACGGCGATCCTCGGCAGCGTGAAGCTGTCCGCCGTCTCGGCCGGACTCGCCGCCCTGCTCGGGCTGCCGCTCGCGCAGGCCGTCGTCACCTCCCGGTTCACGGCGCTGCGCGAGGCCGTACTCACCGCGTCCGGGGTGCTCGCCAACTTCGGCGGTGTGCCCCTCGCGTTCGCATTCGTCGCCACACTCGGCAACTCCGGTGTGCTGACCCGGCAGTTCGGGCTGGCAGACAAGGGCTGGGACCTCTACAGCTTCTGGGGACTGGTCATCGTCTACCTGTACTTCCTGATCCCGCTGATGGTCCTCACCATCACCCCCGCCCTCGACGGACTCCGCGTCCAGTGGCGGGAGGCCGCGCGGAACAACGGCGCCACCAGCCTCCAGTACTGGCTCCACGTCGCCCTGCCCGTCCTCGCGCCCTCCCTGCTCGGCGGCCTCGTGCTGCTCTTCGGCAGCGCCTTCGCCGCGTACGCCACCGCCGCGGCCATGGTGGGCAGCTCGATCCCGCTGGTCACGCTGCAGATCGCCGACGCCATCTCCGGCAACGTCCTCGTCGGCCAGGAGAACGTGGCGCTCGCCCTCAGCCTCGACATGGTCCTGATCGCCGGGCTGGTCATGGCCGTCTACCTGCCCCTGCAACGACGGAGTGCGCGATGGCTGGCCTGAACGCGGGGCACCTGAACCGCGGACGCTCGAACCTGTGGCGCTGGGGTGTCCTCGCCTGCGCCGGGCTGTACTTCCTCGTGCCGCTCGCCGCGTCCGTGCTCTTCACGGTCGACGTGCCCGGCCAGGGGTACACCTTCGACGCGTACACGCAGATCCTCGGCACCGAGGGCTTCGTGACCAGTCTGCTGCTCTCGCTGGAACTGGCCGCCGCCACCATCGCCATCGTGCTGCTGCTGATGGTGCCCGCCATGGTCGCGCTGCGGCTCGCCGCGCCGGGACTGCGGCCGGTGGTCGAGGTGGTGTGCGCGCTGCCGCTGGTCGTGCCGCCGATCGCCTTCGTGGCCGGCCTCGGGACCGTGCTCAAGTGGGGGCCCGAACACCTCTCCCGGACGCCGCTGTTCCAGACCTTCGTGGCGATCCAGAACCCCGACTTCCCGTTCGTCCTGGTCCTCGCCTACGTCGTGATGGCCCTGCCCTTCGTGTACCGGGCGCTGGACGCGGGGCTGCGCGCCATGGACGTACGCACGCTCGTCGAGGCGGCGCGCAGCTGCGGGGCGAACTGGCCGCAGGCGCTGGTGAGGGCCGTGCTGCCGAACCTGCGGGGGGCGCTGCTCAACTCCTCGTTCCTCACACTGGCGCTGGTGCTCGGCGAGTTCACCGTCGCCCAACTGCTCGGGTTCAGGCCGTTCGCCGTGTGGATCGTCAACGTCAGCGGCTCCCAGGCCCAGTTGTCGGTCGCCGTCTCGGTGCTCAGCCTGCTCGTCACCTGGGCCATGCTCCTCGCGCTCGCCTCCTTCGGCGGACGCCCCCGAACCGCCTCCGCCGCCCGGGGATGAACCATGACCGCGCTTGAGAAGACCGCCGTGGAGACAGGCATGAAGACAGGCACGAAGACCGGCACGAAGACCGGCATGAAGACAGCGGTGCGGACAGCCATGGCCCTGGACAAGGCCGCCACCGTCGAGTTCCGGGGCCTCAGGCGGGAGTTCGGCACGACCGTCGCCCTCGACGGACTCGACCTGACCGTCCGGCCCGGCGAACTGCTCGCCCTCCTCGGCCCGTCCGGCTGCGGGAAGACCACCGCGCTGCGGATGCTCGCCGGGTTCGAACACCCCGACTCGGGCGAGGTACTCGTCGACGGGGACGACGTCACCCGCGTCCCGGCCCACCGCCGCGACGCCGGGATGGTCTTCCAGTCGTACAGCCTCTTCCCGCACCTCAGCGCCCTCGACAACGTGGCCTTCGGACTGCGGATGCGCAAGGTCCGTACGGCCGAACGGCGGGCCGCCGCAGCCGAGTTGCTCGACCTCGTGGGCCTCGCCGACAAGGGCGCCCAATTCCCGCACCAGCTCTCCGGCGGCCAGCAGCAGCGCGTCGCCCTCGCCCGGGCGCTCGCCCTGCGCCCCCGCGTCCTGCTGCTCGACGAGCCGCTGTCCGCCCTCGACGCCAAGGTGCGGCTCACCCTGCGCGAGGAGATCCGCCGGCTCCAGCGGGAACTCGGCATCACCACCCTCTTCGTGACCCACGACCAGGAGGAGGCGCTGTCCATGGCCGACCGGGTCGCCGTGATGCAGGCCGGGCGACTCGAACAGTGCGCGCCGCCCGCCGAGTTGTACGGGCGCCCCGCCACCGCCTTCGTCGCCGAGTTCGTGGGCACGATGAGCCGGATACCGGGGCGGCTGGACGGTACGACCGTCGAGGTGCTGGGCCGGCGGCTGCCGGTCGACGGTCCGGCGCCGGCCGCCACGGAGGTGGACGTACTGGTGCGGCCCGAGGCGGTCGCCGTACGGGCGGACGACACCGGGGACGCGCAGGTGATCGCCACCGCGTTCCTCGGCGCCGCCATCCGCGTCACCGTACGGCTCGCGGACGGCACCGAGGTCAAGGCCGACCTCCCCACGCACGAGGCGGCGACGCTCGGGGCGGGAGCGCCCGTGACGGTGAGCCTGCCGGACCGGCCGGTGCTGGTGGCCGAACGCACCCACTGATCCCCCGACCCCATCCCTATCCCCTTCACCCCCCCACAGAAGGCGACACCCTTGTCTCATCTACCGCTTCAGGCTGCCCTGTTCGACATGGACGGCACGCTCGTCGACACCGAGCGGCTGTGGTGGGAGGCGGTGGAACAGGTGGCCGGCGGCCTCGGCCGGGCATTGACCGTGGCCGATCAGCCGGACGTGCTGGGGCGCCCGGTCGAGTACACCGCGAACTGGCTCGCCGGGATCACCGGCGCCCCGGCGGACGGTGTCGCCGCCGATCTGCACCGGGAGTTCGCCGACCGGGTCCGCACCGGGGTCGTGCCCAGGCCCGGCGCGCTGCCGCTGCTGCGGGCGCTGGCCCGGGAAGGGGTGCCCACCGCGCTGGTGACCGCGTCCCCGCGCTCCGTCGCCGACACCGTGCTCGACGCCCTCGGCCGCGGCCTGTTCACCGTCTCCGTCACCGCCGACGACACCGAGCACACCAAGCCCGCCCCCGACCCCTACCTCGCCGCCTGCCGCGCCCTCGGCGTCGACCCGGCCGCCTGCGTGGCCGTCGAGGACACCCAGACCGGTGTCAGCTCGGCGGAGGCGGCCGGCTGCGCCGTCCTCGCCGTGCCCTCGCTCGCCCCGATCGAGCCCGCACCCGGCCGGACCGTCCGGCCCAGCCTCACGGACGTCACCCCCCGGACACTGCGCTCCCTGCTGCCGTACCGGCTCCGCGTCATGACCTGGAACCTCTGGTACGGCGGCACCAAGGTCCACGACCACCGGGCCAAGCAGCTCAAGGCCATCACCGAGACCGAGGTGGACGTGGTCGGCCTCCAGGAGACGTACGGCACCGCCGCCGAGGAACTCGCCGACGCCCTCGGCTGGCACCACCACCGGGCCGGCGACAACCTCGGCATCATCAGCCGCCACCCGATCACCGCCCGCTTCGGCGACCCGGACGTCGGCTTCTACGGGGCGGCGGGCGCCCGGATCAGCATCGGTACGGGTGGCGAGGTGGACGTCTGGACGGTCCACCTGGACTGCGCGCCGTACGGGCCCTACGAGGCCGCCTTCGACGGGGTGGCGGCCGCCGACCTGATCGCCCACGAGGAGGTGCGGCTCGCCCAGCTGCGGGACGGCCTGCGCCGGATCGACGGCACGGTGCCGGTCGTCCTGGTGGGCGACTTCAACTCGCCCTCGCACCTGGACCGGCCCGACGTCGACTGGCCGGTGACCAGGGCCGCCGAGGAGGCCGGTCTGCGCGACTCCTACCGGGAGGCCCACCCCGACCCCGTACGGGACCCCGGCCACACCTGGTCGCCGGTCCACGCCGAGCACGAGGACGGCAGCGGCCGACCCGAGCCGCAGGACCGCATCGACTTCGTCCTCCACCGGGGCCTGAAAGTGCTCGACTCCCGGACGTACGTCAGCGGGACCCCACGCCCCTGGCCGGACGTCGAGGACAACGAGTGGCCGTCCGACCACGCGGCGGTGATCACGACGTTTGCGCTGGGTGGGGTGGGGGAGCCGGGCCGATAACCCCTGGGCCGGACGGTGCCGTCCGACTAGCATCGGTGCCATGACCTGGCGACATTGATCCACCAGCCGTGCCTCCCGAGGGCCGCCTCGGACGCCGTACCCCCGACGTCCGAATCGCCCCTGCGGGAAGGCCTCATGACTCTCTCACCTGCGCGTCCGCCCGGCGCCGCAGACACCGCGAGCACCGGTGTCCGGCGGCTGACGGCCACGCTGTACGGCTATGCGTTCCTCGACGACTTCGTGCTGCTCTACCCGGTGTACGCGTTGCTGTTCAGCGACACCGGTCTGTCGCTCTGGCAGATCTCCTCACTGTTCGCCCTGTGGTCGATCACCGGCATCCTGCTGGAGGTCCCCTCCGGCGCCTGGGCCGACGCGGTCTCCCGACGGCTGCTGCTGTGCCTGGGCCCGCTGCTCACCGCCGCCGGCTTCGCCCTGTGGGTGATCGTCCCGTCGTACTGGGCCTTCGCACTCGGCTTCGTGCTCTGGGGCGTGCGCGGCGCGCTCGGTTCCGGCGCGCTGGAAGCGCTGGTCTACGACGAGCTGGACCGGCTCGGCGCGGCCGGCCGGTACGCGCGTGTCATCGGCCGGGCCCAGGCCGTCGGGATGGTCGCCGTGATGGCGGCGATGGGGCTGGCCGGGCCGGTGCTCGACCTCGGCGGCTACCCGGCCGTGGGCGCGGCGAGCGTGCTGGTGTGTGTGCTGACCTCGGTGGTGGCCACGCGGTTTCCCGAGCACCGGAACACGGCGTCCCACGGAGATGGCCGGCCCTCCACCCTCGCCACCCTGCGGGCCGGTCTCGCGGAGGCCCGCCGGGACCGTTCCGTACGGGGAGCGCTGCTGCTCGTGCCGGCCGTCGGCGCGGTCTGGGGCGCGCTCGACGAATACACGCCTCTGCTGGCCCGGGACACGGGCGTGGCCGAGCAGACGGTGCCGTATCTGCTGCTGGTGATCTGGGTGGGGCCCACGATCGGCAGCCTGCTGACCGGCGTCGGCGAACGGCTGAGCACCTCCGGGCTCGGGGCGGTGCTCGCGGGCTCGGCGTTCGCCCTGGCCACGGGGTCGCTGCTGGGCACACCGGCCGGCATCGGGCTCGTGGCCGTCGCCTTCGGCGGCTTCCAACTGGTCAACGTCCTCGCCGACGCGCGGCTCCAGAACCGGATCGTGGGGACCAGCCGGGCGACGCTGACGTCCGTCGCGAGCATGGGGACCGAGCTGGGCACGGTCGGTGTCTTCGCCGCGTACGCCGTGGTCGGGGCGTCGTATGCGCATGGGGTCGTGTTCGCCGTGTTCGCGGTGCCGTATCTGGTGACTGCGGTGGTGTTGGGGAGGAGGGCCCGCTAGGGGGGTGGGGCGTGGGGGGCCTTTGGCGGCTGCGGGCTCGTGTGGCTGGTCGCGTCCACGCGGCGGAGCCGCATATCGACACAGCCCCGCGCCCCTTCGCGGGGCCTCCTCGATACGTGCGCAATGAATCGTCGTCCACCCCGTGCCGTACGCAACGAATCGCTCGTCGGCGCGCAACAGCCTCCGCTTGTCCGGGGCGGGCGGCCGACCGTACCGTCTGTCTGACCCCCGAATCCCCTTTGTCCCGGTGAGGAACACGCATGCGTACCGCCCTGCTCCAGAGCTCCGGCCGGCCCGGCTCGGTCGTGGGGAACCTCGAGGTGCTGGACGAGGCCGCCGGGCGGGCCGCCGGGGCCGGGGCGGGGCTGCTGGTGGCGCCGGAGATGTTCCTGACGGGGTACGCGATCGGCGACATCGCGCGGCTCGCCGAGCCCGCCGACGGCGACGCGGCCGACACGGTCGCCGACATCGCCGGACGGCACGGGCTCGCGATCGCGTACGGCTACCCGGAACGCGACGGCGAGGCGGTCTTCAACTCCGCCCAGCTCGTCTCCGCCGACGGCAGCCGCCTCGCGAACTGCCGCAAGACCCACCTCTTCGGCTGCTTCGAACGCGACCACTTCACCCCGGGCGAGCAGCCCGTCGTCCAGGCGGAGCTGGGCGGACTCCGCGTCGGGATCATGATCTGTTACGACGTCGAGTTCCCGGAGAACGTCCGCGCCCACGCCCTCGCCGGCACCGACCTGCTCCTGGTGCCCACCGCCCAGATGCACCCGTTCCAGTTCGTCGCCGAGTCGATGATCCCCGTGCGGGCCTTCGAGAACCAGCTCTACGTCGCCTACGTCAACCGGGTCGGCAGGGAAGGCGAGTTCGAGTTCGTCGGGCTCTCCACGCTGGCCGGGCCCGACGGGGTCGCGCGCGCTCGCGCCGGACGCGACGAGGAACTCCTCCTCGCCGACGTCGACCCCGCCCGCCTCGCGGCCTCACGCGAGGCGAACCCGTATCTGAACGACCGCCGTCCCGGTCTCTACGGGTCCCTGATCTGACCGTCCCACCGGCCCCACCCACCAGCTTTCGCGCAAGGAGTCCGTACCCCATGACGTCCACCGTGCCCAACGCCGTCGAGCACGCAGACGAGCGGCGGCAGCCGCCGATCACCATGTTCGGGCCCGACTTCCCGTACGCGTACGACGACTTCCTGGCCCACCCGGCGGGCCTGGGTCAGATACCGGCGACCGAGCACGGCACCGAGGTCGCGGTCATCGGCGGCGGGCTGTCCGGTGTCGTGGCGGCGTACGAGCTGATGAAGATGGGCCTGAAGCCGGTCGTGTACGAGGCCGACCGGATCGGCGGGCGGCTGCGGACGGTGGGGTTCGAGGGCTGCGACCCCTCCCTCACCGCCGAGATGGGCGCGATGCGCTTCCCGCCTTCCTCCACGGCGCTCCAGCACTACATCGACCTGGTGGCGCTGGAGACCCGGCCCTTCCCCAACCCCCTCGCGGAGGTGACGCCTTCGACCGTCGTCGACCTCAAGGGCGAGTCGCACTACGCCGAGACGGTCGAGGACCTCCCGCAGATCTACCGCGATGTCGCCGCCGCCTGGAACAAGTGCCTCGAAGAGGGCGCCGACTTCTCCGACATGAACCAGGCCATGCGCGAGCGGGACGTGCCGCGCATCCGCGAGATCTGGGCGAAGCTCGTCGAGAAGCTCGACAACCAGACCTTCTACGGCTTCCTCTGCGACTCCGAGGCCTTCAGGTCCTTCCGGCACCGCGAGATCTTCGGCCAGGTCGGCTTCGGCACGGGCGGCTGGGACACCGACTTCCCGAACTCCATCCTGGAGATCCTGCGGGTCGTCTACACCGAGGCCGACGACCACCACCGCGGCATCGTCGGCGGCAGCCGGCAGCTCCCGCTGCGCCTGTGGGAGCGCGAACCGGAGAAGATCGTGCACTGGCCGTACGGGACGTCCCTCGCAAGCCTGCACCCGAACGGCGAGCCCCGCCCCGCCGTGACCCGGCTGCATCGCACGGCCGGCGACCGGATCACCGTGACGGACGCGAACGGCGACATCCGCACCTACCGGGCGGCGATCTTCACCGCCCAGTCCTGGATGCTGCTGTCGAAGATCGCCTGCGACGACTCGCTCTTCCCGATCGACCACTGGACGGCGATCGAGCGGACGCACTACATGGAGTCGAGCAAGCTGTTCGTCCCCGTCGACCGGCCGTTCTGGCTGGACGAGGCCGTCGACGACACGGGGAATCCGACCGGCCGGGACGTCATGTCGATGACCCTCACCGACCGTATGACGCGCGGGACCTACCTCCTCGACGACGGCCCGGACAAGCCCGCCGTCATCTGCCTCTCCTACACCTGGTGCGACGACAGCCTGAAGTGGCTGCCGCTGTCCGCGAGCGAGCGGATGGAGGTCATGCTGAAGTCGCTCGGCGAGATCTATCCGAAGGTCGACATCCGCAAGCACGTCATCGGCAACCCGGTGACGGTCTCCTGGGAGAACGAGCCGTACTTCATGGGCGCGTTCAAGGCCAACCTGCCCGGCCACTACCGCTACCAGCGGCGCCTGTTCACCCACTTCATGCAGGACCGGCTGCCCGAGGACAAGCGGGGCATCTTCCTCGCCGGCGACGACATCTCCTGGACGGCCGGCTGGGCCGAGGGCGCGATCCAGACCGCCCTGAACGCGGTCTGGGGCGTCATGCACCACTTCGGCGGAGCGACCGACACGACCAACCCCGGGCCCGGGGACGTCTACGACGAGATCGCGCCCGTGGAACTCCCGGAGGACTAGAGGACCAGAGGACCAGAGGGCTACGGGGCCAGGGGCTGGAGGCGGTCTCTAGACCCCGGCCGCCCGTGCCGAGGCGTACACCTCCGCGGCCACGTCCTTCAGCTCCTCGGCGTCCCGCAGGCCGTACTGGAGGTCGAGGAAGATCTCGTCGAGGCCGATCGCGGCGTGGGCGGCCAGGTCCTCGGCGAGCTGGTCGGCGTTGCCCTGGAAGGGGTGGCGGTCGGCGCCGTCGTAGGTCTTGGTCTGGTACTGCACATTGATGCGCAGCACCGACCGGAGCGGTCTGATGCGGCGGCGCTCGGCGGCCAGGTTCCGCAACTCGCGCCACTGAGCGGCCAGTTCCTCGACGCCCAGACCGACCGGCAGCCAGCCGTCGGCGTGGTCGACGAGTCTGCGCCGGGCCGGGGCGTCGCTCGCTGCGAGCAGGATGGGTATCGGCCGGCGCGGCTTGGGCCCGACCACGGCGGAGGCGATCTTCGTGAGCCGTCCGTCGTACGACACCGGGTCCGGCCCCCAGACCGCCCGGCAGACCCCGATCAGCTCCTCCAGGACCTGGCCGCGCTCCTCGAAGGGCCGGACGGCCGCCGCGGCGTACTCGTCGAGGGACCAGCCCGTGCCGAGCCCCGCGACCACCCGGCCACCGCTCGCCGCGTCCAGCGAGGCGAGCGACTTGGCGAGCTGGAACGGCACGTGCAGCGGGGCGATCAGGCTGGTGCCCAGCCGGACCCGCTCGGTGGCCGCCGCGGCCAGGGTGAGTGTGACCAGGGGCTCGGCCACATGCCGGTAGTGGTCCGGCCAGGGCAGGCCCTCCAGGCCGTAGAGGCCCTGCGTGGGGGGTTCCGGGAACAGGGCCCGTTCGAAGACCCACAGGCTGTCGTAGCCGATGTCCTCGGCAATACGCGCCACGTCGGGCACGTCCTTTCCGATGTCGTACTGCCGCATCTGGGGAAGGGCGAGCCCGAGCCGTAACGCCATGCCGTGTGCTCCTCTGTGAGGGATCTTCTGGAGGGTTCTTCTCCAGTCGAACGTATTACGTTCACATGGAGCGGACGGGACGCGGGTGGGTCTGCTTCCGGCAGGGGCACCGAACGCGCCGGCGCTCAGTCCCGCCGAGCGCCCCGGACGATCCGGTCGACGACGGTGGCGGCCTGCTCCGGGTGCCCCGCCAGCCATGTGCCGAGGTGTTCCCGGACGGCCTCCTCGACGCAGGCGTGCACCGCGGTGCCGCCCAGGACGCCGCGCGTGGCGCCGAGGAACTCGGGACGGTCCAGCTTCACCGACACGACCGCTGTCAGGCCCTCGCCGATCCGGTCGGCGGTGAGATCGGGGTCGGCCGCCGTCAGCAGTCGCCGACTCCGTGCGTACGTGTTCACCGCGGCTGTCACGCCGTCCCGGAAGCCCGTCGCGTGGGTGCCGCCGTCGGGGGTGGGCCGGCTGTTGGCGAAGCTCAGGACCCGCTCCTCGCGGGCGTGGCACCAGCGGAGGGCGACCTCCAGCGTGCCCGCCAGCCGCGGGTTCTCCTGCTCGAAGCCGATGACGTCCGGGTGAACGGGCGGCGGCGCCCCTGCCTGTGCCTCCAGGAAGGCGACGAAGTCCCGTGCGCCGTTCGGGAATCGGAATCGCATCGACGCGGATCGCATCGACGTCGGTCGCATCGACGGGGATTCGCCCGGGTGGCGCTCGTCGGTCAGCGAGATGCCCAGGCCCCGGTTCAGGAAGGCCAGTTCCCTGAAGCTCTCCGCCAGTACGGTGAATGAGCACTCCGCCGTCCCGAAGATCTCGGCGTCGGGCCGGAAGGCGAAGGCGGTCCCGCTTCCGGTCGCCGGTCCCGCGTCGGTGAGCGTGGTGACCGCGACTCCGTGGGCGTACTCCTGGACCCAGCGGACCCCTTCGCGCCGCACCTCGGCCGTCAGACGGCTCGACAGCGCGTTGGCGACGCAGGGTCCGAGGCCGAAGAGGCTGAAGGAGACGGCGCGGCGGTCGCCGGGCTCCGCCCAGGCGCCCGTCCTGGTCATCAGGGCTTGGAGGCCGGGACCGTGGGCGTCCCCGTCGGCCTCGACGGGGACACCGGGACCGTCGTCGGCGACACGCATGCCGCCGTCGGACGCGAGGGTGACATCGACGGAGCCGGCGGGGTCGGCAGAGCCGGCCAGGATCTCGTTCACGGCCCGGCCGACGACCCCGAACACCAGCTCGTGCAGGCCGCGTTCGCCGGTCGAGCCGACGTACATCCCCGGCCGCTTCCGAATGGCTTCCAGCCCCTCCAACACCTCGATGTGGGCAGCGTCGTACCCGATGGCCTCGTCACTCACGAAGTCCCCCTCCGTTGGCCCAGCAGAGCTCCCCAGCTTAGGCGGATCTCTGGAAAACACCAGGTCAGAGGCAGTTTGTCGAGGGTGTGGGGCGGGCGGGTGAGCGTCTGTCCGGAGGTGGCCGACGAGGGGGTCGCGAACTATCCCCGGAGCGCGGCTGGGGGCCCACCGAGGCCGCGTACGACGCCGTTCCCGGCAGCCCCGAGGTCACCGATTCCAGCGAGGGCGCACGCCCGCCCGGAACGCCGGCCCGGTAGCCGAATGCCGCTGGCTCAGCCGCTCAGCCGCACTCCGGCAGCGGCGTAAGCAGCATCCGTCCCGGGAGGCCCACCGCCGCGTCGAGGCGATGGCCGAACTCCTCGGCGAGATCGGGGAGTCCGCGCAGTGCCCACAGCGCGCGGGCGGCCGACCAGGTGGCCTCGCGGGCCCGCTCCAGGCTCCACGAGCCGAGCAGATGGGTGAGGGGATCGGCGATCTGGAGGAGGTCGGGGCCGGGCATCAACTCCTCGCGGATGCGCTCCTCCAGCGACACGAGGACGTCGCCCACGTGCTCGAACTCGTCCTCCAGATCGGCGGGTTCACAGCCGAGCGTACGACAGGTGTCCACGAGGGCGAGCGCGAGATCGTGCCCGATGTGCGCATTGATGCCGGAGAGGGCGAACTGCAGCGGTCGTACGCCGGGATGGCGCCGGAACTGCAGCAACGGCCGCCAGCACGCGGGCGTACGGCCTCCCTCGGCGACCCGTAGATACCGCTCGGCGAAGAGCACGTCGAGGGTGATCGCGGCCTCGGCGTCCGGGAAGTGGCCGGCGTCCAGGCGCCGGTCGATGGCCTCGGTGACGGTGAGATAGACGCGGTTGAAGACCGCGAGCCCGTCCCGCTCGGGCAGGGCCCGGTCGAGGGCGCGCATGCGGGAGACGACTGTGTCTACTGAGTCCATGGAATTGGTGAAATGTTCCAACTGCGCCATAGGGGGCAGGGTCCCAGGCCTAGGGTGACACCGGTGCCGCCGTGCCCGGCACTTCCCCGGAACGGGGTAACGCGGGCCCGGCGGAAAGTGCGGAAAGCACCGGCAAGCGACGGAGCGCGGTCCGGGAGCGGGTCCGGGGGAGCAGGGGGGAGCACCACGTGTCAGGCTTACGCGCCCAGCGGCTGGCCGCACGCCGAGCCGAGCGCAGGCGGGCGGCGAGGCGCGGCGCCATGGTGGCCGCGGCATCGGTCGTGGCCGTCGTCGGCACCGTCACCGGCATGGTGACCGCGCTGAACGGTGACAGAGGCTCCGACGAGGCCCGGCCGCTGATGAACCGCTCGCCGGGCGTCGTGTCCGATCCGCCCGTGCCCACCCCGGGCTCGCCCTCCCCCTCGCCGGCCTCACCCACGCCGTCGCCCCCCAAGTCGACCGACCCGTCGAAGAAGGCCGGCGTGCGGCCCTCGGCGGACCGGACCGAACCGCGCACGGAACCCGTGTCCGACCCGGGCGAGCTCTACCGCCATCCCGACTCCCAGGTCCTCGACTGGGTCCACGACAACCCGGACGACCCGCGCAGCGCCGTCATCGAGTCCGGCATAGCCGACCGGCCGGCCGCCGTCTGGTTCACCGACCCCACCCCGGCCACCACCACCTCCCAGGTCGCGGCGGTCGCCTCCGCCGGCGCCGAGCAGGACCGGGTGCCGGTCCTCGTGGCCTACGCGATCCCGGACCGCGACTGCGGCGGGGCCTCGCAGGGCGGGGCGTCCACCCTGGAGGCGTACGACGCCTGGATCGACGCCTTCGCCGCCGGGCTCGGCTCGGACGAGGTCATCGTGGTCCTGGAGCCCGACGCGATCGCCCAGTCCGACTGCCTGTCCACCGGTGGCCGCGCCGACCGCTTCGCCTCTCTCGCCCGCGCCGGCCGCGTCCTGAAGGCCGCCACCCCCGACGCCCGCGTCTACTACGACGCCGGGCACTCGGAATGGAACCCGCCCGGCAAACAGGCCGCACTGCTCCGCGAGGCGGGCGCCGCCTCGGCCGACGGCTCCGACGGCGTCTTCAGCAACGTGTCGAACTTCAACCCCACCGAGTCCGAGGTCGCCTACACCCGCCAGGTCCTCGACGCCCTCCGCGGCCCCGCGGACCTCGGCGCCGTCATCGACACCAGCCGCAACGGCAACGGCGCCCCGGCCGACGGCGAGTGGTGCGACCCGGCCGGCCGGGGCCTCGGCCGGCCGCCGTCCCTCACCACCGGCGAACCCCGCATCGACGCCTACCTGTGGGTGAAACTGCCCGGCGAGTCCGACGGCTGCCGGGGGAGTGCGGGGGCGTTCTCGCCGGGATACGCGTACGAGTTGGCGCGGGGCTGAGCCGGGCCGGCGGTCCGCCGCGGAACCGGCCGTGCGTCCGCTGCCGGCTCGACGGGGCGCAGCCGCGCGACACCGGTGAAGCCACCGGTCCGCGCGGGCACCCCGCAGCCGACCTCGTGACTGGCCGAGTGGACCGGCTGCCTCAGGACAGCGGGCGGTCGGGAACCGCCGTGTCCGGCCGACTGACCTTCGGTCGGTCCCGGTCCGCGGCGCGCAGCACGCCCGCGAGGACGACCAGCCCGCACGCCAGCACGGTCACCAGGCCGAACGACACGACCAGGCTGGTCAACTGTGCCAGCCCGCCGATCGCACTCGGCGCGACCAGCCCCGACGTGTACGTGATGGTCGCGACGCCCGCGATGGCCTGGCTGGGGTTCGGCCCGCTGCGGCCGGCGGCGGCGAAACAGAGCGGTACGACGACGGCGATGCCGAGCCCCATCAGCGCGAAGCCGGCCATCGCGACCGCCGGGTGATCCGCGACGACGATCATCAGTCCGCCGAGCGCGGCGAGGACACCGCCCGCCCGTACGGTACGGACCGAGCCGAATCGGTTGACCACGGCGTCGCCCGCGATCCGGGCCAGCGCCATGGTCAGCATGAACCCGGTGGTGCACGCCGCCGCGAGCCCCGCCGAGGCCGCCAAGCGGTCCCGCAGATAGACCGCCGACCAGTCCAGGGCGGCCCCCTCCGCGAACACCGCGCAGAACCCGACCGCGCCGATCAGCAGCGCCGACTTCGGCGGCAGCGCGAACCTGGGCGGCGGCTCCTCGTCCTCCGCGGGCCTCAGGTCCAGCACCCCCTGGCAGGCGACCAGGCCGAGGACGGTGAGCACGACCGCTGCCAGCGCGTGATGCAGCCGGGCGTCCGAGCCCAGATGGGCGGCGAGAGTACCGGCCGCCGAACCGACCAGGGCACCCACGCTCCACATGCCGTGCAGGCCGGACATGATCGACTTGCCGAGGCGGTTCTCGATCTCCACGCCGAGCGCGTTCATCGCGACGTCCGCCATGCCCGCCGACGCGCCGTACACGAACAGCGCCAGACACAGCGTCCACAGGCTCGGCGCGAGGGCCGGCAGGATCAACGCGATCGTCCACAGTGAGATCAGCCCGCGCAACGCCGTACGGGCGCCGAAGCGGTGGCTGATCCGGCCCGCGAGCGGCATCGCCAGGGACGCGCCGATCGCCGGGAAGGCGAGCGCGAGCCCCAACTGGCCCGCGCTGACCCCCGCATGGTCCTGGATCCACGGCACGCGGGTCGCGAACGAGCCGGTGACGGCACCGTGCACCGCGAACACGGCCGCCACGGCGTACCGCGCCCGCCTCACCTCGCGCTGCTCGTAGACCACCGTGCTCATTGTCCGCCCTCCCTGAATCCGTCCGCTTCGCAGGTTGCCTACATTCGCGCCGCGTAAACTATCAGGAACCCTGCCTGATAGATAGGGAATATCGGCCCGAGGGGCACCAGCCGTACGGAGCCGCCGATCTGGAAGGATCCCGGCATGCCCGCATCACCCAGCACCGCCCGAGCCATCAACGACCGGCTCGCCCTGCGGCTGCTGCAACAGGAGGGGCCGCTGACGGCAGGGCAGTTGAAGCAGCTCACCGGTCTGTCCCGGCCCACGGTCGCCGACCTCGTCGAGCGCCTCACCGCCACCGGGCTGATCGCGGTCGTGGGGGAGTCGGGGGTACAGCGGCGCGGGCCCAACGCCCGCCTCTACGGCATCGTCGCCGACCGGGCGCATCTCGCCGCCCTCGACGTACGCACCGAGGGCGTCACGGTCGTCGTCGCCGACCTGCTGGGTACGGAGCTGGCGCGGGCGTCCGTCCCGATCACCGACGACGCGGGCACCGGACCGGCGGTGGAGCAGGCGGTCACCTTGGTGGAGCGCGCCGCGAAGGAGGCGGGCGCCGACCGGCTGCACACGGTGGGGATCGGCGCCCCCGGCCTGATCGACCCGGCCACGGGCGAACTCCGCGACTCCATCGGCCTCCCCGAATGGCACCGCCGCCTGGTCGCCGCCCTGGGCGAACGGCTCCCTGCCCGCATCCTCGTCGAGAACGAGACCAACCTCGCCGCCGTCGCCGAACAGCGCGACGGCGCCGCCCGCGACCGCGACACCTTCGTCCTCCTCTGGCTCGGCCTCGGCACCGGCGCCGCCGTCGTCCTCGACGGCCGACTCCGCCGGGGTGCCTCCGGCGGCACCGGCGAGATCGGCTTCCTCCCCGTCCCGGGCACGACCACGATCCCCTCGGCCACCGACTGCGAGGGCGGCTTCCACTCCCTGGGCGGCGCGGCGGCGGTCGCGGCCCTGGCCGCCGAACACGGCATCGAGGCCGAGACGACGGGGCACGAGCCACATGCGGCGACCCTGGTGCGGGCGGCGGTGGCGGGCCTCGCGGCGGACAGCGCGAGCGCCCCGGCGGACAGGCCGGGCGGCTCGGCGAGCGTGACGAGCCCCTCGACGAGTGCGACGGGCCGCGCGGCGGATGCGGATGCGGCCGACCGGTCGGTGTCGGCCGTGAGTCCTTCGGCGGCGCCCGCCTCCTTGGCCGAGGCTGCCACCCACGTGGAGACCGGCGGCCCCCGCCCTCCGGCAGCCGGGCCCGCCACCCGCTTCCTCGACGCCCTCGCCGACCGCCTCACCCTGGGCGCCGCCTCCGTCGTCGCCGTCCTGGACCCCGGCTGCGTCGTGCTCGGCGGTGAGGTCGGGCAGGCCGGCGGGGAAGCCCTGGCCGCACGGGTGGAAGCCCGGCTGACGGCGATGTCGCCCCTGCCGACAGAGGTCCGCCCCAGCCGCCTGGGCGGAGCCGCCGTACTGCGGGGCGCGCTCCTCATGGCCCGGGAGTCGGCCCAGGACGAGCTGTTCGCTCTGCCGGCGCGGTGACCGGGAGGGCGCCCACTCGACCGCCGGCACGGTGACCGGGAGGGCGCCCACTCGGCCGTCGGTGCGGTGACCGGCAGGCCCGCGCCGCCACCGACGCGGTGCCTCTCAGCGCGACTTCGGCCCCGAACCGCACGCTTGTCCTGCGGGGCGCGCTCCTCATGGCCCGGGAGTCGGCCCAGGACGAGCTGTTCGCTCCGCCGGCGCGGTGACCGGGAGGGCGCCCACTCGACCGCCGGCACGGTGACCGGCAGGGCGCCCACTCGGCCGTCGGTGCGGTGACCGGCAGGCCCGCGCCGCCACCGACGCGGTGCCTCTCAGCGCGACTTCGGCCCCGAACCGCACGCTTGTCCTGCGGGGCGCGCTCCTCATGGCCCGGGAGTCGGCCCAGGACGAGCTGTTCGCTCCGCCACACACGGTGACCGGCACGTCTCACGCCCCCCGCCGACGCTCAGCGCCCCTTCCGCCTCCCGAACCGCTCCGCCAGATACTCCTCGAACGTCCCCTTCCCCACGGCCCGCCCCGGTGTGAGGTGCCCCCCGGCCCGAAAGCCCCGGTACGCCTTGCCGAACAGGGGCACGCTCAGCAGCCGTCGTCGGCGACCGGTGGCGGCCAGATAGGCGTGGGCCAGCTCGGGGAAGGTCAGGATCTCGGGGCCGCCCATGTCGTCGACGCGACCGGCGGGGGCGCCCACGGCCAGCTCCGCCAGACGGTCGGCGACCTCGGTGGCGGCGACGGGCTGGTCGCGCACCCCGGCGGGCAACAGCATGACCGGTGGCTTGGCGAGGCCCTGGAAGAGCAGTACCAGGAGGTCGTGGAACTGGGTCGCGCGCAGGATCGTCCAGCCCAGTCCCGACTCCTCGACCAGCCGCTCGACGGCCAGCTTGGTCCGGTAGTAGCCGAGCGGCACCCGGTCCACGCCGACGATCGAGATGTAGACCAGGTGGCCCACACCGGCCCGCCGCGCCGCCGCGATCAGATGCGCCGCCGCCCGCTCGTCACCCCCGCGCGGCGTGGTCGCGCAGTGCACGATCGCGTCCACCCCCGCCACGGCCGCGTCCAGCCCGCCTCCGCCCGCGACGAGATCGACGGCGTACGGCTGTGCGTGGCGGCTCAGCACCCGTACCTCGTGTCCCTCCGCCCGCAGCCGCTCGGTGACGAGCCGGCCGAGAACACCGGTGCCGCCGGTCACCAGGATCGTGGTCATCGCAGTACGTCCCCTTCGTAAGCCGGACGCTCCCCGGTGGAACGCCTACGGCGGTCACGACGGGGAGCCTCCTCGAAGTGTGACAACCGGCGGGAACGATTCGCCGGAGGCGCCGCCGCCGCCCGGGAACACACAGGGGTGGGACCCGGCGACGGGGCAAGGGCCGTCGTCACCGCCGCCGGGCCGTTCGAGGCGGGTACCGCGACCGCAGACTTTGAAAGGACTAGACCAAGCCGGTCAATGGCTCGGGTCGGTCCGAGTGGGGCCGCTGCGGCGGAAGTTGACCCATGGTCAGTGATAGCCGAAACTCCCCGGCGTCCGCGGTAGAAGTACAGCGACGCGGCCTGTGAGCCACCCCACAGTCATCACCCGCATGGGTGTCGATCGGGCGTGGCACACTGGCCATGTACCAGAAGCAGCGCACTCCGGGGTCGGTGAAAGTCCGAACCGGCGGTTACAGTCCGCGACCCGGTCGCTTCCAGCGGCCGGTTGACCAGGTGAAATTCCTGGACCGACGGTTAAAGTCCGGATGGGAGGCAGTGCGCGGCGGGCGGGCATTCGTGCGCGCCGCCGTCTGTTTTCGGCCAACCCCGACAGGGGTGGCTCTGACGCGGCGTCGCCCCCTGTGCCGTAGTCCGCTCATATCTGTCGCCTTCGACAGCCCCGGAGTCCGTGCCATACGAGGCAGGGAGGACCCGGGAAGTGTTCACCGGAATCGTCGAAGAGCTGGGTGAGGTCACCGCCGTCGAGAGTCTCGGCGACTCCTCCCGCTTCCGTCTGCGTGGCCCCGTCGTCACGCAGGGCGCGCGCCACGGCGACTCCATCGCCGTCAACGGCGTCTGTCTCACCGTCGTGGAGCACGAGGACGACTGGTTCACCGCCGACGTCATGGCGGAGACCCTCGAACGCTCCAGCCTCGGCGCCCTCACCACCGGCTCCCGAGTCAACCTCGAACGCCCCATGGCCGTCGGCGAGCGCCTCGGCGGACACATCGTGCAGGGCCACGTCGACGGCACGGGCCGGGTCGTCGAGCGCAAGCCGTCCGAGAACTGGGAGATCGTGAAGATCTCGCTCCCGGCCGACCTCACCCGGTACGTGGTCGAGAAGGGCTCCATCACCGTCGACGGCATCAGCCTCACCGTCGTCGACGCGGGCCCCGACTACTTCACCGTCAGCCTCATCCCGACCACCCTCGATCTGACCACGCTCGGCCGCAAGCAGCCCGGCGACCCGGTCAACCTCGAGGTCGACGTCATCGCCAAGTACGTCGAGCGACTGCTGGGCACCCAGGCAGCGGCGGGCACCGCGGGAGCGAGCACTCCGGATGCGAGCACGCCGGGAGCAAGCACGCCGGGAGCAAGCACTCCGGGGGCGGCGAAGTGAACTCGCTGAACACGGTCGCCTTCACGGCCTTCGGCCAGCAGATCCTCTGGTCGGACATGATCGGCAACATCCTCGGCCTGATCGCCCTCGCCCTCGGCGCGGTCCGCTCCCTGTGGAACTGGCCCGTCCAGTTCCTCTCCGGCCTCATCCTCTTCGGCGCCTTCGCCGGCCACCTGACCGGCAGCGCCGGCAAGCAGGTCATCGTCATGGCCGTCGCCGCGTACGGCTGGTGGCAGTGGAACCGCAGCAAGGCGCGGTCGGCGGACGGCGCCATCGCCCCGCGATTCGCCACCTGGCGCGAACGCGGCTATCTCATCGCCGGCGCCGTGCTCGGCACCCTCGCGGTCGGCGGCCTCTTCACCGCCTTCCCGACCCTGTCGTGGGACCCCTGGCCGGACGCGTACATCTTCACCGGCACCGTCGTCGCCATGTACGCCCAGGCGCGCGGCATGGTCGAGTTCTGGTTCGCCTGGCTGCTGGTCGACCTCGTGGGCGTCCCGCTCAACTTCGCCAACGGCTACGCGTTCTCCGGTTTCGTCTACATCATCTACGGCGCGCTCGTCCTGTGGGGCATGCGCGACTGGTGGCTGCGCTCCCGCAAGCCCGCCCTGGAAGGAGCCCCGGCATGACCACGGCGCCGATCCTGTACAGCACCGACGGCATCGAGAACTTCGGACTCGACCCCATCGAGCAGGCCATCGCCGACATCGCGGCGGGCCGCCCCGTCGTGGTCGTCGACGACGAGGACCGTGAGAACGAGGGCGACCTCGTCATCGCCGCCGAGAAGGCCACCCCCGAGATCGTCGCCTTCATGATGAGCGAATGCCGGGGCATGATCTGCGCCCCGATGGAGGGCGACGAGCTGGACCGGCTCCAACTGCCGCAGATGGTGCAGCAGAACACGGAGTCGATGCGCACCGCGTTCACCGTCACGGTCGACGCCGCCCCCCGGCACGGCGTCACCACCGGCATCTCCGCCTCCGACCGCGCCACCACGCTTCAGCTCCTCGCGGGCGGCACGGCCGAGCCGGGCGACTTCGTCCGCCCCGGCCACATCTTCCCGCTGCGCGCGAGGACCGGCGGGGTGCTCGTGCGCGACGGCCACACCGAGGCCGCCGTCGACCTCGCCCGCCTCGCGGGCCTGCGCCCGGCCGGCGCGATCGTCGAGATCGCCGGCGAGGACGGCCGCATGCTGCGCCTGCCCGAACTGATCCCGTTCGCCCGCAAGCACGGTCTGACGATCATCTCCATCGAGGACCTGATCGCCTACCGCCGCTCCTGCGAGCCCACCGTCAAGCGCGAGGCCAAGACCCAACTACCCACCGCCTTCGGCGACTTCACGGCATACGGCTACCGCTCCACCGTCGACGGCGTCGAGCACGTCGCCCTCGTCCACGGCGAGATCGGCGACGGCGAGGACGTCCTCGTCCGGATCCACTCCGAATGCCTCACCGGCGACATCTTCCACTCCCTGCGCTGCGACTGCGGCCCCCAGCTCCAGACCTCCCTCGAACGCATCGCGACCGAGGGCCGGGGCGTCGTCGTCTACCTGCGTGGCCACGAGGGACGCGGCATCGGCCTGCTGTCCAAGCTGCGCGCGTACGAACTCCAGGAGCGCGGCCGCGACACCCTCGACGCCAACCTGGAACTGGGCCTGCCCGCCGACTCCCGTGACTACGGCGCCGGCGCGCAGATCCTGCTGGACCTCGGCGTCCGCAGTGTCCGGCTGATGACCAACAACCCCGAGAAGACCGGCGCCCTCGTCCGGCACGGCCTCGACGTCACCGACCGCGAGCCGATGCCCGTCCGCGCGGGCGAGCACAACCTCCGCTACCTGCGCACCAAGCGGGACCGGATGGGCCACGACCTGCCCTGGCTGGACGCTCCACCCACGTCCACCTGCGGCAACCAGTAACACCAGCGGCAAGATCCAGCGAGAACGAGTCTCAGGAACCGAGGAGCAACGAACGTGAGCGGCAAGGGCGCACCCGAACTGTCCGTACGCAACTGCGGCGACCTGCGCGTCGCGGTCATCGCGGCCCAGTGGCACGAGAAGGTGATGGACGGCCTCGTCGAAGGTTCCCTGCGCGCCCTGCGCGACCTGGGCATCGACGAACCGACCCTCCTGAGGGTCCCCGGCAGCTGGGAGCTCCCGGTCGTCGCCAAGGTCCTCGCGGGCCGCGGCTACGACGCGATCGTCGCCCTCGGCGTAGTCGTCCGCGGCGGCACCCCCCACTTCGAGTACGTGTGCCAGGGCGTCACCCAGGGCCTCACCCAGGTCTCCGTCGACACCGGCGTCCCCATCGGCTTCGGCGTACTGACCTGCGACACCGAGGAACAGGCCCTGGCCCGCGCGGGTATCGAGGGCTCCAACGAGGACAAGGGGCACGAGGCGGTGACGGCGGCGGTGGCGACCGCGGCCACCCTCCGCTCAGTATCCGAACCCTGGCGCTGACGAATCCAGTATTTGGCCTAGGCTGAGCACATCATGTCGAATAAGACGTTCGAGGAGCTCTTCACCGAGCTCCAGCAGAAGGCCGCCAACGGCGACCCCGCCACTTCCCGTACCGCGGAGCTGGTCGGGAAGGGCGTCCATGCCATCGGCAAGAAGGTCGTCGAAGAGGCCGCCGAGGTCTGGATGGCCGCGGAGTACGAGGGCAAGGAAGCGGCCGCCGAGGAGATCTCGCAGCTGCTCTACCACGTCCAGGTGATGATGGTCGCCCGCGGCATCTCCCTGGACGACGTGTACGCCCACCTCTGAGCCGTGCCCGCACCCAATCCCGTACATACGAACGAAGGAAGCTTGCCTCATGCTGCGCATCGCCGTCCCCAACAAGGGTTCCCTGTCCGGACCTGCGGGGGAGATGCTGCATGAGGCGGGCTACCAGCAGCGCCGGGAGTCCAAGGAGCTGCGGATCGTCGACCCGGTCAACGAGGTCGAGTTCTTCTACCTCCGCCCCCGCGACATCGCGATCTACGTCTCCTCCGGCCGCCTCGACATCGGCATCACCGGCCGCGACCTGCTGATCGACTCCGGCGCCAGCGCCGAGGAGATCCTGCCGCTCGGCTTCGCCCGCTCCACGTTCCGCTTCGCCTGCAAGCCGGGCGAGGCGGACGGCGTCGAGGACCTCCAGGGCAAGACCGTCGCCACCTCGTACGAGGGCATCGTGGCCAAGCACCTCGCCGACCAGGGCATCGACGCCTCCGTCGTCCACCTCGACGGCGCCGTCGAGACCGCCATCGAACTGGGCGTGGCCGAGGTCATCGCCGACGTCGTCGAGACCGGCACCTCGCTGCGCAACGCGGGCCTCGAGGTCTTCGGCGACCCGATCATGAAGTCCGAGGCCGTCGTCATCCGCCGCGTCGGCGCCGACACGTCCGCGGACAGCGAGCCCAAGGTGCAGCAGTTCCTGCGCCGCCTCCAGGGCGTCCTCGTGGCCCGGACATACGTGATGATGGACTACGACTGCCGCGTCGAGCAGTTGGAGAACGCCGTCGCGCTCACGCCGGGCCTGGAGTCGCCGACCGTCTCGCCGCTGCACAACGAGGGCTGGGTCGCCGTGCGCGCCATGGTCCCGGCCAAGGAGGCCCAGCGGATCATGGACGACCTGTACGACATCGGCGCGCGGGCCATCCTGACCACGGCCATCCACGCCTGCCGCCTCTGAGCGCCCGGGAGTCGTACGCCATGTCGAATGGTCTTCCTTCCCTGCCCGTCACTTTTCGGCCGGGCCGCACCCGGGCCGTGCTGCTGACCGCGGCGGCCGCGATCTTCGTGGTCATCACGGCGGTCGCGCTGCTGCTGCCGACGCTCGGCCCGGCGGAGCGGCTCAGCTTCGTCTTCACGGCCGCCCTGCTCGCCGGGGTGCTGTGCCTGCTGTCCCGGCCCAAGGTCATCGCCGACGAGACGGGGGTGACCGTGGTGAACATCACCGCGAAGCGGCATCTCGGCTGGCCGGAGATCGTCCAGGTGAACCTGCGGGTCGGCGACCCGTGGGTCTTCCTCGACCTCACCGACGGCACCAGCCTGCCCGCGCTCGGCATCCAGCCGGGCATCGCCAAGCAGCACGCCATCGCGGACGCCCGGGCCCTCCGGGCGTTGGTGGAGGCCCGCTCGGTCGCCGAGCCCGAACAGCGTCAGGGCTGACCCCGAACAAGATCAGGGCCGACTCAGGGCCGCCGCCCCTGCCGCACCGGCCCATGTCTTGATTAATCTGTTGGCGGAGGCGTTTTCGTTGCGCCTCCGCCTCCGCTGTTCCACCCCCGGAAAGGCGGAGGCTCCCTGCTATTCGAGGAGTGACTCCCTCCAGCGATGGACGGATCGTCCTGTAGTACCTGCGCCGCCCCCTCCCGGCATATCGAGGCGGCGGCATGACCATCCCCTTGCTGCTCCTCGGAGCCGCGTTCCTGCTGATCCTCGCCAACGGCTTCTTCGTGGCGGCCGAGTTCGGCCTCGTCACGGTCGAACGGCCGGAGGCCGAGAAGGCCGCCGCCGAGGGCGACCGCCGGGCCCACAAAGTGGTGAGCGCGCTCAAGGAGCTGTCCTTCCAGCTCTCCGGCACCCAACTCGGCATCACCATCACCTCCCTCGTCGTCGGCATGCTCGCCGAACCGGCGCTCGCGGAGCTGCTCCACGGCCCCTTCACCGCCCTCGGCATACCCGAAGGCGCGGTGTCCGGAGTCGCCGTGGTCGTCGGCATGCTGCTGGCCTCCGCCGTGCAGATGGTGATCGGCGAACTGGTGCCCAAGAACTGGGCGGTCTCGAAGCCCATGCAGGTCGCCCGCTTCGTCGCGGGACCCCAGCATGTCTTCTCCCGACTCTTCCGCCCGGTGATCGCCGCCCTCAACGCGGTCGCCAACCGGCTGGTCCGCGCCTTCGGCGTCGAGCCCACCGACGAACTGGCCTCCGCCCGCACCCCCGGCGAACTGGTCTCCCTGGCCCGCCACTCGGCCCAGGCCGGCGCCCTGGAACAGGACACGGCCGACCTCTTCGTCCGGACCCTCTCCCTGGGCGAGCTCACCGCGGAGAACGTGATGACACCGCGCGTGAAGGTCAGCGCCCTCCAGTCGTCGGCCACCGCCGAGGACGTCGTCAACCTGACCCGGGCCACCGGTCTGTCCCGCTTCCCCGTCTACCGGGAGCGGATCGACGAGATCGTCGGCATGGTCCATCTCAAGGACGCCCTCGCGATCCCGGCCCGCGACCGGCTGCACACCCCGGTGGGCCGCATCGCGAAGGCCCCGCTGCTCGTCCCGGAGACACTGCCCGTGCAGCCGCTCCTGGCCCGGCTGCGCAGCGAGCAGCCCATCGCCGTGGTCGTCGACGAGTACGGCGGTACGGCGGGCGTCGTGACCCTGGAGGACATCGTCGAGGAACTGGTCGGCGAGGTGCGCGACGAGCACGACGGACACGACCTGCCCGAACTCGCCGCCGCCCCGCCCGAGGACGGCCGCCCCGCCTGGGACGTCGACGGCAGCTGCCGCGTCGACGTGCTCCAGCGCATCGGCCTCGACGTCCCGGAGGGGCCGTACGAGACGGTCGCCGGCCTCGTCGCCGACCTGCTCGGCCGTATCCCCGCCCCCGGCGACCGCGCCGAGCTGCCCGGCTGGCGGCTGGCGGTACGCCAGGTCGGGCACTACCGGGCAGAGCGCGTACGCCTCGTACGCACCGCTCCCGCCACGGACTCCCTCACCGTGGTGGAGGCGGCCCGATGAGCGTGCTCCAACTCCTGTTCGCCCTGCTCCTCGTGCTTGCCAACGGCTTCTTCGTCGGCGCCGAGTTCGCCCTGATCTCCGTCCGCCGCAGCCAGATCGAACCCCTGGGCACCGTGAGGGCCCGACAGGTCCTCTACGGCCTGGAGAACCTGCCGCAGATGATGGCGGCGGCCCAGTTCGGCATCACCGTCTGCTCGCTGACGCTCGGCGCGGTCGCCGAGCCGACGGTGGCGAAGCTGCTGGAGCCGGTCTTCGAGGCGATCCATCTGCCGCACGGCATGATCCACCCCCTCGGGTATGTCATCGCGCTGGCCGTGGTGATCTTCCTGCATCTCGTCGTGGGCGAGATGTTGCCGAAGAACCTGGCGATGGCCGCGCCCGAGAAGACCGCGCTGTGGCTGAGCCCCGCGCTCGTCGCCTTCGCCCGGCTCTGCAAGCCGGTCACCATCGGCCTCGACGCCTGCGCCCGCCTCGTCCTGAAACTCTTCCGCGTCGAGCCCAAGGACGAGGTCGAGGCGGTCTTCACCAGCGTCCAGCTGGGCCGGCTGGTCGAGGACTCCGGCCTGGCCGGACTGCTCGGCCCCGAGGAACAGGAGCGCCTGGAGGACGCGCTGGAGCTGGGTTCCCGCCCGGTGACGGACGTCCTGCTGAAGCGCGACTCCCTGGTCACGGTGGGGCCCTCGGTGACGCCCGCCCAGGTGGTGGCCCTCACCGCCCGCACGGGCTACTCCCGCTTCCCCGTCGTCGCGGAGAACGGTGCCTTCATGGGCCGCTACCTCCATGTCAAGGACGTCCTGGACCTGGAGGACTCCGACCGAGCCGTCCCGCAACAGATCTGGCGCCCCATGACCACCCTCCGCGCGGAACTCCCCCTGGACGACGCGCTCACGGTCATGCGCCGCGCCGCCACCCACCTCGCCCAGGTCGCCGACGCCTCCGGCAAGGTCCTCGGCCTTGCCGCCCTGGAGGACGTCCTGGAACTCCTGGTGGGCGAGGTCCGAGACCCGGCCCACCGAGAACCACCGACCGCCCGTGTGACGGAGCCACGAGCCAGCACGACCCCGGAGGAGGCTTTGGCCGGCTGATTCCGCCCAGCCGCCCCCGCGCCCCTTCAGGGGCGCGGGGGCGGCTGGGCGAACGGGGTCCGGGGCAGAGCCCCGAGTCTTTGACGGGGGTCGAAGGGGCACCGCCCCTGGATGGGGGAGGGACGGGTAGGGGCGGCGGGGGCGACTCACATCCCGGAAGGATCCTGCGGCCCCCGCCCCGAAAGCACCTCCCCATACGCCTGCATCAGATCCGGCAGCCGCAAGGTGGACAGATCATCCCGCGTCGGAATCGACGGATACCCCGACAGCCGCAGATCCCGATACGCACAGCTCTTCTCATACAGCGTCCGCAGAAACCGCCCGTTGCCGAGTTCGTCGATCCACCCCTGATCGACGACATGCCCCGCGATGGACCGCAGCTCGTCAAGGGCCTCCTCGTCCCACACATCCCCGTTGTCCGCCGCGAGCACCTCGCCGATGGAGGTCAGCTCAAGAGGCCGGTAGGACGGAAAGTCCACGCGCGTCGTGAAACGGGAGGACAGCCCGGGGTTCGCCGCCAGCAGCCGGTCCATACCCTCCGGGTACCCCGCGAGGATCACCACCAGATGATCCCGGTTGTCCTCGGCCCGCTTCAGCAGCACCTGCAGCGCCTCGTCGCCGTACGCGTCGCCCTTCCCGTAACCGGAGTTGGACAACGAGTACGCCTCGTCCACGAAGAGGACACCGCCGATCGCCGAGTCGATCAGCTCGTTGGCCTTCACAGCGGTCTGCCCGAGGTACTCGCCCACCAGATCCGCCCGCTGCGCCTCCACGAGGTGATCGCCGCCGAGCAGACCGAGCGCGTAGAAGACCCGGCCCAGTATTCGCGCCACGGTCGTCTTGCCGGTCCCTGACGGGCCGGAGAAGACGAAGTGCCGCTTGGGCGGCTGGACCGGCAACCCCTGCCCCGTCCGCAACCGCGCCATGTTCAGCTGCGCGGACAACGCCTTGACCTGCCGCTTCACCGGCTCAAGGCCCACCATCCGCTCCAGCTCCGCGAGCGCCTCCTCCAGCAGCTCCGGATCCGTCGGCCCGGCGGGCAGCGGCAGCGGCTCCACCGGCACCACGGACTTCTCCCGTACGAAGGTGTCGCCGGCCTCGGGCGGCAGGCCGCCCGGCGGCGGCAGCCCGGGATCGGAGAGCTTCACATCCCGCCCCTCGGAGTCGAAGAACGGTTCCAGCCCGTCCCCGTCGAGCACGTCCTGCCCGATCCCGCCTAGCGCCATCGCCGCGAAGTCGGCCGCGTCGTCGTCGTACCCGTCCCCCTCGGCGATCGCCGCGAGCCGCGCCGAGGTGTCCATGAAGGCGGAGTCGACCCGGTGCACGGCCCGGTACAGCGGCAGCGCGGCGGCGCTGCGGCCCGTGCCCTCGTGGGCCCGGGCCAGCCAGTACCGCAGTTCCTTGCGCTGCGGCTGCTCGCTGCGACAGCGCATCAGCGCGGCGGAGAGCAGCGGCTCGGCCTGCCCGTACGTCTCCAGCCGGACCCTGGCCATGCCACCGAACAGGCCCGCCTCGATCCCCAGCAGCGGATCGTCGAGCAGCGGATCGGTGTGCCGGACCAGCTGCTCCCAGTCCTTGACGAGGTAGGCGCGACAGGCGTGCAGAAAGCGCACCTGGTGGTCCGCGTCGACCGGTGGCAGCCCCGCGAGCGCCCGGTCCAGCTCGGGCACATGGCGCCCGTCCAGCCAGTGCGAGGCGTGCGCGAGGAGCAGATCACGCGGGCTCTCCAGCACAGGCTGCACCCACCAGCCCAGCCAGTACCAGGAGTTGAGGGTGCGCCGGTGTCGCGAGCGCTGCTCCCCGAAGCGCTCCCGGTGCCGGAACATCCGTAGCAGCGCGGTCGTCGTGTCCACCCGCAGTGCGTGCAGCCCGAGCCAGCCGTCGGCCATGCCGGGATCCATCCGTACCGCGATGCGGAACTCCTCCTCCGCCTGCGGATACGCGCCCATCGTGTAGGCGTCCACGCCTCGTAGCCAGGCGAGGTCGGCCGGGGCCTCGGGGCCCCGCGAGCCGAAGTCCATCACGTCCCCCACAAACCGTGCCCCCGTTGGAAACCGAACGGGCCGGTGCCCGTCGGCAGCCTTCGTCGAACCGCCGTGCCGCGGACGGGAGTTGCACCGGTGCGTTGCCGCAGCCGTCCGAAGGTCGCACCTTGGGCATCGTACCTGCGGGTCGGTCGCCCTTCGAAGGGTGCCGCAGCCCTCGTCTTACGAGGTGGGAGCAGACGGGGCGCATTGCGGACGGTGACCGAGGGTGAAGGAATCGTGCCTCAGGAGTGCCGGGAAAGCGGCAGAAGGCAGAACGAAGCCCCCGATCACGGGGGAACAACCGGGGGCTTCGCGTCTCTGGGCGGCATCGAACGGCCGCACATTGAGAACGTAAGTCCTGTACGGCCCCCCGGTCAAGCCGAGTTGAGGCAGTCAAGGAACTTCCCGGAGGGCGCCCTTCACAAGTTCAGCACATTGCGGATGGTCCGTCACTCTGAGTGAGGTGCGGCCCCGATCCGGGGGTCCTCGCAGGTCCCGTGTGCACCTCGTACCCCGTATGTCCCGGCCGAATCAGGAGATCCGCGAACGGCCGAGAGGGGTCCTCGGCGAAGTGGAGCCGTTCCGCCCGGACCCAGCCGGCCCAGAACTCGCTCTGCTCCGCCCCGTCCCGCGACCGCCCGCGCGCCCAGGCCTCCTCGTCCGGCAGCTCCATCCACACCAGTCGCGCCAGATGAGGACGCAGCGCGCGCCGGCCCGCGCCCACCCCCTCGACGAGGATCACGGGCGAGGGCGGCAGAACGCGCGCGGGACCGAAGCCGCGCCCGCGCCAGTCGTACGGGGCGTAGTGCGCGCTCTCCTCGCGCCCCAGTGGTTCGATCACCTGGTTCAGCAGCCGTCCCGTCCACGCGAACAGTTCCTCGTGGGTGGCGATGTCGTCGAGGTGCAGCACCGGCGCGCCTCCGAGGGCGTCGGCCAGCCGCCCGGCGAACGTGCTCTTCCCGGAGCCCGCGTGTCCGTCGATCCCGATCAGCCGGACCGGTCCGCAGGAGGGCGGCAGCAGCCGCAGCCGGGCGGCGAGGGCGTCCACGGCGGGGTCCGCGGGGGCGGGAGAGGCGTGCATACCTGGATTGAACACCGTGCCGGACGGTGCCGGAGCGTGCCAGTGGTGTCGACCAATATTGGCGGGCGTGGCGAGGCGCGAGGTGCTGGCAGAAATCCTTGCCCGGCGTCCATAGTTGGCGGACAGCCGCGCGTCCGAACCGTTCCTTCCGGACCCCTGGAGGTCAACCGCAGATGACGAGACTTTCCGAGCCGTCCCGCCGGACCGTCCTGGCGGCAGCCGTCGCCACCGCCGCCGCGGCGGCCGGAGGTTCCGCGAGTCAGGCGGCCGCCGACACCACCAACGGCCGGGGCGGAGCCCCCGCCGGCCCCGCGCAAGCACCGGAACGCCTCGTGGACCACCACGCCTGGACCTCGTACACCGACTGGCGCGCCGGCAGCGCGCGGGGCACCCGGGCGAAGGCGGGGAAGCGGCCGGGGCTGGTGATCGCCGCGCCGGCCGGCACCACCGACTACACCGACCCGCACACCGGGCGGACGGCCGCCTGGGAGTACGCGACCTGGACCTCGCCGGTCCACCGGCTCGCCGTCCCCGCCACGGAGGTCATCGCGTCCTGGAACGCGCACACCCCCGGCGGCACCTGGGTCCAGATCGAACTGTTGGGCACGTACTCCGACGGCACGGACACCCCCTGGTACGTGCTGGGCCGGTGGGCGGCCGGTGACCAGGACATCAGGCGCACCTCCCTCGACGGCCAGAAGGACGGCAGGAGCAGCGTCTGGACGGACACCTTCGCCGTCGACGACCCGGCCACGGGTCTGCGCCTCGTCTCCTACCGGCTGCGCCTGACCCTCCACCGCACCCCCGGCACCCGGCTCACGCCCACGGTGTGGCGGCTCGGCGCGATGGGCTCCGACGTCCCCGACCGCTTCACCGTCCCGGCGTCCACCCCCGGGCTCGCGAGGGAACTGGACGTCCCGCGCTACTCGCAGGAGACCCACAAGGGCCAGTACCCGGAGTACGACAACGGCGGCGAGGCCTGGTGCAGCCCCACCTCCTCGCAGATGATCATAGAGTTCTGGGGCCGGAAGCCCAGCGCCGAGGACCTGGCCTGGGTCAACCCGGAGTACGCGGACCCGCAGGTCTGCCACGCGGCCCGGTTCACCTTCGACTACCAGTACGAGGGCTGCGGCAACTGGCCCTTCAACGCCGCGTACGCCTCCACGTACAAGGATTTCCAGGGCGTGGTGACCCGGCTGGGCTCGCTCACCGACCTGGAGACGCTGATCGCGGCGGGCATCCCGGCGATCACCTCCCAGTCGTTCCTCGCCGAGGAGCTGACGGGGGCCGGCTACGGCACGGCCGGCCATCTGATGACGGTGATCGGCTTCACCGCCGACGGCGACGTCATCGCCAACGACCCGAACTCGCCGACCAACGAGGCGGTACGCCGGGTCTACCGGCGGCGTGAGTGGGAGAACATCTGGCTGCGTACCAAGCGGTACAACGCGGCCGGCAAGGTCGTCTCCGGCACCGGCGGCGTCTGCTATCTGTACTTCCCGGCACGGCCCACGGCCCGCCAGCGCGCGGCGCTCGCGGCGGTCGGCGTGCGCTGACCGGACGCGGCCCCCGGGAGCCCGGGGGCCGCGCTGTCGTGTGACCAAGCTCTCGGCCGCGAACCGCTCATGCGGTGGCAAGGTGGACGGAAAAGGCGGGGCGACCCGCCGCGCACCGACCACCCAGCGAGCTGCCATGACCGCGACCTCCGCCACCGCCACCCGCGTACGTACCCGCACGGGCGGCCCCAAGGACGACGGCCCGAAGATCGTCGAACACGTGATGGGCTGGACCCTGGTCGTGGTCGTCGCGATGCTGGTGGCTCAGCTGGGTCTGCTGTGACCTGATCCTCGGTCGATTCTGTCGATCAGAGTCGAACAAGCTGATGGTGAGGGTCTGCAATACTGCGGTTGTCCCGCTGGCAGTCGGAGACCAGGACCGAAATTGAATAGTAGTCAACAGCGTGGTGTCGAACAGCCGCGTGCCCGCGGCACCGACCGCTCGTCAGCGCGCCGCGCCGAACTCATCTCCATCGGGCGGAAGTTGTTCGCCGACACGTCGTACGACGCGTTGTCCATGGACGACATCGCGCGGCAGGCGCACGTGGCCAAGGGACTGATCTACTACTACTTCAAGTCCAAGCGCGGCTACTACCTCGCCATCGTCGAGGACTCGGTGGCCGATCTGATCACCTTCGCGGCGAGCGGCCTCCAGCTGCCGCCCGTGGAGCGGGTGCAGCGCACCATGGACTGCTATCTGCGCTACGCGGAGGACAACCAGGCCGCCTACCGCACGATCGTCAGCGGCGGCGTCGGCTTCGACGCCCAGGTGCACGCCATCCGGGACGGCGTCCGCGGCGCGATCGTCGCCACCATCGCCGAGGGCGCGTACGGCAGGAGCGACATCGAACCGGTGGCCCGTATGGGCCTGTTCGGCTGGGTGTGCGCGGTCGAGGGCGCCACCCTCGACTGGATCGACCGCCCGGAGCTGTCCCGCGACACCATGCGCGAACTGCTGGTCAAGATGCTGGGCGGATCGATGCGCGCCATCGAGGAACTCGCCCCGGCCTACCTCGCGCCGGCGCCCGCCCGCCGGGACGGCTGAGCACCTGCGGCCCGCCGGCATCCGGGCGGCGCGCTCGGGGTGGGGGTCCGCCGACCGACTCCCACCCCGAGCGCCGTACGCCCGTGGTTACTTGATCGCCTTGATCAGCTCACCGTTCGGGGTGTCGCCGCTCAGCTCCCAGAAGAAGGTGCCGCCGAGACCCTGCGCGTCCTTGTAGGCCATCTTCCCCTTGATGGTCTGCGGGGTGTCGTAACTCCACCAGTCGTCACCGCACTTGGCGTACGCGGTGCCGCCGACGATCCCGTTGGCGGGGCACGTCGCCTTGAGCACCTTGTAGTCCTCGTAGCCCGCTTCGTACGTCCCGGCCGCCGGGCCGGTCGCCGTGCCGCCCGGCGCCGACTGCGTGACACCGGTCCAGCCGCGCCCGTAGAAGCCGATGCCGAGCAGCAGCTTCGACGACGGGACGCCGAGGCTCTTCAGCTTCTTGATGGTGGCGGCGGTGTTGAACGCCTTGTCGGCGATGCCGGGGTAGGGGAACAGCGGCGAGTGCGGGGCGGTGGTCGCGTCCCATGAGCCGAAGTAGTCGTACGTCATCGGGTTGTACCAGTCCACGTACTTCGCGGCGCCCGCGTAGTCCGCGGCGTCGATCTTGCCGCCGCTCTTGGCGTCGGCCGTGATCGCGGCGGTGATCAGTTCCTTCTTGCCGAATCGTTTGCGCAGTGCCGCCATCACGTCTTCGAAGGCTTCGCTGCCGCTGGTGTCGCAGGTGAGGCCGCAGGCGTTGGGATACTCCCAGTCGATGTCGATGCCGTCGAAGACATCCTTCCACCTGGAGTTCTCGACGAGGTCGTAGCAGGAGTTCGCGAAGGCCTCCGGATCCTTCGCCGCCTCGCCGAAGCCGCCCGACCAGGTCCAGCCGCCGAACGACCAGATGATCTTGAGCTTCGGGTGCAGCTTCTTGAGCTTGAGCAGCTGGTTGAAGCTGCCGCTCAGCGGCTGGTCCGCGGTGTCGGCGACGCCGTCCACGGACTCCTCGGCCGTGAAGGGCTTGTCGGTGTCCGCCCAGGCGTCGCCGAGCGCGCACTTGCCGTCGACGACATTGCCGAAGGCGTAGTTGATGTGCGTGAGCTTCTTCGCCGAGCCGGACGTCTCGATGTTCTTGACGTAGTACTGGCGGCCGTAGATGCCCCAGTCGATGAAGTAGCCCACGACCTTGTCGGAGCCGGCCGTGTGGTGCTGGGGGGCGGGCTTCGCGGGGGTGGCGGTCGCGGTGCCCGCCGCAGCGAGGAGCCCGGCGCCGAGGGCGGCGCAACAGGTGGTGGCGACAAGCGTCCGGACGGGGACGCGGGGGCTGTGCGGTCTGAGCATCGTGACTCCGGGGGAGGGGAGCGTGACGGGGAGGGTGCTGCCGGGACCTGCTGTGCCGATTGGCATGAACGCGGTGAGGCGTTGTTAGGGGGAGACCGTAGAGGACTAGACCACTGGGGTCAATGGTTCGGACCAATTCGCGCCCGGGTGCACCGGGTCGGCCGAACAGGTCCTGATGAACGGCCGTTAACCGGTGAGGCGCTGCCCCGGAACGGGCATACTCCAAGCGCCACCGCCGCTGATCAGCGGCTTCCGTGATCCGGAGGAGGATCATCGGCAGTGGCGTGCGATACCCGGCGGCAGCACTTCATCCCCGGTGCGGGTCCGCCGCAGCGCCCGACAGGGAGGAGAGCGTCGCCATGCCCGACCGCGCCCCGCAGCCGGTGGACCGTCAACTGCCCACGGAAGAGGCCCGGGATCTGATCTCGCTCGTCCGTGAGATCGCGCAGCGGGAGATCGCCCCGCACGCGGCCGAGGAGGAGGACGCGGGCCGGTTCCCGCGCGAACTCTTCGGCCTGCTCTCGGAGGCGGGACTGCTCAGCCTGCCCTACGACTCGGAACACGGCGGCGGCGATCAGCCCTACGAGGTCTATCTGCAGGCCCTGGAAGAGCTCGCCATGGCCCGCCTCACCGTCGGCCTCGGCGTGAGCGTTCACACCCTCGCCTGCCACGCGCTCGCCCACTACGGCACCAAGGAACAGCGGGCCGAGCACCTTCCCGCGATGCTCGGCGGCGGCCTGCTCGGCGCGTACTGCCTCTCCGAGCCCTCATCCGGCTCGGACGCCGCGTCCCTGAGCACGAGGGCCGTGCGGGACGGCGACGACTGGGTGATCACCGGCACCAAGGCCTGGATCACCCACGGGGGGATCGCCGACTTCTACACGGTCATGGCCCGTACGGGAGGCGAGGGCTCCCGGGGCATCACGGCCTTCCTGGTGCCCGGTGACGCCGAGGGTCTGAGTGCCGCGGCACCCGAGAGGAAGATGGGCATGAAGGGCTCGCCCACCGCGCAGCTCCACTTCGACGGGGTGCGGGTCTCCGGCGGCCGGCGCATCGGCGAGGAGGGCCAGGGCTTCGCGATCGCCCTGTCCGCGCTGGACTCCGGTCGGCTCGGCATCGCGGCCTGCGCCATCGGCGTGGCCCAGGCGGCACTGGACGAGGCGGTGGAATACGCCACCGGACGGCGGCAGTTCGGGCGGCCGATCGCCGACTTCCAGGGGCTGCGCTTCATGCTCGCCGACATGGCGACCCGGATAGAGGCGGGCCGGGCGCTCTACCTCTCCGCCGCCCGGCTGCGCGACGCGGGCAGGCCGTTCGCCAAGCAGGCGGCCATGGCGAAACTGCTGTGCACCGACAACGCGATGAAGGTCACCACGGACGCCGTCCAGATCCTCGGCGGTTACGGCTACACGGCGGACTTCCCCGCCGAGCGGTACATGCGCGAGGCCAAGGTCCTCCAGATCGTCGAGGGCACCAATCAGATCCAGCGCATGGTCATCGCCCGTCACCTCGCGGGCCCCGAGTCGCGCTGAAGCCCTCGAAGGGGCTGCCGCCGGAGCCGAATTGGGCGAGGCCGCTCGGCGGTGTGGCCAGCCGGACCCACTCCGGGTCGGGACGCCCCGGCAGCGTGCGGCCCCGATCGGCCCAAGTGCGCATCAGGGCACGGTAGATCGGCGGGTCCTGATGCGGAACCGATTCTGCCGACCGGGACGCGAAGAGGTGGCGCTGACGCCCGGTCACCGAGTACGTAGGAGTCATGCCGAGTCAACGTGAGGGCCGGTGAAGCGGTCACCGCTCCGGTGAATCGCGCCTGAGTTCGCGACGGGCCCGAACGGGGGCGTCACGGGCCCCGCCGTCCGTGTCCGCCGGTCGGCGGACACACCGAACCCGCACCATGGCAGCCGACACGACGCCATGGTGCGGGGCGACTACGGGAAACAGGCCTCTACGGGAGACGAGTCCTCAGGCGAGTCCCCAGGAACGGAGCCATCAGCCAGCCACGCCGCGGACGCGATGGGTCGAACAGGCCGTGGAATCAGGCAGCCTGACGCCGCATCACGGGCAGGCGCATCGGGCGCGAGGCCGGGCCGCCGACGTGCGAGAAAGGCTGCGTCCGCCAGTCGAGGCCCTGAGGGAGCGTCAACAGAAGGGCGGTGTCCTGCTCCTGCGGCTCGACGGACTCGTCCGCGGACCGGGCGTCGCCGGCCGAACGGCCCGTACCGGCGCAGACCGTGAGCCCGAACGGGTTCCACGGCGACACGACCAGCGCGTGCTCGGGCAGGGTGTCCTCGTCGGACAGCAGGGCGATGGGCTGTGCGCAGTCCGGGCAGATCACCCGGTACATCTCGAAGGTGTCGTACGCGTCGAACTCGTCGTCGGGTTCGACGCCCTCCGGCTCGGGCTCGATGACCGCCTGGAGACGCTTGGGTTCGGTACGACCAGGGCGCTTAAGACTCTGCATGGGATTCTCCCCCTCGGGCTGGGCCGTAAGGCACTGCGGCCTCGACCACAGCAAGCATTTCCCGCCCCGTCTCGGCGGTAATCACGAGATCATCACCAAGCCTGTTCGGACACTGTGGTCTTCGTCACATGCCGCTCGCAGATGCGCGACACGGCCGGGCTGTCACCCGGACGGCTCACAGACGGCTCTCAGCCACATCACGAACCGGGCATGACCTGCGCCGCTCAGGTATCGGAGGAGATCAACCGCCCTGTAGGTTCTTGCCTCATGGAGGAGCTGGACCGACAGATCGTGCAGCTGCTCGTCGCGGACGGGCGGATGAGCTACACCGACCTGGGCAAGGCCACGGGCCTGTCCACGTCGGCAGTGCATCAGCGAGTACGCCGACTTGAGCAGCGCGGTGTCATCCGGGGCTATGCCGCGGTCGTCGACCCGGAGGCCGTCGGGCTGCCGATGACCGCGTTCATCTCGGTGAAACCCTTCGATCCCAGCGCCCCGGACGACATCGCCGAACGCCTCGCCGGCGTCCCGGAGATCGAGGCCTGCCACAGCGTCGCCGGTGACGAGAACTACATCCTCAAGGTCCGCGTGGCCACCCCCCACGAGCTGGAGGAGCTACTGGCGCGGCTGCGCTCCCTGGCGGGCGTGTCGACGCGTACGACGGTGGTGCTCTCCACGCCGTACGAGGCACGGCCGCCGAAGATCTGAGGGCCGCCGACCGCCGACCGCCGCTGTGCCGGGTGCCTCGAAAGCGCGGCCCTGGTGCGGCGCGGCGGGCGGCACACGCGAAACTGTCCCCATGAGTGATCGCACCGCCTCGTCGGACACCGTGCTGCTGCGCGGTGGAGAAGTCCACAGCCCCGCCGACCCCTTCGCCACCGCGATGGTCGTGGAACACGGCCAGGTCGCCTGGGTCGGCTCCGAGGGCGCCGCCGACGCCTTCGCGGGCGGCGTCAACGAAGTGATCGACCTCGAAGGGGCCCTGGTCACCCCCGCGTTCACCGACGCCCACGTGCACACCACCGCCACCGGCCTCGCACTCACCGGCCTCGACCTCTCCGCGGTCCCGTCCTTGACGGAGGCCCTCGTTCGCGTACGGGAATTCGCGGCCGCCCGCCCGGCCGACCGGGTCCTCCTGGGCCATGGCTGGGACGCCGCCCGCTGGCCCGACGGCCGCCCGCCGACCCGATCCGAACTCGACGCGGCCACCGGCGGCCGCCCGCTCTATCTCAGCCGTATCGACGTCCACTCGGCGGTCGTCACCACGGCCCTGCTCGACCTGGTGCCCGGTGCCGACGCCTTCGAGGACGGCCCCCTCACCCGTGACGCCCACCACGCGGTACGCGCCACCGCGCTCGGCGCCGTCACTCCCGCCCAGCGCGCCGAGGCCCAGCGGGCCGCCCTCGCCCACGCCGCCTCGCTCGGCATCGGCTCGGTCCACGAGTGCGCGGGCCCGGAGATCTCCTCCGAGGACGACTTCACCGAGCTGCTGCGGCTGGCCGCGGACGAGCCCGGCCCACGCGTCGTCGGCTACTGGGCCGAGCGCGACGTCGAGAAGGCGCGCGCCCTCGGGGCCGTCGGCGCCGCGGGCGACCTCTTCGTCGACGGCGCCCTCGGCTCGCACACGGCCTGCCTCCACGACCCGTACGCCGACGCCGGGCACACCGGTACGGCGTACCTGGACACGGCGGCCGTCGCCGCCCATGTGGTCGCGTGCACCGAGGCGGGCCTCCAGGCGGGCTTCCACGCCATCGGGGACGCCGCGGTGGCCTCGGTGGTCGAGGGGGTGCGCGTGGCCGCCGAGAAGGTCGGCCCGGCCCGTGTGCGGGCCGCCCGGCATCGAGTCGAACACGCCGAGATGCTCACCCCCGAGACCATCGCCGCCTTCGCCGAGTTGGGCCTCACCGCTTCCGTCCAGCCCGCGTTCGACGCGCTGTGGGGCGGCGAGGACGGCATGTACGCCCAGCGGCTGGGCGCCGACCGCGCCCGCACCCTCAACCCGTTCGCGGCCCTGCTGCGGGCCGGCGTACCGCTGGCCTTCGGCTCCGACAGCCCGGTCACACCGCTCGACCCGTGGGGCACCGTCCGCGCGGCGGCCTTCCATCGCACGCCGGAGCACCAGGTGTCCGTGCGCGCCGCGTTCACGGCGCACACGCGGGGCGGCTGGCGGGCGATCGGGCGGGACGACGCGGGCGTCCTCGTGCCGGGCGCGCCCGCGGACTACGCGGTGTGGCGCGCCGGGGAACTCGTCGTCCAGGCCCCCGACGACCGGGTCGCCCGCTGGTCCACCGACCCCCGTTCCGGCACCCCCGGCCTGCCCGACCTGAGCCCCGGCGCCGACCTGCCCGTCTGCCTGCGGACGGTGGTCGGCGGCCGAACGGTTTTCGTGCGGCCGGGCGAGTGATCTCCTGGGGCGGCCCGGGGCCGGTCAGGGCCCGCCGGCGCGCCGCGCGACCTGCGGGTCCTCCCCGCCGACCAGGCATTTGAGGCAATCTCCGCAGGTCAGAGGGCAGTTGACAGGTGGCCGCGGGAGACGGGTAGGTTCGGCCGGGTCCACCACCGGACGTCCGACCGAGGAACCTCCGCGCGGTCGTCGAAGCGCCGCTGGGTCAGGGGTGGTGCGCCGCACCGGCGCGCTGCCACTGGGAGCCAGGCCCAGCGTTCGCGCTACGGCGAGGGAACGTTCCGGCTCGGTCGGGTAGGTGTGACCCGGGTGGGGCCCGGACGCTCAGTAGACAACGGCTTTCGGTCGACCCGCAGCCGGCGGGTCCCAGGTCGGCCCGAAGGGCGTCGGGCCCCCATCCGCAGCGCGGGCGACATCTGGATGGCCCGGATTCCAGCGCTCTCGCCGTTCGCGCGGTATTCGTTCCGTGGCAGCGCACAGGCCACTCGGAGCGCGCTCCCGCACACCCCTGATTGAATCGACACTCCTCTGGACATGAGCCGACACTCCATCGCAGGCCGTGGCCACTATGGTGGTCCCCTGCGTACGGACTTGAAGGGGCAGCAGTGAACGACGGCGACGGGACCCTCGCGGCGGAAGGCCAGGAGAGGCGGTTCGGCCCGCTCGGCACGGCCTTGGTGATCATTCCGACCTACAACGAGGCGGAGAACGTCAAGGCGATCGTCGGCCGGGTACGGAAGGCGGTTCCCGAAGCGCACGTCCTGGTCGCCGACGACAACAGCCCCGACGGCACCGGCAAGCTCGCCGACGAACTGGCCGTCGGCGACGACCAGGTCCAGGTGCTGCACCGCAAGGGCAAGGAAGGGCTCGGCGCCGCCTACCTCGCGGGCTTCCGCTGGGGCATGGAGAACGGCTACGGCGTACTGATCGAGATGGACGCCGACGGTTCCCACCAGCCCGAGGAACTGCCCCGGCTGCTGACCGCCCTCAAGGGCGCCGACCTCGTGCTCGGTTCCCGCTGGGTGCCGGGCGGTCGCGTGGTGAACTGGCCCAAGTCCCGTGAGCTCATCTCCCGGGGCGGCAGCCTCTACTCCCGCGTCCTGCTCGACGTCCCGGTCCGCGACGTCACCGGTGGCTACCGCGCCTTCCGCCGCGAGACCCTCGAAGGCCTCGGCCTCGACGAGGTCGCCTCCCAGGGCTACTGCTTCCAGGTCGACCTCGCCCGCCGCTCGATCAAGGCGGGCTACCACGTCGTCGAGGTGCCCATCACCTTCGTCGAGCGCGAGCTGGGCGACTCCAAGATGAGCCGCGACATCCTCGTCGAGGCGCTGTGGCGGGTCACGGCGTGGGGCGTGGGGGAGCGGGTCGGCAAGGTGCTGGGGCGCGACAAGCAGGGCTGAGCAACCTGGTGGCCTGATCATCCCCTTATCCCGTGCTGAGCCGGGTCCAGGCACACTGGGAGCATGACGACTGGCGCTCCGACCCCGACGTATCCCGCCCGGCCCCGGCGCTCCCGGCTGCGCACGTTTCTGCCGCTGGGTGTCGCCGCGTGGCTGGTGCTGGAGATCTGGCTGCTCACAGTGGTCGCGAGCGCGGCCGGCGGCTTCACGGTCTTCCTGCTCCTCCTCGCCGGCTTCCTCCTCGGCTCCGCGGTGGTCAAGCGGGCCGGGCGCCGAGCTTTCCGGGCACTGACGGAAACGCTGCAGGCTCAGCAGAGCGGGGTGGCTGCCGCCGGTGGCGCAGGCAAGAGCGAGGGCAACGGCTTCCTGATGCTGGGCGGGCTGCTGCTGATGCTGCCGGGACTTGTCTCGGATGTGGTGGGGCTGGTGCTGTTGATTCCGCCGGTTCAGAAGGGGCTCGGGCGCTATACCGAGCGGACCTTCGAGCGGAAGATCCGTGGGGCCGACGCCGGGGCGTTCGGGGACGCGTTTCAGCAGGCGCGTATTCACCGGCCTGACGGCAAGGTCGTTCCGGGCGAGGTGATCCGGGACGATGCGGGTTCAGGGGCCGGGTCCGGTGCCGGTTCCGGTGAGGACCCGCCGCGGCTCGGGTGATGCGGGTCGTGGGGAGGGTGCGGGCCGGTGGGGGCTGATCGCGCATCTCCCGCGCCCTTTGAAAGCCGGGGGCGCGAGGAGATGCGCGGCCGGCCACGCTCGACCCGCATCCGTCCCACACGGCTCAGGCACGCGAAAGACCGCGGGCGCCGTACAGGAACGTACGGCGCCCACGGTCATCAGTTGAGCTGGTGGTGTTCCGCCCACCCCCGGAGGGGCTACGCGGACTTGCGGCTGTCTCGCGGATGTACCGCGATGTTCATCGCGCCGGAGCGGAGAACCGCAAGGCGCTCTTCGAGGACCTCTTCGAGTTCCTCACGGGTGCGCCGCTCCATCAGCATGTCCCAATGTGTACGCGCGGGCTTGGCCTTCTTTTCCTCAGGGCCGTCGCCGTCCACGAGGAGTGCTTGGGCCCCGCAGACCTTGCACTCCCACTCCGGCGGAATCTCCGCCTCGACCGAGAAGGGCATCTCGAAGCGATGCCCCTTCTCGCATGCGTACTCCACGGCCTGGCGCGGAGCCAAGTCGATGCCGCGGTCCGTCTCGTAGCTGGTCACCACGAGGCGCGTGCCGCGAAGAGCTCGCTCACTCATGAATCGTGCCTCCCGGGCTTGTCGCCCACAGGACAGGTGTCGCTGTCGTCGTCATCCGGTCAACGTCCGGTCGGCGGTAAAGATTCCCGTTGCGTGTCCCGTTCCGGGGTCATGCGTCGCCGTCGTAGCCGCCCTTGTTTTACCCACCCGCGCCCGGTTTGTCACATCTAATATCAGATGTCACCCAGCGTTTCGGCATCTTTGACGCGCAGTAACGGTACGCCTGGCAGGCCAAACGCGTACACTACAGCCCTTTCGCTCCGGACGCTAAATCCTGTCCGGTACGGGATTGCCCGCGTCGCTGATCGCCCGGCGCACCGGAACCCTTGCGAGCAGGGCGAACCCCAGGATGAAGAAGGCGACCAGAGAGATGATCGCGTCCCGGTAACTTCCGGTCAGCTGGTACGTCAGTCCGAACAGCAGGGGGCCCAGCCAGCTCATTCCGCGGTCGCTCAGCTCGTACGCGGCGAAGTACTCGGCCTCCTTGCCGGGCGGTACGAGGTGGGAGAAGAGGGAGCGGGAGAGGGCCTGGCTGCCGCCGAGGACCAGGCCGATCCCGGAGGCCAGGACGAAGAACCAGAGCGGGGCGCCCGCCGGGAGGAAGTAGCCGGCGGCGAGGATCACGGTCCAGGCGACCAGGGAGCCGAGGATCGTCCGCTTGGCGCCGTAGCGGCGGGACAGCCGGCCCATGCCGAGGGCGCCGCCCACCGCCAGGATCTGCACCAGCAGTACCGCCACGATCAGCGTCGACTGCTCCAGGTCGAGTTCTTCGGAGCCGTACACGGAGGCCTGGGAGATCACGGTCTGGATGCCGTCGTTGTAGACGAGGTAGGCGAGGAGGAAGCCGAGGGTGAGCGGGTGGCGGCGCATGTCGCGGACGGTCGCCGCGAGCTGGCGCAGGCCGGGGGAGGTCGTCGCCTCCTTGGTCTCTCCCACGGGGGCCCGGCGGTCGCGGAGCCGGCGCAGCGGGATGAGGGTGAAGGCGCCCCACCACAGGCCGGCCGAGGCCAGGCAGATACGGACGGCCATGCCTTCGGACATGCCGAAGGAGTCGTGGGCGGTGAAGAGGATCAGGTTGGCGACGAGGACCAGGGAGCCCGCCGCGTAACCGAAGGCCCAGCCCCGGGAGGAGACCGCGTCACGTTCCTCGGGGGGTGCGATCTGGGGCAGGTAGGAGTTGTAGAGCATCATCGCCACGGACTGCGCCGCGTTGGCGACGATCAGGAGCAGGCCGCCGAGCAGATAGCGGTCGCCGTCCAGGAAGAACATGCCGGCGGTCGCGCCGGCCCCCACATAGGCGGCCGCGGCGAGGAGGGGCTTCTTGCGGCCCGTACGGTCGGCGGCCGCGCCCACCAGGGGCATGATCACGACGGCGAGGATCACCGACAGGGACACCGAGTACGCGAAGAACGAGCCGGCGCGGACCGGGATCCCGAGGGGATGTACGTAACCGTCCGGGTCGGCGGCGGACTTGGCGACCTCGGTCAGATAAGGGCCGAGGAACACGGTCAGAACGCTGGTCGAGTAGACGGAACACGCCCAGTCGTAGAAGTACCAGCCGCGCTGTTCGCGGCGCCTGTCCGCGGCCTCGTCGGCCGCGTCCGTCCGCACGGTGTCGGTGCCCACCCGTGCCCCTCGCTTCCCCGTGAAACGGGCCGCACGAGGCGTCAGACCCAGGTCCCCCGGTCCTCAAGCACCTTGCGCAGCGTGTCGATGTGATCGGTCATGATGCCATCGACGCCCAGGTCCAGGAGCCGGTGCATACGTTGCGGTTCGTTCACGGTCCACACATGGACATGGAGCCCGTGCGCGTGGGCGGCGCGCACGAACTGATGGTCTGCCACCGGCACTCCGGACTGCGACTCCGGCACCTGCGCGGCGATCGCCGAACGACGCAGCCTCGCCGGGACGCCCACGACCGCAGCCGCAGCCCCAGGACGCCGCTCGTGCCGTACGAGGTGGCCAGGCGGGGGCCGGCGAGGCGCTGGGCACGGGCGACCCGGGGCTCGGAGAAGGAGCCGACACAGACGCGGTCCCAGGAGTCGGTGCGGGCGATCAGATTGAGGAGGGGGTGGAGTGCGGGCTCCGCCTTGATGTCGATGTTCCAGCGGACCTCGGGGAAGGTTTCGAGGAGTTCCTCGAAGAGGGGGACCGGTTCGACACCCGCCACGCGCGCGTGCCGTACGTCCTTCCACGGCAGGTCCGCTATCCGGCCCGCCCCGTCGGTCATCCGGTCCAGGGTCGCGTCGTGGAAGGCGACGAGCTTGCCGTCGAGCGTGGCGTGCACATCGGTCTCGATGTAGCGGTACCCCGACTCCACGGCCCGCCGGAACTGGGCCATGGTGTTCTCCATGCCGTCCGCCGCGCCGCCCCGGTGGGCGAAGGCGATCGGGCCCGGATGGTCGAGGTACGGGTGGCGTATGGGCGCGGTCACCCGGGCAGTATGACGCGCTCCGGTGGACCGGTGGCAACGACCGTGCTGCCGTCGGATGCCGTGGGGGCGGCGAACCTTCGCAGGAAGAACTGGGCGAGCGGGCCGATGGAAACGGCGTAGAGCAGGGTGCCCACGCCGACCGTGCCGCCGAGGGCGAAGCCGGTCGCCAGCACCGCCACCTCCACGGCCGTCCGCATCAGCCGGACCGAGCGGCCGGTACGCCGGTGCAGTCCCGTCATCAGGCCGTCGCGCGGGCCGGGACCGAACCGGGCCGCGATGTAGAGGCCCGTCGCCGCGCCGTTGAGCACGATCCCCGCGACGAGCAGCGGAATCCGTACGGCCAGGGTGTGCGCCTGCGGCACCACCGCCAGGGTGGCGTCCATCGCGATGCCGACCACGAAGACGTTGGAGACCGTGCCGAGACCCGGGCGCTGGCGGAGCGGGATCCACAGGAGCAGCACGAGGGCGCCCACGACGATCGACACCATGCCGATGGTCAGCCCGGTCAGCTCCGCCAGCCCCTGGTGCAGCACGTTCCAGGGCTCCAGACCGAGGCCCGCCTGCACGAGGAGCGCGCAGCTGGCGCCGTAGAGCGCGAGGCCGGTGTAGAGCTGGATCAGGCGGCGGCTCAGATGGCGCTGTGGCTGGTGCTGCTGTGACTCATGAGACTTCCGAGTCTTGTGCGGCTCCTGTGGCTTGTGTGCCTCATGCGGCTCGCGCTCTGTGCGCACGGGGTCCCCCGGTGGTGTTGGTGGCCTGACGCATGACACTCTGTGGCTTGGGAAGTGAAGCCATCCATGGCCAATTCGGAGAAGGTGGACTGGAATCATGGCGCAGTGGACTTCGGCGGTCGGCGCGGCGCAGCTCGCGCGGCTGCTCACCTCGCAGCAGGAGCGCCCCGCCGGGCCCGGCACCCGCCGCCCGCCCGCCTACCGCGCGCTCGCCGACGGGATCCGGTTGCTGGTCCTGGAGGGCCGTGTGCCCGTGGCCGCCCGGCTGCCCGCCGAGCGCGAATTGGCGCTGTCCCTGTCCGTCAGCCGTACGACCGTCGCGGCGGCGTACGAGGCGCTGCGCACGGAGGGCTTCCTTGAGTCCCGGCGGGGTGCGGGCAGCTGGACCGCCGTACCGGCCGGGAAGCCGCTGCCCGCGCGCGGACTGGAACCGCTGCCGCCCGAGGCGCTCGGCTCGATGATCGACCTGGGCTGCGCGGCCCTGCCGGCGCCCGAGCCCTGGCTCACCCGGGCCGTGCAGGGCGCGCTCGAGGAGCTGCCGCCGTACGCCCACACGCACGGCGACTATCCGGCCGGGCTGCCCGCGCTCCGCGCCATGCTCGCCGACCGCTACACCGCGCGCGGCATCCCGACCATGCCCGAGCAGATCATGGTGACGACGGGGGCGATGGGGGCCATGGACGCCATCTGTCACCTCTTCGCGGGGCGCGGCGAGCGGATCGCGGTGGAGTCGCCGTCGTACGCCAACATCCTTCAGCTGATGCGGGAGGCGGGGGCCCGGCTGGTGCCGGTCGCCATGGCCGACGGGCTCGCCGGGTGGGACATGGACCGCTGGCGGCAGGTCCTGCGGGACGCGGCTCCGCGGCTCGCGTACGTCGTCGCCGACTTCCACAATCCGACCGGCGCGCTCGCCGGCGACGACCAGCGGCGGGGGCTCGTCGACGCGGCTCGGGCCGCCGGGACGGTGCTTGTCGCCGACGAGACCATGAGCGAGCTGCACCTCGACGCCGATGTGGAGATGCCCCGGCCCGTCTGCGCGTTCGATCCGGCCGGGTCCACGGTGATCACGGTCGGTTCGGCGAGCAAGGCGTTCTGGGCGGGCATGCGGATCGGGTGGGTGCGGGCCGCGCCCGAGGTGATCCGGAGCCTCGTCGCGGCGCGGGCGTACGCCGATCTGGGGACGCCGGTGCTGGAGCAGCTGGCCGTGAACTGGCTGATGAGTACGGGGGGTTGGGAGCACGCCGTCGATATCCGGCGCGACCAGGCCCGCGAGAACCGCGACGCGCTCGTCGCCGCGGTGCGCCGCGAGCTGCCCGACTGGGAGTTCTCGGCGCCCCGGGGTGGGCTGACCCTGTGGGTCAGGACCGGGGGGCTGTCGGGGTCGCGGCTCGCGGAGGTGGGAGAGCGGGTGGGGGTCCGGGTGCCCTCGGGCCCGCGGTTCGGTGTCGACGGCGCTTTCGAGGGGTATGTGCGGCTGCCGTTCACCGTGGGCGGAGCGGTCGCCGACGAGGCGGCCGCCCGGTTGGCCGCGGCGGCTCGACTCGTGCGCAGCGGGGCGTCGGGCGGGAGCGAGGGGCCGCGGACGTTCGTGGCGTGAGGGCTCGGTGGGGCTTGCCGGGCGCCCGGCGGCTCGGCTGAGTGCGGGGCCTCGGCGGGGAGCGGCCGGAGTCGCGGGCGGTGGCGAGATGTCCGGTGCCCCTTGCCGGCGCGCTCTCACTGACGAGTCCGGCCGGGGCGCGGCCCGGTCTAGCTTTCGGCCACCGCCGCCTTCGTCGTGATCGCGTCCGCCGGGGTCGTGCGGGGTGGGAGGAGGGCCAGGACCGCCTGGCGGTGGGGGTCGTTCGGGGTGTCGTCGTCGTAGGGGTCCGGGGTGGCGGGGACCTGGAGGCGGAGGACGGCGGCGGGGCCGAGGCGGGCGTAGCCGCGGCCCGGCGGGGCGTCCGGGGTGGGGATGGTGGGGGGTGGGGCGCCCAGGACCGATTCCGCTTGCCGGGGGGAGGCGGGGCCCAGGACCACGCGGGCGCGGGTGTGCTGGCGTACGGCGTCGGTGAGGGTGTCGAGGTGGTCGAACTGTTCGGTGACCACCACGGTGACATTGGCCGCGCGGCCGTGGCGGAGGGGGACCTGGAGGAGGGACTGCGGGTCGCGCAGGCCGTCGGTCGTGGCGAGGTGGGTCAGCACGCTCGGGCGGTCGAGGAGGAGCCAGAGGGGGCGGGTGATGTCGTCCGGCGGGGGATGGCCGGCCTGGCGGGCGCGGTTCGTGGCGATCAGCCGGCGTTCCGTCTCCTGGGACGCCCACTCGAGACTCGCGAGGGCCCCGGAGAGGCCGCACTCCACGGCCAGGACGCCGTCGCGGCCGCTCAGGCAGGCGTACTCCCCGCTGCCACCGCCCTCGATGATGACGACGTCGCCGTGCTGGAGGGCCTGGAGGGCGATCGAGCGCAGGAGGGTGGTCGTGCCGCTGCCGGGTTCGCCCACGGCCAGCAGATGGGGTTCGGTGGAACGGACGCCGGTGCGCCAGACGACCGGCGGGACATCGCGTCGCTCCTCTCCGGAGGCGAGGGGGAGCGTGCGCTGGACGTGGGTGGCGTCGGTGAAGCCGAGGACCGTCTCGCCCGGCGCCGTCACGAACCGCTGGGCGGCGATGTCGGTGGCGAGCGGGGACAGGACGGTGACGGTGAGTTCGTTGCCCTCCTCGTCCCAGCCGAAGCGGTACTCGCGTCCGCGGCCGGCCTTGGTGTGCAGCAACTGCTCGATGCGCGCGCGGGCGTCGGGCTCGCCGTCCGTGAAGTACGCCGGGTAGCGGACCAGCAGATGGCAGACCCGGCCGGTGGCGTCGAACGCGTAGGTGGGGAAGGCCTTGTCCCAGGCGCCGCCGTGGGAATAGAGCGGCTCCGGGTCCTCGGCGGCCGAGAAGTAGGGGACCAGGGCTTCGTACAGGGACCGCAGACGCAGGCTCTGGGACTCGTCGGGGCGGGCGGACTCCCGGGCGCCGCCGTCGCGGCCCGCCCAGGCTGCCGCCGCCATCACCACGATGACGGCGAGCAGCGGGCCGTACGGCACCAGGGTCACGACCAGGACGACCGAGGCCGCCAGAAAGAGCAGCGAACCGCGCCGGTCCTTCGGGGTCTCGGCCCATCTGCGCCGCCCGGCGGCGACCAGCCGGCGCAGTCCACGCGTGATCGTGATCAACGGGTGGAGGACGTCGGTGGCGCCGTCGGCCGCCGTGCGGGCCAGCTCCCGGCTCCTGGCGAGTTGCGCGCTGCCGCTGCTCAGAATGCGAGGGAGGGGGACCCGGGCCACGGCTGTCTCCTGGGGGTGCGTGCGGATGGGGACGGGGTCAGAACTTGATCCCCCCGAGGAGGCTCGCGAGGCTCTCGCCGCCGGCTGTGATGCTCGGGGCGATGCCCGTGCTCGCGAGGTAGAAGCCGAACAGTGTGACGACGATGGCGTGCGAGGCCTTGAGGCCGTCCTTGCGGAAGAAGAGGAAGACGATGACGCCGAGCAGGACGACGCCTGAGATGTTCAGGATCATTTGGGCTCTCCTGGTAGATGGGGACAGTCACCATGAGTTCTTCCAAGGTCACAGCATGTATCCATACGATAAAAGGTGCAAAAGGGTGAAATTCTTCTGATTTCACCTGAGTGGCCGATTCGCTGTTGGGCCGTCCGGGCTGGGCTGTTGCGCCGCGTGGGACTCGGTGTGATCTTTGCCTCGGCTGTGTCCGCTCATGTGCGCGAGGAGCCAGTACCCTGGCGATTCACTCGTACGGCGGCACCCTTCGCCGTCGTACGCTCCTGATGCACAACTGCTCATAGCTCGAAGCGCGCAAGTGAGAGGTGGTCCCGGCGATGAGCGAAGCCCCCGACCCGCAGGTCGTGGAGCTGGCGACCAAGATCTTCGATCTGGCCCGGCGGGGCGAGACCGAGGAGCTCGTGGCGTACGTCGACGCGGGTGTTCCGGCCGACCTCACCAACGACCGCGGCGACTCGCTGGTGATGCTCGCCGCCTATCACGGTCACGCCGACGCGGTACGGGCCCTGCTGGCCCGTGGCGGCGAGGCCGACCGCGTCAACGACAGGGGGCAGACTCCCCTCGCCGGGGCGGTTTTCAAGGGCGAGGAGGGGGTCGTCCGGGTCCTGCTGGAGGGCGGGGCCGACCCGCTCGCCGGCACTCCCAACGCGGTCGACACGGCTCGCATGTTCGGCAGGAACGAGCTGCTCGAACTGTTCGCCGCGCGCTGAACCACAGGTTCTGACCAGGTAAAACACAAAAGACGGGGGAGGCGGAGCGGGGCCGCCGGATATTTCGGTCGCGGCAGGAAGAACCGCCGGGTCATCATGACGTCGTGATTCACGGACATGATGGCTGGGCAGGTGTTGCCGCACCGCGTGGGCCGTGACGCGGTCCACATGGGCCCACCGACGAGAGGCAGAGGAAGATGGTCTACAGCGAGCAAGAGACGGCGGGCGCCCCGACGTGTTGTCACGCGGCCAGGTAGTGCAGGATCCCCGGTTGCGTCGACGCTTGATGTGAGGCTGTTTCCCATGTTCGAACCGGTCATAGCGCCCAGCGGTACGCTGCTCGGCCTGCTGCAGAGGGGCCGCGGCGACGGCACCCTGCACGCGCTCACCGCCCCGCGGGCTGAGGCGCTCGCGGCACTGAACCACTGTGTACTGAGCGACCCCCGCCACGACTGGCAGGTGGAGAACCGCTCCCTGTACTACGCCCGCCTCCACCTCGACCTGGGCGGCGAGCTCGACGAGATCGAACGGCACCTCTTCGACGCCGAGGACGTGCTGGATACCGACGAGTCACGCACCGGCCTGGCCCTCGCGGTCCTCGGGCACCTCGCCTCCTACGGCAGGCGGGACGCGCTCGAACTGCTGCGCGGGTACGCCGCCGTGGGCACCAGCTGGGCCTGGGCCCTGGACGAGCTGGCCCTCAGGGACGACGACGAGGGGCTGCGCGCCCTCGCCGACCCTGTGCTGGCCCGCTTCACCACCGATCCGCAGGGCGAGGCCGAGCTGGCCGCCGTCGTCCGGGACGCCTTCGAGCCCCGGCCCTGGCGGTTGTGGGCCGAGGATCCCCGGGAAGCGATCGCCACGCGCGTGCGCGGCGCCCAGGAAGCCGGCTCCTTCGACCGCTGGCAGCGGCAGATGCGACCCGGCGGGCCCCGGCCGGGATGGAGTGTCAGGGCTGTGTTCGAGTGGGCCCAGCAGGGCATCGAACGCGGCGCCGTCCTCCATGTGCCGGCCGCCCGGTGTCTCACGGCCGTCGCGGGCCCCGAGGACCGGCCGGAGATTCTTCGAGCGGCCCGATCCGGTGACGACGGTGCTCGCTGTACCGCCCTGCACTACGTCGCCGACGGCAACGATCCCGACGCCCTCGACCTGATCGAGGGCGCGGTGACCGACGGGACGACGATGGTCGTGGACGCCGCCGTGGCGGCATTCGAACGGATGTGCAGCGTCGCGGCCGTCGACCGGGCGCGCGGCTGGGTGCACCGGCCCGACGCACTGGGCGCCGCCGCCGGCCGGATGCTCGCCTGCCGGGGCGGAGCCAAGGACAGCGACCTGGTGCTGGGCGCCCTGCGCGAGGCCGTACGGGGCGAAGGGCCCGACGCGCCGACCCTGTGGACCCTCGTCGACGGCACCGGCCGGCTGGGCATCGCCTGCGCCGCCCCCGTCCTGCGCCACATCTACCGCGAGACCGCCTCCTCCCACCTCCGCGGCCGCGCCGCCCGCGCGCTCGCCGCCACCGACCCCTCCTTCCCGGCCGGCTTCGCCGTCGAGTGCCTCTGGGACTGCGAGGAGACCACCCGGGAGATCGCCGCCCGGCACGCCGAGACCGGTGATGCGCGAGTCGTCGATCAGCTCCGCAGGCTGGCCGCCGACCCGGCCGAGGAGGCCGAGGTCCAGACAGCCGTACGCAGCCGAATCGGTCCTGACATGCCCGCGGTGTGAACGGCGGGCGACTCGGAAGCCAGGAGGGCGTGGACGCGGCCTGACCTGGACAGGTGCGCAGCGCAACGCTCATGGGACGTTCCACGTCCGGAAAGATCCACGTTGACGCGGCCACGTCCAGCACGACGACAACACGGGTATGCGTGTCGTCATAGTGACCGAGTCCTTTCCCCCCGATGTGAACGGCGTGGCCCACTGCGCGCTGCAGACCGCGCGACACCTTGTCGCACGCGGTCACTCGCCGCTCGTCGTGGCCCCGGCCACCGCCACGGGATCCGGCGCCGGCGCCGACCTCCAGGCGCCGTGCCCCGTCGTCCGCGTCCCGTCCCTTCCGCTCCCGGGCTATCCCCAGGTCCGAGTCGCCCTGCCCAGCCGCCGGGTCGCCGCGGCGATCGTCGAACACCGGGCCGACATCGTCCATCTGGCCAGCCCCTTCATCCTCGGCGTGCGCGGCATGGCGGCGGCCGCCCGCCTCGGCGTCCCCGCCGTCGCCATCTACCAGACCGACCTCGCCGGCTACGCCCGCACCTATGTGCACGCCGGGGAGAGCGCCGCCTGGCGGCGCATCCGCTCCGTGCACGCCGCCGCCGACCGCACCCTCGCCCCGTCCAGCGCCGCCCTGCGCGACCTGGAGGCACACGGGGTGCCCCGGGTGAGCCTGTGGCCCCGAGGCGTCGACACCCTCCGGTTCCGCCCCGACCTGCGCGACGAGGCGCTGCGCCGGGAACTGGCACCGAACGGTGAGCTGATCGTCGGCTACGTCGGCCGCCTCGCCCCCGAGAAGCAGGTCGAACTGCTCGCCGGGGTCTGCGGCCTGCCCGGCGTACGCGTCGTCGTCGTGGGCGACGGGCCCAGCGAACCGGGGCTGCGCGAGGCCCTGCCGGACGCCGTCTTCCTGGGCCGCCGCACCGGCGTCGACCTCGCCCGGATCTTCGCCTCGCTGGACGTCTTCGCCCACACCGGCCCGTTCGAGACGTTCTGCCAGACCGTGCAGGAGGCCATGGCGAGCGGCGTGCCCGTCGTGGCGCCCGCCGCCGGGGGCCCGCTGGACCTCGTGGCCCACGGACGCACGGGGCTGCTCGTCCCGCCGCGCGACGCGGCCGCCGTACGCGACGCCGTGTGGTCGCTGGCCGCCGATCCGGGGCTGCGGACCGCGTACGGGGCCGCCGGACGGGCCATGGTCGAGGGGCGCACCTGGGCGGCCGTCGGCGATCAGCTCATCGGGCACTACGCCGATGTGCTGGCGGCGCGGACGGTGGTGGCGGCATGAGCGGGACCGCTGCTCAGAGGCTGCGGATCGTACGGCTCGCCAACTTCGTCGCACCCTCCTCCGGCGGGCTGCGGACCGCGTTGCGGGAGCTGGGCAAGGGGTTCGAGGCGGCCGGGCACGAGGCCGTGCTCGTCGTGCCCGGTGAGCGCCGCACCGAGCGCGACACCGAACAGGGGCGGGTCATCACGCTGCCCGGACCGCTGCTGCCGGGGACCGGCGGCTATCGCGTCCTCACGGACAAGCGGCGCGTGGCGGCCCTCCTGGAGTCGCTGGAGCCCGACCGACTGGAGGTCTCCGACCGGACCACCCTGCGCTGGACCGGCGCGTGGGCCCGGCGGGCCAGGGTGCGCGCGGTGATGGTCTCGCACGAGACCGCCGACGGTGTGCTGCGGACCTGGGGACTCTCCGAGCGGATGGCTCGCCGGACGTCCGACGCCCTCAACGTCCGTACGGCCCACACCTACTCGCGGGTGGTGTGCACGACCGAGTTCGCCGAACGGGAGTTCGTGCGGATCGGCGCCCGGAACGTCGTCCGGGCCCCGCTGGGCGTCGACCTGGTGGGACGGCACCCCGCGCTGCGTGATCCGGGGCTGCGCGAGCGCCACGCGCGCGTGGACGACGTTCTGCTGGTGATGTGCTCCCGGCTGTCGGTCGAGAAGCGGCCCGGAACCGCCCTCGACGCCCTGGAGGCCCTGGTGCGGCGCGGACGGCGCGCCGTGCTGGTGGTCGCCGGGGACGGGCCGCTGCGCGGCAGGCTCGAACAGCGGGCGAAGGGGCTGCCGGTGACCTTTCTGGGCCATGTCGGCGACCGGGACGCGCTGGGCGCTCTCCAGGCTTCCGCAGATGTGGCCTTGGCCCCCGGACCTGCTGAAACGTTCGGACTCGCCGCGCTGGAGGCGATGGCCTGCGGTACGCCCGTGGTGGCCAGTTCCTCGTCCGCCCTGCCGGAGGTGATCGGGTCGGCCGGGGCCACGGCGGCGGACAACGGGGAGTCCTTCGCGGACGCCGTCGAACACCTCCTGGCCGCCCCGAGCGGGAGCGCCGGGACGCGGCACGCGCGCGTGCCGAGTGCTTCGGCTGGCAGACGGCGGTGGACGCGTTCCTCGCCGCGCACGACGCGACCGTCGGGTGCCCGGTGAGGGAGGGCGTCGGATGAGACCCCTGCGGTTCGTGGCCCTCGGTGACTCCCTCACCGAGGGCGTGGGCGACCCCGTCCCCGGCGGCCGGCGGGGCTGAGCCGCGCTGCTCGCCGACGGGTTCGGGCCCGCCGTCGACTTCACCAACCTGGCCGTCAGCGGATCGCGGACCCGTGACCTGCTGGACCGGCAGCTGTCCGCCGCGCTCGCGCTCCGCCCGGACATCGCCTCCGTCGTCATCGGCGTCAACGACACCCTGCGCCGCACCTTCGACATCCACGCCGTCGCCGCCCGCCTCGACCAGGTCTACGGGGGCGTTCCGGGAGCAGGGCGCGGTGCTGCTCACCGTGTGCCTGTCCGACCCCGGGACGATGCTCGGCCTGCCCGGGGCGTTCGCCAGGCCGCTCGCCCGGCGGCAGCGCGCCGTCAACACCGTCGTGCACGCCCTGTCCGAGCGTCACGGGGCCGTCCATCTGCACGCCTCGGAAGGGGCCTGGCTGACGGACCGCGCGATGTGGAGCGCGGACCGGCTGCACCCCGGTGAGCGGGGGCACCGGCAGCTCGCGGTCCGCCTCCACGCCCTGCTCACGGAGGCGGGCCTCGCGACGGGCCCCGGCCCTTCCCCCGAGCCCGACGGCGCGGCGCCCACCCGCGGCGCCGCAGTGTGGTGGCTGGCCACCGCAGGGACGGGCTGGGTGGCCCGGCGGTGCACCGACCTGCTGCCCCAGCTCCTCACGCTCGCCGCCGAGGCCCGCCACCGGGCCCGTGGCACCAGCTCCCGGCTGGACCTGTCCGCCTCCCACGCGGTGGCGTCGGCCCTGGCGGCGCTGTCCGTGCCGGACCGGCGGCCGGTGGCGTGAGGCGGCCCCGGACAGTCGGTGCCACAGGTCAGCGCCGGTGTCGTACGGCGACGAACCGCACCGGGGTGCCCGGCGCGGCCTGGGCCGCGCCGGGCAGGTCCGCCGGGTGGACCACCGCGACCACCGGATAGCCCCCGGTGGTCGGATGGTCGGCGAGGAAGACGACCGGGCGGCCGTCCGGCGGCACCTGGACGGCGCCCAGCACCATTCCCTCACTGGGGAGCTCACCCGCCCGGGAACGCTCCAGGGCGGGCCCCTCGGTGCGCAGCCCGATGCGGTTGCTCGCCGAGGAGACGGCGTAGGGGCGCGTGGTGAAAGTGCGCAGCGCCGCGTCCGTGAACCAGTCGTGGCGCGGGCCCAGCGTGATGCGCAGGACGAGTTCCAAGGGCGGCGCCGGGTGCGGGACCACGTCCACGCGTGCGTGGAACCCCGGCGGGCGTCCGAGCGGGAGCACGGTGCCGTCCGTCAGCGGTGGAGGGCCGAGGCCCGACAGCAGATCGGTGGAGCGGCTGCCGAGCACCGGCTCCACGGCCACACCGCCGGCGACGGCGAGATACCCGCGTACGCCGGCACGGGCCGCCCCGATGTCCAGCAACGCCCCGCCGGGGACCCGTACGGCCGCTCCCCAGGCCACCGGGCGGCCGTCCACGGTGACGGGACAGGGGGCGCCGCCGACGGCCATGGTGACCGTCGAGCGGGGCCGTACGGAGCAGCCGTTGAGGGTGGTCTCCAGGACGGCCGCGTCCGGGGGGTTGCCCACCAGGCGGTTCACCAGGGCGGCGGCGGGCGCGTCCAGGGCACCCGAGCGGGGCACGCCGAGGTGGGCGTGGCCGGGGCGGCCCCGGTCCTGGACGGTGGTCAGGGCACCGGCCCGGACGACGGCGAGGGCGCGGTCGCTCACGGCGCCGCCACGGGAAAGAAGCGGACCCGGGTACCCGGCGCCAGCAGAGCGGCCGGCACGCGCGTGTGGTCCCACAGCACGATGTCCGTGGTACCGATCAGCTGCCAGCCGCCGGGGGAGGAGCGCGGGTACACGCCGGTGTACGGGCCGGCCAGGGCGACCGACCCCGCCGGGACGGCCGTACGCGGGGTCGCCCGGCGCGGGACCTCGCGGGGCAGCCCGGTGAGGTAACCGAAGCCGGGCGCGAAGCCGCAGAAGGCCACCCGGAACTCGGCCGCCGCGTGGATGCGGGCCACCTCGGTCTCGTCGACCCCCCAGTGGGCGGCGACGTCCGCCAGGTCGGGGCCGTCATACCGGACGGGGATCTCGACCACGTCCTGAGCGCGCGGAGGAACGGGCGGCACCTCCCAGGAGGCGAGGCGCCCGGTGAGGAGGGACGGGTCGTCGAGGCCGTCCAGGAGGACCGTACCGGCGGCCGGGACGATCTCGGCCACCGCCAGGTCGCCCGTCGCTCGACGGCGCAGCAGCTCGGCGTGCAGGGCCTCGGCCTCCTCGCCGGTGCCCACCTCGATCAGCAGCGCGCGGTCCCCGACCGGCAGCACCCTCATACGAACGCCTCCACACGGACCCCCGACGCCGCCAGCTCCGCCCGTACCCGCCGGGCCAGCTCCACCGCGCCCGGCGTGTCGCCGTGCAGGCAGAGGGAGCGGGCCCGGACGGCGACGCGCTCCCCGGAGCGGGAGACGACCGAGCCGGCCAGGGCCAGACCGACGGACCGCTCGACCACGCTGTCCGCGTCCGTGATCACGGCACCGTCCTGCCCGCGCGGCACCAGGGTGCCCTGGTCGGTGTACGCGCGGTCCGCGAACGCCTCGGTGACGGCGGGCAGCCCGGCCCCCTCGGCCACCTTGAGGAAGCGCGAGCCGGGCAGGCCGAGGACGGGCAGCGAGGCGTCGGCGAGGAGCACCCCGTCGACCACCGCCGCCGCCTGTTCCTCGTCGTGCACGACACGGTTGTAGAGCGCGCCGTGCGGCTTCACGTACGACACGCGCGTGCCGGCCGCGCGTGCGAAGACCTCCAGGGCGCCGATCTGGTACGCCACCTCGGCCGCCAGTTCGGTGGACGGCACGTCCATCGCGCGCCGCCCGAAGCCCGCCAGGTCGCGGTAGGAGACCTGGGCGCCGACCCGTACACCGCGCTCGGCCGCCGATTCGCAGACCCGGCGCATGGTGGCCGCGTCCCCCGCGTGGAAGCCGCAGGCCACGTTGGCGCTGGTGACGACGGACAGCAGCTGCTCGTCGTCGGTCAGCCGCCAGCGGCCGAAGCCCTCGCCGAGATCGGCGTTGAGATCGATGGAGATCATGGTTCCTATTCTCCTGGATGTCCCATGGGTGTTTCCACCCGTTGTGTCCGCTGACGTGCCGCCGGCCGGCTGCCGTCGACGTGCCCGTCAGAGCACGCGGTACCGCTCGTCGCGGGCGTCGGTCAGGAACATCTGGCCCGGTGCGTGGGTGATCGCGAACGGCGGCCGTGAGGCCATCACCGCGGCCTGGGGTGTCACCCCGCAGGCCCAGAACACCGGGATGTCGTCCGGCTCGGCGTCCACCGGATCGCCGAAGTCCGGGCGGGACAGGTCCGCGATGCCGAGGCCCGCCGCCTCACCGCAGTGCACCGGGCCGCCGTGCACGGCCGGGAGCAGGCTGCTCTCCCGGATCGCGGCGGCCAGGTGCTCGGGCGGCACCGGGCGCATCGACACCACCATCGGACCGCGCACCCGCCCGGCGGGGCGGCACTGGCGGCCGGTGACGTACATGGAGACGTTGCGGCCCTGCTCGATGTGGCGCATCGGGACGCCCGCCTCGGTGAGCGCCCACTCGAAGGTGAAGCTGCACCCGATCAGGAACGACACCAGGTCCTCCCGCCAGACGTCGACCACGTCCGTCGGCTCGGCCACCAACTCGCCGTGCTCCCAGACCCGGTAGCGCGGCAGATCGGTCCGCAGGTCCGCGCCCTGAGCGAGCGGAGTCGTCCACGCACCGGCGTCCGTGACGTCGAGCACAGGACACGGCTTGGGGTTGCGCTGGCAGAACAGCAGCATGTCGTACGCCCAGTCGGCGGGCACCGAGATCAGGTTCGCCTGGGTGTGCCCGGCCGCGACCCCGGCGGTGGGACCCGAGACGCCGGAACGGAACCGGGCGCGCGCCTCGTCGGGGGTCCACGCGTGCGCGTGCGGGTCGACGAGGGTCAGGGGGCGGTCGTGAGCGGTCGCGTGATTCACACGAGTTCCTTTCCACGAGTCTCCGGAAGTCCGAGCAGCGCCACCGCCGCCAGGCCGTAGCCGATCGCGCCGAAGACCAGCGCGCCGCCCACGCCCCAGCTGTCGGCCAGGAAACCGACCGTGGTGGGGAAGATGGCGCCCACCGCGCGCCCGGTGTTGTACGTGAAGCCCTGCCCGGTGCCCCGGACGGCGGCCGGGTACAGCTCGCTGAGGAACGAGCCGAAGCCGCTGAAGATCGCCGACATGCAGAACCCGAGCGGGAAACCGAGCACCAGGAGGAGGGTGTCGGCGCCACTGGGAATGTTCGCGTACGCCAGGATGCACAGCGCCGAGAGGACCGCGAAGAGCCAGATGTTCCGCCGACGGCCCAGCCGGTCGGTGAGATAGCCGCCGGTGAGGTAGCCGATGAAGGCCCCGGAGATCAGGAACGTGAGGTAGCCGCCGGTTCCGACGACCGACAGACCGCGCTCCGTCTTCAGATACGTGGGTACCCAGGTCGCCAGCGTGTAGTAGCCGCCCTGGACACCGGTGGAGAGCAGCACTGCGAAGACCGTGGTGCGCAGCAGACCGGGAGCCGTGGCCGTACCCCGGCGGAAGATCGCGGCGAACGAGCCCTTCTCGGCGCTCTTCTCACGCGCGGCCGCCGCCTCCGGAGCGTCCTCGACCGAGCGGCGCACCCAGATGACGAGCAGTGCGGGCAGCGCACCGGTCCAGAACATCACGCGCCAGGCGAGGTCGTCGTCGAGGAAGGAGAAGACCGTCGTGTAGACGATCACGGCCAGTCCCCAGCCGACGGCCCAGGAGCTCTGGACCGCGCCGAGCGTACGCCCCCGGTGCTTGGCACTCGCGTACTCGGCGACCAGGATCGCGCCGACCGCCCACTCGCCGCCGAAGCCCAGCCCCTGAAGGGCGCGGAAGACCAGCAGGGTCTCGTAGTTGGGCGCGAAGCCGCAGGCCACGGTGAAGACCGCGTAGGTGATCACGGTGATCATCAGTGCCTTCACGCGCCCGATCCGGTCCGCGAGCACCCCCGCGCCGGCGCCGCCGATCGCCGAGACGACCAGGGTGACCGTGGTGAACAGCCCGGTCTGGCCGTTGTCCAGGCCGAAATAGGCCGTGAGCGCGACCATGCTCAGCGGCAGCGTGAAGTAGTCGTACGAGTCGAGCGCATAGCCGCCGAACGCGCCGCCGAAGGCGCGGCGGCCACGCGGGCCGAGGGCGCGCAGCCAGGCGAACGCGCCGTCGTCGGGGGCCGGTTCGCCCGGGCCGGGTTCGGTGGTGGAGGTCGGGGCGGGGGAGGGAGGGGGCGTGCTCATGGGCACCTCGCAATGAGGGACGGGGGAGTGGGTGAGGACTGAGCCGTGCCGTGCCGTGCCGTGCCATGCGGTGGTGCGGTGGTGCGGTGGTGCCGTGCGGGAGCGGCCGGCGCCGGGAGGTGAGCGGAGGCTCCTGTCCAGCAAGGTAGAGGATCGTTGAACGATCCTTCAATACCTGTGTTGTTTCGTTCTCGTATCTGCGGTTGAATTCCGGGCATGGCCGCCGAACTGACCGGACTCGCCGACGACCGGGCCCTCCTCGGGCGCACCAGCACCGCCGAACGGGTCTCGGACATCCTCCGGAGCCGCATCGCCGAGGGCTTCTTCCCGCCAGGCACACGGCTGTCCGAGGACAGCATCGGCGGCGCCCTCGGGGTGTCCCGCAACACCCTCCGCGAGTCGTTCCGCCTGCTCACCCACGAACGGCTCCTCGTGCACGAGCTCAACCGCGGCGTCTTCGTGCGCGTGCTCACCGTCGAGGACGTCGAGGACATCTACCGGACCCGCCGCCTCGTCGAGTGCGCCGTCGTACGCGGGCTCGGAGCGCCGCCGTACGGCCTCGACGGTCTCGCCGAAGCCGTCGCGGAGGGGCAGCGGAAGGCCCGCGAAGGTGACTGGAAAGGCGTGTCCACCGCCAACATCCACTTCCACCGCGAACTCGTCGCCCTCGCCGGCAGCGCCCGCACAGACGAGTTCATGCGCAGCGTCTTCGCCGAACTCCGGCTCGCGTTCCATGTGGTGGACAATCCACGCAAGTTGTACGAGCCCTATCTGGCGCGAAACCTACTGATCCTCCAGACGCTTCAGACGGGCGAGCGCGACAAGGCGGAACAGATGCTGGCCGCGTACCTGGACGACTCGCTTCAGGGTCTGATCGCGGTCTATGGACGAAGGGTGGAGGGCGGCGCCCCGTAAGGGGCGCGGGGCTGCAGAAGTGCCTTGGACCTCCGGCTCTTCCGAGCGGAGCGCGCACGTTTCGCCGGTTGTCAGACCCAGCACCTAGTCTGTGCACCGTGACTTCACCCGCACCGACGGACAGTGTTCCGCCCCAGTTCAGCGCGGGGTCGCGCCCCGCGCCGGGGCCGGCCGCCGACGAGGGACTGGCGCGGCGGCTGCGCGCGCTCGCCTGCACCGCGCCGCTGCACGACCTGGACGCGCGCAAGGCGAACCTCGCGGGCGAGTACTCGGTGTACGGCATGGCCGAGGTCGCCCTCGCCGCCATCGACCTGGTCACACTGAACATGGACTTCGACACGGGCGCGGACCACGACCAGATCGTCGCCCGGCTCATCCCGCGCATCGCCGCCCAGGCCCCTCGGCGGCCCGTCGAGGAGCACGAGCGGGTGGCCCGCTGGGTCCTGGAGAACCTGATCAACGTCGGCAGCGTCGACCGCGGCTTCCGTGCCGTATACGGCACGTTCGCGTCCGACGGCACGTATGTGCGCCGCGACTACGACTTCAAGCTCATCGAGGAGGTCCCCGGCTACGGCGGCGGCGTGTACCTCCGCACGACCGACGAGGCCGTCAACGTCCTTGTCGGTGCCCTCGACACCGACGTCACCAGTGCCCAGATCGCCGCCGAGGTCAAGCTGGAGGTGCTGATCAGCCGGGGCCGGCTCGCCGACGCGCAGCTCGCCGCGGAGCAGGCGCGGTACCGGACCGTGCAGTACTCGGAGACGCTCCGCAGAGCCCTGGACGCCACGCGGCGCAACGTCCGCGCGGTCGACTGGCTCCAGACCGTGCCCGACATGATCGCCGAGGCACTCGACCACGTCGCCGACCGCTACCGCCACGAGAACGCGATCCTCACGAACATCCGCAAGGCCCGCGACGAGTCCGAGGACCCCGAGCAGAAGCGGCGCGCCGCCGAGCTCGTCGACATCGTCAAGGACTGCATCCGGCGCCACACACTGCTTCAGTCCCGGCTGCTGGAGGCCGGACCGCTGTTCCGCGCGGAACAGGACCGGCAGGCCTTCGCCACACCCATGACGACGTCCGGCACAGACCTCTACGGGCATCTGATCGCCCCCCTGCTGCCGCTGCCCGCGGAGCAGGCGCGGCGGGTGACCGACGCGTTCTTCGCCCGCGGGACCGGGCTGCGGACGCCCGGGTCCGTACGGGTGGGGGATCTCGTCGATCTGCTCTTCACACCGCCGGTGGAGCGGGAGCACCTCGGTGCGGAGATGCCGGAGCCGGATCTGATCGCCACGCCCGACGACAGCCGGTTCAGTGAGGAGCAGTTGGGCGCGGCGATGGAGCTGTTGGAGCTGCCCGCGGACGCGCCTCGGCGGTTGTCGGGGCTGTTGGCGGACGCGCGGCGGCTGGATCCCGAACTGCCTTACCTGGTCGCCCTGTTGGCTGTGCACGCGGCGAGTCCGCCGGTCGGTACGGCTTATCGGCAGGGGGAGGAGAAGCTGCTGTTCGCCGTGGACGACGGGACGGAGCTGGACGATCCGGAGTTCGGTGGGGCCGATCTGATCGTGGGGACGGCACTGCTGGACGCGGTCGGGATGGCGGCGGACAGGGAGGCGGCATGAGAGCGCCGTCGAGCTGCCGGTATTTGTTCGTCCGCACCTTGTGTGTGGCTGGTCGCGCAGTTCCCCGCGCCCCTGACGGAGCTGCCCGACCCTCCGTCCATCAGACCAAGGAGTTTTCGCCGTGAGTGAGCACGTCGAGTGGAGTGAGCCGGAAACCGCTGCCCCGCCTGCGGCCGCCGCCCTCACTCCTGCCGACGCCGCTGACGCGGCTCGGCTTGTCGCCTTCGGCCTACAGCCCAAGCTTCAGCCCGCCCGTGACCAGGAGTACGGGGAGTTGCTGCGGCGGTACCGGGAGGACCCGGCGTTCGCGCGGCTGGCCGATGCCGTGGCCGCCGGGCTCGGGCTGGTGGTGCTGGAAGTGTCGCCGCGGGCCGGGATGGCGGTGGCGGCGGCCGAGGACTCCGTGTTCGCCGTGCGGATGGGCGACTACGCGCGACGGACCTCCGCCGACTCGATGGACCGGTTCCTGCACGGACTGGCGCACCTGGCGGTCGCCGCGATGGCGTTTCCGCGCCCGGAGGATCTCGCGGACGACGGGTACATCGGGCGCGTCTCGGTCAACGGGGTCGACGCCTTCGTACGGCAGGCCTGCCGGCGGCTGGAGGAGCGGGCCGAGGCGCAGGGGGAGAACACCGACCCGGCGAGCGACGCGCCGGGCCTGGAGGCGGCCTGGCGGATCTGGGCGAGACGCAGTTCCACCGGAGCCACCAAGGACGCCCGCCGCCTCGCGGGGTCGACCACCGGCATCATCGGCAAGGCGGTCGGCTTCCTGACCGACTCGGGATTCCTCCAGCGCACGGGCGACGACAACGGCGGCACATACCGGACGACGGCTCGTTACCAGCTCCAGGTCCGGGACATGGCGGGCAGTGCCGCCATGGCCGAGCTGCTGGAACTGGGCGTCGTCCCCGTCACCGACGGCACGGCCACACTGCTGCCCGCCGATGACACCGACGATCTGGAGCTGGTGGCCGACGCCGGGCTGCCGTTCCACTCCTGACCCCACAGACCACCGTACGAACGCACCGCAGGACCGCAGGACCGCAGGCCGCAAGGCCGATAGACCAATGGACCGCACGTCCGCACAACAACCGCACCGCACGAACACCGTTACGACCGCGAAAGTCCCCCGCCATGTACGAGCTGTCCCGGGTCCGCCTCTACTCCATCGGGCCGGCCGGTGCGCGCTACGCCGACACCGTGCTGGACCTCAGAGGTGTGGGCGCGCCCGTGCCCGACCCCGCGCCGCAGCAGGCGGAGTTCTTCGAGGAGGAGCCGACCGGGCCGCCGCGTCGGCCCGCGCCGGCGGGCGTGCTCTTCCTGGAGAACGGCGGCGGCAAGTCGGTCCTGCTCAAGCTGATCTTCTCGGTGATGCTGCCGGGCCACCGGAACACGCTGGGCGGTGCCAGTTCGGGTGTGCTGCGGAAGTTCCTGCTGGCGGACGACTGCGGGCATGTCGCGCTGGAGTGGCAGCACACGCTGACCGGTGAGTGCGTGGTCGTCGGCAAGGCGAGCGAGTGGCGCGGGCGGCAGGTCTCCAACGATCCACGGAAGTTCGCCGAAGCCTGGTACTCGTTCCGGCCCGGACCTGGGCTGAGCCTGGACAATCTGCCCGTCGCCGAGTCCACCGCCGTACGGCCGCCCGTCGAGGGCGCGTCGGGAGCCCACGGGCGGCGGCGGACCATGAAGGGCTTCCGGGACGCCCTCACCGAGGCGGGCAAGGCGTATCCGCACCTCGAAGTGCACTGGGAAGAGATCCACGACCGCTGGAACGAGCATCTGACGGAGCTCGGCCTCGACCCCGAACTCTTCCGATACCAGCGGGAGATGAACGCGGACGAGGGCGAGGCCGCCGGCCTGTTCGCGGTGAAGAAGGACTCCGACTTCACCGATCTGCTGCTGCGGGCCGTCACCGACACACGCGACACCGACGGACTCGCCGACCTCGTCGGCGGATTCGGCAACAAGCTCGGCCGGCGGGCGGAGCTGATCGCCGAGCGGGACTTCACAGCCGGGTCGGTGGACCTGCTCGGACGGATCGTCGACGCCGCCGAGGGACGGGCACGGGCGCGCGACATCCACACCGGTGCCGAGCGGCGGACCCGAGGCCTCGCCCGGCGGCTGTCGGCGCGGGCCACCCGGGAGCGGCTGCGGGGCACCGATCTCGCCCAGCGGGTGACCGCCGCCGCGTACGCGGTCACCCACGCCGAGGCCTCTCGCGACCGCAGCGCGCTCATCGCGGCCGAACTCGCCTACCGGCACGCCTCGCTGGCGCTGGCCGCCGCCGAGAAGTCGGCCGCCGCGCAGAAGCGGGAGCTGGCCGACGCGCGCACCCTGCACTCCGCCTGGCAGGCCGCCGAGGCCGTGCTCAGGAACCGGGCCGCCGCCGACCGGGTCGCCCGCGTGGCCGCCGCGATCCAGGAGGCCGAACGGGACGCCGCCCCGGCGCTCGCAGCCCGCGCCAAGGCCGCCGTCGACCTCGTACGCGCCCTGCACGGCGCAGCCGAGAGCGCCGAGAACCTGGCGAACGAGGGTGAGGAGCGGTCGGCCGCCCTGCAGGAGGTCGGCGAGGCCGCCCACCGGGACTCGACGGCCGCCGCCACCGAGGCACAGCGTGCCCGCAGTGAGATCGGGCACCTGAAGCAGCGGCTCAGCGAGGTCGAACAGGAGACCGCCGAGGCCGTCCGAGCGGGCTGGCTCGACGACAGCGCGCCCGATGCCGATCCGGCCCGGGCGGCCCTCGCCGCCAGCGACGCCGAGAAGTCCGCCGTCGCCGCCTGGGACACCGCGCGCGACGCCTCACGCCGCGCCTCCGAGCACGCCCGGGAGGCGGCCTCCGCCGAGTCCCGCGCCGAACTGACGGCCGCCCGCGCGGCGGACGCAGCCGTCGCCGCCGAACACGCGTACGACGGTGAGCGGCGCACGGCGGAGGGCCTGGCGGGGGACGAGCGGCTGGCGGAGCTGCTGAGCCTGCCGGGTACCGCCGGCGGGGCGCGGTCCGCGGTGCCCGTGCCCCGCCGGGGCGGCGGCGAGGCCGAGGGCTCCCGTCCGGCGTCCGGTGGCGCCGACGTCGCCCGCGCCTCGGCCGAAGATTCCCTCACCCCTGAGGAGCTGGACCGCTTCGCCGACGAACTGCGCGAACTGCTCGAAGAGAACGTCTCGTCCGCCGAGCGGCACCTCTTCGAGCTGCGCACCGCCGCGGCCGACGACTCCCGCATTCTCGGCGCCCTCGGCGACGGCGGGCTGCTGCCGCCGGGGCCGGACGTCCTGGCGACCGTCGAGTTCCTCGGCGAGCACGGCATCCCGGCCCTCCCCGGCTGGCGCTACCTCGCCCAGGCCGTGGACCCCGCCGACCACGCGCGCGTGCTGGCCGCACGTCCGGAGCTGGTCGACGGTGTCATCATCACCGACCCGGCCTCGCACGCCCGGGCCCGCGAGGCGCTGAACGACGCGGCACTCCTGCCGAGGTCCGCCGTCGCCGTCGGTACGGCCGCGGCCCTCCTCGCACCGACCCCGCCGGTCGACTCGCAAGACAGCGGCGTATTCCTCGTACCGCCGAACCCGGCCATGCACGACGAGCACGCCGCCGACGAGGAGCGGCAGGCGCTGCGCGCGCGGGCGACCGAGCGGGACGAGGAGATCCGGGACTTGGCGGCCCGGCTCGGCAAGGACCGGGAGCTCGCGGCACGGCTGGCCTCCTGGCGGACGGGCTGTCCGGCCGGGCGGCTCACGGAGCTCGCCACGGCCGCGCAGGAGACCCGGGCGTTCGCCGAGGAGTCCGAGGCGGAGCTCGCCGAGGCCCGGACCGTGCGGGCGGAGACCGAGGAGACGGCCGCCGAGGCGACCCAGGTACGGGACGTGCGGCAGGAGGCCGCGCAGAAGGCCCGCCGTGCCGCCGACGCCCTCGCCGGCCTCGCCTACCGGTTGCGCGAGCGCGCCGGCTGGCAGGTCAGACTCCGCGAACTCGCCGACGAGGCCATGGAGTCCGAGGCCCGTGCCCAGTCCTGTCTGGAGCGGGCCCGTGCCGCCGACGAGGACCGCCGCGCCACCCAGCGCGCCGCCGACGACGCCCGCCGCACGGCCCGCGCCCTGCGCGCCGAGCGCGCGGAGATCGCGGGCGCCCCCGACGACGTACCCGAGCCGGACGCCGACGCGCCGAAGCAGCCCCTCGCCGCCCTCCGCGAGGCCTACCGTGCCGCCTCCCAGCTGTACGAGAAGGTCGGCGTCGGCGCCGATCTGCGCGCCGAACAGGCGCGGGCCGAGAGCGACGAGAGCTCCGCGATCGCCGAACTCGACCGGTTGACCAACAAGGTGCGCAACCGCGCCGAGCAGCTTCTGCAATCGCCCGACGGGTCCGACGGCCCGTCCCGGCAGGCGGCGGCCGCCCGCGCCGAGGAACTCGTCCAGCTCCTCGAAACCCGGGTGTCCACCGCCAGCGAGCAGCTCGGGCGGCTGCGCGGCGAGGCCGAGCGACACGCCCCCGAGGACGGCGAGGCGCACACCGAGCTGCCCGAGGAACTGCTGCCGCGCGACGCCGAACACGCCCAGGCGCTGCTGCGCACCGCCACCTCCGAACTCGCCGCCCGCACCGAGGCGTTGACCCAGGCCCGCGAGGCCCACGCCGAGCTGCTGGAGTCCCACCGCGCCGCCGAGGACGCGGCCGGCGGCTTCGACGAGACCGCCGCCCTGCTCCGGGACCTCCTGCGCGACCACTCCACGGACGACGACCAGGAGGAGCCCGAGCCCTACCCCGGCGGTCCCGAAGAGGCTCGCCAGGCCGCCGCCGAGGCCCGCCGCTCCCTGCGCGGCTGCGCCGCCGACCTCTCCGCCGCCGAGGGTGCCGTACGCGAGGCCAGTGACATCCTCGTACGCCACGCCAACTCCACCCGCTACGAGCAGGTCCGTACGCCGGCCCGCCAGCAGATCCGCGAGCTGCCCGCCTCCACGCTCCCCGAGCACGCCCAGAAGTGGGCGGACGCCTTCGCCCCCCGACTCCGGGTCCTCACCGACGAGTTGGCTCAGCTGGAACGCAACCGGGACTCGATCGTCGACCGGCTCAGAGGGCTCGTGGAGTCGGCCCTCGCGACCCTGCGCTCCGCCCAGCGGCTGTCCAGGCTCCCCGAGGGACTGGGGGAGTGGTCCGGCCAGGAGTTCCTGCGCATCCGCTTCGAGGAACCCGACCAGGCGACCCTCGCCGAGCGGCTCGGCGAGGTCGTCGACGAGGCGACCCGCGCGGCGGTGAAGAAGAACTCCGACATGCGCCGTGACGGCATGTCCCTGCTGCTGAGGGGGGTCAGCGCGGCGCTCCAGCCGAAGGGCATCGCCGTGGAGATCCTCAAGCCGGACGCGGTGCTGCGAGCCGAGCGCGTACCGGTCGGCCAGATGGGCGACGTCTTCTCCGGCGGCCAGCTGCTCACCGCCGCCATCGCGCTCTACTGCACGATGGCCGCGCTGCGCTCCAACGACCGGGGCCGGGACAAGCACCGCCACGCGGGCACCCTGTTCCTCGACAACCCCATCGGCCGCGCCAACGCGACATACCTGCTGGAGCTGCAGCGGGCCGTGTCGGACGCGCTCGGCGTCCAGCTCCTCTACACCACCGGCCTGTTCGACACGACGGCCTTGGCGGAGTTCCCGCTGGTCATCCGCCTGCGCAACGACGCCGACCTGCGAGCGGGCCTCAAGTACATCCGCGTGGAGGAACACCTCCGCCCGGGACTGCCGCAGCAGCCCCAGGCGGGGGAAGTGGGACACAGCGAGATCACCGCGACAAGGATGTACAAGAGGCCGCCGACAACCGCCCCTTGAGGGGCGCGGGGAACTGCGCGCTCAAGCACAACCGACCCGCAGCCGCCCTATGTCCTAAAGCACCCGCCGCATCCGCCGCCCCGCTCTTTAGGCGTCCGCCTTCAAAAGATCCGCACACTTCTCGCCGATCATCATCGTCGTGATGCACGGATTCACGGTCACCAGATCCGGCATCACCGACCCGTCCGCCACCCGCAGCCCCTCGATCCCCTTGACCCGCAGCCGCGCGTCCAGCGGGGCCGAGGGATCGTCGTCGGCGCCCATCTTCACGGTGCAGGCCGGGTGGTAGACGGTGTTGTGGGTCTTGTGGATGTAGTCGAGCAGCTCCTCGTCGGAGCGGACGTCCGGGCCCGGAGCCAGTTCGGCGCCCGCCCAACCGCTCAGCGCGGGCTGCGAAGCGATCCGCCGGGCGAGCCGGAGACCGTACGTCATCACCCGCACGTCGTGCTCGTGGGTGAAGTAGCGCGGGTCGACCTTCGGCTTGTCCCGGTAGTCCCGGGTGCGCAACCGCACGGTGCCCCGGGACCTGGCCCGCGTCACGTTCGGCGTCAGACAGAACGCGTTCTCGGACGTGGGATATCCATGCCGGGTCGTGTTCATGTCGAACGGGACTGACCCGTAATGGAACATCAGGTCGGGCCGGTCGAGGCCCGGTTCGGTGTCGTAGAAGACGCCCGCCTCCCACCACTGGCTGGACGTGGTGGTCATCGGCTGGGCGGCCTCCCACATGATGACGCCCTCGGGATGATCCTGGAGGTTCTCGCCGACGCCCGCCGAGTCCACGACCACGTCCACGCCCACTTCGCGCAGTTGTTCGGCGGGGCCGATGCCCGAGAGCATCAGGAGCTTCGGGGTGTCGATCGCGCCGCAGGAGACGATGACCTCACGCCGGGCGCGAACCGTCCGGGTGCGGATCAGGTCGGGATCCAGGTACTCGGCGCCGACGCAGCGCCGCCCGTCGAGCACCAGTCTCTTGGCGCGGACCCCGGTCCGCACCTCCAGGTTCGGCCGCTTGCCCAGGATCGGGTGCAGATACGCCACCGAGGAGGACTGCCGGATGTTGTTCTCGTCGGAGTTGATCTGGAACCAGTTGGCGCCCCGGACGACCGTCGTGCCCGTGTTGAAGGGCGTCGTGGGGATGCCGGCCTGTGCGCACGCCTCCAGCAGGGCGTTGCCGCACGGGTCCTCGCTCTTCAGCGTGCGCAGCTTCACCGGGCCCGTGCGGCCGTGGTGGTCGCCGGGCGCGTCGTTGGTCTCCAGGCGCTGGTAGAGCGGGAAGAGGTCGGCCGCGGACCAGCCCGTACAGCCCGCGGCCGCCCAGTCGTCGAGGTCCTCCGCCGGTGCCCAGAAGGCGATACAGGAGTTGTGGGACGAGCAGCCGCCGAGGACCTTCGCCCGGGCGTGCCGCATGAAGCTGTTGCCGCTGGCCTGCGGCTCGACCGGGTAGTCCCAGTCGTAGCCGGAGTCCAGCAGGCCCATCCAGCGTTCCAGCTTCAGGACGTCGTCGTCACCGACGTCACTGGGTCCCGCCTCCAGTACGCACACCGTGACCGACGGATCTTCGGAGAGCCGGGCCGCGACCACGTTTCCCGCGGTGCCGCCGCCGACCACGACATAGTCGAACTCTTCTGGTTTCATGGGGAGTTGACCTCCTTGTGTTGCTGCCTTGCTGCCTTGCGGGGGTGCTTCGCCGCTTCGCTGCTGTGACGCAGTGCCGCTGTGCCGCGTCGGGTTCTCGGGAGCCGGTGCTCAGTCGGCCGCCGGGGAGGCGACGGGCGACGCGGCAGGCGCCGGCGGGGTGGTGCCGGCCTCGACGGCCACCGCGTGCTCGGCGAGCACGCCCGTCCGGTGCCGCTGGATGAACCAGTAGTAGGCGAAGCCGCCGCCGGCGATGACCCCGACGAAGAGCACCGCGCCCCACTGCAGGTACCAGTGGAACGGGGCGGTCGCGTTGTAGACCGAGGCCCGCGGCCAGATCAGGTTGAGGGTCATGCCCGTGCCCCACACCACGGCGAGGATGTTGACGGGTATGCCCCAGCGGCCCAGCGAGAACCTGCCGTCACCGGCGGGCTGCCACTTGCCGCGCAGCCGCGCCACCAGCATCGGCACGGTGACCCCCAGGTAGGCCAGGTAGATCATGATGATGCCGATGCTGGTCACCACGGTGAAGATCTGCGGCTGGCGGATGTTGACCACGAGGATCGACAGGGCCAGGACCCCGATGATCACGGTCGGCAGGACCGGCGTCTGGAAGCGCGGGTGGATCTTGGCCAGCTTCGAGGACGCGGGCAGGTTGTTGTCGCGGGCCATCGCGAACGCCAGCCGGACCGCGGCGGTGTGAACCGCCAGCGCACAGACGGTGACCGCGATCAGGACGCACCACAGCATCGCCTTGCCGGCCGTCGGGCCGAGCACATTGAGCACGACGTACTGCAGCCCGTCCGTGGACAGCTGCTCGCCCTTAAGGCTGGAGACGCTCATGAGGGCCAGCAGCAGGATCAGGCCGCCGAGGAGGAAGGAGGCGACGATCGCCCGGATGATCGCGCGCGGCGCGTTCCGGGTCGGGTCCAGCGACTCCTCGCCGAGCGAGGCGGCCGTGTCGAAGCCGTACATGACGTACGCGGACGCCAGCGAGGCCACGAGAAACGCGCCCAGGTACCCGTTGCCGTAGGCCGCCCCGGTGCCGTTCGTCTCCATGACCACCTGCGGGCCGCGTGTGATGTGCACCGCGAACAGCACGATCAGTACGACGGTGGCGATCAGCTCGATGAACACGCCCGCCGTGTTGACCTGTGCCATCAGCTTGACGCCAAAGGCGTTCACCACGGTGGTGAACAGGATCAACACCGCGGCCAGGATGACCGCGTTGGTTGCCACGTCGTAGGTACCGGTGCCGTCCCCGACGATCTGGAACACGTCGGAGATCTGGGGCAGCGTCAGCTGGTAGGCGAGTGCGACCGCCGCGATCGACACGACCGAGGCGATCAGCATCATCCAGCCGGCGAGCCAGCCCAGGTGCGGGTTGCCTATCTTCTTCGACCAGTTGTAGACGGAGCCGGCGACCGGGTAGCGCGCCGCCAGCTCCGCGAAACAGAGCGCGACCATGAACTGGCCGACGAACACCATCGGCCACGACCACCAGTAGGCGGGACCGCCGCTGGCGAAGCCGAAGTAGAACAGTTGGAAGGTGCCGGTCAGGATCGAGATATAGCTGATCCCGGCGGCGAAGGTGTGGAAGTTGCCGAGAGTGCGCTTGAGTTCGGGCTTGTAGCCGAACTCGGCGAGGTCGGCGTCGTCGGATGTGTTCTTCGCGCTATTTGGTCCGGTCGGTTGCTCGATCGTCGTCATGAGCGGCTCCTGGTGGGCCATGGGGAGGAGGGAGGAGTTATGACTACGCCTCATGTGCCCTTTGTCACAAGGGAGCCAAGGGAGCCAAGAGGGAGGGGGCGAAGCGGCCGGGAGCGTCAGGCGAACCAGCCCTGGGGTGAGGGGTCGGTGTTGCGCCAGATGTGCTTCGCCTCGCGGTACTCGGCGAGCCCCGAGGGCCCGAGTTCGCGGCCGAAGCCGGACTGCTTGAAGCCACCCCACTCGGCCTGCGGCACATACGGGTGGTAGTCGTTGATCCACACTGTGCCGATCCGCAGCCGGGCCGCGACCCGCCGGGCCCTGGCCTCGTCCGTCGTCCATACGGCGCCGGCCAGACCGTAGACGGTGTCGTTGGCCAGCCGCACGGCCTCGTCCTCGCTGCTGAAGCGTTCCACCGTCAGCACCGGCCCGAACGACTCGTCCTGGACCACGGACATCGTGCTCGTGCACTCGTCCAGGACGGTCGGCAGATAGTAGAAGCCCTTGTCATAGGTGCTGTCGGCGTTGCCGGCGTCGCCGCTCGGCCGCTCGCCCCCGCAGCGCAGCACCGCGCCCTCCGCGATGCCCCGGGCGACGTACTCCTCGACCTTCGACCGGTGCGCCGCCGAGATCAGCGGTCCGGTCTGCGCCCGCTCGTCGAACGGGCCGCCGAGCCGGATCTCCTTCGCCCGGCGGACGACCTCGTCGACGAACCGGTCGTGCAGCGAGTCCTCCACCAGCAGGCGGGCACCCGCCGAACACACCTGCCCCGAGTGCAGGAACACCGCGGTGAGCGCCATGTCGACGGCCGTGTCGAAGTCGGCGTCGGCGAAGACGATGTTCGGGTTCTTGCCACCCAGCTCCAGAGCGACCTTCTTCACCGTCCCGGCGGCCGTGGCCATCAGCCGGCGCCCGGTCTGCAGACCGCCGGTGAAGGAGACCAGATCCACGTCCGGGTGGTCGGCGAGCGGGGCACCGGCCTCGGGGCCGGCGCCCAGGACCAGGTTGGCCACGCCCGACGGCAGCCCGGCCTCTTCCAGCAGGCGCATCAGATGGATCGCGGTGTGCGGGGTCAGCTCGCTCGGCTTCAGTACGAAGGTGTTGCCGGCCGCGAGCGCCGGGGCGACCTTCCAGGCCGTCTGGAGGAGCGGGTAGTTCCAGGGGGTGATCAGCGCGCACACGCCGACCGGCTCGTACACGACCCGGCTGTCCACGCCCGCCTGTCCGGTGTCGACGACCCGGCCTGTCTCGGCGGTGGCCGCCCGACCGAAGTAGCGGAAGCAGTTCGCGATGTCGTCGATGTCGTACTCGCTCTCCACCAGCCGCTTGCCGGTGTCGAGGGACTCGGCGCGGGCCAGCGCGTCCTTGTCGCGTAGGAGGAGGTCCGCGACCCGGAGCAGCAGGTCACCGCGGTCGGCGGGCGGGGTGGTGGGCCAGGGGCCCTCGTCGAAGGCGCGCCGCGCGGCCGAGATCGCCTCCGCGGTGTCCTTGCCGCCGCCCTCGTCGACGACCGCTACCAGGCTGCCGTCGGCGGGACAGCGGATCTCACGCGTCCGCCCGTCGAGCGCGGATCGCCACGCTCCGCCGATGAAGAGTTCAGGCATGTCTCTCGTTCCTCCTGGTCAGCGCCGTACGGAAGGCGCCCTCGCGGCTGGGCACCTAACCGGACGACCGCGTTCTATGCCAAACAGGAGGCCAAATGTGACGGTCAACACGCCTGGTCAGAAGCCTGCACCTCCGAGAGTGCCGCCCTTTCGCCTCTGGAGCAGCCACTCCTGGAGAATCCCGATGTGCTGCCCGGTGGGCACCAGCACACCATCCTTCACGCGCGCGCGACCCTTGCCGGACCACGTGCACTGGCCCATGTGATGCCGGGGCGGCACGGCCCTTGGCGAACAGGCTGACCGGGTGCGCGGTGGTGGCCGTCGGAGCGGATCGGCGACGATCTCGGGGCCCCAGGCAGTGACTCCTGCGGTCGCCGAAGTGACTCCTGCGGTCGCCGAGTCGCGCCGTCGGGGCGGCGTCGGCGTCGGTCTCGGCCTCGTCACCGGCACCGATGTCGCCAGACTGAGATGAGCCGGCCACCGACCCGGGCGACGCCCATGTCAACAGCGGCCTCGAATGGCATGACGGCCGTGTCCTTCCCCCCGCCGACTGCCGTCTGGCTCATGCGCCTCATCTCGCCCGACATGACGACGTGCCCTGGGACGACGGCTGGGGGACCGCCTGCCTGCCGCAGGTGGGCGGTCTCGGAGAGGTCGCCCACCCCGGCGCCACCCACGCTCACTCAGCTGGCCTTCGCCGCCGAGCAACCACGCGTCGCCGTACGGAACCCGCTCGCCGGACGCATGGCCGAAACCCCGTGATCGGCGCCCTCCGCCCGGTCCGACCGGTACGGCGCCCACATTCGCTTCGCCGGGACGCACCGCGACGACGGAGACACCGCCCCTGTCGCCGAGGCTGCGATTACCGAGGCCGCCCCAGCAGAGGGCGGCACCCTCGCCGTCCACGAACGGAGGGGCTGCACGAGCGCCGTCCTCGCCACCCCTTCACACGGACCGGACGCGAACCACCCCGCGCGGCAAGCAGGATGGACCGGCAACGAGCTGACGAGCCGTCCGGAAGGGGGCAGGCCAGGCGCCGTAATGGCCCGCCCCGGCCGTCCTACGGGTGCGACAGCTGCCCGGCCCCGCCCTGCCGACGTATCCGCTCCTGCGCACGCTCCGCCGTCCGTGCCTCGCGGCGGACCCGGCGCCGCTCGCGCCGCAGGGACCGCGCCGAGCTGCTGGGGGCCGACACCACGCCGTTGCGCTGGTTCCACACCTGGCGGGTCACCCAGACGTCCAGCACGCCCCAGGTGGCCGCGACCGTGCTCGCCACGCTGCTCAGCACCATGGGGAACGCCAGCCAGGAACCGGCGAGCGTGCACAGGAACGCCACCATCGCCTGGATCAGCGTCACCGCGGTGATGATGACCGCGCGCACCGCCGCCGTCCGCACCGGATCGGGCAGTCGTCGCTTGCGCGCCGGCTCCTCGATCCACAACGGCCGGTAACGCAGCCGCTCTTCGTCGCCACCGGCGGACAACTTCCGTTCTTCCACCGCGACAGCCCCACCCGCCAGGAGGCCGTGATCCGGTGCCTGAGCGCCCCGCGGCGCCGCCTCGGCCCTCGCCGCACCGCTCCCGGGTGCTTTGCGCCGCTCCGCCGTGCCCATCAACTTGTCACTCCCCACCGCCGGTGGACCAATGGCATCCGGATCCGCAGACCCGGCCCCCCACGGGTGCCCGACTTCCTCCGATTTACGCCGCCTGGCAGCGGCATGCGGGGCCTGTGGCCCATTCCGCCCGCCATTTCCCGTACAGAAAGACGATCGACGTGCGCCGAAGATTCCCACAGAACGAAGAAATCCGGCCAACCGGCCAACTTCCCCGACGGGATGCGATGGGTTCAAGTACCCGACAGCGGGAGGCAATCTCCCGTAATGAACGGACAACTCCCCATGTCTGGTTCGCTGTGGGTGGCGTGTGCGTCCGGACGGGCCTTCGAGATACGTGTGTGTCGGTAGTAGGCTCACGCCGTTTGTTGACGTACATGCGTACCCCCGAGCCGGGCGGGGGTCGAGCTGGGGGAGGCCATGCGCTTTCGCGGGAAATCGATCCGCCGGAAGATCGTGGCGCTGCTGCTCGTGCCCCTCGTGGCTCTGACCGGTGTGTGGACGTTCGCCACGGTCCTGACGGGCCGTGAGGCGCGCGATCTCTTCAGGGTGGCGGACATCGTCGAAGAGGTCGGCTTCCCCACCGAGGACACCATCCGTGTGCTCCAGCAGGAACGCCGCCAGACCCTCGTCTACCTGGCCGACCCACGGGCTTCCGAGGCGCTCACCGCCCTCGACCGCAGCCGGTCCGCCACCGACGAGGCCGTCGACGAGTTCCGTGAGCACGCCCGGGACTCCGATCTGCGCGCCGAGATGGGCGAGGCCACCTCCCTGCGGCTCACGGCGATCCTGGACGCCCTCGACACCCTGCCGGCCCTGCGCACGACCGTGGAGAGCGGTACCGTCACCGTGCCGGAGACGCTCAAGCTCTACAACAGCCTCGTCGACCCCTGCTTCACGCTCCTGTCCAACCTCCCCGCGCTCGACAACGTGGAGATGGACAAGCAGGGCCGCGCCCTGCTCAATGTCGCCCGCTCTCGTGAACTCCTCTCCCGCGAGGACGCCCTGCTCAGCTCCGTGCTCGTCGCGGACCGCATCACCCAGGACGAGATCCGCGACTTCTCCGATCTCGTGGCCCAGCGCACCCTGATGTACGAGATCAGCCTGCCGCTGCTGCCCGCCTCAGAGCGCGACCGCTTCAACCGCTACTGGAAGAACGCGAGCACCGCGCCCCTGCGCTCGGTCGAACAGGCCGTCATCGGCGCCGACCCAGGCAAGCCCAGCGGTGTCACCGCCAAGAGCTGGGACGCCGCCGTCGAGCCCGTGCTCGCCGACCTCCGCGACCTCAGCGTCGAGGCGGGCGACCGCTATCAGGACCGCGTCCGCCCCCTGGTCACCAACGTCATCGTCAAGGCCGCCGTCGCCAGCGTCCTCGGCCTCTTCGCCCTGCTCGTCTCCCTCTTCATGTCCGTCCGCGTCGGCCGGGTCCTCATCCGTGACCTGCGCCGGCTCCGCCAGGAGGCCCACGAGACCGCCGGGGTGCGGCTGCCCAGCGTGATGCGCCGGCTCGCCGCGGGCGAACAGGTCGACGTGGAGACCGAAGTGCCCCGGCTGGAGTACGACAAGAACGAGATCGGGGAGGTGAGCCAAGCTCTCAACACCCTCCAGCGGGCCGCCGTCGAGGCCGCCGTCAAGCAGTCCGAACTCCGCAGCGGCATCTCCGAGGTCTTCGTCAACCTCGCCCGCCGCAGCCAGGTGCTGCTCCACAAGCAGCTCACCCTCCTCGACACGATGGAACGCCGGACCGAGGACACCGACGAACTCGCCGACCTGTTCCGCCTGGACCACCTGACCACCCGCATGCGCCGGCACGCCGAGGGCCTTGTCATCCTCTCCGGCGCCGCCCCGTCCCGGCAGTGGCGCAAGCCCATCCAGCTCATGGACGTCGTCCGCGCGGCCGTCGCCGAGGTCGAGGACTACGAGCGCATCGAGGTCCGCCGGCTGCCCCGGGTCGCCGTGACGGGCCCCGCGGTCGCCGACCTCACCCACCTCGTGGCCGAACTCCTGGAGAACGCCACGGTGTTCTCGCCCCCGCACACCGCCGTGCAGGTGCTGGGCGAGCGCGTCGCCAACGGCTTCACCCTGGAGATCCACGACCGGGGCCTCGGTATGTCGGCCGAGGCGCTTCTCGACGCCAACCTCAAGCTCGCCGAGACCCCCGACTTCGAACTCTCCGACACCGACCGGCTCGGCCTCTTCGTGGTCAGCCGGCTCGCTCAGCGCCAGAAGGTCCGGGTCTCCCTCCAGCCGTCGCCGTACGGCGGGACCACGGCCGTGGTCTTCATCCCCGACGCCCTGCTCACCGACGACATCCCCGACACCAACGGCATCGGCTTCCGCCTCGACCGCGCCCACCCCACCCGGGAGGCCGAGTTGGAGGAGGAACGCAACGCGGCGCTCTCCCAGGTCCCCGTACGGCTTCCGGGGTTCTCCGCCGCCGTCCTGGACGGCCCGGTGGAGCTGGAGGCGCCGGTCGACCGGGACCCCCTCGCCGGTTTTCCGGGCGCCCTCGACGACGAGGACGGCGAACGGGGCGAGCTGTTCCGGCCGCGCCGCTCCCTCACCGGAGTCTCCGACGAGCAACAGCCGGTGCACGACGGCGAAGGGCAGCAAGTCCCTCTCACCGACCCCGATCCGACGGTCGGCCCCGTACCGCTGCCGCCGCGCCGGACCCCGCATCTCGTCAGCTCGCACGGCCGCCCCGTGAAGGGGTCCGGGCCGTGGCACCCTGACGACGAGCGTCCGCAGGGCCGCGAAACGGGGGCGGACGGGCCCGCGGACACACGGCCGTTCACCGCCCTGCGCGGCGAACGCGCCGAACCGTCGGCCCACCCCGGTGCCGACCGCACCGGACCCGCTCTCCTCCCCGGCGCGCACCGCGCCGGAGCCCTTCCCCCCGGCGGGAACGACGCTCCCGTGCTGCCCCAGCGCCGACGCACGAGCCCGTCCGGCGGTACGGCCCCGACCACCTCGCAGTACCCGGTGGGTGAACCCACCCCGCGCACGGACACGTCGACCGACCAGGCAGAATCGGCTCCGAGCCCGCTGCCCCGCCGCGTCCGACAGGCCAGCCTGGCACCGCAGTTGAAGGACGGCCCCGACCGGCGTGCCGAACGCGAGCGGTCCCGCCCCGAGCGGCACCAGGACCCCGCCGACCGCGACGCCGACGAGGTACGCAGCCGTATGGCCTCGCTCCAACGGGGTTGGCAGCGTGGCCGCGAGGAGAACGTCGAGGGCGAGGACGCCCAGGACGTCTCAGCACCACGAGGAACGAATGAGGGGGACGGTCGATGACCGCACCGAAGGCCCAAGGACCCAACGCTACGGGCGTGTCCGGGGAGCTGAACTGGCTCCTGGACGACCTGGTGGAGCGTCTCGCCAGCATCCGCAAGGCGCTCGTGCTCTCCAGCGACGGACTGCCCACGGGTGTCTCCGCGGAGCTCACCAGAGAGGACAGCGAGCACCTGGCCGCCGTCTCCTCCGGATTCCACAGCCTCGCCAAGGGCGTCGGCCGGCACTTCGAGGCGGGCAGCGTCCGGCAGACCGTCGTCGAACTCGACGAGGCGTTCCTCTTCGTCACGGCCGCCGGTGACGGCAGCTGCCTCGCCGTCCTCGCCGACGCCGACGCCGACATCGGCCAGGTCGCGTACGAGATGACCCTCCTGGTGAAGCGGGTCGGCGTACATCTGGGCTCCGCCCCGCGCACCGACGTGCCCCAGGGCGGGTAGTGGGATGGCATGAGCCGAGACGGTCAGGGAAGAAGCCACTGGTTCGACGACGAGGCCGGACCGGTGGTTCGTCCGTACGCGATGACACGCGGCCGGACGAACCACGCGATCCAGCACCGCCTCGACCTGATCGCCGTGGTCGTCACGGAACCGCACGTCGACGACCCGGAGGAGGACCACTCCCTCTCCCCTGAACACGTCCGCATCGTCGAACTCTGCCGTGAAGACCCCCAGTCGGTGGCCGAACTGGCCGCCGACCTGGACCTGCCGGTCGGAGTGGTCCGCGTCCTCGTGGGAGACCTCGTGGACGAGGAACTGGTCCACGTCACACGTCCCGTACCGCCTGCCGAGCTGGTGGACGAGAGCATTCTGCGCGATGTGATCAACGGCCTCCGGGCGCTCTGAGCAGCGCGGAAGCGGAGTGGATAGTGACAGGCCGACAGTTCCGGGTCGACCGAGGCGGCCCCATCACCGACATCGTCGCGCGGCCCCCGGGCGGCCGCCCGCTCATCCACAAGCTCCTCTCCGACAACCCCGCGCGGTACGCGGACGTCGCTGACGTCCGGGAACTCCTCGACGTCTCCGATCACGAGGCGTACGGCGACGGGATCCGCGCCGTGGCCGTCGTCGGCGTGCACAGCGCCCCGGAGCGGCGGCTGCCCGTTCACCTCGACGAGTCCGCCGTTCGGCCGGGCGGCGGCGCGGGACGGTGGGGCGGTGGTGCCGGGGCCGTACGCCCGATCAGCCTCCACGAGCCGATGACCGTGTCCACCCCCTCGCGACACCGTAGGATCCCGCCCTACGGGATGGCCGCCGTCGCCCCCGGTGCCCTGGGCTCCAACCGGCTGGAGCGCGCGGACGGCGGAGTCGTGGAACTCGGCGGAAGTGATTCGGCGGATGCCGGTCCCGGCGACGTACTTGTCATCGAAACCCCGGGCGGCGGGGGCTACGGCCCACCACCGCACGACAACCATCCAGCAGGAGAAGAGACCGATGATCCTCGGGCGCTCTGAGCGCGGCAAACCCCCGGTCGAGCCCGTCACACTCAAGATCCTCGTGGCCGGTGGCTTCGGCGTGGGCAAGACGACCTGTGTCGGCGCGGTCAGCGAGATCAAGCCGCTGCGCACCGAGGAGGTGCTCACCGAGGCGGGCCGCCCGGTCGACGACACCAGCGGTGTGGAGCACAAGACGACCACCACTGTCGCCATGGACTTCGGGCGCATCACCCTGCGCGAGGATCTTGTGCTGTACCTGTTCGGCACCCCCGGGCAGGACCGCTTCTGGTTCCTCTGGGACGAGCTCGCCTCCGGAGCCCTGGGTGCCGTGGTCCTCGCCGACACGCGTCGGCTGGAGGACTGCTTCGCCGCCATCGACTACTTCGAGCGGCGCTCCATACCGTTCGTGATCGGCGTCAACTGCTTCGACGAGGCCGCACAGTACCCGGCCGAGACCGTCCGCCAGGCCCTCGACCTCGACCCCGACGTGCCGGTAGTGCTGTGCGACGCGCGCCGGCGGGATTCGGTCAAGGACGTCCTGGTCTCCGTCGTCCGGCACGCCATGACCCACGCGACGGAGCACCGCCGGAGCGTCACCACCTGAGGCACGGCCCGTACCCCCGCCGACAGGGGTACGGGCCGTGGCTTCATGGGCACGCGCGCGTGGACCCGTTCCACGGGAAACGACCCGCACGCGCGCGTGGGCCTGTGTCTCGTCCCGCGTCGGTCAGTTCATGTCGTCGTCGTGCCAGCCGAAGCTCTTCTCCACCGCCTTGCGCCAGTTGTGGTACTCGCGGTCACGGACGGAGGCCTCCATGGCCGGCGTCCACTCGACATCCTTCCGCCAGTGCGACTTCAGCTCGTCGAGGTCGTCCCACACCCCGGTCGCGAGCCCTGCCGCGTACGCGGCGCCCAGGCAGGTCGTCTCCGAGACCTTCGGCCGGATCACCGGCACGTCCAGGACGTCCGCCTGGTGCTGCATCAGCAGATTGTTCTTGGTCATGCCGCCGTCGACCTTCAGGGTCGTGATGTGCACCCCCGAGTCCTGGAACATGGCGTCCACGACCTCGCGTGTCTGCCAGCTCGTCGCCTCCAGCACCGCGCGCGCGAGATGTGCCTTCGTGACGTACCGCGTCAGCCCGGTGATGACGCCACGTGCGTCGGAGCGCCAGTACGGGGCGAACAGACCCGAGAACGCGGGCACGATGTACGCTCCGCCGTTGTCGTCGACGCTCCCCGCCAGCGACTCGATCTCGTCGGCGGTACGGATGATGCCGAGCTGGTCGCGGAACCACTGCACGAGAGCGCCGGTGATCGCGATCGACCCCTCCAGGCAGTACACCGGCGCCTCACCGCCGATCTTGTACCCCATGGTCGTGAGCAGTCCGTTCTTCGACGGGACGGGCCGGTTCCCGGTGTTGAGCAGCAGGAAACTGCCGGTGCCGTACGTGTTCTTCGCGGTGCCCACGTCGTAGCAGGCCTGCCCGAACACCGCCGCCTGCTGGTCGCCGAGCGCCGACGCGACGGGGACGCCCGCGAGTTGGCCCACGGCGGTGCCGTACACCTCGGCGGAGGACCGGATCTCCGGAAGGACCGCTTCCGGGACGTTCATCGCGGCGAGGATCGAGGCATCCCACTGGAGAGTCTCCAGGTTCATCAGCATGGTGCGCCCGGCGTTGGTGACATCGGTGACGTGCCGTCCGCCGCCCGTGCCGCCGGTGAGGTTCCAGATCAGCCAGGAGTCGATCGTGCCGAAGGCGATCTCGCCGCGCTCGGCACGGGCCCTGAGCCCCGGCACGTTGTCCAGCAGCCAGGCGGCCTTCGGACCGGAGAAATAGCTGGCCAGCGGTAGCCCGGTCTGCTCACGGAAACGATCCTGCCCGTCCGTGCCGCCGAGCTCGTTGCAGAGCGCCGAAGTACGTGTGTCCTGCCAGACGATCGCGTTGTGTACGGGCTTGCCCGTGGCGCGGTCCCACAGGACCGTCGTCTCGCGCTGGTTGGTGATGCCGAGCGCGCTGATCTGGTCCGCGCGCAGGCCCGCCTTGGCGATCGCCCCGGCGACCACGGCCTGCACCTTCGACCAGATCTCGGTCGCGTCGTGCTCGACCCAGCCGGGCTTGGGGAAGATCTGGCGGTGCTCACGCTGGTCCACGGCGACGATCGCGCCGTTCCGGTCGAAGATGATGCAGCGGCTCGAAGTGGTGCCCTGGTCGATGGCGGCGACGTACTTCTGGGCGTTGTCCGGCATGACATCCCCTTACGTCTTACGTCGATTGCGTCAGAAGGCTGCGTGGTAGATGAGGCCCGCGAGGACTCCGCCGATGAGCGGGCCGACGACCGGGATCCAGGCGTAACCCCAGTCGGAGGTCCCCTTGTTCGGGATGGGCAGGAAGGTGTGGACGATGCGCGGGCCGAGGTCCCGGGCCGGGTTGATCGCGTAGCCGGTGGGCCCGCCGAGGGAGAGACCGATGCCGACGACCAGGAACGCCACCAACAGGACCGAGATGCCGGAGCCGTAGATCCCGGCCTCCTCACCGGGGATCTGACCGATGCCGATGCCCGTGTTCCGCCCGAAGGCGAGGATCGGCAGTACCAGGGCGATGGTCGCGACGATCTCCGTGATCAGGTTGGCGACCGGGTTCCGGATCTCGGGGATCGTGGAGAAGATCCCGAGGGTCGGCGTCGGCTCGGCCGCCGTACCCTCCGTGGTGCCCTCCTCGCGGACGTTCGCCTGGAACTGCGCGAGATAGACGAGGTAGGCGAGGAGCGCGCCGAGCATCGCGCCCACCATCTGGCCCAGCAGATACACCCAGACCTTGTCCCACGTCTCCGTGTCGACCGCGATCCCGAGGGTCACCGCCGGGTTGAGGTGCCCGCCCGACAGGGGAGCGGCCGTGTAGGCACCCGCCAGTACGGCGAAGCCCCAGCCGAACGCGATGACGATCCAGCCCGATGCCCTCGCTTTCGAGAATCTGAGGGTGACGGCGGCGCACACACCGGCGCCGAAGAGAATCAGGATCGCCGTACCGATGACTTCACCGACGAATATGTCTCCGTTGCTCATGGCGGCTCCTAGGCCCCGGCCCGGGGCGATCGACCCCGGACCTTCCGTGCAGGGTGCGTTCCCATGGCTACTTCAGCCGAAGGCAGGCAAGGTCCCGCGCCCCGCCCGGCGTCCGTGACGAGCGTGCCGTCGCAGCCGAATCGCCCGTGGGGGATGGCCCGGTACGCAGGCGGGGAGCCCGAGCGGCGCAATGTACAAAGACACCCGAATGCGGCGATGCCGACTGACACGGGAAGTGTTCACCGGCACCCTGGGGGCGTCAAGAACAAGGACGGCAACGGTTGGGGGTGGCTACGGGGCGCACCCGACCGCGCGACGCCGGACAGGGGCCGGTGGGGCCGCCGCGGCGGGGTGGAGCGGTCGGTGCGCGCCGGGCGCCGACGGTCCGACAAGCCGGTTTCGGCCGGGTGAGGGGATAGGCCGGTGACCTTGAGCGAGGCAGAACCCGGTGCCGCCGCGCGCGGGAGGGCTTGCTGCCGGCTGGGTCGTCGGGCGCCGCCCGGCGCGCGGCGGGTCCGCCGTCCGGAGAGCCCGCTGCCGACAGCGGCGTCGGAGGGCCCGCTGACGGCGTCCACATCCGGCCCGGCTCGCGCCTCCCTGCCCGTACCCCGCCACCACGCCTCGGCCCCCGTCGGACCTCATTCCCCGGCGCCCCTGCCCGCCCGAGCACCCAACCGGCCCCGCCCAGCGCTTGGCCGCCTGCTTCAGTGGCGACAGGAACGCGGCGGCCTGCCGATGATCCGTGACGCTGCCGGGCGCGCGACCGTGGCCGGCGACAGGAGCACGGCCCACGGCGCGTCGAGCATCGCCGCGGCCGGCGGATCGAGGCCGTCCGGTTCGGCGAGGAACAGGAAGTCGGCACCGCCGATGTGTCCCACCCGGGTCGCACCGGACGCGGCGCGCCGCAACGCCCGCCCCACCGCCCGGATCAGCTCGTCCCCGGCGGCGAACCCCGCCCCGTCGTTGACTGCTTGAAGTGGTCGACATCCAGCCAACTCAGCGCGAACGCCCGGCCGTCCGTGATCCACCGGTCCACCTCACCGGTGATCGCCTCCGAACCGGGCAGCCGCGTCAGTGGCTTGAGCCCCGCGGTCCTCGACCCGGCTCTCCGCGAGGGTCCGCAGAAGGTCCGTCAGCCGTACGACGCCCACGCACCGCCCGAACCGGTCGACCACCGCGACGTCGTCGGAGGCGCAGTCCCGGGTCCCCGGCCGACACCACGTCGAGCACCTCCCACGCCATGGCGTCGACCCCGACCGTACGCGGCGGATCCCCGAGCCTGGCGGCCGGCCGGTCGGCGTACAGCGCATGCCCGTATCGCCCCGACAACGACAGCAGGAACCGTGACCGGTGCACCGACCGCACCGGCCTCCCGGTGCCGTCCACGAGCAGCACGCCGGAGATCGAGGGCGCCCCGGTGAGCAGCGCCCGCGGCTCGCCCGCGGAAGCCGTCACGGGCAGCAGCGCGGCCGGCCGCACGAACTGCCGCACGGACGGCCCCGAGACGGGCGCCGAGACCGCGGGGGAGAGAGGCGGAACGTGCACCTCCGCTGCGGGCAGCCGAGCGGGCGGCGCGAACAGCTCGCCCTGCACCAACTGCGCGCCGCCACCACCGCGGCCGCACACTGCGCCTCCGTCTCCACACCCTCACACCCTCGACGGACAACAGCGAGCCCACCTGATCGCACAGCGTCCGCATCGACCGCACCGCCGCCGGCCGCCTCAGCAGCGAAGCGTCCAACTTCACCAGGTCGGGCCCGAGGTCCACCAGCAACCACAAAGGCACATCGCCGTCACCGACCCCGTCCGCGCAGATCCGAAAACCCTCACCCCGCAACGCGGCGACCGCACCCAGGAGCGCCACTGCGGCACATGCGTGTACGGCGGCACGATGTCGACGGTCATCTCCCACGGCAGCCGCCCCACCTCCCGTACGGCGTCCCGCAGCGCGGCCAGCCCGCCAGGTCGGCCGGCGTCCCCGCGAAGACGTTCACATGCAGCGGCAGCAAGGTCTCCCTGCGAGCGGCCCCCGGATCGCCGACGCGGCCGGCCGACCGTCGAGTTGCGGGCCCCGGCGGGCCTCCGCCAGGGCGTCACCGGCCTCCGGACGCGCGAGTGTCTCCAACGCCGAGACCAGCATTCCCGGGCCGTCGCACGGCCTGCGCACAGGCCTCCGAAGATCACCGGACCGCGATCACCGCGGACCCGTGACCGAAGAGCCCCTGATTCGCGCTGATCCCCACTCGCGCCCCCTCGACCTGCCGGTCGGTCGCCTCACCCCGCAACTGCCGCACCAACTCGCACACCTGGGCGATCGCCTGCGCCGGGACCGCCTCCCCGAAGGAGGCCAGCCCTCCGCTGACATTCACCGGTATTCGCCCGCCCAGCGCCGTCACGCCGTCCCGCAGCAGCTTCGCGGCCTCGCCCTCGCCGCAGAGCCCCAGATCCTCGTACCACTGCAACTCCAGGGCCGTGGACAGGTCGTAGACCTCGGCCAGCGAGAGATCCTCGGGTCCGACGCCCGCCTCCTCGTACGCCGCCCGCGCGATCGACGCCCGGAACGTCTCGTCCGGCGGCGCCACCGCGACCGCCGAGTCCGTCGCGATGTCCGGCAGATCCAGCACCGTGGCGGGATAGCGGGGCGTCACCGTGGACACCGCCCGGATCCGCACGGGCTCGGCCACGCCGTGCCGCCGCGCGAACTCGATGCTGGCCAGCACGAGCGCCGCACCCCCGTCCGAGGTCGCACAGATGTCCAGCAGCCGCAGCGGATCGGCGACCACGGCCGAGGCCGCGACCTCCTCGGCGGAGACCCGCTTGCGGTAGCGCGCGTACGGGTTGAGCGCGCCCAGCGCGGAGTTCTTCACCTTGACCCGCGCGAAATCCTCCGGCGTGTCCCCGTGCACCGCCATCCGCCGCCGCGCGTACAACCCGAAGTACGTCGGATTGGTCGCCCCGAGGATCCGGAACCGCAGCCAGTCCGGATCGTCAGCCCGATCACCACCCGCGGGGCGGAAGAAGCCCTTCGGGGCCGAGTCCGCGCCCACGACGAGCACGACGTCCGCGAGGCCGGCGAGGATCTGGGCCCGCGCGGCGCCCACCGCCTGTGCACCGGACGCGCAGGCCGCGTACACACTCGTGACCCGGGCCCCCTGCCAGCCCAGCGCCTTCGCGAAGGTCGCCCCCGCCACGTACCCCGGATAGCCGCCACGCACCGTGTCCGCGCCGACGATCGAGTCGATGTCCCGCCAGTCGACCCCCGCGTCGGCCAGCGCCGCGCGCGCGGCCACCGCCCCGTACTCGACGAAACTCCTTCCCCACTTGCCCCACGGGTGCATGCCCGCACCCAGCACCGCCACCTCGCCCGTCATGCCCCCACCCCCGTCGGCCGCCAGTGCCACGTCGTCCAGGTCGTCTCCGCGTCCTCGTTCAGCACACCGGGGACGACCTCCACCTCCATCCCCACCGCCAGATCGGCGACGCTGACCCCGGGAACCGCCTGACCCAGCACCACAAGGCGCTCCGCGGCCAGTTCTACAGCGATCAACGCGTACGGCACCCACGGAAGTTCCGGATCGGTCACATAGGGTGACGGAGGCCGGTACCGGCCGTCGGTGTACGACCACACCCGGCCCCGCCGCGACAGCGGTACCTCACACAGCTCACCGCCCGGACAGCCCGGGTTGCGGCAGAAGGCGTCCTCACGCGGGAAGAACACCGAGGCACACGCCGAACAGCGCGTGCCGAGGAGCCGGAACCCGTCGCCCTCCCCGGTGAACCAGCCGGCGACCACAGGTGTACGACTTCGCGTCAAAGCCCCTCCCCGGTGTAATGATCTGATGAACCGTCAGAATTCTGGCACGCGCGACTGGAATTGGGCAGATCCCGGGAGAACCAACAGGCCCCGCCCGGCGTCGGAGTATCGGGAGGACCGGCCGGGGCCCACGGGGGTGGTTCCGGCCGGTCCTCACCCATGCCGGGCGAGCGGTGGATCGGCGCACAGAGCCGCCCCGACAGGACGACCAGCAGATGATCGGATACAGTCCGCCGCGTGTCCGCAAATCAACACCCAGCCGCCAACTTCGCACCCGATTCGCATTGTTCGAGTTGCGGAGCGCCCTACGGAGAGGGCGTTTCCGGCTGGCCCCGCACCTGCGAGGCCTGCCACATCGTGGCCTATCGCAATCCGCTCCCCGTGGCGGTGGCCCTCCAGCCCGTGTACGACGCCAAGGGCACCGCCCTCGTCGTCATCACACGGACCATCGCTCCCGCGCGCGGGGGTACCGCCCTTCCGGGCGGGTTCATCGACCACCGGGAGGACTGGCGGCACGCCGTCGTCCGTGAGCTCAAGGAGGAGACGGGCATCTGCGCGGCCGACCGCGACGTACGCCTCGCCGACGCCATGAGCTCACCCGCGGGTCACCTGCTCCTGTTCGGGCTGCTCCCGGAGCGCCCGGCCGCCCATCTGCCGCCGCCCGCCGCCACGGACGAGACGGAGGGCTGGCACCTGCTGCGCAGACCCACCGAACTCGCCTTCCCCCTGCACACCCTGGCCGTACAGGGCTTCTTCGACGGCCGCTACATCTGAGCCGAACCCGGCCTCACTCCTGGTCGAGTCCCCGTACCCGCACGGGATACGGAGGCTCGACCGGACCCTCGTCCCCCTCCAGCTCCACGACCACACGCCGCCCCTCCCAGCGCGTCGTGTACCGCTCGACCTCCGGCTCGTCCCAGCCGTCCCCCGCGTCCGGCACCACTAGCCCGCCCCCCGTCCGCCCGCGCGCGGGCGCCCACACCTCCAGCTCCAGGCCGCCGTCGGTGCCCCGGACCGGCAACACGGCACCCGCGCGCGCGAGCACCGGGACGCGCGACAAGGGAGCCTCCAGCAACACCTGCCCCGGCCCCTCGTACGCCTGTCCCGTCACCGTGTCGTACCAGCGCCCCCGAGGCAGCTGCACCGCACGCCGGTCCACGCCCGGATCGAGCACCGGCGCCACCAACAGACAGTCACCCAGCAAAAAGGCGTCCTCACAGTCGCGCAGCGTCCGGTCCTCGGGCGCACCCCACCACAGCGGACGCACATATGGCGCTCCCGTACGACCCGCCAGATGCGCCAGCGTCACGAAGTACGGCAGCAACCGCCGCCGCTCGACGAGCGCCACGCGCGCGTGCCCGACGACCTCGTCCCCGAACTCCCACGGCTCCCTGCGCCCCGCCCGCAGACTCGCATGGGTACGGAACAACGGCATATAGGCACCGAGCTGGAACCACCGCACATACAGTTCAGCCGACGGACTCCCGTCGAAACCGCCCACGTCCGGACCCGAGTACGGCACCCCGCACAACCCGAGCCCCAGCACCAGCGACAGCGACGCCCGCAGCCCGGGCCAGCCCGTCGCCACGTCCCCGGACCACGTTCCGCCGTAGCGCTGCATCCCGGCCCACCCGGAGCGCGAGAAGACGAAGGGCCGCTCCTGAGGCGCCAGTTCGCGCAGGCCCTCGTACCCGGCCCGGGCCATACACAGCGCGAACACGTTGTGCGCCTCGCGATGATCACCGCCCCGGCCCTCCAGATCGTGCCGGACCGACCGGGGCAGCGTGTTCTCCCCGAACGCCGTGAACGAAGTCGGCTCGTTCATGTCGTGCCAGAACCCGGCGAAGCCCTGCGCCAGCCGCTCCTCGTAGAGACCGCCCCACCACGCGCGTGTACGCGCACGCGTGAAGTCCGGAAAGACCGACTCCCCGGGCCACACCAGACCCTCCACGAACCGCCCGGCGGAGTCTCGTACGAACGCGTCCTCGGCCGTCCCACTGTCGTACACCGCGTTGCCCGGCAGCGCCTTGACCGCCGCGTCGACGATCGACACCAGCCGGATCCCGTCGCGGCGCAGCTCGTCGGCGAGGTCCGGCAACTTCGGGAAGTTCTCCGGATCGACCGTGAACACCTGATGGGCGTCATAGTGGTCGATGTCCAGGTGGACCGCGTCGAGCGGCAGACCGTGCTCCCCGTAGCCGGCGACGATCCGCCGCACCTCCTGCTCGCTCCCGAAGCCCCACCGCGCGTGATGATGCCCGAGCGCCCACGCCGGCGGCAGGGCAGGAGCCCCGGTGAGCGCCGCCCAGGCGTGCAGCACGCGCGCGGGGGTGCCCACCATCACCCAACAGCGCAGCGGGCCGCCGTCCATCCGCAGCTCGGACGTCCCGGCCCGGTCGTGCCCCGACCCCGCGCCCTCCTCGCCCTCCCGCAGCGTCACCGTGCCGTCCCACGTCGTGTCGTGGAACACCAGGTGCGTGGCCGCGTCGGCCACCACCATCTGCACCGGCATGGTGATGTACAACGGATCGTCGCCCGGCGCGAACGCATGACCGGGATCCGTGTTCCAGAGCCGATACGTTCCGCCGCGCAGCCGGGGCCCGCCCGCACGCCCTCCCAGACCGAAGAACCGCGCGTCGGCGGCCACCTCCGAGCGCTGCGTCCACCGCGCCTCACCGCCACCGACCGGCTCCCACCAGCGGGGCGGCAGATCACGCCGCAGCGTCACTCCGCCGGGCGTACGCACCTCGACGCCACCGTGCCGTGACACCATGACCGTCACCCGCTCGGCCACCACCCGCCAGCCGCCGTCCTTGTCCGGCTCCAGCACCGCCCGCGGATCCGGCTCCGGGCACCGGCCCGCGAGCGCGTACGACGGCTCAGGCCCCGCCCCGTCCCAGCCCCAGAAGACGGCCCCGTTCGCATCGACGGTGACCCTCAGCTCGGACCGGCTGAACCGGACGATCCCGCCGCCGGGCCCCGGCTCCACCTCCAGCACCGGCCCGGGCACCCGGGCCCGCTCGGCACCCCGCGCAGGCAACCCGACGGCGTCGGCACGCCTCCTCCGCCATGCGGCCCGCACGGTGCGCAGCCCCTGAGCCGCCCCCGCCGAACCGATCGCCTTCACCGAACGCACCAGGTCACGACCGTCCATGCAGCTCACCCTGCCATTGACCGGCCGATTCGTGTGAGCCGTTCAACTTCCGTTCACCCGCGGTAGCGCCACATCTTCACGTCGCCGACCATCTGCGGCGAACCCTGGTGCAGAAGTCGATCACATGGCATCGTCCGTGTCAGCCGCGTCACGCGCACACCCCTGCCCGTGCACGCCAGCCGCAGACGACGCGACCGTCCGGGAGCCGCCCCATGACCTCAGCGAACCCCTCCCCACTCTGGCAGCCCGACACAGCCCGCATCGCCCGAGCCAGGATCACCGAGTTCCAGTCCTGGGCCGCCGAGCACCACGGAGCGCCCGCCGAGGGCGGATACCCGGCCCTGCACCGCTGGTCCGTCGACGAACTGGAGACGTTCTGGAGGGCGGTCACCGACTGGTTCCACGTACGGTTCTCCACCCCCTACGCGCGCGTGCTCGGCGATCGCACCATGCCCGGCGCCGAGTGGTTCCCCGGAGCGACCCTCAACTACGCCGAACACGCCCTCCGCGCGGCCGACACCCGCGCCGACGAACCGGCCCTGCTCCACGTCGACGAGACCCACGAACCGCGCCCGGTGACCTGGTCCGAGCTACGCCGCCAGGTCGGCTCCCTCGCCGCCGAACTGCGCGCCCTCGGCGTACGCCCCGGAGACCGCGTCAGCGGCTACCTTCCGAACGTCCCCGAGGCCGTCGTCGCCCTCCTCGCCACGGCTGCCGTGGGCGGCGTCTGGACCTCCTGCGCCCCGGACTTCGGCGCCCGCAGCGTCCTCGACCGCTTCCAACAGGTCGAACCGGTGGTCCTGTTCACCGTCGACGGCTACCGCTACGGCGGCAAGGAACACGACCGCCGCGACACCGTCGCCGAACTCCGCCGCGAACTGCCCACCCTGCGGGCCGTCGTCCACATCCCCCTCCTCGGCACCGAGGCTCCACAGGGCGCCCTGGAATGGTCAGCCCTGACCTCCGCGGAGGTGGCACCGACCTTCGACCAGGTCCCGTTCGACCACCCCCTCTGGGTGCTCTACTCCTCCGGCACGACCGGCCTCCCCAAGGCGATCGTCCAGTCCCAGGGCGGCATCCTGGTCGAGCACCTCAAACAACTCGGCCTGCACTGCGACCTCGGCCCAGAGGACCGTTTCTTCTGGTACACGTCCACCGGCTGGATGATGTGGAACTTCCTCGTCTCCGGCCTCCTGACCGGCACCACGATCGTCCTGTACGACGGCAGCCCCGGACACCCCGACATCGGCGCCCAGTGGCACGTCGCCGACCGCACCGGCGCGACCCTCTTCGGCACCTCCGCCGCGTACGTCATGGCCTGCCGCAAGGCCGGCATCCACCCGGGCCGCGACTACGACCTCTCCCGTGTCCAGTGCGTCGGCACCACCGGCTCCCCACTCCCGCCCGACGGCTTCCGCTGGCTCCACGACGAGGTCCGTGAGGACCTCTGGATCGCCTCCGTCAGCGGAGGCACCGACGTGTGCTCCTGCTTCGCGGGAGCAGTACCCACGCTCCCGGTCCACATCGGCGAACTGCAGGCCCCAAGCCTCGGCACCGACCTCCAGTCCTGGGACCCCAGCGGCAAACCCCTCATCGACGAGGTCGGGGAGCTCGTCGTCACCAACCCCATGCCGTCCATGCCGATCCACTTCTGGAACGACCCCGACGGCACCCGCTACCACGACAGCTACTTCGACACCTACCCCGGCGTCTGGCGCCACGGCGACTGGATCACCCTCACCTCCCGAGGCTCCGTCGTGATCCACGGCCGCTCCGACTCCACGCTCAACCGCCAGGGCGTCCGCATGGGTTCGGCCGATATCTACGAAGCCGTCGAACGCCTCCCCGAGATCAAGGAGTCCCTCGTCGTCGGCATCGAACAGCCCGACGGCGGCTACTGGATGCCCCTCTTCGTCCAAGTCGCCCCCGGAGCGGCCCTCGACGAGGCCCTCGTCGACCGCATCAAGCGGACCATCCGAGAACAGCTCTCCCCACGCCACATCCCCGACGAGATCATCGAAGTCCCCGGAGTCCCGCACACCCTCACCGGCAAACGCATCGAGGTCCCCGTCAAGCGCCTTTTCCAGGGCACCCCCCTGGAAAAGGCGGTCAACCCCGGCTCCATCGACAACCTCGATCTCCTGCGCTTCTACGAGGACCTGGCCCGCAAACGAGGCTGATCACCCCTGGCCGGCCGGCACTGTCAGTGCCGGCCGTTACTGTGAGTGAGCATTGATCGACTGCTCGCACAGGGGGAAACATGGCACACACCAGCCACCAGAGCATGCGACGCGTCCTGCGCCGCGAAATCGCGGGCACCATCGGCCTGTTGGCCGACGCACACGACTTCGCCGCGATGCGGCGCTACCGCAGCTTCGCCTTCGACGACCACCCGACCTACCTCCAACAAGTGGAATCCCTGCTCAGGACCCTCGCCGCGCAGGGCAACCACACGACCGTCGCCCTCTTCGACCCGGAGGAGTACGCGGAGTTCTGCGCCGACACCGGCCTGGAACCGGACACCCCGTCCAGTCGAACCCGCTTCACGGCCGAACTCGCGGCCACGGGCGCCAGCCTCCCGTACGACGGACAGCCACTCGCCGAACTCGTCCCCGAACTGATCGACGAAGCCGTCCGCCTGGCCACCTGGGAATACGCCACCACACTCCTCGCCCAGATCGGAGACTGCGCCTCCTGCGGCGAGGACATCGGTCGCGCGGCCTTCGCCCGCGCCATGCAACTGCTCACCCGCATCCTCGACACCGCGGGCCCCGGCGAGCGCCACCTCGTCTGCAGCGTCACCGCGAAACCCCAAGCACTCGTCGCCGTCCTCCACGCCGACCAGGACGCCGAAGGAGCCACACAGCTGGACGAGTCCGAAGCCCTGGAATTCGCCACCGTCCTGGCCCTCGGGATCGCCACCCGAAGCCCCGGCGGACTCGTCATGCGCACCACCGCCCCGGACACCACAGACCAGGTCTACGGCTGGCACCTACGCGGCGAAGGCCTCGAACCCCTCACCGCGGGAGAGGTCTTCGACGCCTACTGCACCGACATCGAGTCCGGAGACCTAGTCTCACCGGAATCAGACGTCGACTACCGCACCCCGCCCGACCTCGGAGACGACCTGGGCCAGGGGAGCACCGCCACGGACGGACACACCCACTGAACGGGCGAGGGGCGCCCCACCCGCAGGTGGTGCGCCCCTCGAATCCCGACCGACCGTCGCGACGCTACTCGCCCGACAGCACCGCCTGCGCCGCGCTGCGCGCATCCTCGGCCGTGTCAGCCGCACGCGCGGCAGCCGCGGCACGCTCGCACTGCGCCAGCGTGTACTTCGCCAGCGTGCCGCGCACATACGGAATCGATGCCGCACCCATGGAGAGGGAGGTGACCCCGAGACCCGTCAACACACACGCGAGCAGCGGATCCGAAGCCGCCTCACCACACACACCACAGCTCTTGCCCTCGGCCTTCGCCGCCTCGGCGGACAGCGCGACCAGGTCGAGCAGCGCGGGCTGCCACGGATCCTGCAGCCGGGACACCGCGCCCACCTGCCGGTCGGCCGCGAAGGTGTACTGCGCGAGGTCGTTCGTCCCCAGCGACAGGAACTCGACCTCCTGCAGGATCGACCGCGCCCGCAGCGCCGCCGACGGGATCTCCACCATGGCTCCGAACTTGGCTCGCAGCCCCGCCTCACGACACGCGTCGGCGAACGCCTTCGCGTCCGTGCGGTCCGCGACCATCGGCGCCATGACCTCAAGGTAGACGGGCAGGCCCTCAGCAGCCTTCGCGAGCGCCGTCAGTTGCGTCCGCAGCACGTCGGGGTGGTCGAGCAGCGTCCGCAGCCCTCGCACACCGAGCGCGGGGTTCGGCTCGTCGGCCGGCGTCAGAAAGTCCAGCGGCTTGTCGGCGCCGGCGTCGAGCACCCGCACGACCACACGCCCCTCGGGGAACGCCTCCAGCACCTGCCGGTACGCCTCGACCTGCTTGTCCTCGGAGGGCGCCGTCTTACTGTCGTCGAGGAAGAGGAACTCGGTACGGAACAGACCGACACCCTCGGCCCCGGCCTCCACCGCCGCCGGCACGTCAGCGGGTCCGCCCACATTGGCCAGCAGCGGAACCTTGTGGCCGTCCGAGGTCGCCCCCGGCCCGCTCGATGCGGCCAGCGTGGCCTTCCGCGCCGCGGCGGCGGCCTCCAGCTCGGCCTTCTTCTCGGCACTCGGGTTCACGAAGATCTCACCGGTGCTGCCGTCCACGGCGATCATCGTGCCCTCTGCAAGCTCCCCCGCCCCCGGCAGCGCGACCACTGCCGGCACCCCGAGCGCCCGCGCAAGAATCGCGCTGTGACTGGTCGGCCCGCCTTCCTCGGTGACGAAACCGAGGACGAGCGTCGGGTCGAGCAGCGCCGTGTCCGCAGGCGCCAGATCGCGAGCGATGAGGACGTAAGGTTCGTCGCTGTCCGGCACACCCGGCATCGGAACCCCGAGCAGCCGGGCGACGATACGATTCCGCACGTCGTCGAGGTCGGCCACGCGACCCGCGAGGTACTCGCCGGCTCCCGCCAGCAGAGCGCGGTACGCGGCGAACGCGTCATAGACCGCACGCTCCGCCGTGCTCCCCACGGCGATCCGTCGCTCCACGTCCGCCATCAGCTCGGGGTCCTGGGCCATCAGGGCCTGGGCCTCCAGCACTGCCTGGGCCTCGCCCCCGGCCAGATTGCCGCGCGCCATCAGATCGGCGGCCACAGCGTCAACGGCCTTGCGGGCGCGCCCCTGTTCACGCTCCGCGTCCTCTGCCGCAATCTGCTTGGCAGGCGGCTCAAGCACCGCCGTTCCCATGTGCCGAACCTCGCCGATCGCCACACCGTGGCTCACACCGACGCCTCGCAGCGTTGTCTCCATCTCACCTGTCTCCGATAGTGCGGCGGGCCCCGCCGCCGCGGTGGTTGTGGAACTTGCGGTCCGGTACGGCTCTGGTGTCACTTCCAGTCGAAGAGCGTGTCACCGGCCTTCACTTCGCCGTCCTCTCGGAGATCGGAGAGGGAGTCGGCCGTGGCCTCAAGAGCCACGACGGGGCAGACCGGGGACTTGCCCGCCGCCTCGACGCCGGCGGGGTTCCAACGAACCACGGCCTGGCCGCGCTGCACGGTGTCGCCCTTGTTGACGAGCAACTCGAAGCCCTCACCGTTCAGCTGCACGGTGTCGATGCCGAGGTGGGTCAGCACACCGTGTCCCTCACTATCGACAACGACGAATGCGTGCGGGTGCAGCGAGACGATGACTCCGTCCAGCGGGGCCACCGCCTCCCCTGCCTCGCGCACGGGGTCGATCGCCGTGCCGGGGCCGACCATCGCTCCCGAGAAGACGGGGTCCGGCACGGAGGCCAGTCCGATGGCGCGTCCTGCAAGAGGGGACGTCACGGTGGTCATGGGAACCCTCCAGGGGGTGGAGATTCATATGGCCGCCACTGTCTGTACCTGGCGGCGCACTGTGCAGCAGCGTATGTCATATGAACTGCCGGTTCCGCATGAGACGTACGGGTTGGCTGCCGTCGAGCAGCACGTAATGGATTTGCACGCGCTCCGGAGCCCGCTGTAGAGTCGTAACCCTGCTCGAGGCCGAGCGGCGCAACTGAGCGTCCTGCCCCAGCAGCACCCAACTTGTCAGATCCTATCTCGGGGTCCGCTTCCGTATGTCTACGAAAGCGTGGTCAGAGAGTCGGAGAAACA
>NZ_JAEMUX010000010.1 GCF_016598475.1 Streptomyces adelaidensis
GGGAGCCGTTGTCCTGCCGGAGCCTCAGAAGCCCCGTAGGACTGCCGCCTTCGTGGCGGCGAACTCCTCGTCCGTGAGGACGCCTTCGCGGTGCAGCTCGCCCAACTCGCGCAGGCGGCGCAGGAGGACGTCGTGATGGTCCGGGGTGGGCGCCGGGCGCCGGGGGTGGTCGTCGTGGTCGGCGGCGACGCGGGTCGACGGGTGGGGGAGACGCGCGGTGACGGCCGTGGCGACGAGGGCCGTCAGGAGGTCGCGGCGAGTGCTGCCCCACAGGTCGAGGGCGAACGGGTCCCGCTCCGGCGGCAGTTTCGAGAACACGGTCTCGCGCGTCACGAACCGCAGGAACCCGTCCTCGTAACCGGAGTTGGGCAACCACTCGACCTGGACCAGATCGCCGATGCCGATGACCCGGGGGCCGGTCGCGCGCTTGACGCGGTCGGAGGTGTCGTTCCAGTCGATCCTGACCTGCGTACCGTCGAACGAGACCGTGCCGTCGCTGGACCGGACCGACACCGGCACGGGCGGTCCGGGCAGGAGATGGGCCTGTGCGGGCTCCTTCGGCGTCTGTTCGAGCAGCTTCGGGCAGCATGGACTGCCGTATCTCCTCGGCCACGTACTCGGCGACCGCGCAGCGGTTGAGATCGACCGTCAGCCGGTACGGGTCGGCCGAGTCGGGCAACCGCCCGCCGGTGGGCCTGGAGCATTGGGTCACTGCCCTCGCGGAGCCGCAACCGGAGCCGCCCGCGCTTGCGTTCGGGCTCGTAGACGACACCGGACACCGCTTCCAGGGGCACCGCGATCTCCCCGTACGTCTGCCGGAACAGCGCCACGGAACGGTGCGGGCCCGGCGTGATCCGGACCGTGCTGCCATCGAAGGCCCAGGTCCCCGTCGCGCTGGATGATCTCGGCCATAGGAGGATTCTCGCAGCCGGGTCAACATGAGGACCGGTACTTCACCCCGTGCCCGCCTTGCGCTCAGTGGCCCTGCCGGATGCGTGCCGTGTTCCGTACGGCACAATTCGCTGTCATCGCAGGGCAGTTGTCCGACCGCACGGCTGTGGTAGTGATCGGACGTACGCACGACGCCCGGCGACGACGGTGATGACGTCGATGACGGTGACGGCGAATGCCGAGAGACGCGGACGCAGAGGCGGACGCGGCGCGGGAAGGCGGGCTCGGGCATGGCGGTGCAGGAGGCGAGAGGGGGCATGGGCGCGGGCTCCCATGAAGGCGGGTGCATGTGCGGGGACTGTCCGCACGGGGCGCGCGCGGGACACCGGCGCGCGGTCGCCGAATTCCTGCTGAAACGGGAGGAGTTCGCGTCCGGGCAGGGGCTGCCCGCAGCCGTCGCACACTCCGCGTCCGCCTCCCGGCAATGGGTCTCGGACGAACTCACCCAGTCCGCCGCCCTCGTCGCCGAACGCGGCCGGGTCGAGGGCGAGGCCTGGCTCGCCCGGCAGTGGCTGCGCACGGCGGCCGTCGTCTGGATCGGCGTCGTGACCCTCCTCCTCGTCCAGGCCCTCACCGCGATCGGCGCCGGCTGGACGGTCTCCCGCACCGCCGGTCTGCTCGCCGCCCTGCTGGTGGGCGCGGCACTCACCGGCGCCGCTTATCTGCACCGGGCGCGCGGCGGCGTCCTCGCCCCGGTCATCGGCGAGGACAACCGTCTCTCCACCTCCCGTGCGGTCGCGGCCGGCTGGGTGCTCTTCGTCGTCTTCGTGGTCCTCGTCCTCGTCGGCCGCCTGGCCGCCGCCTCCGACCACCGTGAACGCGACGCCCTCCTCGCCGGCCTCGACCTCGCCCGCGGCGCGGGCATCGTGACCGTCCTGGCCGTCGTCTGCGGTATCGCGGTCCTGGTCCGCCGTGTGGTCGGCCTCCGGGTCCTCGGCCAGCGCCTCCAGAAGGTCCGCGCCCACCGTCCGAGAGCCGCCGACCTGCTGACCGACGACTCGGGCCGAGGCAGCTTCTCGGACATCCAGTACGTGATCATCTGCACCGTCGCCCTCGCCTTCGCGGCGGTTCGCCTCGCCCGCCGCCCCGACCAGCTCCCCGACCTCCCCTGGGGCCTCGCCCTCCTCGTCCTGGTCTCGGCGGCCACCTACGTCGCCGGCAAGTACGCCGAGGGCGGCCGCCCCGTCATCCTCTCCGTCGTCCGCGCCCGCGAGGCCGGCGACCTCGACGCCCCCATCCGCAACGGCGACGACATCGAGATCCGCGGCGCGGGCTTCGTCCCACCCGGCGCCCAGACCGCCGACCGCCTCTCCCGCATGGTCGTCCGCATCGGCCCCGTCCACGTCCACGTCCCCCTCGTACCCGTGGCCGGCGGCTTCAACAACCCCACCGACGCCGTCCTGACCGTCCCCGTCCCCGCCGACGTCGAACCCGGCAAGGTCGACGTCCAGGTCGTCACCGCGGCAGGCGTCGAGACCAACCGCTACGCGATCGAGGTCTCGGCGGACTGAACGGAACGGGGAAGTGGGGACTGGCGTGTCGAAAGGGCAGGGTCCCGATCGACGTGAGAGTGAAGGCAGCTCACACACCCCAGGACTCAAGGAGCACCCCCTCATGACCACGACCACGACCCCGACCGTGACCGCGGATCTGGCCATCTCCCTCGACGGCTACATCGCCGGCACCGACGTCACCCTCGACAACCCGGGAGGCAACGGCGCCGAACCCCTCTTCGAGTGGATCCACAACCTCGCGAGCTGGCGGGAGCGCCAGGGCATGACCGGCGGCGAGGAGAACCGCGACTCCGAGCTGATGCGTGAGTGGTTCGACGCCACCGGAGCGGTGATCATGGGGCGGATGATGTACGACACGGGCGAGAAGTTCTGGGGCGACAACCCGCCCTTCCACACCCCCGTCTTCGTCCTCACCCACCGCCCCCGCCCGACCCTGGTCAAAGAGGGCGACACCACCTTCACCTTCGTCCCCGACGGCATCCACAGCGCCCTCACCCAGGCCAAAGCCGCCGCCGGCTCCCGGAACGTCGACATCGCGGGCGGGGCCGGCACGGTGCAGCAGTACCTCGAAGAGGGCCTCATCGACGAACTCCAGCTCCACATCGTGCCCGCCCTCCTCGGAGCGGGTCTGCGCCTCTTCGAGGGCCTGGGCCCCGAAGCCGGCCGACGCAACCTCGAACCGGTCAGGACGATCGCCACACCCCTTGCGACCCACCTGAAGTACCGCTTCGTGAAGTGAGCCGGCGCGGCTGAGGGGCGGCCTCGGCGGCAGCGGCGCGGTACTGCTGCCGGGGGCCGGGGGCCGGGGGCCGGGGGCCGGGGGCCGGGGGCCGGGGGCCGGGGGCCGGGGGCCGAGGACTTGGCGGGGCTGGGGGGCCGAGAGTCTGGCGGGGGTCCAGGGGCGCAGCGCCCCTGGCGGGGTGCGGGGCGGAGCCCCGTGTCGGGTGGGGGGCGAAGGGGCGCAGCCCCTGGGGGTGGGACGGGTAGGGGCGGCGGGGGCGAGAAAAAGGACATTCGGGGCTCAGTCGACCCCTGGACGAGGCACCCCAACCCGGAAAACACGCCCGCACTATTGAGCGCCCCCACCCTTCCGACCGTATCGTCTGTTGAGGGGTCAACGGCACGGCGGACAAGAGGCGGCGCAGACCATGACTCACGGCATTCGCACGGACTCCCACACCCCCTACCTCGACGGCGGCCGCGACTGGCGGGACACAGCCACCCGCTACGCCCTGCTGCCCCTACGCGTCTTCCTCGGCGTCACCTTCATCTACGCAGGCCTGGACAAACTCACCGACAGCGCCTTCATGGCCGACTCCGGATCCGGCTCGATCGGCGACATGATGAGCGCCGCCCGCGACTCCTCAGCCATCCCAGCCATGATCGACCTGGCCCTCAAGAACCCCGTCGGCTTCGGCTACGCCATCGCCTTCGGCGAACTGGCCGTCGGCATAGGCATCCTCATCGGCCTCTTCTCCCGCCTCGCCGCCTTCGGGGGCGCCCTGATCTCCCTCAGCCTCTGGCTCACGGTCAGCTGGTCGGCCTCCCCGTACTACTACGGCAACGACCTCCCGTACTTCATGGCCTGGATCCCCCTGATCCTCGCAGGCGCCCCGGTGCTCTCCCTGGACGCGGCCATCCGCTCCCGCCGCAGTGGCGGCACTGGCGGCAGCGGCGGCAGCCGCCACCGGGCGGGGGCCTACCGCTGAGCCCCACCACCCACCACGGCTCAGCCACTCCCGGCTGAGCCCGCCCGGGCCCGCGCCTGACCCGGCCCCGCAGCCGAGGTCAGGACCGCAGGTCCGGCAGCCCGACGCCGAGCGCCGCCGACCTGCGCCTCGGGCTGGGCAGCGGAACCGTGCGGTTGGCGGCGAACTCCGGCTGCCGCACATGTTCGCCGAGGTCACCAGCTCCCTGGGCTCGACCGCCGTGAGCCCCGGTTGCGCCCGGCGACCGCCGTACCGAACTCCCCGGCCATCTCCCGCACCGCCCGCTCGAACTCACACACCGCAGCCACCGAGATGTCGCCCTCCAGAGCTATCTGAGCAGGTCTCGGAACAGCGGCCTCGGCGGCCTCGGGGTGAGCGTCTCCGTGAGCGCGCCTTGCGCAGGCCCCCTTGCTCGGCCGGCCGGGCTGGTAGCAACGTCGGCTCAGCCATCGTCCGGTCATCGTGCGAAGCGCCTTAACGGCTCTCTGTTCAGTTATGTGCCCTTCCGGCGACGTTCTCGCAGGTCACCGCCGCTTACCCGGCTCGTCGCCACGACCGTCCGCCGCCTGCCCGGCCCGCCTCGCCGGTCCCGCCTGGTCGGCTGCTCCCGCCCATCCCGCCCATCCCGCCGACGCGGTCGGCCCGGCCGGCGAGGTGGGCGAGGCCCGTCCGGATGTCCGGCGGCCTCGTATCGCGTGGTTCAAGAACGCCACCGCTCCCGCGAGTCCCAGCCCCGCGACGACGAGCGGTATCACCGCGAACCAAGGGGTCTCCCACGCATCGCCCGCGTCACCGAGGTAGACGACACCGGTGAGGGTGAGGAAGAAGCCGACGACGAGCTTGCCCGGCTGGAACTCATGACGTGGCACGGGCCACCTCCGCCTGTCCCAGACCCACTTCCAGGTCGATGGTGATCGTGCCGCCGCTCCCCGAGCCCTTCGCCGGGGACAGCGTCAGCCGATCGCTCTTGTCCGGTGCCACATCCAGGTCCTCCTGATCGTCGCCCGGCAACTGGATGTCACCGAGACCCACTTCGATGTCGAGCCGCACGGTGACGTCCGGCGGAACCACCACCTTCACCTTGCCCGCCCCCACCTCCACGCTCGTGGCCAGCGTCTCTCCCTCCGACACATCCACCTTGGACAGATCCAGCGTGCCCACACCGGTACCCAGCTCGTACCGGGCCGCCACGCTCTGTGCGTTCCGGGGTGTCCACTCCGTACGGGCCCAGTCGGTGGTGATGTTCGCCGGGAGCGCCGCCGTGCACGCCAGGAGCCCCGCAGCTACCACGGCCAGGAAGATCGACCCCGCTCCCGTACGCCCCAGGAACGCGCTCACGGCTATGCCCAGGCCGAATACGGCCAGTGCGCAGGCCAGACCGGTCTGCAGGCTCGCGGCCAGCGCGCGGTCCTCCCAGGTCGCGCTGGTGCCGACGCCGCCGGCGAGCAGCGCGAGGAGGAAGACCCAGCCGCCTATCCAGCGCGGCCCGCGCGGCTTCGGCTCGCGCACGGTGCGTAGGTCCTGGCGGAAGGGCATACCCCGGGCGATGTTGATCGCCGCCGCGACGTCCCGGTCCCGGGTCTCCCACGGCCCCCACAGATAGCCCGTGCCGCCGACATGTGTCCCGTCCTTGACTATCGGGTCGCGCCACCAGGAAGGGGAGAAGGCGGCCACGGGTGGCGCCTGGGCCTCCGGCGGGGCGTCGGCCACGGCCTGGGCGGCCAGCGGATCGGGGTCGGGGGCGCCGCGCTGCTGCGACCAGTACCCCGCGCCGGCCAGGAGCAGGGAGAGGACCACGGAGAAGGTCAGGACGGTGCTGTTGCCCAGCAGGCTGAGGAACACTCCGCAGCCGACCAGGGCGAAGAGCACAGCCGTCAGGGCATGGCCGTCCACCCGGCCGGTCAGCAGCTTGCGTACCTCGTTCTCGTCGTCGTCGTACGGCACGAACAGCCAGGCGAAGCCGTAGAAGATGAGGCCGAGGCCGCCGGTCGCGGCGAGCACCGCGAGCACCACCCGGAAGATCACCGGGTCCATGTCGCACTGCCGCCCGAGCCCCGCGCAGACACCGCCCAACATCTTGTACCGCCGGTCACGGCGGAACTTGTGCGGAGTGGTGGGGGCGCCGACGGGATGGTCGGGGGAGGGCTGACCGGCGGCTCCGGCCGGGTGGCCGGCCGTGGCCGCTTGATCCGCGGACGCCCCCGCGCCCCCGCCCTCGTGCGCGCGCGGCTTCCTTGCCGTGCCCGGTGGGGGCACGGCGTCCTGCGGCTCGGTGGTGGGCCGCCGGGAGGCCGGACCCGAGCTGGGGCCCGGATCCGGTGCCGCGTGCTGGTGATCCGTCATGCGTCCATCGTGACGGTCGAGCCGGTCCGATGGCAGTCGGGATAACCCTGGTCGAACCCTGATATCGGCCCGGGGATGTGTTCGATCACGGATGAGCCGAAGATCAGGGGCGCCTCGGGGGTCGACCCTGATGCCTCGATCCGCCGTGCGTGTGAATATCGATGGCATGCCGGAAGCCGCAGCACTGCCAGTCGACACTCCGCGGCCCCCGCGCAAGCTCTACCGCAGCAGCGACGGACGCTGGCTCGGAGGCGTGGCGCGAGGGCTCGCCGGACATCTCGGGCTGCCCGTGACCTGGGTGCGGCTCGTGTTCGCCGGCCTGTTCCTGGCGGACGGCCTCGGCGCCCTGGTGTACGCGGCCTTCTGGTTCTTCGTCCCGCTAGGCGTGGGCGGCGTCGACAGCCAGCGGCCCCCGGCCATCGCCACCGAGAGCTCACCCGACGGCCGCCGCAGACTGGTGGCCCGCAAGCCCGACCGGGGCCAGATAGTCGCCCTGCTCCTCATGGTCGTCGTGGCCATGGTCTTCGTCGGCAGTGTGGACCTCGGGCAGGGTGTCAGGGCGTATCTCTGGCCGACCGTGCTCGTCGCCGCCGGCGTGGCCCTGGTCTGGCGCCAGGCTGACAACGCCCGACGGGCCCGCTGGGCCGAGGTCGGCCGCCGTCGGCGCACGATCACGCTGCTCCGCTCCGTGGCCGGCGTCCTGCTGGTCACGGCGGGTGTCTCCGGGATATTCGTCCTACAGGGCTCCGCCGACCACCTCGGCTCGGTGCTGCAGGCGGCGCTCGCGGTCCTCGTCGGCATAACGCTGCTCGCCGGCCCGTACCTCGTCCGTATGACCCAGGACCTCTCCGAGGAGCGCCTCATGCGCATCCGCGCCCAGGAACGGGCGGAGGTCGCGGCCCACGTCCACGACTCGGTGCTGCACACGCTGACGCTGATACAGCGAAACGCGGACAAGCCGAACGAAGTCCGCCGCCTCGCCCGCGCCCAGGAGCGCGACCTGCGCAACTGGCTGTACAAACCGGAGGGCACCGGCAAGGACGAGGACGACGAGCCCGGCACCCTCGCCGAGGCTGTGCGGCGCAACGCGGCGGAGGTCGAGGACAAGCACGGCGTCCCCCTAGAGGTGGTCGTCGTCGGCGACTGCCCCCTCGACGAGGGACTGACCGCGCAGATGCAGGCCGCGCGCGAGGCAATGGTGAACGCAGCCAAGTACGGTGGCGAGGGCGGCGCCGTACAGGTCTTCGCCGAGGTCGAGGGCAGGACGGTCTTCGTGTCCGTCCGTGACCGCGGCCCCGGCTTCGACCTCGACGCGATACCCGCCGACCGCATGGGCGTCAGAGAATCGATCATCGGCCGCATGGAGCGCCACGGCGGCACGGCGCGACTCCGCGCCGTACCGGACGGCGGCACGGAGGTCGAGTTGGAGATGGAGAGGGCGGAGACGACGTCATGAGCGACGCGAACGGGGCGAAAGACCCAGCCGTGCAAGGCGGTTCGGGCACTGGTCCGACCGGTGACCAGGGAGGTCCGGCCGCGCGGGACACCGGCTCGGTTGAAGGCGGGCCCCCCAAGTCCGGCCAGCCCAAAGAGTCCGGCCGACCCGATGAGCCCAACGAGACCGCCGCGCCCGGCGATTCCGGAGCAGCGGCCTCGGGAGCCGGTGTCTCCGGGCCCGGGCGGCATGTCCGGGTCGTCCTCGTCGACGATCACCGTATGTTCCGTACGGGAGTCCAGGCCGAGATCGGGCAGACGGACCGTACGGGAGTGGAAGTCGTCGGGGAGGCACCCGATGTGGACCAGGCGGTGTCGGTGATCACGAGCACGCGGCCCGAGGTGGTGCTCCTCGATGTCCATCTGCCCGGTGGTGGTGGCGTCGAAGTCCTGCGCCGCTGCTCGGCGTTGATGGCGGACGCCGAGCAGCCCGTCCGTTTCCTCGCCCTGTCCGTGTCGGACGCGGCGGAGGACGTGATCGGGGTGATCCGTGGCGGCGCGCGCGGCTATGTCACCAAGACGATCACCGGGTCCGACCTCGTCCACTCCATCTTCCGGGTCCAGGACGGCGACGCGGTCTTCTCCCCGCGCCTGGCCGGCTTCGTCCTCGACGCCTTCGCCTCCACCGACGCCCCGCCCGTCGACGAGGACCTCGACCGCCTCACCCAGCGCGAGCGCGAGGTTCTGCGCCTCATCGCCCGTGGCTATGCGTACAAGGAGATCGCCAAGCAGCTCTACATCTCCGTGAAGACGGTGGAGTCCCATGTCTCCGCCGTACTACGGAAGTTGCAGCTCTCCAACCGGCACGAGCTGACGAGATGGGCGACGGCACGACGCCTGGTGTGACCGCCGCCCCGGGGGCTCAAGTGGGGGAAAGGTGGCCATGGCGACCTCGGTGGACTTGGCCATGGCGACCCGCATCAGTTCCTCGGGGTCGCCGCGATCACGGCGTCCGGCCCCACGCACACTGCCCCACGCCAACCGCCCCCCGTAAATCGTCGCGCTCAGACCTCCCCGCTCAAGCCACTCTCGTAGCCCCCGTGAACGGCATCTCGTCGAGTGGTGCCACGCGTACGGGAGCCGAGGGGTTCGGGGCGTGGATCATTTGGCCGTTGCCGATGTAGATGCCCACGTGGCTGATGCCGGAGTAGAAGAAGACGAGGTCGCCGGGGCGGAGTTCGGAGCGGGCGACGCGTTGGCCGGCGTTGATCTGGGCGTACGTGGTGCGGGGGAGTGAGACGCCGGCGGCGCGGTAGGCCGCTTGGGTGAGGCCCGAGCAGTCGAAGGCGTTGGGGCCGGTCGCGCCCCAGACGTACGGGCTGCCGAGTTTGGTGTAGGCGTAGGAAACGGCGGCTGAGGCACGGGAGTTGGGTGCGTCCGCCGTGGCGGAGGTGGGCGGGACGGGGCCGGTGAGGCTGCCGCGGGTCGAGGCGGAGGAGCGCGAGGTATGGCTCGTGCGGTCGCCCGCGGCGTCGAAGCGTGGCCGGTCCTCCTCGCTGACCCGGTCGAGCAGCCGGCGCGCGGTGGTCAGTTTCGAGGTGACGGTCTTCTTGTGTCGCTTCAGCTCCGTCTGCCGGGACTTGAGCGTGCTCAGCTCGACGCGGGCGGCCCCGCGCAGCCGTTCGATGTCCAGCAGTTGCTTGCGCACGCTCGACACGTCCGCCGCCTGCCGGCTGCCGACCCGCTCGGCGAGGGCGGCGCTGTCCAGGTACCGGTCCGGATCGGCGGAGAGCGCGAGCTGCAAGGAGGGGTCCATGCCCCCGCTCCGGTACAGCGCCGCGGCCTGCGAACCGAGCTGGTCCCGCGACGAGTTGAGCCGGTCGGTGCGGCGGGCGGCCTGGTCGCGCAGCTCTTCGAGGTTCTCCTGCGCGGTGTCGGCCTTCTCCTTCGCGCCGTTGTACTTCTCGGTGGCGGTCTCCGCCTCCTGATACAGCTGGTCCACCTTCGCCCTGACCTGCTCGGGTGTGAGCTGTGGATCGGCGTGCCCGGTGCCCTCGAATCCGGTCGCGGTCGCCGCGCCCGCGAGGGCGAACGTCGCGGCCGTGCGGACCGTATGGCCGCCGATCGAGCGCTGTCTGGGCTTGCGGTGCGCTGCCACGTGGAGTCCACGTCCTCTCCGTACGACCGCCGTCCGTAGTACGTACGCACACTGACCTGTCCGTACGGGACCGCCTGGGGGAGCGGCGACGCGTCCGGCGGCGGCCCGCACAGGGGGAGCGGGACGCCGCCGGACCTTCTCGGCGGTGGTGTCCGACTGCCGCCCCTGGCCCGGGCGGCGGTGGGGAGCCGGTCACCTGATGGAGGACGCTAAACCTGGGCGTGTCGGCTCGGTAACGCGTTGTGCGGAAGTGGCGTGCACCGACCGTGAGGTGACCGTATGTGACTGTGATCCTGCCCTGGCGTCGCCGACTTCACGCTGCGCGATGACCGATGCGGCGATTTCGGGACGGGTGGGGTGCTGCGGTGCTATGGAGCGCATATATGCAAGATCATTAAGGTGCCTGGAGCATCATGGGACCGCGCGGGCTCGTCGGCGCGCTGACGACGGCGAACATCTTCATCGCGGTGCTCTGGACCTGACCGCCCCACCCGTCCCCGACGGAAGCCCTTGCTCTCCCTTGCTCTCCCGTGCTCTCCTGTGGGCTCCCGGTCACGCCCTACGCCGGCCGCACCACGCTGTGGATCGACGACTCCCCGTCGTAGAACACCGATTCCTCGCGCACATACGCCCCCGGCTTCGGTGCGTGGATCATCATGCCGTTGCCGATGTAGAGACCGACGTGGCCGATGTTGTCGTAGAAGAAGATGAGGTCGCCGGGCCTGGCATCGGTGAGGGGGGCGCTGGTGCCTGCGGTGACCTGGTCGTAGGTGGTGCGGGGGAGGTCGACGCCGGCGGCCTTCCAGGCGGCCTGGGTGAGGCCGGAGCAGTCGTAGGAGCCGGGGCCGGTGGCGCCCCAGACGTACGGCTTGCCGATCTGGGCGCGGGCGAAGGCGAGGGCTTTGACGGCCTTCGAGGCGTACGTGGTGTCCTCGGCCGGAGCGGAGGTCTCGGAGGTCCCCTGTTGGGCCTCCGGGGCCACCTGCTGGGTCTCCGGGGCCTGTTGGGTCTGCTGGGCCTCCTGAGGGGCCGCCGCGCTCTGAGAGGCCTGGGTCTCCTGGGATGCGGTCCGGGCCGCCGCCTGCCGGCGGGCCAGTTCCGCCGCCTCGCGCTCGGCCTCCTCCCGCTCGCGCCGTTCGATCTCGGCGAGCTCTGCCTGTTCCGCAGCGGTCAGGGTGGAGAGGAGTTCGCGGGCCTGGGCGAGCTTCGTCTGGACCTTGGCCTTGCCGGCCTTGAGCGCGTTCTGCGACTCGGTGAGCTGTTCGAGGCTGTCGCTCGCCTCCTGGCGCTGCTCCGTCGCCTCGGCCTGCTGGGTGACGTACTCGTCGACAGCGCCCTTCTGGCGGTCCGTCAAAGGGTCCATCAGCTGGTTCTGGTCGAAGTAGTCCTGCGGGTTGTCCGCGAGCAGCAGGGACGCCGCGTCGGGGGAGGCCGTGCCCGTGCGGTACTGCTCGGCGGCGAACGAACCCAGTTCCTCCCGCGCCTCGTTGAGCTTCTCCGTGCGCTGGGCGGCGTCGTCGAGAAGGGTGTCGACCCTCTTCTTCTGCTTGGTCGTCCGCTCCTTGACCGAGTTGTACTTCTCGGTCGCGGTCCCGGCCTGGCGGTAGAGGTCGTCGACCTTCTTCTCGACTTCCTCCAGGCTCGGCTTGTCGTCGGTCGACGGGGCGGCGTTGGCCGTCTGGGAGAGCAGGGCCACGGAGGTGAGGGCGGCCGTGGCGAGGGCGGGCGTGCGTATGCCCGTGCGCGTTCGGGCCGGACGCGGCGGCTTGCGGTGCGGCGCCATGGTTCGGCGTCTCCTTCCGTTGTCCGCCTACCGGGTTAGCTGTCGGGTTCGGGCGCTGGCTTCGGAAGGTTTGCCCTACGACCCTTGCCGCGTGCGGCGGGCGGGTCGATTCACCCCAGAGGTCGGTGGGTCCCCGGCTCCGGCTGCCACGGAAGGCGTACCGGACTCGGCGGAGGACGTGCGGCCCGGCGACGTTCGCCGGTTGGGTCGTACGGTCCTGGGGGAAAACGCTAACCAACTCGTATGGCCGTGTGAAGGTTGATGTTCGAAATGCCCGATACGTTTTCGTGACCTTGGCCTCTCCGGCGCGATAGGCGGTACGCTCGAATGCTCATCGTCACGACGTGACCGCGGTGAGTGGCCGATGCTGTGGTGTCGGGATGGGGCGGGTTTGAAGATCCTTGACGATCGTCGCGTAGCGACTTCCCGGGGCGGCCCCTCGCTGTCAGTGGGGGCGCCTAGACTCGGAGAGCGATGAGCAGCCTCTTTGACGACAGCTTCCTGGCGGACCTCCAGACCCCTCGCGGGCGCGACGAGGAACCCCCGCCGCCGCCCGAGGACGATCACGGACCGGAGTCGCTTCCGGACGATCTGTTCGGCGGGAAGTTCGACGCGCCGCCGGACCGGGACGCCTACTACCGCGACGGCGCCCCCCGCCCGGCGATCGACGCGGCGGCGCTCCTGGAAGGGCTGAACGAGAACCAGCGCGCGGCCGTCGTGCACGCCGGCTCCCCGCTGCTCATCGTGGCCGGCGCCGGCTCCGGCAAGACCCGCGTGCTCACCCACCGCATCGCCCATCTGCTCGGCGAGCGGCACGTCCACCCGGGCCAGATCCTCGCGATCACCTTCACCAACAAGGCCGCGGGCGAGATGAAGGAGCGCGTCGAGCACCTCGTCGGCCCGCGGGCGAACGCGATGTGGGTCATGACCTTCCACAGCGCCTGCGTACGGATCCTGCGCCGCGAGAGCAAGAAGCTCGGCTTCACCTCCTCCTTCTCCATCTACGACGCCGCCGACAGCAAGCGGCTGATGGCGCTGGTCTGCCGCGACCTGGACCTCGACCCCAAGCGGTTCCCGCCCAAGTCCTTCAGCGCCAAGATCTCGAACCTGAAGAACGAGCTGATCGACGAGGAGGACTTCGCCGCCCAGGCCACCGACGGCTTCGAGAAGACCCTCGCCCAGGCCTACGTGCTCTACCAGTCCCGCCTCCGCGAGGCGAACGCACTCGACTTCGACGACCTGATCATGACGACGGTCAATCTGCTCCGCGCCTTCCCGGACGTCGCCGAGCACTACCGCCGCCGCTTCCGCCATGTACTCGTCGACGAGTACCAGGACACCAACCACGCGCAGTACGCCCTGGTCAGAGAGCTGGTCGGCACCTCAGAGCACCCCGTTGACGTACCGCCCAACGAGTACGACGTGCCGCCCGCCGAGCTCTGCGTCGTGGGTGACGCCGACCAGTCGATCTACGCCTTCCGCGGCGCGACCATCCGCAACATCCTCCAGTTCGAGGAGGACTACGCGGACGCGACGACGATCATGCTGGAGCAGAACTACCGCTCCACGCAGACGATCCTCACCGCCGCCAACGCCGTCATCGAGCGCAACGAGTCCCGCCGCCCCAAGAACCTGTGGACGAACGCGGGCGCGGGCGCGCAGATCACCGGCTATGTCGCCGACACCGAGCACGACGAGGCCCAGTTCGTCGCCGACGAGATAGACCGCCTGACGGACGCGGGCAAGGCGAAGGCCGGAGACGTCGCCGTCTTCTACCGTACGAACGCCCAGTCCCGTGTCTTCGAAGAGATCTTCATCCGCGTCGGCCTGCCCTACAAGGTCGTCGGCGGCGTCCGCTTCTACGAGCGCAAGGAGGTCCGGGACGTCCTCGCGTACCTGCGCGTCCTCGCCAACCCGGAGGACTCGGTGCCGCTGCGCCGCATCCTCAATGTGCCCAAGCGCGGCATCGGTGAGCGCGCGGAGGCGATGATCGACGCCCTCTCGCAGCGGGAGAAGATCAGCTTCCCGCAGGCGCTGAAGCGCGTCGACGAGGCGTACGGGATGGCGGCCCGGTCCACGAACGCCGTCCAGCGGTTCAACACGCTGATGGAGGATCTGCGGACCGTCGTCGAGTCCGGCGCCGGACCGGCGACCGTTCTGGAAGCCGTCCTCGAACGGACCGGCTATCTCGCGGAGTTGCAGGCATCCACCGACCCGCAGGACGAGACCCGCATCGAGAACCTCCAGGAACTCGCCGCCGTGGCACTGGAGTTCGAGAAGGAGTCCGCGGAGGCGGAGGATACGGGCGAGGGCGCGGCCGCGACTCCCGCCGGGATCGCCGCCTTCCTGGAGCGGGTGGCCCTGGTCGCCGACTCCGACCAGATCCCCGACGAGGAGGAGGACGGCTCGGGCGTCATCACGCTCATGACCCTCCACACCGCCAAGGGCCTGGAGTTCCCGGTCGTCTTCCTGACCGGCATGGAGGACGGCGTCTTCCCACACATGCGCGCCCTCGGCCAGACCAAGGAACTGGAGGAGGAGCGCCGCCTCGCGTACGTCGGCATCACCCGCGCGCGTGAACGGCTCTACCTCACCCGCTCCTCGCTGCGCAGTGCCTGGGGCCAGCCCTCGTACAACCCGCCGTCCCGCTTCCTGGAGGAGATCCCGGCCACTCATCTGGAGTGGAAGCGCACGGGTGGATCCGCGCCGGTGTCCTCGGGCCCGGCGGGCGGCATCGCGTCCTCGCTGTCGTCGACCCGCTCCCGCTCCTCGGCCTCGGGCGCTTCCGGCTTCGCGACCCGCCGCACCACCGAGAAGCCGGTGGTCTCCCTGGCCGTCGGCGACCGCGTCAACCACGACCAGTTCGGCCTCGGCACGGTCGTCGGGGTCGGCGGCGCGGGCGGGAACGCGGAGGCCACGATCGACTTCGGTGACATCAAGCCGAAGCGGCTGCTGCTGCGGTACGCGCCGGTGGAGAAGCTGTAGGCGGAGTGAGGGGAGAGCTGGGGGCCACAGCCCCCGGTGGGCCCGCCTCGGTGGAGGCCGAGTGGGTGAGTGCGACTACCGCCTACGTCGGGTCCAGACCATGGCTGCGCAGCCACGGCAGCGGGTCGATGGCCGAGCCGCCGGCCGGGCGGACCTCGAAGTGGAGGTGCGGGCCGGTGGAGTTGCCCGAGTTGCCGGAGTAGGCGATGGTGTCGCCGGCCTTGACGGTCGTACCGGAGGCGACCTTGTACGTGGAGAGGTGGCAGTACCAGGTCTCCGTGCCGTCCTTGGCGGTCACGATGACCATGTTGCCGTAGGCGCTGTTCCACTGTGTCCGGACGGTGCCGTCGGTCGCGGCCATCACCGGGGTGCCGTACGAGACGGGGAAGTCGATACCGGTGTGCAGGGACATCCAGTTGACGCCGGACTGTCCGTAGAACGCGCTGAGTCCGTGCTTGGCGACCGGCAGGGCGAACTTCGGCCGGAGTCGCTCCTTGCGGGCCGCCTCGGCCGCCGCCTTCTTCTGCTCCAGCACCTGCTGGGCCTTCAGGTCGATGCGCTCCTGCGTCCGGCTCGCCCGGTCGGCGAAGTCGTCCGCCTCGGCGGACAGGCTCTCCAACTGGGTGTCGAGCTGGTTGTTGGCGGTGGACGGCTTCACGGCGGTGGCGTCCGACTTGATGGACGCCGTGGTCTCCGTGTCGTCCGACGTGGCACCGACCGAGGCCGCCGCGATTCCCGCGACCCCCATGACGCAGGCCGACGGAACGGCCACGGTCAGCAGGGCGGAACGTTTGGCCGGAGCGCGACGACGCGACCGCGAGGCCGCGCGGTTGGCGGCCCGGCCGCCGGGGCTCGCGCTCCTGGTGGCCGCCGTGACGACCTCTTCCTCGCCGTCGAGGAGCGCGGCGCGGTCCGCACCGTCGGTCTCGAACTCGCCGTCCGAGGGAAGGGGTTGGTCCTGGTCGTACGGGGCGATGTGCTCGAAGGTGGCGGTCGCCTGCTGTGCGAACTCCGCGGCCTCGGCCGAGAAGTCCACCACTTCGGTGCGGGGGTGCTCATGGGCGTCGTACGACTCGGAGGCGGAGCCGCCGTGCTCGTCGGTGGCGGCGGGGGTGCCGTCGCTGTTCCACTGGGTGGCGTCGAAGGCGCCCGTGTCGAAGTGCTGGGTGCCGACCCACTGCTGGGTCTGGTCGGACTGCCCCAACTGGCCCGCCTGGCCGAGCTGTTCGGCCTTCAGCCAGCCGCTCGCGTCCCACTGGCCGCTCGCGTCGGGGCCCGCCGACTGCGCGGGGACCTGCTGCGCGAGATGCTCGTAACCGGCCGACCACGACGTCGTTTCGTAACTGCCCGTGTCGTATGCGGCCTGGTGCTGCGCGGCGTACGGGTCGTAGTTCAGCGTCTGGTGGCTGCCGGTCGACCACTGCGAGGCGTCGTAGGAACCGGTAGCGGTACCGGAGTCATCGCCCGGCAGGTCGCCGAAGAGGGGGTCGACCGCGAAGGTGCCGGTGGCGGTCGCGTGCGCGCCGGTGCCGGAGTCGAAACCTGTGGCGGCGTAATCGCCGTACGTGGTGAAGTCGCCATAGGTGGCTTCCTGGTGGCCGTACGACGCGTAGTGCGCCGGGTCGGCTTCGGAAGCCGGAGTCGGGGGTGTTGCGGTCCCCGACGGATGACGATCGTTCACCAACTTCTCTTTCGCCTCGACGACAGGGGCTGGCAGAGCAGTGCGGTGACTGTACCCGGCGGTATGCGGGCGCGACAATCTTCAACGGGTTTCGTGCACGCAGGAAACGGGCATTCGAGCGTCTTTCGGCGGTCTGTGGGCACGACTTTGGCTTTGCGTTCGAAGGTTGTTCGATGGCGGAGGTCTGTGTGGGGGCTGTGGAACGGCCCGCGCCAGTAGGGGAGAGACGTTTCGCCGGGTGAACGCGGGCCGCGGGTGGGGCGCGTTGTTGCCGGGGGGAGGGTGTCGCGAGTCGGGCGCATGGCGGGGGCGCGTGGGTGTGCGCCGCGTTTGCCGCCTTACATCCCTGTCTCGCTTCTCTGTGGCGCGGGTCACTGTGCTTCCGGCGGCGGCCGGGAGCACGTCACGCCGCACGCCGCCGGGCTCACGCCACGGTCAGGCCGCCGCGTTCACGCCACCGTCAGGCCGCCGCGCCGGGCGGCCGGGTGGGCTCCGGTCCGGGCGGTGTCGAGGGCCTGCCGTATCCCGGTGGCGACGGCGGGGTGCACGGGCAGGGCGAGGTGGCCGATGCCGGTGACCCGGATGTTCTGCGCCATCAGGTCCGGGTGGTCGACGCAGGCGGTCTCCAGCGGATCCATCAGGTGGTCGAGGTCGCTCCAGAACGCCACGAAGTGCGTACGGCAGCCCGGAGCCGGCTCCCGCAACTCGCCGAGGACGTCGGAGTCCGGCCGCATCTGGCGGACGATCGGGTGCGCGTCCGCCAGCGGCACGACCCGGGTGCCGCCGTGCGGGGTGCCGAGCGTGACGAGCGTCCGGACGCGCTGGTCGCCGCCGAGCCGCTGCACGTAGTACCGCGCTATCAGTCCGCCGAGGCTGTGCCCGACGATGTCCACCTGCGCCTGGCCCGTGCGCTCACAGATGTCCTCGATGTGCCGCCCCAGCAGCTCGGCGGCCTTGCGGATGTCGCAGGTGAGGGGTGAGTAGTTGAGTGATTCGAGGTGCCGGTTGCCGTGCTGCGCGAGGGTGCGGCGCAGCAGGACGAAGACCGAGCGGTTGTCGATGAACCCGTGCAGCAGGACGACCGGAGGCTGCTCCTCCGTGGGGAGCCGGGTGGCGTCGGGCGGGAGGAGCGTGGGCGTGGTCCGGCGCTCCTGGATCATCCCGGACGGATAGAGCAGCAGATGCCCGGCGAGGATCGCCAACTCCAGGGCGGTCGCCTTGAGGAGGGTCATGGAGAGCCCCGCCAGTCTGGTGGGCAGCAGCCGCTCGCAGAGCGGAAGCAGGGGCGTGACCGCCCTGGTGATCTTCATGCCCGACCTCCCGTCGACAGACGGGCGGACATCGCTGTCCCCCGTGTGCCCTAGTGGAGAGCCGCGGTGCGTGCGGCGGACGGCGGGTGCGAGGCATGAGTCGTGTGCGGCGCGCATGGCGAGGGCCCGACCCTCACCTGAATCCCCGCTGCCTTGCCCTGTCGTCTGCCGCCTGCCGGCCCCGATCCGTCCCGCCGCCTTGGCCTCCCGCAGGCGGTGGGGTCGGTGCGGCGCCTTTCGGCGGCGCTCCTTGCGCATGCTCTCGCCGTGGCGCGCACGCCACGGGGGCCTCTGTGACGACCGGCCCGGATGCGGTCCGGATGCCGCGCTCACTTCAGTCCCCGCGACGCGTGAGCCGCGGAAACCGGGAGCAGTGCGCGGCGAACGTGTCCCACCGTGTGATTTCCCCCTCGGTCAGCACCGTGAAACTGCCGGTTGCGGGATGCTGAAGATAACGTTCGTTCACTTTCCCGGAGCGTGGTGCGGGTAGGGATTGGGTGTTCCATGGATCTGGTGCCGTGCGCACCTGTTCTGTGTCGCGTCGGTGCAGTCGTTTTCGAGTTGCTGTAGTCGTTTCATGGAGGCAGTGATGGGTGTGGCAGCCGGTCCGATCCGAGTGGTGGTGGCCAAGCCGGGACTCGACGGCCACGATCGCGGGGCGAAGGTGATCGCGCGGGCGCTGCGCGACGCCGGTATGGAGGTCATCTACACCGGCCTCCACCAGACGCCGGAGCAGATCGTCGGCACCGCCATCCAGGAGGACGCCGACGCGATCGGCCTCTCCATCCTCTCCGGCGCCCACAACACGCTCTTCGCCGCCGTCATCGAACTCCTCAAGGAGCGCGACGCCGAGGACATCCTCGTCTTCGGCGGCGGCATCATCCCCGAGGCGGACATCGCGCCCCTCAAGGAGAAGGGTGTCGCGGAGATCTTCACGCCGGGGGCGACGACGGCGTCGATCGTGGAGTGGGTCCGGGCGAACGTGCGGCAGCCGGCCGGGACGTAGGCCTCCGGCGAGGGCGGGTTGGCGGGCTGGGTGGTTCGGTCGTTGTTCGGGTGCGGGTCGGTGGTGGCTGGTCGCGCAGTTCCCCGCGCCCCTGAGGGAGACGGCCCTTCGGGCCGGTCTCCCTCGGACGGGTCTTCCTCGGTCGGTCATGGCGGCGGCGTCAGTTCTGACTGCATGGTGGCGCGCAGGCGCAAGGTGGTCGTGAGGCGTTGGAAGGCCTCGGCCCAGTAGCCGCCGGCGCCGGGGGCCGCGTTCTCGGGGTCCTCCGGTGTGGCGGTGAGCGGTTCGAGGCGTACGGCCTCCGCGGGGTCCAGGCACCGCTCGGCCAGGCCCATCACCCCGCTGAAACTCCAGGGATAACTGCCGGCGTCCCGAGCGATATTGAGGGCGTCCACCACGGCCCGCCCCAGCGGCGGAGCCCACGGCACCGCGCACACCCCGAGCAGCTGAAACGCCTCGGACAACCCGTGCGTGGCGATGAACCCCGCCACCCACTCGGCCCGCTCCCCGTCCCCCAACGCCGCCAGCAGCTTCGCCCGCTCGGCGAGCGACACGGCTCCCGGCCCCCCGGCGTCGGGCGTGGAGGGCGTCCCCAGCAGCGCCCGTGACCAGCCCGGATCATGCTGCCGCACCGCCGCCCGGCACCACGCCCCGTGCAGCTCACCCCGCCAGTCGTCGGCGACCGGCAGCGCGACGATCTCCTCCGGCGTACGCCCCCCGAACCGCCGTGACCACGCCCCGAGCGGCGCCGCCTCCACCAACTGGCCCAGCCACCACGACCGTTCACCCCGGCCGGCCGGAGCCTTCGGGAGCACACCGTCGCGTTCCATGCCCGGGTCGCACTCGTGCGGAGGCTCGACCGCGATCGTGGGGGCGCTGCCGGTGTGATCGACGGCCACACAGGCGGTCGCCCGCTTCGCCATCCGCGCCGCGAGCGCCGAGGCGGGCAGCGCGGACAGCAACTCGGCCGCCGTGGCCCGCACATTCCGGCTGCGATCCGCCAACGCGGCCTCCAGGAACGGCTCGTCCTCCGCGACCAGCCCCGTACGCAGCGTGTCGAGGAACATGAGCCGGTCCTCGGCCCGTTCCGTCGGCCAGGTGGACGCCAGCAACTCCCGTGCCGGGACGGCATCCCGGGCCCGGAGCGCCGTGAGCAGGGCGACACGCTCCGCGAACAGGCCCTCCGCCCAGAGGCGTCGGACCCGCTCCGGCTCGTCAGGACCGGGCAGCGCCGCGCCGCCGCCCGGCGCGGCACGCAGCGCGAAACGCCAGTCCGGGTTCAGCCGGGCCAGCCACCGCGCCCGCGCGCCCGCGAAGGCCAGGACGGCGGGACGCAGATCCGTACGGCCGCGCGCCGCGTCCAGCAGCGCGGGCAGGACCTCCGGGGGCGCCGCGTAGCCGTACGCGTTGGCCGATGCCAGCCACTGGGGCAGCAGCTCCATCAGATCGGGCGCCGCGCCCCGGCGGCCGCCGCCCGCGCCGGGCCGGTCGGCCAGCAACGTCGCCAGTCGCCGTGCCGCGGCGGGCGGCAGCCGCGGCCGCCGCTCCGGTGCCGCCGGCTCCGGCCGCACCGCCGCCCGCACCGGCCGTATCCCCGCCCTGCGCCGCACGGTCTCCACGGCCGCCGCGTCCAACAGGGCCACGGGCGCCTCCCGGCCCGACCCCGAGCCCGGGGGCGTACGACGATCCGTGCCGAGCAGCGCCGTGGTGACGAGCTCTTCCCAGGAGAGTCCCGCCGCGGGGGCCGAGGCGGGAGACGTGCTGCTCATGAGGGGTCCTTCCGTACGGGGACGGTCGGTCGGCCGAGGACGGACAGGGTCGGTGAGTCCGAAGGGAACCCGGGCCTCAGCACAGGGTCACCGCCTGCCCGGTCGCCCCCGGTGTCTCCTCGGCCCAAGCCGTCAGCGGTGTGAAGCCCCGGTGGCCGCATTCGCCGAAAACCGTGACGGGTGTGCCCCCGGAGAGGGCGACGAGGCGCCACAGACCGGGGCGGGAGCGAGCGGAGGGGGTGATGGGGAGGGCCAGGCCGCTGTCCGCGTCGGCCAGTTGCCAGGAGTCGCCGTCCGGGGTCGGTATGACACGGGTGAGCGTGACCGGGTACGAGTCCAGCCAGGGGTCGTCCCGGAGAGCCTCGCCGTAACGGGCCGCCGCCTCGGCCGGAGTGACCCCGGGCGGTCGTATGCAGGCGGGCTCGGGGGCCGAGAACCGCTCACCCAGAGCCGCTCGCAGTTGCCCCGCGCCCGGATAGGCCGAGACCTCCGCCTCGAAGGCGAGCCCCACCGGGAGGGACAGCTCGGGGGCGCGGCCGGCGGCTCCGTAGGAGAGGAGCAGCGCCGTACGGCCCGACTCGGTGCCATGGAGCCAGATGCGGCGGGTGGTGAGGCGGGAGTCGGAGGTGTCGTACTGGGCGAGGGCGAGCCAGCGGTCACGGACCGGCGGGCCCTCCGGGGAGCCGGGCAGGCCGATCCGGGAGCGGACGGTGCCCGCGAGGCCGTCCGGGAGGTGTTCGCGGCGCAGCCAGCCCTGGTCGAGGAGATGGAGCAGAGCGCACTCCTTCAGCAGCCGGACCGGCCAGCCGGGGCCCGAGCCCGGGATCGCACCCAATTCCCGCACCCGCGCGGCCAGTCCGGGGGCCTGCGCGTCGACCATGCGGGCCGCGGTCTCCTCCCACAGCCCGTACCCCGCCTGCTCCGTGGCGGCGAGGCCGCCGCGGAGCAGGTCGGTCAGGCGCTGTTCGAGCTCCGCCGCGCCCGCGGTGATCCGCTCGGCGCGCCGCTCGGCTCGGCGACGCACCGCCTCGGGATCAGCGGACGTGGCCCCAGATGCCGCGTCCGTCCTCGTCGTCCTCTCCGCTGCGCGCGTGCGGCGGCCTGACAGCCACTGCTGCGCCCAGTCCGGCGCCGCCCGCCCGGGCGACACGGCGCTGTCGGAGCCCGCCCAGAGCAGGAGCAGCCCCAGCGCATGCTTGCACGGGAACTTCCTGCTCGGACAACTGCACTTGTAGGCGGGCCCGGTGGAGTCCGCGACGTCGATGACTGTCTGATACGGCTTGCTGCCACTGCCTTTGCATAGTCCCCACACCGTCCCCTCGTCCGAAGTGCCCGCCGCCGACCATGGTCCGGCCGCGGCGAGTTTGCTTCCGGCTTTGCGCGATGCTGCGTCAGGTGCCAATGCCAGCACCTGCTCAGCGGTCCAGCGCACCCCCTGCTGAGTCATGTTCTGAAGGTAGATCCCACCACTGACAATTGGCTTGCGCGACCTGATTTCCGCAGGTCAGACTGGATTGTCAGTGGCGTGGTGCAGTGTGGTCACCAGAACCGAACCGGCCGAGCTGGAGGGGGACTCAGCCATGCCTGCGTCTGTTGATACGACCACTGTCGACCCGCGCCACAACCAGTCCGCGCCCGCGAACACGCACACGAACGCGCACCCGGACGAAGGAGCTGTGGCTTCGGGTGTGGGAGGAGTGACTTCGGGTGGAGGCGAGGGCGGAGGTGAGGTGCTGCGGGCACACGCCGAGCACGCTTTCGCGGCCGAACTCGCCGCGCTGGCCGAGCGGGACGACCGGCCCCGGCCCACCCGCTGGAAGTTGTCGCCGTGGGCCGTCGCCACGTATCTGCTCGGCGGCACACTGCCCGACGGCACGATCATCACACCCAAGTACGTGGGTCCGCGACGCATTATCGAGGTCGCCGTCACCACCCTCGCCACGGACCGCGCCCTGCTCTTGCTCGGCGTCCCCGGCACCGCCAAGACGTGGGTGTCCGAGCATCTCGCGGCGGCCGTCAGCGGCGACTCCACGCTGCTCGTGCAGGGCACGGCCGGCACCCCGGAGGAGGCGATCCGCTACGGCTGGAACTACGCGCGGCTGCTCGCCCACGGTCCGAGCCGCGACGCCCTCGTGCCCAGCCCCGTCATGCGGGCCATGGCGGAGGGCATGACGGCCCGCGTCGAGGAGCTGACCCGCATCCCGGCCGACGTCCAGGACACCCTGATCACGATCCTGTCCGAGAAGACGCTGCCGGTACCGGAATTGGGGCAGGAGGTGCAGGCCGTCCGCGGCTTCAACCTGATCGCCACGGCCAACGACCGCGACCGCGGGGTCAACGACCTGTCGAGCGCCCTGCGCCGCCGATTCAACACGGTCGTGCTGCCGCTGCCGGAGAGCGCCGACGCCGAGGTAGACATCGTCTCGCGCCGCGTCGACCAGATCGGCCGCTCCCTCGACCTGCCGACCGCACCCGACGCCATCGACGAGATCCGCCGAGTCGTCACCGTCTTCCGCGAGCTGCGCGACGGCGTCACCACGGACGGCCGTACGAAGCTGAAGTCCCCCAGCGGCACCCTGTCGACCGCCGAGGCGATCTCCGTCGTCACCAACGGGCTCGCCCTCGCCGCCCACTTCGGCGACGGCGTCCTGCGCGCCTCCGACGTCGCCGCAGGCATTCTCGGGGCCGTCGTCCGCGACCCGGCCGCCGACCGCGTCATCTGGCAGGAGTACCTGGAGGCGGTCGTACGTGAGCGCGACGGCTGGACGGACTTCTACCGCGCCTGCCGCGAGGTGAGCGCGTGACGGGGCGGGGGGAGGGGGAGGGGGAGGGGGAGGAGGCGACGACCTGCGGCGGGCCCCTGCTGCTCGGCGTACGGCATCACGGGCCGGGGTCGGCGCGGGCGGTGCGGGCCGCGCTGGACGCGGCGCGGCCCCGGGTGGTGCTGATCGAGGGGCCACCGGAGGCCGACGAGCTGATCCCGCTCGCCGCCGACGAGGACATGCGGCCCCCGGTCGCCCTCCTCGCCCATGCCGTGGACGAGCCCGGCCGCTCGGTCTTCTGGCCCCTCGCCGGGTTCTCCCCGGAATGGGTGGCCATCCGCTGGGCCCTGGCCCACGGTGTTCCGGCCCGCTTCATCGACCTTCCGGCCACGCACACGCTGGCCTGGGGGGAGCGGACCGCTGCCCAGCCGGAGGGACCGGCTTCCCAGTCGGACGAACCGGCGGAGGAGGCCGTCCGGGGCGATCCGCTCGGCGCGCTCGCCGAAGCCGCCGGTTATGACGATGCCGAGCGCTGGTGGGAGGACGTGATCGAGCACCGGGGGACGGGCGGGGACGTGTTCGCGCCGTTCGCCGTGCTGGAGGAGGCCATGGGGGCGCTGCGGGAGGTGTACGGGACCGGGGGGCACGACCGGGATCCCGTGCGGGAGGCGTACATGCGGTCGCAGCTGCGGGCCGCGCAGAAGGAGTTCGGCGACGAGGCCGTGGCTGTCGTGTGCGGGGCGTGGCATGTGCCCGCGTTGCGGGAGAAGCGGACCGTCACCGCCGACCGGGCGCTGCTGAAGGGGCTGCCCAAGGTCAAGGCGGACATGACCTGGGTGCCGTGGACGCACCGGCGGCTGGCCCGGGCCGGCGGCTACGGCGCGGGGATCGAATCGCCCGGTTGGTACGGGCATCTGTTCGACGCGCCCGACCGTCCCGTGGAGCGGTGGCTGACCAAGGTGGCGGGGCTGCTGCGCGAGGAGGACCGGATCGTCTCCCCCGCACATGTCATCGAGGCGGTGCGGCTGGCCGAGACGCTCGCCGCCATGCGTGGCCGCCCCCTGCCCGGGCTGACCGAGACCACCGACGCCGTACGAGCGGTGATGTGCGAGGGCTCGGACGTGCCGCTGTCGCTGGTGCGCGACCGGCTGGTGGTCGGCGATGTGCTGGGAGAGGTGCCCGCGTCGGCGCCGGCGGTGCCCTTGCAGCGGGACCTGGCGCGGGCCCAGCGGCGGCTGCGGCTCAAGCCGGAGGCGCTGGAGCGGGAGTTGGAGCTCGACCTGCGCAAGGAGAACGACGCCGAGCGCGGCCGTCTGCTGCACCGGCTGCGGCTGCTCGGCATCGAGTGGGGCGAGCCGTCGGCCTCGCGCGGCAGCACCGGTACGTTCCGGGAGACCTGGCGGCTGCGCTGGGAGCCGGAGCTGGCGGTGCGGGTCGCCGAGGCCGGGGTGTGGGGGACCACCGTGCTGGCCGCGGCGATGGCAAAGGCCGAGGCGGACGCGGTCACGGCCGGGTCGCTCGCCGACATCACCGCGCTCGCCGAGCGCTGCCTGCTCGCCGAACTCCCCGACGCCCTGCCGGTGGTGATGCGGGTGCTCGCCGATCGCGCCGCCCTCGACGCCGACGTCGGCCACCTCGCCCAGGCCCTCCCGGCCCTGGTCCGCTCCCTCCGCTACGGCGACGTCCGCGCCACCGACACCCGGGCGCTGGCCGAGGTCGCCGCCGGACTCGCCGAGCGCGTCTTCGTCGGCCTGCCACCCGCCTGCTCCGCCCTCGACACTGACGCGGCACAGGAGATGCGCCGCCATGTGGACGCCGTGCACGGCGCGGTGGCACTGCTCGGCGACGCCGTCACGGCGGTACACGCGGCCCGGGACGGCGAGATACGGGGCCGCTGGCACTCGGTGCTCCACGTCCTCTCCCGGCGGGACACCGTCCCGGGGGTCATCCGAGGGCGGGCCCTGCGACTCCTGCTGGACGACGGGGAGCTGGCGCAGGAGGAGGCGGCCCGGCTCATGGGGCTCGTCCTCTCGCCCGGTACGGCGCCGGCCGACGCGGCGGCCTGGATCGAGGGGTTCGTCGGCGGCGGCTCCGGCGGCGGGCTGCTGCTGGTGCACGACGAACGGCTGCTGGGGCTGGTGGACGCCTGGCTGACCGGGGTGCCGGGGGACGCGTTCACCGACGTACTGCCGTTGCTGCGGCGGACGTTCTCGGCGTATGAGCCGGGAGTGCGGCGGACGCTCGGGGAGCTGGTGCGGCGTGGGCCGGGGCAGCGGGGGAGCGCGGTGGCGGGTGGGTCCGGCACGGCGGGCTTCGCGGCCGATCTCGACGGCGACCGGGCGGACGCGGTGCTGCCGGTGGTGCGGCTGCTGCTCGGCCTGGACGGCGCCGATGACAACGATGTGGTGGGGGTGGCGTGATGGCGAACGACGGAGCACGGACGTGGAAGCCGGGGCGGCGGGAGGCCGAGACGGTGGACACCCCGGGCGGGGACGGGCCCGGGCAAGGCCACGGCGACGGGTTCCGGGCCGATATCGGCACGGCGACGACCGTGGCGGTGATCCCGCTCTGGGACCGGCCTCGTACGGGGGTGCGCGGATGACGACGGGAGCGGCAGGAACGGCGGGGACGGCAGAGACGGCGAGGGTGACAGGGCTGGACGCGGGCGTGGAGGCGGGCTCGGGCTCGGGCGTGGATGTCGCCGGTGAGCGGTTGCGGCGCTGGCGGCTCGTGCTCGGTGGGGACGCGGCGGACGGCACCGGGTGTGCGCTGGGCGGACAGGACGCGGCCATGGACCAGGCGTTGACCGCGCTGTACGGGAAGGGGGACAAGACGCAGGCGGGGCGGGACCGTTCGGCGGGGCTCGGGGCGTCGGCGCCGTCCGTGGCGCGGTGGCTCGGGGACATCCGGACGTACTTCCCCTCCTCCGTCGTGCAGGTCATGCAGCGGGACGCCATCGACCGGCTCGGACTGTCCGCGCTGCTGCTGGAGCCGGAGATGCTGGAGGCGGTGGAGGCGGACGTCCACCTCGTCGGCACCCTGCTCTCCCTCAACAAGGCGATGTCGGAGACGACGAAGGAGACCGCGCGGGCCGTCGTACGCAAAGTCGTCGAGGACCTGGAGAAGCGGCTCGCCACGCGCACCCGGGCAACCCTCACGGGCGCCCTCGACCGCAGCTCCCGCGTGAGCCGGCCGCGCCACCACGACATCGACTGGAACCGCACGATCGCGGCCAACCTCAAGCACTACCTGCCGGAGTACCGGACGATCGTGCCCGAGCGGCTCATCGGGTACGGGCGGGCCTCGCAGTCCGTGAAGAAGGAGGTCGTCCTCTGCGTCGACCAGTCGGGGTCGATGGCGGCGTCCGTCGTCTACGCGTCCGTGTTCGGGGCGGTGCTGGCGTCCATGCGGTCCATCAACACCCGGCTCGTCGTCTTCGACACGGCCGTCGTCGACCTCACCGACCAGCTCGACGACCCGGTCGACGTCCTCTTCGGCACCCAGCTCGGTGGCGGCACGGACATCAACAGGGCGCTCGCGTACTGCCAGTCGCAGATCACCCGGCCCGCGGAGACCGTGGTCGTGCTGATCAGTGACCTCTACGAGGGCGGGATACGCCACGAGATGCTGAAGCGGGTGGCGGCGATGAAGGCGTCGGGCGTGCAGTTCGTGACACTGCTCGCTCTCTCCGACGAAGGGGCGCCCGCGTACGACCGTGAGCACGCGGCGGCCCTCTCGGCCCTCGGCGCACCGGCGTTCGCCTGCACACCCGACCTGTTCCCGGAGGTCATGGCGGCGGCGATCGAGAAGCGGCCTCTGCCGATACCGGACAGTGCGTGAGCGGGGTGGCGCGGCCGACCGGGCTGGGCGTATGACCGGGCGGCAAGTGTGGCCGGGTCGTGGGGATGGCCGGGCAGGTATCGCGTGACGGTGACCGGAGTGGAGAACCGGACATCTGGCGTTGAAAAGCGGACATGACAGCGCGTCAGTGACACGGGGCTTGCGTGACCGTGGGAGTCCCGTGCGAGGATCGGCAGCGCTTCACACCCTTCACACGGGTGTTCGCATCTTGCGCAAGTTCACCCCGTACTCCGTGGTTCCGTCGCACGGGAGGCCTCCCCGCCTTGACCTCAGCAGCCGCACTGCCCGGTGCCGGTGCCGGTGCCGTCCTGCGCGTGGTGCGCGGGGCCGCCGGGCGCCGGTGGGTGTGGGTCGCGCTGCTGGTGGGTGGGTTGTTCGTGCTGGGGGTTCTCTGCGGGGAGCGGGCGAGCGCGGCGGACAAGGGTCTGCTGCCCGGCGAGGTCAAGGGAACCGCCGTTACCGGTCTCGTGACCAGCCCCGTGACCCCCGTGGTGGACACCGTCACCGAGGTCACCGGGACGGTCGCAGACGTGGTGCCCCCGGTCGGGGAGCACCTTGTCGAGCCGGTCACCGAGCAGGTCGTGATGCCGGTCGGCGACCTCGTGGAGTCGGTCACCGAGGGGCTGGCCGAGGTGCCGTCGCAGCTTCCGCCGGTGACCGAGCCGCCATCGCTGCCCGGCCTCCCGGACCTTCCGGAACTGCCCGAGTGGTCCACGTTGCCGGTCGAGACGCTGCCGGTCGGGGCCCTGCCTGTCGACGCGACGCCGCAGGAGCCGGGCGCGGGCGAGGCCGAGAGGCCGGGCCCGACTGTGGACGACGGCGGTGAGCGGGCTGCCGGGCCGGCAGCCGTCGTGTACGGGCCGCGTGGCGGGGCTGGGGGCGGGGTCGCTGTGGCCGTCGCTGTACCGCAGCGGGCCGCCGATGCCGGGGCCTCGCACGTCATGCCGATGCCCGGGCAGCGGAGCCCGCACGGCGACGGCCTTCCCACGGGTGCCCTCGGCGGGCACGCCGGGGCCGACAACAACGGGCCGCGGCACGGCGAGCCGCATGCCGTCACCTCTCTTCACCGGGCGCCGCTGAGGCTCGTGCCCGGCGCCACCGCGGTCGACGCCGCGGGCGGGACCCGGGACCGGCACCGGGACGTCCCCGAGTTCCCCGGATAGGGCCGACCGCCTTCCCCCGCCGGACCTGCCGTGCGGGGACGGAACAGGTCTGCTCGCCGTCCCGGTTCCCCTCCCTCCTCTCTCGGAGGCCCGGACGAGAGCCCCTCGGAGCCGTAACCGCGACCTCGTCGGATTGACGTCGCGATAGCGCCGGGTGCACAGCCGCTGGTCCCCCACTTCCGGACCACCGACGAAAGCGGCGTCACCGGTCGCGGTTCCCTCCGGCTCCCCACGACTCGGATTCCCGAAGGAACTCACGCCCGCATGAACGCGAACACCCACCGCCCCCTCGTGCCAGCCGCCGACGCCAACAGCGCATGGGCCTTCGGCGCCACCGCCACCGCCGCCGGCGGGGACGCCCTGCGCACGCCGACACTCACCGTGCCCGACGTGGGCGTCGGCCCGACCGGCCTGGTGGCCCCGGCGGCCCTGACCGGCCCGGCTGGCCGGGCGGCCCTGACCGGCCCGGCTGGCCGGGCGGCCCTGACCGGCCCGGCTGGCCCGGCGGCCCTGACCGGCCCGACCGGCCTGACCGGCCCGGCTGACCCGACCGGCCTGACCGGCCCGACCGGCCCGGTGGCGCCGGCGGCCCCGGCCAACCCGGTCGGAGGGCCGTGGGCACTGCCACCGCCCCGGCCGGTCGCCACGGCCACCCCGGCCGTCGACGAGACCTCTGCCGGGGCCGTGCCCCTGCCGTCGTCCCGCCGTCAACGGCGTGACCCCCATCCCCAAGCCCGTCGTGGGCGACGCCACCGCCCTCGCCCGGCGGACAGCGGGCGACGCGACCGCCCTCCCACACCCACACCAGGCAGTCGCCGACGTGTCGCCGTACGCGACCGGCCTGGCCGCCCACCTAGCCGACGACATCGCCGTCTCCATGCTCCCGGGCCCGCCGTGAACACCGCGCGGCATGGTGTGGTGCCCGTCGCCGGACCAGCGGTCGAGGAGGACCCGGCCGGGTGGCGTACGACGTCGCCAATGAGGCCGCCCCCGCAGCAAGCCAGCAAGCCAGCAAGCCAGCAAGCCAGCAAGCCAGCAGGCCAGCAGGCCAGCAGGGCGGGCCGGCTCCCTCGCCCGCGCTCTCACTGGCAGCGCCCGACAACCCCGTCCGCTCGCTCCTCGTCAACCCGGCCACCGGTGTCGACGATGTCGTCGCCCCGGCCACTCCGGGCTACGCCCCGCCACCTCCCCGAAGGGTCCCGTACCCGGCGTGGCCACGCCGCTCCCTGACCGGCCCCCGGGCGCCGTGAAGCGCCACGACCCGCTGCGATGACGCAGCCCACAGACAGCCGACCCACCGGCGGCTGAAACCCGGACGGCCGAAAGCCGTCGGCCAGGTTCGGGTGGAGGGCGGTGGGAGGTGGCGGGTGGTCTCCCCTGGGGAGGGGAGCACCCGCCGGAGGCCCCGGCAGAGGCATGCGGGGGCCTTGGAGGGGCCTCACCGGACGTACCCCCGCCCGGTGAGGCCCCGCACACGCGGCACTCGGTGCCAGTGAGTCCGGCATCATGTGACAGGTATCACCGCTCAGGTGTGACCCGCGATTTAGAGGCCTCCGGGAAGCAGCGATAGCCTGCGAGACGGACATGCCGCGCGCTCGGACATCGTGTGCGCCCCCTTTGTGACTCACGGCGGACGTCACGTTGCCCTTCGCGGCACGCCCACGCATCCAACGAACCGCGAGATCACTGATAGGGACGGACGCGCGTGGACCTGTTCGAGTACCAGGCGAGGGACCTCTTCGCCAAGCACGGTGTACCGGTGCTGGCCGGTGAAGTCATCGACACGCCTGAGGCGGCCCGCGCGGCGACTGAGCGGCTGGGCGGCAAGTCCGTCGTCAAGGCGCAGGTGAAGGTCGGTGGGCGAGGCAAGGCCGGCGGCGTGAAGCTCGCCGCCACCCCGGACGAGGCCGTCGCCCGCGCGACGGACATCCTCGGCATGGACATCAAGGGCCACACGGTCCACAAGGTGATGATCGCCGAGACGGCTCCGGAGATCGTGGAGGAGTACTACGTCTCCTTCCTCCTCGACCGCACCAACCGCACCTTCCTCTCCATCGCGTCCGTCGAGGGCGGCATGGAGATCGAGGAGGTGGCGGTCGAGCGCCCCGAGGCCGTCGCCAAGACCCCGATCGACGCCAACGAGGGTGTGACCCCCGAGAAGGCGCGCGAGATCGTCGAGGCCGCGAAGTTCCCGGCCGAGGTGGCCGGCCAGATCGCCGACATCCTCGTCACCCTGTGGAAGACCTTCATCGAGGAGGACGCCCTCCTCGTCGAGGTCAACCCGCTGGCCAAGGTCGTCTCCGGTGACGTCCTCGCCCTCGACGGCAAGGTCTCCCTGGACGAGAACGCGGACTTCCGCCACCCCGGCCACGAGGAGCTCGTCGACCACGCGGCCGCGAACCCCCTCGAGGCCGCGGCCAAGGAGAAGAACCTCAACTACGTCAAGCTCGACGGTGAGGTCGGAATCATCGGCAACGGCGCGGGTCTCGTCATGAGCACCCTGGACGTCGTCGCGTACGCCGGTGAGGCCCACGGCGGCGTGAAGCCGGCCAACTTCCTCGACATCGGCGGTGGCGCCTCCGCCGCCGTCATGGCGAACGGCCTGGAGATCATCCTCGGCGACCCGGACGTCAAGTCCGTGTTCGTCAACGTCTTCGGTGGCATCACCGCCTGCGACGAGGTCGCCAACGGCATCGTGCAGGCGCTGCAGCTGCTCGCGGACAAGGGCGAGGAAGTCACCAAGCCCCTCGTCGTCCGCCTCGACGGCAACAACGCCGAGCTGGGTCGCAAGATCCTCTCCGACGCCAACCACCCGCTGGTCCAGCGCGTGGACACCATGGACGGCGCGGCCGACAAGGCCGCCGAGCTCGCGGCTGCGAAGTAAGGAAGAGGGACAGACACAGCCATGGCTATCTTCCTCAACAAGGACAGCAAGGTCATCGTCCAGGGCATGACCGGTGCCACGGGCATGAAGCACACCAAGCTCATGCTGGCCGACGGCACGAACATCGTCGGTGGCGTGAACCCGCGCAAGGCGGGCACGTCCGTCGACATCGACGGCAACGAGATCCCGGTCTTCGGCACGGTTGCCGAGGCGATCGAGAAGACGGGCGCGAACGTGTCCGTCCTCTTCGTACCGCCGGCCTTCGCCAAGGCCGCCGTCGTCGAGGCCATCGACGCCGAGATCCCGCTCGCGGTCGTCATCACCGAGGGCATCGCGGTCCACGACTCCGCCGCGTTCTACGCGTACGCGGTGTCGCAGGGCAACAAGACGCGGATCATCGGCCCGAACTGCCCGGGTCTGATCACCCCCGGTCAGTCGAACGCCGGCATCATCCCCGGTGACATCACCAAGCCGGGCCGTATCGGTCTCGTCTCGAAGTCCGGCACGCTGACGTACCAGATGATGTACGAGCTCCGTGACATCGGCTTCTCGTCGGCCGTCGGCATCGGTGGCGACCCGGTCATCGGTACGACGCACATCGACGCGCTCGCCGCGTTCGAGGCCGACCCCGACACCGATCTGATCGTGATGATCGGTGAGATCGGTGGCGACGCGGAGGAGCGGGCCGCGGACTTCATCGCGAAGAACGTGAAGAAGCCGGTCGTCGGTTACGTCGCCGGCTTCACCGCGCCCGAGGGCAAGACCATGGGCCACGCCGGCGCCATCGTCTCCGGCTCCTCCGGTACGGCCGCCGCGAAGAAGGAGGCCCTCGAGGCCGCCGGCGTCAAGGTCGGCAAGACGCCGACCGAGACGGCGAAGCTCGCGCGCGAGATCCTCGGCGGCTGACTTCAGCTCGGCTGAGCCTTTCGCGGGCCCGCACCCCACTTCGGGGTGCGGGCCCGTCGGCGTCTCCGGGGCCCGGCTCGATCGGGCGGTACCCGGCGCCGGGGCTGGGCGGCGGCGGGCTTCACTCACCGGCGCTTGCCGGGTGCCGCCGCGCCCGCCGCGCACGGGTCGGCGCCCACCCGTACGCCGCGCCCACCCGTGCGCGGCGCCCACCGTGCGCCGCGCCCCACCCGTGCCGCCCCAGCGGCACGACTGCCCGCAGCTGCGACGCGTGATCAGCGGGCCTCCGGTCGCAGGCGCTCCCGTCCTGCCGCCATCTCCGACCGGAGCTTCGCCCGGAGTTCCTGTCGGCGTTCCGAGAGGGGGCCGGGGGCCGCTCGCGGGGGGATGCCGCGGACCGGGGCGCCCGGGGGGACCGGGGGTTCGTAGTGGTCGGGAGCGGTGCGGAGGGTGAGGCCGGTGGTGGTGAGGAGGAGCACGGTGAAGGCGATGGCGGCGTGGGTCCAGCGGCGGGCGCGGAGGTCGGCCCGGGCGCGGAGGGCGAGGGGTCTGGTGGGACCGGGGTCGATCTCGCCCGGCAGCTCGGCCAGCAGGCGGCTGAGGCCATCGGGCTCGACCGGCTCCGGGAGGCGCGCGGTGACGGTCGCGCGGGCGTAGAGCAGCCGGCCCGCCGCAGCGGGGGTGCTCGCCTCCGTCTCGGCGGCCGTGTCGGGTAGATCGAGGCCGACACCGTCGTAGAGGAGCAGGGTGCGACGGTACGGGGGCGGCAGTTCGAGCAGCGCGTTCAGCAGGGCTCGGCCGGTCGGGTCGGGCGGCTGCGGCTCCTGGCGGCGCCGGGGGAGGCGAGGGCGCAGGCGGTACCAGGGGGAGAGGGCGTACTCGTGGGCGGCCGCCCGCAGCCATCCCGCCGGATCACGGTCGACGGCCACCTCCGGCCAGCGCTGCCAGGCGAGCTGGAAGGCCCGCTCCACCGCGTCGCGTGCCAGCCGACGCCGCCCGGTGAGCAAATAGGTCTGCTGTACGAGGGTGGGGGCGCAGTACGCGTAGAGCGCGTCGAAGGCCTGGCCGGGTGTCAGGGGCGCCGGTGCCAGGCCCGGATCGTCGGCGTCGGCGTCGGTGTCGGCGTCGAGGGCCGCACAGAGGGGCTGCTGGTACCACTCGGTCTCGCTCCGGGTGGACGGCTCGCCGGAGGACCCGGTCACCGGAACCGGTTCACCCCCCGCCGTACCCACCTTCACCGGACCGGCCCTCGTACGAAAAAGCACATAAGCACATATTGGGCGACACGTGCGTGAATCGTTCGTTACGCCGGTAAAGCGCGTGTCGTTGGGAGCATGGCCGACGTGACGCACGCGACCGACTCGAACGACCCGACTGCGGGCAGTGGCCACCCGACCGGCCACACCTGGCGGGACCGTACCGACGCCACCTGGCCCGCCCTCACCCGGCCGGCCTCCCGCACGGCACCCATGACGCCGACAGCTCCCCCGCCCACTGTGCCGACCATGGCGCCGATGGCACCCCCGGCGACATGGTCGGCGCCCCTGTTCGGGCGGTCCCGTCGAAGGTCGTCCCGGCTGGTCGCCGGGGTGCTGGGCGGCGTACTGGCGGCGGGGCTCGGGCTCGGGGCGTACACCGCGCTGGTGATGGTGCTGTGGATCAGTTCGCCGTACCCGGACAGCGGGCCGGGCGGGGCGCTGCACGTCGCGGCGGGGCTGTGGCTGCTCTCCCACGGTGTGGAACTCGTCCGCACCGACACGCTCTCCGGCGACCCCGCCCCGATCGGCCTCGTCCCCCTGCTGCTGCTCGCCCTGCCGGCGGTCCTCCTGCACCGCTCGGCCCGCGACCACGCGGACGACGGTTCCGGGCCGGGCGTCCGTACGACATGGGCCGGTCTCGTCACCGGATACGCGGCCGTCGGCGGGGTCGTCACGCTGTACGCCTCCGGCGGTGTGCTGCGCCCGTTGTGGTGGTGGGCCGTGCTGTGCGTGCCGCTGCTGGCGGCGCTCGCGGCGGGCACGGGGGTGTGGACTGCGTGCGGGCGCCCCCGGCTGCCCCTGCCCGCCATCCTCGGCGGCACCTTGGCGACGGAGGGTCGACGGCAGCTGGCGGCAGCCGCCGCACGGGCCGCCGGGGCGGGCGTGCTGGCCCTGACCGGCGGCGGCGCCCTGCTGGTGGCCGTGTCCCTGGCCTGGCACGGCGGCGCGGCCCGCGACTCCTTCCTCCAGCTCACCGAGGGGTGGTCGGGGCGCTTCACCGTACTGCTGCTCTGCCTCGCCCTCGTCCCGAACGCGGCGGTGTGGGGAGCGGCCTACGCCCTCGGCCCCGGCTTCGCACTGGGCGCCGGACACACCGCCGGTCCGCTCCACGCGGCGGCCCCGGCCGGACTCCTGCCGCCGTTTCCCCTGCTCGCGGCCGCCCCGGAGGGTGGGGGCACGCCGGTGTACTGGGCCGTGGGCGCGGTACCGCTCGCCGCGGGCGTGACCGTCGGCTGGTTCACCGCGGCCCGGGCCGCCGCCGACCGGACCGCCCCCTGGTCGGCCCGCCGGACCACCACCGCGACCCTCCTCGCGGCCCTCGTCTCCGCCGCCGTCACCGCCCTTCTCACCAGCCTCGCCGCCGGCCCGCTCGGCGGCGGCGTCCTGGCCGACTTCGGACCGGTGTGGTGGCAGACGGGGGGCGCGGCCGGCGCCTGGGTGGCTGTGGTGGGGGTGCCGGTCGCCTTGGTGGCGCGGTGGTGGCGGGTACGGAAACGGGCGAGGAGGCGGAAGCCGGCTCCCCCAACTGCGGCCCAGCCGACCCGAGGAGCCGACTGCAAGCAGGGGCGGGCCGCGTCGGCCGGGCTGTTCCGGCGCGCGCCGAAGACGACGAACGTGGGCGGGAAGCCTCAGCGCGACCTGCGGGTGGCCGACGGCGAGGCTCTCCGGGGTGAGTCGGGAGAGACGACGTTCGGCGGCCACGGCCACGGCCACGGCGACGAGACGCCGACGGCCGATGAAGCGGCGCCGGTCGGGTCCCGAACCACCCCGTACTCACCGGAGCCGACCCCTCTCCGGGACCCGGACTCCCATGCGGCCCGCTGGGCGGCGCTGCGCGATCTGTCCTCGACGGGACGGAACGAGCGCGAAAGCGCCCCGGACGCCGACCCCACTGTGTGAGGGCGGCTCAGCTCGCGCTCAGCAACTCCCGTACCGGCCCGTCCGGCAGCAGCTCCTTGCAGGACTTCTCCGAGGCGGTGGTGAGGGAGTCGTTGACGCAGGTGTAGTAGTCCCGGTAGACGAACTGGACCGTGAAGGTGCTGACGACGAGGGCGAGGGCGAGGGCGGAGGTCACCAGGCCGCTGATGGCCGCGGTCTTCTGCGGGCGGCCGCTCGGCTCGGGGGCCGCCGGCCGGTCCGGGTCCGGTGTGCCGGGCTTGGCGCGCAGGGCGCTGATCGCCCAGTACATGGCCAGGGAGCCCAGCAGCAGCGCCACGTACGGCCAGGCGAAGAGGGCGAAGAAGAAGGCCCACATGCCGCAGAGCAGTGAGTACCGCGCGCGGCGCTGGACGGGGTCGGTCGGGTCCCAGCGCAGCCCGCTGCCCGGACCGCCCTCGGGGCCCTGGCCCGGACCGCCCGGACCGCCCGGACCACCGGGTCCGCCCTGGCCGCCGGGACGCTCACCGAAGGGCCCGCCGGACGAGCGGCCGGGCTGCCGGTCGCTCCACTGACTGCCCCACGGCGCATGACCCCCACCGTGGCCGTCACCGTGCCGGGCTCCGTCGTCGGAACCCTGGCCGCCCTCGGGCCGGCGCGGCTGCCACGGCCGGTCTGGCGTGCCCTCGGGCGGCGGCGCGAACGGATTGTCGTTCGAAGAGTCCGGAGAGTCCGGAGAGTTCGAGGAGCCCGAAGAACCTGAGCCCTGGCCCCGCCCGGGCTGCCCGGACTGCTCGGGGGTGTCCTCGCTCTCGCGCGGAGGCGTGGGAGAGGAACTCCGCTCACGCAGCAGGAGCGAAGGAAGGCGGAGGCTGCGGTCCGGCATCAGGAGTGCGTCTTCCCCTTGGTGAATACAGCGGTGAGTACGGCAGTGGATACAACCGTGAATACAACGGTGGATGCAACGGTGGTTACAGCGGTGAATTCTGCTGGCAGGGCATGAGGTGGGCCATGAGCTGTCACTCCGTGAACGCCCCACACACCGACCGCGTTCCCGAGCCCGCTCCTCGCAGACGCTACCTTCCGGCCACGCCCCCGTCCCACGGGGGCCGACCGGTGTGCCGGTATCGTTGCTGACGGTCGGCCGCTTCGTAGACTTCCCCGTATCGGGGAACGTGAAGCATTCGTACGAAGGTACAAGTGCGAACTCGGCGGACCTGGATGTTCCCCGTAAAACCCGCAGAAAGGGCCTCATCGTGGCCGCCAAGCCCGTGGCCAAGCGCCTCGTCGTGCTGGTCTCCGGATCCGGCACCAACCTCCAGGCGCTGCTGGACGCCATCGAGACCACCGGCGTCGAGGCCTACGGCGCCGAGATCGTGGCCGTCGGAGCCGACCGCGGCGGCATCGAGGGGCTCGCCCGGGCCGAGCGCGCCGGACTGCCGACCTTCGTGTGCCGGGTCAAGGAGTACGGCGCCCGGGACGAGTGGGACGCGGCGCTCGCCGAGGCCGTGGCCGCGTACGAGCCCGATCTGGTGGTCTCCGCCGGGTTCATGAAGATCGTGGGGAAGGAGTTCCTGGCGCGGTTCGGTGGGCGGTTCATCAACACCCATCCGGCCCTCCTCCCCAGTTTCCCGGGGGCCCACGGTGTGCGGGACGCGCTCGCGTACGGCGCCAGGGTCACCGGCTGCACCGTCCACTTCGTCGACGACGGCGTCGACACCGGGCCGATCATCGCGCAGGGCGTGGTGGAGATCCGGGACGAGGACGACGAGAGCGCTCTGCACGAGCGCATCAAGGAAGTCGAGCGAAGGCTGCTCGTCGATGTCGTGGGGCGGCTCGCCCGCAACGGCTATCGCATTGAGGGACGAAAGGTAGTTATCCAGTGACCGCCGACAGCACTGTCACGGCCGAGAGCGGCAAGCGGGGCATCCGTCGCGCGCTCGTCAGCGTCTACGACAAGACGGGCCTCGAAGACCTCGCGCGCGGTCTGCACGAGGCCGGCGTCGAGCTCGTCTCCACCGGTTCCACGGCCGCCCGTATCGCCGCCGCCGGTGTGCCCGTCACCAAGGTCGAGGAGCTGACCGGCTTCCCCGAGTGCCTGGACGGCCGGGTCAAGACCCTGCACCCCAAGGTGCACGCGGGCATCCTCGCCGACCTCCGGCTGGAGGACCACCAGCGGCAGCTCGCCGAGCTGGGCGTACAGCCGTTCGACCTCGTCGTGGTGAACCTCTACCCGTTCCGGGAGACCGTGGCCTCCGGCGCCACCCCCGACGAGTGCGTCGAGCAGATCGACATCGGTGGCCCTTCGATGGTCCGCGCCGCCGCCAAGAACCACCCGTCCGTCTCGGTGGTCACCAGCCCCGCCCGGTATGCGGACGTCCTCGCCGCGGTCCAGAACGGCGGCTTCGACCTCGCCACCCGCAAGCGGCTCGCGGCCGAGGCGTTCCGGCACACGGCCGAGTACGACATCGCGGTCTCCTCCTGGTTCGCGTCCTCCTACGCGCCGGCCGACGACTCGCAGTTCCCGGCCTTCCTCGCCACCAGCCTGGAGCGCGCGCACACCCTGCGCTACGGCGAGAACCCGCACCAGCCCGCCGCCCTCTACACCGCGGGCACGGGCGGCCTGGCGGAGGCGGAGCAGCTCCACGGCAAGGAGATGTCCTTCAACAACTTCACGGACACGGACGCCGCCCGCCGTGCCGCGTACGACCACACCGAGCCGTGCGTCGCGATCATCAAGCACGCCAACCCGTGCGGCATCGCGGTCGGCGGGGACGTCGCCGAGGCGCACCGCAAGGCGCACGCCTGCGACCCGCTGTCCGCGTTCGGCGGTGTCATCGCGGTCAACCGCCCGGTGTCGAAGGAGATGGCCGAGCAGGTCGCGGAGATCTTCACCGAGGTCATCGTCGCGCCGGACTACGAGGACGGCGCGCTGGAGGCCCTCGCCAAGAAGAAGAACATCCGTGTGCTGCGCTGCCCCGACGGCCCCCAGCACCCCGTCGACGTCAAGCCGATCGACGGCGGCGCCCTCCTCCAGGTGACGGACCGGCTCCAGGCCGACGGCGACGACGCCGCCAACTGGACCCTCGCGACCGGCGAGGCCCTCTCCGCCGGCGAACTGGCCGACCTGTCCTTCGCCTGGAAGGCCTGCCGCGCGGTCAAGTCCAACGCGATCCTCCTCGCCAAGGACGGCGCCTCCGTCGGCGTCGGCATGGGCCAGGTCAACCGCGTCGACTCCTGCAAGCTGGCGGTGGAGCGGGCCGGGGCCGAGCGGGCGCAGGGATCGTACGTCGCCTCGGACGCCTTCTTCCCCTTCCCGGACAACATCGACGTCCTGGCCGCCGCCGGCGTCAAGGCCATCGTCCAGCCCGGCGGTTCGGTCCGCGACGAGCTGGTCGTCGAGGCCGCCCAGAAGGCGGGGATCACGATGTACTTCACGGGGACGCGGCACTTCTTCCACTGAGCCGTCCCGCTCCGCGTTCGCGACGGCCGAGGGCCCGCCGGTGACTTCCGGCGGGCCCTCGGCCATGTCCCGGGCCGTGTCCTCGGCCGTTCTTCTGGCCGTCTGACGGCCGGTGCTATGTCGAGCTGCGCAGCGCCGCCCAGGTGTTGGTGCCGACCTGGCCGTCGACCTCCAGGTCCTTGGCGCTCTGGAACTGCCGGACCGCCGCGTCGGTGTCCTTGCCGAACTTGCCGTCCACACCCGAACCGCCGACGCTGTAGCCGCGCTTCTGGAGCATGCACTGCACCTGCACGACGCGTTGGCCCTCGTCACCGCGGTCGGTGAGCTCCGTGCCGGAGTAGTACGTGCACTGGGAGATCCAGGCCGGGGTGGCGGGCTTCGTCGCCGTCCTGGTGGGCGCCGGCGTGGGGCTCGCGGCGCTGTCGCCGCCCGAGGAACCGCCGGAGGTGGGGTCGACCGCGTCGGTGGCAGCGGGGTCGGCCGTCTCGCGAGTGGCGTCGGGGGAGGCACTCTCCCCGTCCTCCCCGCCTTTCCCGTCCTTCTCCTTCCCCTCTTCCTTCTCCTCCTTGTCCGTGGAGGGGGAAGGCGAGCCGGACGAGCCGGGCAGCGGGGACGCCGCATCGCCGTCGGGGGCCGTGCTCGTGCCGGCGGTCGGCGCGGCGGACACGGAGTCGTCGGTCGCCGGACGCGTGAGGAAGAACGCGCCCGCGGCGACGGCACAGACCGCCAGCGCGGCTACGACGACGAAGTACGGCTTCTTCCGCCGGGGCTGGGAGGGCGGTGTCGGAGCCGGTGTGGGCGGAGGTGAGGGTGTGGGCATCGGTGTCGGTGGGCCGTACGCCCCCGCCGGCGTGGCCGGGCCGAAGCCCGGTGTCGGTGTCGGTGTCGGCATGGGGGACTGGCCCCGAGGCGCGGGCGCGGGCGCGCGGAAGTGGCCGGTCTGCTGGGTGGTGGCGTGGGCCAGTAGCTCGCAGGACCGCTGACGGGCGACGAGGCGGGAGTTGAGGGGACCGGGCCAGGGGAGGCCGCCGCCGTGGGTGCCGGCGGCCGTGGTGGCGGCTTCGACGAGGTGGGCCGGGGTGGGGCGGTCGGCCGGGTTCTTGGCGAGGCAGGCGGTGAGGAGGGCGGCCAGCGCCGGGTCGGCGGCGATGAGGTCGGCCATGATGTCCGGCTTGGGTTCCTCGAAGGCGACCCGGTGCATGACGTCGACACCGGTACCGTTGCCGAAGGGGGCGTGGCCGGTGACGGCGTACACGAGCGTGCCGGCGAGGGAGAAGACGTCCGAGGCGGCGTCGCAGCGGCCGTCCCTGAGGTACTCGGGTGACATGTACGCGGGCGTGCCGACGCGGCTGCCGGTGATGGTGATCGCACTGCTGTCGGCGGCCTGCGAGATGCCGAAGTCGATGACGTGGACGCCCTCGGCGGAGAGGAGGACGTTGGACGGCTTGAGGTCCCGGTGTACGACTCCGGCGGCGGCCAGCGCCGACAGGGCGCGGCCCAGTTCGCCGACCAGCCGCCAGGCCCCGGCGGGGGCGAGGGTGCCGCAGTCGCGGACCGCGTCGGCGAGGTTGAGGCCGGGGAGGTACTGCGTGGCCATCCACAGCAGTTCCCGCCCGTGGCCGTGCTCGCCGTCACCCTGGTCCGCGCTCGCGCTCGCGCTCTCGTCCTCGAAGCCGGTGCCGAGCAGCCGTGGCGCGTACGGTGTGCGGACCCGGTCGTGCACCCGGGCCTCGCGCTGGAAACGGCGCCGGAACTCGGTGTCCTCGGCGTACTCGGGCCGGATCACCTTCACCGCGGCGAGCCCCGGCCCGTCGTCTGCGGGCCGCGCCAGATAGACCCGGCCCATGCCGCCGCTGCCGAGCAGTCCGAGCGGTACGTACGGCCCGAGGAGGCCTGGGTCCGACGGCTTCAGCGGGGTCGCGCCCGCCTGCTCCAGTGCGGCGTTCCCGGACGCCGGGGAGTGGGGCGGCGGCTCGGGCCGCTGGTCTGACATGGATCCCCCGAGTGGTGGTCTCTCTGGTCGTGCGCTGCCTCAACGGTCCCTTGGGCCACGCGAGTTGACGAGAGACTACCGTGCGGGCGATGCCGGGAACGGGCCGTCGGTCCTGGACCGGCGGCCCGTTCCCGGCTCAGCGGTTTCTGCCGGCGTTCAGCAGTTCTTGCTGACGACGTCCTTCCACTGCTTGTTCTTGCCCGTGTACGACTTGCCGTTGAAGTGCACCGGCTTGCGGTGCTTCTCGGTCGGGGTGCCCTTGGCCAGGTAGCGCTGCTCGTAGTGCAGGTGCGCCCAGTCGCCACTGTTGCCGCCGGTGGCGCCGATGCGGCCGATCTGCTTCTTCGCGGCGACGGTCTGGCCCACCTTGACGTACTTGGTGGCCTTGTCCTTGAGGTGGTAGTACGCCGTGTACCAGCCGCTGCCGTGGCTGATGAGCAGGACGTTGCCGGCGCCCTTGTCGTAGTAGGCCTTGACCACCTTGCCCTTGTAGCCGGGGAAGACGGCCTTCCCGGAGGAACCGGTGTTCCCCTTCACCACCAGGTCGATGGCCGGGTTGTGACCCCAGGTGTTGATCTGCCAGTGCGTGTTGCACTTGAACGGCATCTGGAACTTCGGCTTCGCGGCCGCGGCGGCCACCTCACCCTGGGGTGCCGCCGCCGTTGCCGTGCCACCGGCCGTCAGACCGAAGGAGAGTGACAGAGCGGTCGCGGCGAGCGCGACGGCCGTCCGGCGACGTACGGGCATAGCTGTTGTCATCATCGTTTTCCCCGTTTTCCCCGTTGCTTTCAGTGCTTTCAGTGCTTTCCGTACTTGCTGTGAACGCCTCAAGCATCTGTGCGCGGGCGCCGACCCGGTACCTCAAAGGTCATAGGGTCATGGCTCAGCAGTTCGCCACCCATTCGTGGGAGCGGAGAACCAGGCCGTCCGGATAATTGACCTTGGCGGTCTCCTGCACGCAGCCGAACGGATCCTTCCGGTTGACCGAGCGGAAGAGCTGGACGTCGTCGTGCGGGTCACCGGTGTAGCCGTTGTTGAAGGCCGATTTGGGCTGGGTGTGCTTCGCCCAGTCGCAGGTGATGTTCCCGCCGAGCCAGTCGTCGTCGTACTCGTACCAGGCGCACATCTCGCCCTGGCCGTCCGTCTTCGTGAAGAAGCAGACGTCCCCCTTGTCGCAGCGCGCGTACCCCTGCGGGGCGGGTTCGCGCATGGCCAGCAGACCGGCCGCGGCGAGTGATACGGCCGTGACCGCCGCGAGTCCGCCGAGCAGGGCGGGGTGGGGGCCGCGCCGCGGCTGGAGGCGGGGGAGCCGCGGGGAGCGGGCCGCCCCCGCCGCCGTCTCGACGCGGCGGAGGAGGGACTGCGCGGTGTGCGGGGCGCGTGCCGCGTGGGTCGGGGCCAGACAGTCGGTGACGATCTCCCGCCAGGCTTCCGGGAGTTCGGGGGACAGCCGTAGTTCCTCCCGGCCGCTCGCGTAGCGCAGGACCGCGTCGCGGCGGGCGGGCGGGGTGGCGCCCGGGAAGGGCGCGCATCCGGTGAGGACGAGGTGGGCGAGGATGCCGAAGGCCCAGATGTCGGCGGTCGGGCGGGTCTGGTGGCCTTGCTCGCCGACCTCGGCCCAGAGCAGCTCGGGCGCGGTGTAGTCGGGGGTGTTGAAGGCGGGGGAGTAAGCGTGTGTGCCGTTCAGCTCGGCGGCCAGGTTGAAGTCGGCGAGCCGAACCGAACCGTCCGCCATCAGCAGGACATTGGCGGGCTTGAGGTCGCCGTGCACCCAGCCCGCGTGGTGCAGATGCGCCACTCCCTCGCAGATCTGGGCGAGCAGCGAGGGCCCGCCGGGCAGCGCGACGGCCCGCCGCCCCCGCGCCCGGTCGGTCAGCCGTTCGATCAACTGGTCGAGGGAGCCCTCGGCGCGTTCCAGTACGAGGACGGAGGCGCCGTCGAGGAGGGGGTCCGACGGGTCGTCCACGGTGAGCGTCTCGTACATACGGATGAGGCGCGGACGCTGGAGCCGCCGCAGCAACTCCGTCTCCCGCTCGGCGAGTTCCTGAAGGTGCCGCAACTGGCGCGGGGTACGTGTCCCCGTCGGATGGAACTTCAGCGCGGCCTCGGCGGGCAGCCCCTCGACGGGCTCCACACACCGGGCGAGATACACACTCCCGAACGCCCCGGACGCGAGGGGCTCCCGCACCTCCCAGGCGCCGACGCGGTAGCCCTTCGGGACGGGGACGGCGAAGGGGGCGGTTTCGTGGGCGGAGCCGGAGCCGGAGCCGGAGCGGGAGCGGGAGCGGGAGCCGGAGCCGGAGTTTGGGCGCGGGCCGGTGCCCGAGCCTGACCTGGTGCCTGAGCCTGGCCCCGCGCCCGCGACCGACCCCGGCCCCGATGCCGTGTCCGTGCTCGTGGCTGATCCCGTGCTCGATGCCGAGCCTGACTCCCGTCCTGACCCCGGCCCTGATCCCGGCGCCGTGGCCCACTTCTCGCCGGGCCTCTCCCCGCGCGGCTTCTCCGTGTTCATCGGTCCGTGCCGCCCTTCAGGAGTGTCAGGTCGTGTTCGCGGACGAGGTCGAAGCGGAGGGCGAGGGAGACGAGGCGCTCCTTTTTGCCGTTGAGGCGGGGGCCGGCGCCGGGGGGTGTGGAGTCCGGGGCCGGTTTGAGGCGTAGCTTGACGGCCAGGTAGTCGATGTTCCACTGCACCGAGGTGCGGGACACCGACTCCCAGGTGGGGCGGAGCAGTTCGACCAGTTCGTCGGCGGTGGCGAGCGAGGCGTGCGGTTCGCCGCGCAGGCGTGGGGCGCACAGGGCGACCAGCACCTGGAAGTACCGCTTGCCGCGGTCCAGCGGGAACGCGGAGGCGGTCGGCGGCCCGGCGCAGGGGCCGATGTGGTCCAGGAAGTCGTGGCGCGGGGCCCAGACGTCGAAGCTGAGCAACTCGTTGCCGGCCGGCAGCACCACGCGCGAGAACTCGAACGGCACCGGCGCGTCCAGCCGCCCCGGAGTGATCTTGATGTGCTCGCCCGCGCCCTCCGGGTTCTCGACGACGTACGTCTGCGCGCGGCTCAGATTGCTGAGCGTCCAGTAGGCGCCCGTGGCCGTGATCTCGCCCGCCTCCCGGGACACACCCTCGTGCGGAATCGTCAGATGCGGGGTGTCGGGCCGTGCCGTACGGCCGAACGGTAGGGACTGGCTGGGCGCGAGACGGATCTGGTCGGCCGGACGCGTACCGTCCGTCGGCACGACGATGATGCTGTGCATGACTGGTTTCCTCCCCCGAGGCAGACATGGGCACGTCAGGCTAGGGGGAGGGGGTGTGTAAGCGCCGCAGGGCAGGCTTATCCGGCGTTTCCCGTATGAAGCGGTAGATATGGCCATGGGGATGACACCCGCGCCGGTGGGCGGGGCCTGCCTGGCGTGAACGCGCCGAAGGGCCGTACCCCCCTGCGGAGGCACGGCCCTTCGAATGCTCGGCGGCTCAGTAGCGCGGGCGGTTGAACCACGCCTTGCCGTTCGCGTTGCCGGTGAAGACGGCTATCAGGATGCCCAGCACCAGGTGGACCAGGCCGATGAGGAAGAACGGGAAGACACCCAGGACCGCGGTGATGATGCCGAAGACCAGCGCGGCGACGCGTACGCCGTTGCCGCCGCTCTTGAACTTCACGGCCAGCATGATCGCGTAGACGAGCCAGGCCGTCGCGAAGATGGCGATCGCCACCATCTGGCCGACGGGAATGTTTCCGAGCGCCTCCGCGAGCGCGGGGTCCTCGGTGCTGTCGCTGGCCGCGCTCACACCGACCGCGCCGATGCCGTACAGAAGCACGCCGATCGCCTGTAGGCCGACGATGACCCAGAGCATGATGCGGGCCGCGTTGACCGTGCTGGGCATGGTCTCGGGTGCGTTCGGATAGCCGCCGTACCCCTGGGAGACAGGAGGGGCGGTCGGGTAGCCGTAGCCCGGCTGCTGGGGCGGGGTCTGCTGCGGGTAGCCGTAGCCCGGGGCGGGGGGCTGCTGCGGCTGCTGCTGGGGCTGGCCGTAGGGGTTGTTCGGGTCGCCGTAGCTCATGGCGGGGTTTCCTCCGTTGCCTGGTGCGGGGACGCGCGGCACGGGTCGGAGGAATGCCCTGAACTGGTGAAGTGGTCACGCCCCCCGGCAGTGCCCGCGGCACTGTTGTCCAATCGTTTTATATGCCCGGTCGGATGTCCAGGGAGATTCCTCGGGTGTTGTGCAAGTGCAACACATCCGATCTTGCAGGGCGGGGGTCGGGCCGCGTCGGGCAGGGTCGGTACGGGTGGGTAAGGGCCACCGTCGACGGCGGATACGGGTCGGAGCTCGCCTTCGGAAGCGGTCGGGGGGCGGTCGGGAAGCGGCGGGAGAAGTGGTGGGAGGGGCGGTGGGAGGAGCGGTGGGAGGAGCGGTGGGACGTGTCCGGCAGGTGACCGGATTGGAACCCGGACCCGGTCATCCGCGAAGATTGGACCCATGACCGCCCAGATTCTCGATGGCAAGGCCACCGCAACCGCGATCAAGTCCGACCTGACCGCCCGCGTGGCGGCGCTGAAGGAGAAGGGCGTCACGCCCGGACTCGGCACGATCCTCGTCGGGGAAGACCCCGGCAGCCAGAAGTACGTCGCCGGCAAGCACCGCGACTGCGCGCAGGTCGGCATTGCCTCCATCCAGCGCCAACTGCCCGCGACCGCCACCCAGGAGGAGATCGAGGCGGTGGTGCGGGAGCTCAACGAGGACCCCACCTGCACCGGCTACATCGTCCAGCTGCCGCTCCCCAAGGGCATCGACGAGAACCGCATCCTCGAACTGATGGACCCCGACAAGGACGCCGACGGCCTCCACCCGATGAACCTCGGGCGCCTCGTCCTCAACGAGCCCGCCCCGCTGCCCTGCACTCCCAACGGTGTCCTCACCCTCCTGCGCCGGTACGGCGTCGAGATCAAGGGCGCCGAAGTCGTGGTCGTCGGCCGCGGTGTCACCATCGGCCGCCCGATGCCGCTGCTCCTCACCCGGCGCAGCGAGAACGCGACGGTGACCCAGTGCCACACCGGCACCCGTGACCTGTCCGCCCACCTGAAGCGGGCGGACATCATCGTCGCCGCCGCCGGCTCCGCCCATCTGATCCGCGCGGAGGACGTGAAGCCGGGCGCCGCCGTCCTCGACGTCGGCGTATCCCGCTCCGCCGAGGGCAAGATCGTCGGCGACGTCCACCCCGACGTCGCCGAGGTCGCCGGCTGGATCTCCCCCAACCCCGGCGGTGTCGGCCCGATGACCCGCGCCCAGCTGCTCGTCAACGTGGTCGAGGCGGCGGAGCGCAGTGTCGGCTGACGGCAGGGCGGAGGCGGCGGAGATGTCGGCGACGGACGCGGTGGACGCGGTGGACGCGGAGGGAACGGCGGACGCGGCGAACGAGGCCGACGTCAAGGCCAAGGCCAAGGCCAAGGTCGAGGCCAAGGTCGAGGTCGAAGCCGAGATCGAGGTCCGGGATCCGATCAGCGTGCCCGACGTCGACGGCAAGCCCGTCCGTGCCACCCGGCGCTTCCCGATGTTCACCAAGGACACCGCACGCCCCGAGGGCGGTGGCCGCGCCGCACCCCGTGAGGCGCCCGCGCCCGTCCGGCAGTGGCCGATCCTCGTCGTGCTGTGCACCGTGGGGCTCGGGCTGCTGCTCACCGCGCTGGACGTGTTCCGGGTCGGCACGATCCTGATCGGGGCCGCGCTGCTCGCCGGCGCGGTTCTGCGCTGGGTCGTGCGGGACGTCGGCATGCTCGCCGTCCGCTCCCGCTTCACCGACATGGTCACGTACATCGTCCTGGGCGCCGCCATCGTGCTGCTCGGGCTGATGGCCCAGCCCGAGCCGTTGCTGGAGATCCCCATCCTGAAGGACACCCTGCACTTCACGGTGGGCGACGAGGCCGGCTGAACCCGCTGCCCGGCACACGCGACGGCGGCCCGTCCCCTCCCCCGAGTAAGGACGGACCGCCGTCGCGCTCCACATTCCTGCACGGCGAACGCCCTGTTCAATACCTGTCAGGCCGCTGTGGCACGGAAGTGACCATTCCGCCAAGGTGTCCCCGCCGGGCCACGCCGGCGGCACCTGCGCGTCACCACTGCGGAGGGACCTACGGGACCTGCGAAACCTGCGAAACCTGCGAAACCTGCGGGGCCGGCATCCGGACCGGCATCCGGACCGGCATCCGGACCGGTGGGAACCGGTCCGCCCACCACGCTCGTCACCTGCTCAGACCCGCCTTGAGCCGAGGAGGCAGCCGATGAGCGCCTGGCAGCCGCTGCCGGACGATCTCCCCCCTGAGGTACAGCATTTCGTGGAGCAACTGCGCCTGCTGAAGGACCGCACGGGACTCAGTCTCGTCGCGCTCGGCGCGCGCACGGCGTACAGCAAGTCCTCCTGGCAGCGGTACCTCAACGGGACCCAGCCCCCGCCCCGGCAGGCGGTCGTCGCCCTGTGCCGCGTCGCGGGGGAGGACGCCGAACGCTTCGGGGTGCGCTGGGAACTGGCCGTACGGGCCTGGCCGCGCCCGGCGGCACCGGCCGCGGTTCCCTCGGCCCAGTCGCCGGACACCACCGGGGCGGGGGTGGCGGCGGATGTGTACGAGGACGATCCCACGCTCCCGTGGTGGGACACCCCCGCCGAGCAGCCGGAGCCTCGCCCGCCCGGCCGTATCGCCCTCTACGCGGCGCTCGCCGTCCTCGTCGCCCTGGTCCTCGTCGGCGTCGCGCTGACAGGGGCCGTCACCCTGGAGTAGCACCCCGGAGTGACGGCCCCCTTCAGACCCGCGTCGGCAGTCGGCCGACTGCCGACGCGGCCCCTCAGCCGCGCCAGTCGTACGCGGCGACCTTCCATTTCGAGCCGATCCTGACGTAGTACGTCCCGTCGACCCGCTTGAAGGTCACCTCGTGCTCCAGGCCCGTATAGGTGACCTTGCCGTCGTTGTACGGTCCGTCGAGGAAGCCGTCGGCCTGTCCGAAGGTCTCCTTGCCGACGATCCCGTCGATGTCCTCCAACTCCTCCTGCGCCTGCCAGTACTTGGTCGCCGAGCGGGTCTTCCAGCCGAAGATCCCGTCGATGTCCCACTGGGTGAAGGTGTGCAGACTCCCGCTGGAGTCCTTCCACATGGCGCCGTCGGCGTACAGGACGCTCTGCCACAGCCGCGTCGCGTTGCTGCTGGAGTGGCTGTTGACGGACAGCGTGCCCTCGTCGCCCCAGTCGTTGTACGCGGCGCCGGAGCCGTCGACGACGTGCGGCCCGGAGGCCGTGGCGAGCGGAGCGGTGACGCCGAGCGCGAGCCCGGCCGAAGCCGTCACGGCGACTGCCGCGAGCAGCAGCCTGGACTTGTGTCGCATGTGATCCCCCTGGTCCCCGTTGACCTTCGACCTTCACTGACGCACACGGTTCGCACGGGATCCGCGAGCTGTACGAGGCGTACGCGCCCTCGTTCGACTCGTGTGTCTGTGCATGTGTGGTCGTTGTGTCGATGTGTTGACAGGTTCGAGGATTTGGCACCGACTCCCTCAACACCAGGGCTAACGTGGGCATTTGGGACGGTCCGGGACGTCCCACGCGTGGACCTGCAATTCCGCCCGGAAATCCGGGAAGCCGGTGGGACACTGGACCCGGACCGTCGGCGGGCGTGCAACGGCGCATGTCTCGGCCCGAAATGCTTCCGCGCGCCCCCTTTCGGGGAACTGGCATCCCGGCGGGGCGCATCCCAGTGGGTAGTCCAGAACGGGGCCTCGGAGAGGGAGAATCCGGAGACGTACGGGACGTGCGGAACGTACAGGCTGTATGGGACGTACGGGGGGAAGAGGGGGAAAGCAATGCCTCGTTGGAGGGCCTTGCCCGATGAACTCGATCCACAGGTCAGGGAGTTCGCGGGCCAGCTGCGCAGGCTCGTCGACCGCAGTGGGTTGAGCATCGCCGCGGTGGCCGACCGCACGGGCTACAGCAAGACGTCCTGGGAGCGGTATCTCAACGGCAGACTTCTCGCGCCGAAAGGCGCGATCGTGGCGTTGGCCGAGGTGACAGGTGCCAATCCCATCCATCTGACGACCATGTGGGAGCTGGCCGAGCGCGCCTGGAGCCGCTCGGAGATGCGCCACGACATGACCATGGAAGCGATCCGTATCTCCCAGGCGCGCGCCGCCCTGGGGGAGACGGGCGGCCAGTCGACCGTCAAGGGCGGCAGGAACGGCAGAGCGAGCCGGAGCGCGACCGCGACACCGGGCGTGGCGGGCCCGGCGGGCGTCTCGCCGACGGTTCCGCCGCAGCCGCTGTCGCCGGAGGATCGGACCGCGCGGTCGCCGTACGGGGGTTCGACCGCGCCGGCCAAACCGGGGGCACCGGGGGCACCGGCCACACCGGCGACGTCATCGTCGTCCGCGCCGCCCCGGATCAGCTGGGGAGCCGCTTCGTCACCGTCCTCGTCACCGTCGGCTTCATCGACTCCATCGGCTCCATCCGTTCCGTTGGCTCCATCGGCGGGCTCGTCCGGGAGGCCGCCGACGTCCGGTTCTTCGGTCTCCCCCGTTTCGTCGGTCTCGCCGGTTTCTCCGGGTTCTTCGGCTTCCCCTTCCTCTTCGTCCTCCGCTTCCGCTTCCTCCGCCCCGTCCGGTGTCTTCGGTCCGCCGCCCGGTGGTGGCGGCCGTCCCGACGACGGCGATTCCGGTCCGAAGCGGCGGGTGACGATGTTCCTCGCGGGCACCGTCGGCGCGCTCGTCGTGATCGCGGCGGCCTTCTTCCTCACCAACGGCGACGGGAAGAACCAGGCCGGGGACAAGCCGACGCCGTCCCCGTCGACCTCGCTCGGCACGAACCCCGACCTCCCGGCCGGAGTGAAGTGCAGTGGCAAGGACTGCGGCGGCAAGGACCCGGAGACCATGGGGTGCATCGGCAACCTCGTGCGGACCGCAGACGAGGCCGTCGTGGGCGCGACCAGGGTCGAGGTCCGCTACAGCAAGACCTGCCAGGCGGCCTGGGCGCGTATCACCGGCGCGGCCCAGGGTGACGAGGTCGTGGTCACCGTCGGCACGGACAAGCAGGCGGCCGCCATCGAAGCGGCCGGCGACAACATCGCCTACACCCTGATGATCACCGTGAAGGACGCGGGCGACGCCACGGCCTGCGTGACGCTGGCCACGGGGCAGAAAGGGTGCACGGGGTAGGGCGGTCGGAGGCGGGCCGTCGGGGGCGCGTGAGCTGGTCCTGCGCGCCCCTGCGTACGCACCCGCTGGTACCTCACTCACCGTGACGCGCCCTGCCGGAGAAGTAATCTCGGCGTAAGGGGAATGCCCGCCGAACTCCGGGGCATGCGGACAGTACCCCCACGGGAGTCCGGCCCATCCGGGAGATCCACACCCCTCCCGGCCCGGCACCCCCATATGGCGGCCGCCTGGTCCCCACCTCTCCCGGACCGGCGGCCGCCTCTTCACGCGCCCCATCGCGCGGAGCGGCACCAGGCTGTGGGCTGGGCCACACGAACCCGGCGGTGCGGTGTACCGGATGCGCGATAGCCTGACCACCGATCTCTCTTGACGCCAAGAGATCGATCATTTGTACGTCCCGCCTGGGGCAGGGACGCCCCACCGCCAGCTGTCATACGGAGAACGCCATGACCCGCACTCCCGTGAACGTCACCGTCACCGGCGCGGCCGGCCAGATCGGTTACGCCCTGCTCTTCCGCATCGCCTCCGGCCAGCTGCTCGGCGCGGACGTGCCGGTCAAGCTGCGCCTGCTGGAGATCACGCCGGCGCTGAAGGCCGCCGAGGGCACCGCCATGGAGCTCGACGACTGCGCCTTCCCGCTCCTTCAGGGCATCGACATCACGGACGACCCGAACGTGGCCTTCGCGGGCGCCAACGTAGGCCTGCTCGTCGGCGCCCGCCCCCGCACCAAGGGCATGGAGCGCGGCGACCTCCTCGAGGCCAACGGCGGCATCTTCAAGCCGCAGGGCAAGGCCATCAACGACCACGCCGCGGACGACATCAAGGTCCTCGTCGTCGGCAACCCGGCCAACACCAACGCCCTCATCGCCCAGGCCGCCGCGCCGGACGTCCCGGCCGAGCGCTTCACCGCGATGACCCGCCTGGACCACAACCGCGCGCTGACCCAGCTGGCGAAGAAGACGGGCGTCCCGGTCTCCGAGATCAAGAAGCTCACGATCTGGGGCAACCACTCCGCGACCCAGTACCCCGACATCTTCAACGCCACGGTCGCCGGCAAGAACGCCGCCGAGGTCGTGAACGACGAGAAGTGGCTCGCGGAGGACTTCATCCCGACCGTCGCCAAGCGCGGCGCCGCCATCATCGAGGCCCGTGGCGCCTCGTCGGCCGCCTCCGCCGCCAACGCCGCGATCGACCACATCTACACCTGGGTCAACGGCACCGCCGAGGGCGACTGGGCCTCCATGGGCATCCCCTCGGACGGTTCGTACGGCGTGGCCGAGGGCCTCATCTCCTCCTTCCCCGTCACCGTCAAGGACGGCAAGTACGAGATCGTCCAGGGCCTGGAGATCAACGAGTTCTCCCGCGCCCGTATCGACGCCTCGGTCCAGGAGCTGGCGGAGGAGCGCGAGGCGGTCCGCGCGCTCGGCCTCCTCTGACTCCTATGGCTTGCCCGCGCAGGCCCTGCCCCGGTTTCGACCGGGACAGGGCCTGCGCGGCGTAACCGCACCGCGAAGACGCCGAGGGATGCCTCTGCCCGACGGGTCACACGTGTACGGGGCTGAGCGCGGGCCGAGTCACGGCCGTCGGGCGGGGAGCCGCTTCTCGAAGAAGTGGGCCCCGTACACGTCGTCGTTGTACCGGGGGATCGCGGTGTACCCGCACGCCCGGTACATCGCCTGGGCCTCCGTCAACGAGGCATGCGTATCGAGCCGTACGACGCCGAGAGCGCGCTCGGCGGCCGCCCGCTCCAGCTCCCCCAGCAGCCGCCGGGCGAGCCCGAGCCGCCGCGCCCCGCGATGCACCCACACATGCTTGATCTCCCCGACCCCCGGACCGAGCGTCCGCAACGCCCCGCACCCGACGGGCCGCTCCTCCTCGTACGCGACGAGGAGCACCCCCGAGTCCCCGGACACCTCCTCGGGTCGTACGAGGGTGGCCGGGTCGTAGCCCTCGGGAAACCGCTCGTCGATGTCGGCCGCGTACGCGTCGAGGCACGTACGGGCATCGGCCGATCCGCCGTCCACCGCCTCGACCCGGATCGCGGCCAGCCGCAGCAGGCGCCGCGCGGCTCCCAGCGCGTCGGTCAACTCGCCCCGCTGCGCCGGGCTCAGCCCCCGCAACAGCCCCTCGGCCAGCGCGTCGGCCCGCCGGTTCTGCTCCTCGACCTCGGCGCGCCCCGCAGGCGTCAACTCGGCGACCCGCACCCGGCTGTCCCCGCCGTGCACCCCGACCCGAACCAGCCCCTGCCCCTCCAGCGCCTTCACCATCCGGCTCAGATACCCGGCATCCAGTCCGAGCCGGGCCCGCAACTCACGAAGCGAAGCGCCTCCCTGGCCTCCTCCGCCGATCTCGCCCGCCTCGCCGACCTGACCGACCTGACCGACCTGGTCGATCTCAAAGAGCAGCCGCGCCTCACCGAGTGGCCGGTCCTGGCCCAGGTAGCGATCGTCCAGGGCGCCGATACGCCGAGTGAAGTACCGGTTGAACCGCCGCAGGCTGCTGACATCAGCAGCGGCCACGGACTCCGACTGCCGCTTGCTCCCCATATTCTTTGACTTTAGTCAAGCAATGGCCGGATGTCCTGCTCTCCGCACTTCCGCAGGTCGCCCGTCAGGGTCGCCAGCAGCTCCGCCGACCGGCGCTGGAGGCCCGGCCCGAAGGTGACCCGGGTCGCTCCCAGCTCGCCGAGCTGCCTCGGCCGGAGGCCCGGCGCGCCCAAGGGGGAGCCGGTTGGCGGGCCCGCGGAATGGATCACTAGTCTGAGCGCCGATAAGACGCAGATAAGTCGATCGCGCGGTGCGCGCACCGCGTCGGGCGACGAGCCACGGGGGCACACATGGGAGAGAAGCGCAGGCGGCTGCGGTCCAGCACGGTCGTACTCGGGGGGATGGGCGTCGTCGCGGCGGCCCTGACCTCCTGCGGGTCCGATCCGGACCGCCGTTGCGTGGACCGCGACAGCTACGACTACGCCAACGGCTACAAGATCATCGCCGACAAGAACTGCAACTCCGGCTCTTCGTCGTCGTACGGCAAGAACCGCAAGAGCAGCAGCAGCGGCAACCGGAGCCGGACCGGCACGGCGGACGCCGCCTGGTACTACGACTCCGACGTCACCGGCAGCCGGGCCGACTACGGCACCTTCAGCCGCAGCGATGCCGTCGACCGGGACGGCTTCGGCTGCTCCGGCTCCGGCTCCAGCGGCGGCTGACCCCGCGGACGAGGCAGAGCCATGGAACGCCGCACCGTCGAACCCCGCCAGGGCTGGCAGGAGACCGTCGAGGAACAGGGGCTCATCTACCCGCTGACCCGTCACCCGGACGACTCCCTGCGCCCGTACTGGGACGAGAGCGCCTACTACGTCTTCTCGCTCCCCGAGGTCGAGGCACTGGAGGAGGTCGTCGAGGAACTGCACGGCATGTGCCTGGCCGCCGCCGTGCACATCGTCGAGCAGGACCGCTTCGCGGATCTCGGCATCACCGACCCACGCCTCGCCGGCCTCGTCGCCGAGGCGTGGCATCGGCGCGCCGAACTGCCCACCGTCTACGGCCGTTTCGACCTCCGTTACGACGGCACCGGCCCCGCCAAGCTGCTGGAGTACAACGCCGACACCCCGACCTCGCTCGTCGAGGCCGCCAGCCCCCAGTGGTTCTGGATGGAAGAACGCTTCCCGGGCGCCGACCAGTGGAACTCTCTCCACGAACGCCTCGTCGACGCCTGGAAGAAGCAGTCCCACCTGCTCCCGCCGGGCGGCCCCCTGTACTTCGCGCACTCCTCCGACGACGAGCTCGGCGAGGACCTGATGACGGTCGCCTATCTGAAGGAGACCGCCGAGCAGGCCGGCCTCGACACCGACTGGATCTCCATGGAGGACATCGGCTGGGACCGCCTCTCGGAGCGCTTCGTCGACAAGAAGCTCCGCTTCATCCGCAGCATCTTCAAGCTGTACCCCTGGGAGTGGCTCACCACCGACCGCTTCGCCCCGCACGTCCTCGCCACTGTCGACAACGGCGGCGGCACCGGGACCACGATGTGGATCGAGCCCATCTGGAAGATGCTCCTCAGCAACAAGGCCCTCCTCGCCATCCTCTGGGAGCTGTACCCCGACCACCCCAACCTCCTCCCCTCCTACCTCGACGGCCCGCGTGAACTGGCCGCCACCGCCGGCTACGTCGCCAAGCCCCTCCTCGGCCGCGAGGGCGCCGGCGCCACCGTCCACGATCCGGGCGCCGACCCCGTCCTCCGCGACGAACCCTGCTGCTACCAGGAGTTGGCCCCCCTCCCGACCTTCGACGGCAACCACGTCGTCCTCGGCGCCTGGGTCGTCGAGGACGAGTCGGCCGGCCTCGGCATCAGGGAGTCCTCCGGCCTGGTCACGGACGAGTACGCCCGCTTCCTGCCGCACGTGATCCTGTGACGCCCGCCGCCTCCTCTCGTCGTCCTGCCGTCCTCTGGTCCTGCTGTCTCGTCGGCTCCTCCCGTCGTTCGAATGGTGGACGCCGGGGCCCGGCGCGGTGGGACGCCCGATAAGGTGGGTAACGGGCCGTGACTGGCGCGCTGGGATGGGACAGACCATCGGGGAGCGGCCCGCGAGGAATGAGTGCCGTGCGCCTGGGCCGTACCGTGAACGCTGAACGCAACGTCCGGAGGTCCCCATGCCAGCCGAGCCCCTCTCCCATGAGTCCACCGCCTTCCGTGCCGCTCTCGATGTGATCCGAGCCGTCGAGCCGCGGGTGGCCGACGCCATCGGCCAGGAGGTCACCGACCAGCGCGAGATGCTCAAGCTGATCGCGTCCGAGAACTACGCCTCCCCGGCCACCCTCCTGGCCATGGGCAACTGGTTCAGCGACAAGTACGCCGAGGGCACCGTCGGCCGCCGCTTCTACGCCGGCTGCCGCAACGTCGACACCGTCGAGTCCCTCGCCGCCGAGCACGCCAGGGAACTCTTCGGCGCCCGCCACGCCTACGTCCAGCCGCACTCCGGCATCGACGCCAACCTAGTCGCCTTCTGGTCCGTCCTCGCCGACCGTGTCGAGGTCCCCTTCCTGGCGAAGACCGGCGTCCGCCAGGTCAACGACCTCTCCGAGGCCGACTGGGCCGAGCTCCGCCAGGCCTTCGGCAACCAGCGCATGCTCGGCATGTCCCTGGACGCCGGCGGCCACCTCACCCACGGCTTCCGCCCGAACATCTCCGGCAAGATGTTCGACCAGCGTTCCTACGGCACCGACCCCACCACCGGCCTCATCGACTACGAGGCCCTGCGCGCCACCGCCCGTGACTTCAAGCCGCTGATCATCGTGGCCGGCTATTCCGCCTACCCCCGTCTCGTGAACTTCCGGATCATGCGCGAGATCGCCGACGAGGCCGGCGCCACGCTCATGGTCGACATGGCGCACTTCGCGGGCCTCGTCGCCGGCAAGGTCCTCACCGGCGACTTCGACCCGGTGCCGCACGCCCAGATCGTCACCACGACCACCCACAAGTCGCTGCGCGGCCCGCGCGGCGGCATGGTCCTGTGCGACGACTCCCTCAAGGACCAGGTCGACCGCGGTTGCCCGATGGTCCTCGGCGGCCCCCTCCCGCACGTCATGGCCGCCAAGGCCGTCGCCCTCGCCGAGGCCCGGCAGCCCGCCTTCCAGGACTACGCCCAGCGCATCGTCGACAACTCCCGCGCCCTCGCCGAGAGCCTGATGCGCCGCGGTGCCACCCTGGTCACCGGCGGCACTGACAACCACCTCAACCTGATCGATGTCGCCACCTCCTACGGCCTCACCGGCCGCCAGGCCGAGGCCGCGCTGCTCGACTCCGGCATCGTCACCAACCGCAACGCCATCCCGGCCGACCCGAACGGCGCCTGGTACACCTCCGGCATCCGCATCGGCACGCCCGCGCTGACCACGCGTGGTCTGGGCACCGCCGAGATGGACGAGGTCGCCGGCCTCATCGACCGCGTCCTCACCACCGCCGAGGCCGGCACCACCAAGTCGGGCGCCCCCTCCAAGGCCCAGCACGTGCTCGACCCGAAGGTCTCCGACGAGATCTCCCGCCGGGCCACCGACCTAGTCGCCGGCTTCCCGCTGTACCCGGAGATCGACCTCGGCTGACCCCGACGCGCCCGGCCGACGCCCACTGAGGCCACCCAGCCCAGAGAGTGGGTGTCGGCCGGTCAGTCACGCGTCGATCAGCGCCTGACGAGGCTCTCCCGGCGGTCCGGACTCGCGCCGGGCCGCCGCGCGGCGCAGCAGAAGCGTGGCGCCGGAGCCGAGGAGGAGACCCAGGCCCAGGGCAGGTATCGCCCATCGGGCTCGGTCGGTCAGGCCGGTCGGGTCGGAGGTGTTCGCGGCCGAGTCGTCGGTCGTCGTCCCGCCGGTGTCGGCCCGGGCCTCGGCCGACGAGCCGGCCGACGGCAGCTCGCCCCGCGCCGGGCTGCCGGGGGCCTGTCCCATGACACCGAGCCCGGTGAGCAGATTCCGCAGCCACTCCGGTTGCTTCGCCCTGTGCCACACGCCGCTGTCCGACGCGGCGGTGTCCTCCCCGACGTCCAGCGTCGTGTGGATCCAGATGTCCCCGCTGTCGGGCACGCCCGCGTACACCCGGTCCACTCGCCAAGGCGTCACGTCATGGACCATCCACGTCACATTGACCATGTCGGTGACCTTCTCCCATATCTCCTCCTCTCCCCACTCCGGCGGCTCCTCCCGGCTCCGGCCGAGCTCGGAGCCCGCGGCGAGAAGCTGCTCCAGGCGGCCGTACTCCTCCTGTGTGCCGTACAGCGAGGCCGTCCGCTGGTCGGTCGGCGAGGCCAGCAGCACGCTCGTCGGTCCGCCGGCCGCCGAGGGCGGTGCCCCCAGCAGGAGCAGGGCCAGAGCTGTGAGCAACGCGCCCACCATCGCCGTCAGTTGTCGCAGTCCACGCATCCGACACCCCCCGATCGATCCCGGTGCGGCCCTCCCGCACTCACGGTGTCACTTCTGGTACACCGCCCGAACCGCCGGGGTTCCCACCGCGGCGAGACCGATTTCGAGTCCGCCCCACAGCCCTACGACCTGGGCTTCGCCGACCCCACCGACTCCATCGACTCCACCGACACCGCCGACTCCGCGATCTCCCGCGCCCGTGTCCTCGACTCCACGCCCTCCAGCCGCAGCGTGAACTCGTCGTCGTGCACCCACAGCAGGGTGGGCCCCGCGGTGCGCTCGGAGCGGGTGAAGCGGGAGCCGTCCTCGGAGGTCATCCAGAAGCGCAGGAGGTGCGGCTCGGGGAACCACAGCGCCTCGTACGGGACCCCGCTCAGCTCGACCCACTCCATCTGCCGCTCGCCCGCCACCGTCTTGGCGAACTCGGGCGCCAGCCGGGCCGCGTACTCGTCGAGCCGGACGGTGCCGCCCCGCTCGGTCCAACAGAGAGTGACGACGAAGCGGTCCTTCGGGGCGCGGGTCACGGACACGGCGTCCGGAGCGCCCAGCGCGCCCGGCACGAGCGGAGCGAACCCCGCCCGCCGCTCGGCCTCGGCGAGCGGGACCGGGTCCGGGCAGCCCGGTACCCCCGCCCCGGGCGAGGGCGTCGCCGACGGGTCGTACCGCACCTCGACCCCGCCGAAGTGGAACCAGTCGGCCACCGCCGCCCGCACCGGAGGGGTGAGGACGAGGGCCGCGAGCAGCCCGCAGAGCGCGGCGGTCAGCACGCGCCAGTGGAGCCGGGCCCGCCGGCGCACCGCGCGCAGCCACGCCCCGAACCCCGGCGGCTCGGCCACCGGGGTCGGCACCCGCTCGGCGAGTATCTGCCGCAGGACTCGCTCGACCATGGTCTCGGCCCCGTCGTCCCCGTCGGCCCCCGGCCGGTCCAGCGACCGCCCGAGCGCCCGCAACTCCTCGGGCAACCGGACCTCGCGACTGCCACCCTCCGTAACCTTGCCATTCCCGCTCCGGTCCCGGCCCGGGCCCCTATCCAGGCACCCGTGCCCGTCCTCGTCCCGCTCACTCACCCTCATCACCCCCTCCCCTCGTCCGCTCCAGCTCTCTCTGACGTGCCCTCTCAAGGGGATCGCCCGGCTCGAACTCCGGCAGGAGCCGGCCCAGCTTGCGCAGTGCCCGGCTCAGGCGGGATTTCACCGTGCCCCGGGGCCAGCCGAGGGCGGCGGCCGTCTCGGGTTCGTCCATCTCCAGCAGGTAGCGGTAGGTCACGACCAGCCGGTGCTCCTCGCTCAGCTGCTCCAGGGCGCCCAGGAGCGCGACGCGGCGCTCTATCGCCAGCGCGGCGACCGCCGGGTCGGCCGAGGCCGGTATCAGGGGCTCGGCCTCGACGAAGGCCGCCTCGCGGTCGGCCAGGGACCGCTGGCGTCCGGCTGTCCGCACTGTGTTCCTCGTCTCATTGGCCACGATCGACAAGAGCCACGGCCGGAACACGGCGCCGTCCCGGAAGCGGCCCAGTGAGCAGTACGCCTTGAAGAAGGCCTGCTGCACCACGTCCTCCGCGTCCGAACCGGCACCGAGCGCACGGGCCGCCCGGAGTGCGATGCCCGTGTGGGCGCGCACCAGCTCCGCGTACGCCTCCGGCTCTCCGGCGCGTACGCGTGCGATCACCGCGGCCTCATCGACGATGCGGCCCCCCTCCCGCGTCCTCACGAAATTGGTACACCGCCCGCACCCGATCGGTTCCCACCCGTGTCACATCTGTTTCCGGACGGTTCCGGAACGGGCCCCGACACCTGAGAGAATGGTGAGCATGGCCTCTGATCGACCCCGCGTGCTCTCCGGAATCCAGCCCACCGCAGGCTCGTTCCACCTCGGCAACTACCTCGGCGCCGTGCGCCAGTGGGTGGCTCTGCAGGAGTCCCACGACGCGTTCTACATGATCGTCGACCTGCACGCGATCACGGTCGCCCAGGACCCGGCCGACCTGCGCGCCAACACCCGGCTCGCCGCCGCCCAGCTGCTGGCCGCCGGTCTCGACCCGGAGCGGTGCACACTCTTCGTCCAGAGCCATGTCCCCGAGCACGCCCAGCTCGCCTGGATCATGAACTGCCTCACCGGCTTCGGCGAGGCGTCCCGCATGACCCAGTTCAAGGACAAGTCCGCCAGGCAGGGCGCCGACCGCGCGAGCGTCGGCCTCTTCACGTACCCGATCCTCCAGGTCGCGGACATCCTGCTGTACCAGGCGCACGAGGTCCCGGTGGGTGAGGACCAGCGCCAGCACATCGAGCTGACGCGCGACCTCGCCGAGCGCTTCAACGGCCGCTTCGGGGAGACGTTCACGGTCCCGAAGCCGTACATCCTGAAGGAGACGGGGAAGATCTACGACCTTCAGGACCCGTCGATCAAGATGAGCAAGTCGGCATCGACCCCGAAGGGGTTGATCAACCTGCTCGACGACCCGAAGGCCACCGCCAAGAAGGTCAAGAGCGCGGTCACCGACACCGACACGGTGATCCGCTTCGACTCCGCGGAGAAGCCGGGCGTCAGCAACCTGCTGGGCATCTACTCGACTCTCACCGGGACGGGTATCGCGGAACTGGAAGAGAAGTACGTCGGCAAGGGCTACGGTGCGCTCAAGACGGACCTCGCCGAGGTCATGGTCGAGTTCGTGACGCCCTTCCGGGAGCGCACCCAGCAGTATCTGGACGACCCGGAGACGCTGGACTCGATCCTGGCCAAGGGGGCCGAGAAGGCGCGTGCCGTCGCCGCGGAGACACTCGCCCAGGCGTACGACAAGGTGGGTTTCCTGCCCGCCAAACACTGAGCCGCACCACCCCGCACCCGAGCGCCGATCGCACCACCGATCGCACCACCGACAGCGCCGCACATCACTCCTGCTGCGCCTGCCCGGAACACCGCCGTGGCCGTACAGTCGATAGCCGGTGCCGTGCCCCCGCACGGCCCGCGCGACCCGTACGACACGTGCGGTCCGCACCAACACGACGGTCGTACGCCGCAGGAGACGTACGACCGACAACGCCACACGACGAGACAACGCATGACACGACGACAGGAGACGACGTGGGGACCGTAACGATCGGTGTGTCGATCGCGGTCCTGGAGCCCCACGGCAGCCGGCTCCAGGAGCTGCGCGCGGGCTTCGGTGACGCCGCGGCCCACGGCATCCCCACCCATGTCACGCTGCTGCCGCCGACTGAGGTCGAGGACGTCGAGCTGCCGGCGATCGAGGCGCACCTCGCCGAGGTCGCCGCCGCCGGACGGCCCTTCCCGATGCGGCTGTCCGGCACAGGAACCTTCCGCCCGCTGTCGCCCGTCGTGTTCGTGCGGGTGGTCGACGGCGCCGAGGCCTGTACCTGGCTGCAGAAGCAGGTCCGGGACGCCTCTGGTCCGGTCGCGCGCGAGCTGAACTTCCCGTACCACCCGCATGTCACCGTGGCGCACGGCATCTCCGAGGAGGCGATGGACCGGGCGTTCGAGGAGCTCGCCGAGTACGAGGCGGAGTGGCCCTGCACCGGGTTCGCGCTCTACGAGCAGGGCGCCGACGGGGTCTGGCGCAAGCTCCGCGAGTTCGCCTTCGGCGGACCCGCCGTCCCGCCCCAGGCGGGGGCGCCGGTGGGGGATACGACGCTTCCGGCGCACTGACCCCATGGCGTGTCGCTGAGGGAGGGGTGAAGGGGCGCGGTTCACGGGCGCGGTCGGATGTGGTTGCTCGCGCCGTTCCCCACGCCCCCTACGGGGCGCTGACTTCCCTGCTCCCTGCTCCCCGCGGCTACAGCGGCAGGCGGCGGAACACCGTCCTCGGCAGGTGCCTCAGCGCTGCCATCACCCACCGCATCGCCCCCGGCACCCACACCGTCTCCGACCGGCGTCGCAGGCCCAGTTCGATGGCCACCGCCACCGCCTCGGGGGTCGTCGCGAGCGGGCCCGCCGTCAGGCCGGTGGTCATGCTCGTGCGGACGAAGCCGGGGCGTACGAGCATGACGTGGACGCCGGTGTTGTGGAGGGCGTCGCCGAGGCCCTGGGTGAAGGTGTCCAGGCCGGCCTTGCTGGAGCCGTAGATGAAGTTGGAGCGGCGGGCGCGCTCGGCGGCGACGGAGGACAGGACGACGAGCGAGCCGTGGCCCTGCGCCTGGAGGGCCCGTCCGCAGACCAGGGCGGCCGAGACGGCGCCCGTGTAGTTGGTCTGGGCGACGCGCGCGGCGGACACCGGGTCGCGTTCGTCGTTCGCCTGGTCGCCCAGTACGCCGAAGGCGAGGAGGACCATGTCGATGTCGCCCTCGGCGAAGACCTTGCCGAGGATCGCCTCGTGGGACTCGGAGCCGAGGGCGTCGAAGGTGATGGTGTGGGTCTCGGCGCCGAGGCCGCGCAGGTGGACGGCCGCGTTCTCCAGGTCGGGCGACGGGCGTCCCGCCAGCCACACCGTGCGGGTGCGGCGGGCGATCATTCGGCGGGCGGTGGCGAGCGCGATGTCCGACGTGCCGCCGAGGATCAGCAGGGACTGGGGGGTGCCGAAGGCGTCCTTCATGACAGCTCCTGGGTGTGGGGACAGGGGTTTCTGTGGGGGCCTACAGGGCGAGACGGCGGGCCAGGTCCGAGACGAAGACACCGCGCGGATCCAACTCGCGGCGCAGTGCACGGAATTCGGGGAGCCGGTGGTACATCGCGGCCAGTAGCTCGGGGCGCAGACGGGCGTCCTTCGCGAGGTAGACGCAGCCGTCGGCCGCCGCGACCTCCTCGTCGAGGGTGTCCAGGAAGGCGCCGAGGCCGGGCAGGCCCGCCGGGATGTCCAGGGCCAGGGTCCAGCCGGGCATCGGGAAGGACAGCCAGCCCGGGCCGCCCGCGCCGAACCGCTTCAGGACGGCGAGGAAGGAGGGGCAGCGGCGCGCCGTGGTGAATCGCCCTCCACGCGCGCGCGTGCGCCACGTTCCACGGGCCGCCGCCGCTACCACCGCTTCCAGGCGTGCGTGGTCGCCGCGGGTCAGTACCGCGCGGCCCGTCGCCGTGCCCCTGACGAGCAGGTCGATCCAGGCGACGGAGTAGCGGTGGTAGCGGCCGGTGGTGGTGAGGCGGGCGAGGAGGTCGTCGAGGTCGCGGGCGCGTTCCGGTGGTGACGGACATCCAGGACGTCTCGACGGGGAGGAGCCGTACGGTCGCGGTGAGGATGAAGCCGGTCAGGCCCATGCCACCGGCCGTGGCGTCGAAGAGCGGGGTGCCGGGGCCGACCGTGCGGATCTCGCCGTCCGCCGTCAGCAGTTCGAGGGACAGCACATGGCGGGCGAACGACCCGGAGACGTGGTGGTTCTTGCCGTGGATGTCGGCCGCGATGGCACCGCCCACGGTCACCTGGCGGGTCCCCGGGCTCACCGGTACGAACCAGCCCAGGGGGAGCAGGACCTTCATCAGCCGGTGCAGGGAGACGCCCGCGTCGCACAGGACGGTGCCGCCGGTCGCGTCGATGGCGTGCACCCGGTCGAGGCCCGTCATGTCGAGCACGGCCCCGCCCGCGTTCTGCGCCGCGTCCCCGTACGCCCGCCCCAGCCCCCTGGCGATCCCGCCGCGCGCCCCGCACGCCCGTACGGCCGCCGCGGCGCCCGCGTACGTACGCGGGCGGATCAGCCGGGCGGCGGGGGCGGTGCGGCCCCAGCCGGTGACGAGGGTGATGCGGCCCGGGGAAGGAAGCGGGGGCGAGAGCGAGGGGGTCGGGGAGGTTGCGGCGGCGTCGGCTGGCATGCCCGCGACCGTATCGCCGTGTATACGGATGAATCGGGTGTACCGGCACGGCTGCGCTGTCCCCTCACCGAAATGGGTGATCAATGGGATGTCGTTCAAGATTGCCGGAATTCCCGCACGGTCGCCTAGAAGAGTGGCATCGCATGGATGAAGTTGACGTCGTCGGCGGTGTGCGCGGTATGGACCGGAGACCGCTCTCCGCTCTCCGCGCCCATGCTGCGGCCCCGCGTGTCGCCGCCGCGCGCGGCCTGCCCTGGGCGGGCGAACAGGCTTGCTCTGGCTGGCGGCCGGCCTCACGGGCGCCGCCGTCGACCGGCGACGACGCGGCGTCTGGCTGCACGGCACGGCCCTGACCGCCGGGGCGCACCTGGCCGGCATGGGCGTCAAAAGGGTCGTACGACGGCCGCGTCCCGCCCACGTCGAGCCCCTCGTCCGCACCGCCGGACGGCACTCCTTCCCCAGCTCGCACGCCAGTTCGGCGGCAGTGGCGGTTGCCGTCGTGGCGTACGGCGCGCCGCGGACCCCGCTCGTGCTGCCCGCCACCGCCCCGCTCGCCGCCGCTATGGGCCTCTCCCGGCTGGTGGCCGGCGTGCACTACCCGTTCGACGTGGCGGCGGGAGTACGTCCCCAACGGGTACTCGGCATCGGTCACCTACAACTGGGGCAGAGTTCGGATCATGGACTGGCTGAAGAAACTTCCCGGGGTCGGTCCCCTGGTCGAGCGCCTGATGACCACGCACGCGTGGCGGTCGTACGAACGGCTGGAGCGGGTGAAGTGGACGCGGCTGGCCGCGGCGATGACCTTCATCAGCTTCCTGGCGCTGTTCCCGCTGCTGACCGTGGCCGCGGCCGTCGCCGCGGCGACCCTGAGCAAGGGCGGGCAGCAGGAACTGGAGGACCGGCTCGCCGAGCAGGTGCCCGGTATCTCCGACCAACTCGACATCGCGGGCCTCGTCGACAACGCCGGCACGGTCGGGATCATCGCCGGCGCTCTGCTGCTCCTCACCGGCATCGGCTGGGTCGGCGAGATGCGCGGCTGCCTGCGCGCGGTCTGGGAGAAGCCGGACCCCGACGAGAACCCCGTCCTCGCCAAGGCCAAGGACGCGGGTGTCCTCGTCGGCCTCGGCGGCGCCGTCCTCGTCTCGCTGGCCGCCTCCACCGTCGCCTCCGCGGCCGTGGGCCGGATCGCCGACGAACTAGGCATCGACCGCGACGGCTGGGGAGGCATCCTCCTGCGCGTCGCCGCCTTCGCCGTCGCCGTCCTCGCCGACTTCCTGCTCCTCCTCTACGTCCTGACCCTGCTCCCCGGCGTCCAGCCGCCCCGCCGCCGCCTCGTCGTCGCCGCCCTCATAGGAGCCGTCGGCTTCGAACTCCTCAAGCTCCTCCTCAGCGGCTACATCCAGGGCGTCGCCTCCAAGAGCATGTACGGCGCTTTCGGCGTCCCCATCGCCCTACTCCTCTGGATCAACTTCACAGCCAAGCTCCTCCTCTACTGCGCGGCCTGGACAGCGGAGAACAGCAAGGAAGAACCCACGACCGAGGAGAGCGCCCCTTGAGGGATGCGGGGAACTGCGCAATCAACCACGAACTGCCTGCGGCCCGCATCCGGCATCAACCAGGCAGACGCTCCCGGCCCTTACTCGTCCCCTGACTTCCGCCGCCCCATCAGCTCAGGCAGAGGCCACTTCCGGTTGACCAGAAACACCCCGCCGGCCAGCAGCACCAGCACACCCCCGGTGATCCCCAGCGCGACCCCGATCCCGCTCGCCCCGCCGGAGGCCCCCGCGGCAACAGTCTTCCCGCCCGCCCCGCCGGAGGCAGACGCGGACGGGGACGCCGTAGCCCCGGCCTGCGCACTGGGCTCCGTATCTCCACCGGAGGTCTCCGCCCCCTTGGGCGCCACCAGTTCCCCCACCGGCTGGACCTTGCCCGCCGCCTTGAACCCCCAGTCGAACAGGCTCGCGGTCTCCTTGTAGACCTGGTTGTGCTCGTCCTTCTCGGGGTGCATGACGGTGACGAGGAGGACCCGGCCGTCCCGCTCGGCGACCCCGGTGAACGTCGCGCCCGCGTTCGTGGTGTTGCCGTTCTTCACACCCGCGATGCCCTGGTAGGAGTCGAGTCCGCTGTCCCCGGTGAGCAGCCGGTTGGTGTTCTGGATCTCGAAGGACGAGCGGCTCTTCTTGCCGTTCTTGCCCTTCTTGGTCTCGCCCGGGAACTTCGCGCGCACGGTGGAGCAGTACTCGCGGAAGTCCTTCTTCTGCAGCCCCGACCTGGCGATCAGCGTGAGGTCGTACGCGGAGGAGACCTGCCCCTTGGAGTCGTAGCCGTCGGGGCTGACCGCGTGCGTGTCGAGGGCCTGGAGCTCCTCGGCGTGCTCGTTCATGTCCGCGACGGTCTGCCTGACGCCGCCGTTCATGGCCGACAGGACGTGCACCGCGTCATTGCCGGAGCGAAGGAAGACACCGAGCCAGAGATCGTGGACGGTGTACGTCTCCTCCTCCTTTATGCCGACCATGCTGGAGCCCGCGCCGACGCCCGCGAGATCGGCGGGGACGACCTTGTGCTCCTCGTCCCGGTTGAACTTCGGCAGCAGCGTGTCCGCGAACAGCATCTTCAGCGTGCTCGCCGGGGCCAGCCGCCAGTGCGCGTTGTGCGCGGCCAGCACCTCGCCCGACTCGGCGTCCGCGACGACCCACGAGCGGGCGCTGATGCCCTTGGGCAGCACGGGCGCGTCGCTGCCCAGGGCGGCCTGAGTGCCCGGCTTGCCCAGCAGTTCACCCCCGACGGTCGACATGGTCGCCGGGGGAGTCGCGGACGGCGTGGCGCTCGGACTCGGTGACGGTTTCGCCGCGAAGGCCGGGGTGGCCGTCAGCGTCGTCACCGTCGTCAGTGAGGTCAGCGAGAGGGACAGCAGGGCGGCTGAGGTGACCAGCAGGGGGCGCCTGACGGTCTTTTTGGAGGCGGGCACGATCGAGAAAGTACATGGCTCCGACCGGTAAATCCCACCGCAGCCCCCCGTGGCGCCCTCGCCGCTGCTCACGCCCCCGCTCGCACCCCGGCGCGAGAGCCGTGCGGTCGGCGGCGATACTGAACTCATGAAGCTCAGCCGCCCCCTCTCCTGGTTCCTGCTCGCCTTCGGGGTGTGGAGCTGGGTCATCTGGATCACTTTCATCAAGAATTTGTGGAAGGACGGCAGCGGGCTCGCGTTCGACGACGCGGGTGATCCGACCGCCTACTTCTGGGTGCATCTGACGCTCGCCGTCGTCTCCTTTGCCCTTGGGACGGCCATCGGAGTCATCGGGTTGCGCGCGGTGCGTGCCCTTCGCCGGACCGCGTGACCAGGAGTACGACATGATGATCCTTGTTTTCGTGCTCGCCGCCCTGCTGGTGCTGAGCGCCTTCGGGGCCCTGCACTGGTACGCGTGGCGTCGGCTGGTGCGTGACACGACTCGCGGGCCGGGGCTCGCCAGACGCGTGGGCGCGGGGGTGTTCATCGCCGGGCCGGTGCTGGTCTTCGTCGGCTTCGCGGCCGAGCGCGGCGGCGCCCCCTTCTGGCTCCAGCAGACGCTGACCTGGCCGGGCTTCATGTGGCTCGCCCTCTCGCTGTACCTGCTGCTGGCCCTGCTGGCGGGGGAGCTTGTACGACCGCTCCTGCGCCGGTTGGTGGCGCGGCGCGCTCCGGCGCCCGCCGAACAGCCGGAGCCGCTGGTGCGCGAGCTCGCGCCGGAACCGGTACCAGCGGGCGCGAAGCCCACGGAGCGGCCCGCCGATTCGACCGCTGCCGAGCCGACCGCTGCCGCGTCGACCACTGCCGCGTCGACCACTGCCGCGTCGACCACTGCCGCGTCGACCACTGCCGAGCCGACCAATGCCGAGCCGGCCGCGACCGAGCCGGCAGACTCCCCGGCCACCCCTCCACCCGCCACCTCGGCCGACCCCTCCCGCCGCCTCTTCGTCTCCCGAGTCGTCGGCGGCGCCGTCGCCGCCGCGGCCGTCGGCACCGTCGGCTACGGCACCTACGGCGTCGTACGCGGCCCCAAGGTCAAGCGGGTCACCGTGCCGCTGGCGAAGCTCCCGCGCGCGGCGCACGGTTTCCGGATAGCGGTGGTCAGCGACATCCACCTCGGGCCGCTGCTGGGCCGGGGCTTCGCGCAGAAGGTCGTCGACACGATCAACTCGACCCAGCCCGACCTGATCGCGGTGGTCGGCGACCTGGTCGACGGCAGTGTGGCGGACCTGGGCCCGGCCGCGGCGCCCCTCGCGGGCCTGAAGGCGCGGCACGGCAGCTACTTCGTCACCGGCAACCACGAGTACTTCTCCGGTGCCGAGCAGTGGGTGGAGGAGGTACGGCGACTCGGCCTCACCCCGCTGGAGAACGCGCGCCGCGAACTGCCGTACCTCGACCTCGCCGGTGTGAACGACATCGCGGGTACGGACGAGGGCCAGGGCCCCGACTTCGCCGCGGCGCTCGGCGACCGGGACACCTCGCGGGCCGTCGTCCTCCTCGCCCACCAGCCCGTCCAGATCCACGACGCCGTCGACCACGGCGTCGACCTCCAGCTCTCCGGCCACACCCACGGGGGCCAGCTGTGGCCCATGAACTACGTCGCCGAAGCCGCCAACCCCACCCTCGCGGGCCTCGAACGCTACGGCGACACCCAGCTCTACGTCAGCCGCGGCGCGGGCGCGTGGGGGCCGCCGGTGCGGGTGGGGGCGCCGTCGGACATCACGGTGGTGGAACTGGCGTCGAAGCAGGCATGACGGGCCGTCAGGAGCCTTGAGGGAAGCGGCGCGTGACACGCTGACCGAGTTCATTCGCAACTCAACAACTACTCAACAAAATCTGTCTTCCGCGCGCACAGGCCACTGTGGTTAGGTGATCCGCGCCACCGCGGAATCACTGTGCGTCGCGGAACCACTGTGCGTTGTGGGCCGGGTGGGGAACCTTGGGAGGGGCGCCGATGCGGTCGGTTCGCTTGCGGGTTCTCGCGTCACTGCTGGTGCTGGCGATGGCGGCGATCGGCGGCTGGCAGTTGATGCCCGCTCAGCGGGACGAGAACAGGACGATCACCGTCGGGACGGCCGACACCGTCACGTCACTCGACCCGGCCGGCGCGTACGACGCCGGATCCTGGGCCCTGTTCAGCAACGTTTTCCAGTCACTGCTGACCTTCGAACCGGGCGGCGCGACCCCCGTCCCGGACGCGGCGCAAAGCTGCGCGTTCGCCGGCAACGCGCTCACCGTCTACCGCTGCACGCTGCGCCAGGACCTGACGTTCCCCAGCGGGCGCGCGGTGACCGCGGCGGACGTGAAGTACTCCTTCGACCGCGTCCAGCGCGTCAACTCGGACGTCGGGCCCGCCGCGCTGCTCGACACCCTCCAGTCGGTCGCCGCGGACGGACTGACCGTCACCTTCCGCCTCTCCTCGCCGGACGCCACCTTCCCGCTCAAGGTGGCCACCGGCGCCGGGGCGATCGTCGACCGAACGAAGTACCCGACGAACCGGCTGCGCACCGACGGCGGCGCCGACGGCACCGGGCCGTACGTCCTCACCTCGTATACGGACGAGCAGGCCCGCCTCACGCCCAACGACACCTACCAGGGCGTCGCCCAGGCCGCCGGCCGCCCCGTCCTCATGCGCTACTACAAGGACTCGGAGGCCCTGGCGAAGGCATGGCAGGCGCGGCAGGTCGACGTCGCCACGCGCGCGCTGCCGCCCTCGGTGCTCGCCGGGCTGTCGCCCAGCGACCCGGATCAGCGGGTCACGGAGGCCGACAGCACCGAGACCCGCAACCTCGTCCTCAACGTGCGGGCCGGCTCGCCCTTCCAGGACCGCCGGGTACGGCAGGCGCTGGCCGCGCTGATCAACCGGGAGCAGTTGGTCGCCGAGGCTTACGAGGGCACCACCGACCCGCTGTACTCGCTGATCCCGGCCGGCCTCACGGGCCACACCACCTCGTTCTTCGACGCGTACCCCGAGCCCGACCCGCAGCGGGCCCGCGAACTCCTCGACGAGGCCGGCGTGAGCATGCCCGTGCGGTTCACCCTCGGGTACGCGGAGGGCCAAAACTCCTCGACCGCCGAGGCCGCCGAGCTGAAGCAGCAGCTGGAGGCGAGCGGACTGTTCTACGTCACGACCACGGCGTACGAGTGGACCGCCTTCCAACAGCGCTATGCCGACGGCAAGTTGGACGCGTACGGCGTCGGCTGGGTCGCCGACTACCCCGACCCCGACACCTTCAGCGGGCCCCTTGTCGGCACCGGCGGTTCCCTGGACAACGGCTACAGCAGCGCGCAGACCGACCGGCTCGTCAAGGACAGCCGCCGCTACGAGGACCGCGGCCGGGCCGCGGCGGACTTCAAGGAGCTGCAGGACGTCGTGGCCCGGGACGTGCCGTTGATTCCCCTGTGGCAGCGCAAGGAGTACGTCCTCAGCAGTGAGGAAGTCGGCGGCGCGCAGTACCTGTCCGACGGGACCGGTGTCTTCCGGCTGTGGCGGCTGGACTGGATCTGACGGCGGCCGGACAGCGGTCCAACGCCGGACAGCGGTCCAACGCCGGACAGCGGTCCAACGCCGGACGGCGGTCGGACGGAGGGAGCGATCTCACTCGACAGTGATCAGCCCGCCGGGCCCTTGCCCCCCGGATCCGGCAGCACCTTCGTCATCCCCGGCAGGAAGTCCGTGAACAGCTCGTGCACCTCGCGGACGAGCGGCCGCAGCGCACGGAAGCGTGCCATCGAGACCCCCCGGGTCGTCAGCCGGGCCCCCCGTTCGGCGAGCCGGTAGCTGCGCTCGCGCCCCTCGGTACGGTCGAAGACCCAGTACAGGACGAGCCCCATCTGGGACAGCCACATCAACTCGGGGAGCACGTCTCGGAGTTCGTCCGGGACCTTGGCCTTGGACCCGGCGAGGACCTCGCGGTGGATGGCGATGGACTCCTCGCGGGGGCCTTCGGACTCGGGGGAGAAGGGGCTGAGCGGGCTGTCCGGGTCGGCCGCGTTCTTGAAGAACTGCGCCGCGAACTCGTGGTACGGCTCCGCCACGTCCAGCCACACCTTCAGCACCCCGGCGATCCGCGCCTCCAGGTCCTTCTCCCGCTCCAGCAGGGGCCGGACCGCCACCCGGTGCTCGGCGCCGATCCGGTCGTAGAACCCCTGGATCAGGTGTTCCTTGCCGGCGAAGTAGTAGTACGCGTTCCCGACGGAGACCCCGGCCTCCTTGGCGATGGCCCGCATCGTCGTCTTGTCGTACCCGCGCTCCTGGAAGAGCCGCAGCGCGGTCTCCAGGATCAGCGCGCGAGTCTGCTCGGACTTGGCGGAGCCTTTGGGACCGGGCTGTTCCGCGCCGTCCTTGGGGCTGTCGGGCTCTGCGCTGGGTTCGTCGTTCACTGCGGGCACGGGCTGAGCCTAACGAGTCGCGCAGGCGCCCGTGTCACAGCCGCCGGGAGGGGCGTACAGCCACCCGTACCGCCGGGCGTACGTCCACCCTTCGGTCGTGCTCCCGCCGTACCCACCGCCCTCGCCGGGCCGCGGGTGCGCACCGCGCCACTTCGCGGCGGCGAGCACGGCACCGCGTGCGAGCCGGGCCCCCGCCGGGGTGCTGAGCCGGTGCGCGAGCGGCCGCTGCTCGCGCAGCGCCCACAGACAGACGATCCAGGCGGCGGACCCGAGATACACCTGCCCCCCGTCCGCCACGACCGTGATCTCCTCGAGCGTCGCACCGTGGTCGAGCCCGGGAAACCGCCGCCGAGCCTCCTGCGACCCCGCCGCCACGAACTCCAGCGGCACCAACTGCCGCTGCCTCCCCAAGCACTCCCGCACAAGGGTGCACAGTCCGCATCGGGCGTCGTACAGAACGGTGAGCCGGCGAACCGGGACGCGCTCGGCGCCCCGGTCCTCGGCGGTGTCCGCCATGGCGGACACGGGTGTCACGGGGGTCACGGGTGTCACGCCCCGGCCCGCGGAGCGGCGGGCGCCCCGGGCACGACCCAGCCCTGCGGCGCGACCGGCGGCAGCTGCTCCCGCTCCATCACCCCGCGCCGCCGGAACTTGTTCAGCACGAACACGTTGCCGAGGTGCAGCGCGCCCAGTACCAGCAGTACGACCCCGAGCTTGGCCGAGACCGCCTCGAACACCTCCCGTGGGCTGGTGATGGCGCCGTCCGTGTTCAGGTACAGCGCCACGAACCCCAGGTTCACGAGATAGAACCCGACCACCAGCAGGTGGTTCACCGCGTCCGCGAGCTTCTCGTTCCCCCGCAGGACATCCCCGAGGAAGATCCGCCCGTTGCTGCTCAACGTCCGCGCCACCCAGACCGTCAGCCCCACGCTGACCACCAGATAGATGACGTACGCGACGACCGTGAGGTCCATGCCCCCACCCCTCCCAAGCTTTCCTGAACACGTTCAAAACGTCTCGGTGAGACTGTAGCGCTGTTTTTGAACACGTTCAAGCGGCGGCTGGGAGGGCTGCGGGAAGGGCTGCTGGAGGGACTGCTGGAGGAGCTAGGACACCCGCCCCAACTCCGGCCGCTTGCTGTAGTCCGTGAACCCGATGACGTTCCCCCACGGATCCGCGAACTCCACGGTCCACCCGGTGACGACGGGGAACGCCGCGTCGAGGGGCTGCACCCCCGCCTCCTCCAGTGCCCGCGCCGCCGCCCGCGCGTCCCGCACCTCCAGCCACACCCGCGCCGAGGCCCACGCGGGCGTCCGGCGGTGCAGCGCCTCCTCCACCCGCAGCAACAGTCCCGGGGTCTCCTTGCCCACCTTCAACCCCGCGATCCCGGCCTCGTCCAGCCGGAAGGCCACGGCGAAGCCGGCCCGCTCGAAGAAGGAGACGGCTTCGCCCAGGTCGCCGACGGAGAGGAGGACGTTGTCGAAACCGAGCAGTTCGTACGACTCATTGTCTGACATGTCGTCAGATTAGAGCGCCGACTTCCGTATCTGTGGGAGCGTCGGCGTTCGCGCGACACGGGGGCTACGGGGAGACGGGGATGCGGGGATACGGCGAGGGGCCGACCGCGGACGTTCCCGCGGTCGGCCCCTCGCCTCTTGTGTCCCTCGCTCTGCCGAGGGGGATCGCATCAGCCGATGGCGATCCGGGTCTTCCAGTAGCTCGCCGTGCCGATGATCTCCGTGCCCGAGCCCGAGAGGGCGGTGCGGCTGCCGGCGTAGAAGCGGACCGTGCCGTCGGTGCGGACGGTCCAGATGTCCGGGATGGCGTCGCCGTTGGCGTCGGGGGTGCCGGTCAACAGGTAGATGCTGCCGCTGCCCCAGCCGGCGGAGCCGTAGACGCCGTCCTCGCCGTCGGCGGAGGCGGCGGCGGAGCCCAGGGAGGTGAGGACGGTGCCGCCGGTGGTTGCCTTGATGCCCTTGCGGGAGAGGAGCCGGGCGGACACGTCGGTGCGGTAGATCAGGTCCGTCACGCCGTCGCCGGAGAAGTCCGTGACGGAGACGATGTCCCGTTCGGTCCAAGCGGAACCGGAGAGGCGGATCGCCTGGTCGATGCCGGCCCCGTGGTAGCCGGTGAAGGCCCAGAGTTCGTCGCCCATGGTGGCGAAGAAGTCGGTGCGGCCGTCCCCGGTGGCGTCGCCCGCCGAGACGATCTGGGTGAGGGAGGCGGGGCTGGGCGCGTTGGAGGGGAGGAGGATCTCCACCCGGCGGTCGATGTTGACCGCGCCGTAGCCGTCGCCGGGGTACACCCAGAGCTTGTCGCCGAGCCGGACCACCAGGTCCTGGAGGCCGTCACCGCCGTAGATGTCGCCGTTGTGGGTGATCAGCGCGCCCTTGAAGTGGCCGGAGGGCGCGGAGACGAACGGTGGCAGGTCGTCGCCGTTCGGGTCCTTGTCCGGGTTGGCCCGGTAGGCGCCCGGCATCGAGTAGTCGAGGTCGCCTGAGCCCTTGACCAGGTCGTTGGTCGCCTGGGACGGGTACAGCACCAAGTTGCCGGCGTCGGAGACGACCATCAGGTCGGGGAGCTTGTCCCCGGTGAAGTCGCCGGGGGAGTCGGCCTGGTCGCGCGGCGTGACGTAGAAGAAGTACTTCGTCGGCTGGGAGGGGTTGCCCGCGGCGTCCACGGCACGGACGTACAGCACGTTCGGGCCGGCCGTCGGAGGCTTCGCGTTCGCGAGCGTCGCGCTGACGGTCGTGGCCGTACCGGAAGTGCGGCTCAGCGTGAACGGGTAGTTCGCCGAGTTGAAGCCGTACTCGTAGCGGACGACGTCCGTGTTGAGCGCGCGCACGGTGAAGGAGCCCGCCGTGCCGAACTTCTTGGTGGACCAGTTGGCGTCCTCGGCGTCGTTGCCGAAGCCGTTCTCGGCGCCGTCGGCGTTCGGGAAGTCGATGGAGCTGACCTTCGGCGGCTTGGGCGCGGTGGTGTCGAGGACGAAGCGGCACGGGGTCTTGGCCGGCGCGTACCCGGAGGTGGCGTTCGCGTCGTCCACGGCCCGCACCCGCCAGGAGTAGAGCGTGCCGTTGGTGAGCTTGCTCGTGGCGAAGCCGGTCGTGGTGCGCAGCGCGACGTCCTTGTCTCCGCCGACCGAGACCTTGCCGGTGGAGCCCAGCAGGTCACCCGTGGTGTCCCACTTGCCGGTCGCCCACAGGTCGAAGTCGAGGAAGTCGAGGTTCTTGTCCTTGTCGGAGCCCCGCGCGGTGAACGTCAGGTTCCCCGAACCCATGCGGACGTACGGCTCGGTGGTGGTGCACTTGGCGTCCGGGCCGAGGTCGAGCGACTTGGCGTCGATGGCCGGCTTGCGGTTGTAGACGAGCTCCAGGACCGGGGCGTTGTCGCCGTTGGCCTGGAACTTCTTCCACGAGTACTGCGAGTTCTCGTCCCGCGCCCGCAGACCGAACGTGATGCTGTCCTTGCCCTCGTCGGCCCGCTTCTGCGCGGCCTTCTTCACGTCGAAGTTCTCGTACGCGTCCCGGCACCCGGACTTGTAGCCGTGCGCGAAGCTCTTGGTCGCGAACTTGTTGCCGTCGGTCAGCTTGGGCGCGTTCTTCCAGTTGGTGTGCCCGTTGACCGCGCCCGTCAGGTGCACGCTCAACGAACGCGCGCTGCACGACCAGGAGTACGTCTCCAGCATGCGCAGCTTCGCACTCGTGATTTTCGTGCCCTTGAGATCCTTGTCGAAGGTGATGTTGAAGTACGAGCGCGAGGTGCCCCAGGTGTCCGACTCGAAGCCGACCCGGGCCTCGTGCGTACCGCCCTTGTTGAAGCCCTTGCCGTTGTAGAACGTGGCGTTGGGGTGGCGGCTGTACGCCGTGGTCCAGTTCTGGGTGTGCTTCTTCACCGACGGGTCGACGAACACCGGGTACGTGGTCGCCGAGTCGTCGAGGAACTCCAGGTTCGGGGTGAGCACCCAGTTCGCCCCGGACAGATCGGCCTCGACCAGCTCGCCGCGCGAGTCGGGCGAGGGCCCGTTCAGTCCCGGCAGGCCGAGCGTGGCCGCCGAGCCGCTCGGCGTGGGCGCGGCCGCCGTCTCCCAGGGCGTCGACGGTGCCCTCGTCAAGGTCCAGGCCCCCGCGACCGGCTCCGTCCCCGTCTCGGTCAAGCTCGACTACGCCAAGTTCAAGAACCTCTACGGCGCCGACTGGGCCTCCCGGCTGCGCTTCGTCCAGTTCCCCGAGTGCTACCTCACCACCCCGGACGTCGAGGCGTGCCAGGAATACGAGGAACTGGAGACCGCCAACGACACCAGGACGCAGTCGATCACGGCGACCGTCGACACGGCGGCGGACGGGACGGTCACCCCGGCCGCGGCGGCCGAGGTGGCTCAGCCCGCGGGACCGTCGGTCGCGCAGGCCGCGTACCGGACGTCGACCGCCACGCCGGTCGCGGCGACCGGTGACAGCGCGGTGGTGGGTGCGGTCGACTCCGGCGGTGGCGGCGGTGGCACATTCAAGGCCACCCCCCTCGTCCCTGACGGCAAGTGGTCGGCCGGCGGCTCCTCCGGAGCATTCGCCTGGGACTACCCGCTGACCGTTCCGGCCGCGCCCGCCGGACCGGCCCCGAGTGTCGCCTTCACCTACAACTCCCAGACGGTGGACGGCCGTACGGCGGTCTCGTCCCCGCAGTCCTCCTGGATCGGGGAGGGCTGGGCCTACGACCCGGGACACATCGAGCGCCGCTACCGCACCTGCCAGGACGACCGCAAGACGCTGAACTCCGGTACCCCCAACAACACCGCGAAGAAGGACAAGACGTCCGACCTGTGCTGGGTGTCGTACAACGCGCTGATGTCCCTCGGCGGAAAGACGATGGAACTGGTGCGGGACGCGGCCGCGGGCAGCGACCCGGAGACGGCCACCGAGATCTACCGCCCCCAGAACGACGACGGCACCCGCGTCGAGCGGCGCACCGGCGGCACCAACGGGGACAACAACGGTGAGTACTGGATCGTCACGACGCCGGACGGCACCAGGTACTACTTCGGCCTCAACCAGGTCGGTGGCGGCCACGCCGACACCAACTCCGTCTCCACCGTGCCCGTCTTCGGCAACCACCCCAAAGAGCCCTGCCACGCCACCGCCTTCGCCGACTCCCGCTGCGGCGCCGGCAAAAAGCAGGCCTGGCGCTGGGGCCTGGACAAGATCGTCGATCTGCACGGCAACACACTGGTCGTCAACTGGAAGCAGGAGACGAACCACTACTCCGTCAAGAAGAAGTTCAAGTCCCCCGAACAGTACGACCGTTACGCCTACCCGACGACCATCGAGTACGGCATGCGATCGGACCTCACCACCCCGTCCGCGACCGTCGAGTTCGGCGTCAAGCAGCGCTGCCTGAAGTCCGAGACGGCCTGCGACGCGGCGAACTTCGCCAAGACCGACGACCCCGGCGCGTACCGCCCCTGGTGGGACACCCCCGGGAACCTCAACTGCAAGTCCTCGTCCAAGCTGTGCCCCGCGTTCCCGTCCTTCTGGACCCAGATGCGCCTGGACTCGGTGACGACGAAGGCCGCCCGTGCCGGTCAGTCGGGCCTCGGCAAGGTGGACACCTACGAACTCCACCAGTCCTTTCCCGAGGACTGGTACGACACGGCCCCCGGCCTCTGGCTGAACTCCATCACCCGTCGCGGCTTCGCCCCCGGCGACTCCACCGGCACCCTCCAGCACAAGGACGGCGTCAGCTTCGCCGAGTACTCGGTCGGCTCCACCTCGCCCCTGCGCACCCGCCTCCAGGACCGCCAGCTCCCGAACCTGGTCTCCAGCGGATCGAACGACCAGCGCCCCGGCTTCACCCGCCCGCGTATCGGCACGGTCGCCACCGAATACGGCGGCGACATCGAGGTCGAGTACAAGGGCGGCTGCACGACCGAGCCGGCCGAGGACAAGGGCAAGAACAACGGCACCTGCTTCCCGGTCCGCTGGTCCCCCGACGGCGACGAGAAGACGCCTGCCAAGGCGTGGTTCAACAAGTACCTGGTGCACTCCGTCACCGAGACCGACAAGGTCACCTCGCACGGCAAGCCGATCCACACGATCTACGGCTACAAGACTCCTGCCTGGGCCAAGGCGGACGACGAGTTCACCCGCCCCGCCCTGCGCACCTACAGCGAGTGGCGCGGCTACCATCAGGTGACCGTCACCAAGGGCAGCAAGTCCAGCTCCCAGCAGGGCGACCCGCAGGCCCAGTCGTACTCCGAGACCCGCTACTTCCAGGGGACCGGCGGAGAGTACAAGGATTCCACCGGCGCCCACACGCTCCTCGCGGACGACGCGCCGCAGTACGCCGGCATGACCGCGGAGACCATCACCTACCTCAACTCCGACAAGCGGGTGCAAAAGCGCGTCGTCTCCTTCCCCTGGTCGAAACAGATCGCCTCCCGTGCCCGCGAGGCCGAGACCGGCACCGACCTGGAACCGATGCTCGCGCACCGCGTGGGAGTCAAGCGCACGGACGAGATCCAGACGGTCGACACCAGCTGGCGCGCCGTTCGCACGCTGACGAGCCCGGACGACACCTACGGCATGCCCGTCCAGATCGAGACGGCCGTGGTCAAGCCGAACGGGAGCGGGGAGACCCTCTCCGACCAGACCTGCACCAAGACCTCGTACCTCCACAACACCTCGGCCTGGCTGATCGGTCTGCCGAAGGAACAGCGGTTGACGGCGACGTCCTGCGCGAGACACGACGCCGCGGATCCGGCGACGGAACTGAAGAGCGCGGTGCGGCACACCTACGACAAGCTGGCCTACGGCGAGACTCCCACCAAGGGGCAGGTCACCTCGCTGGCCGAGGCCGACGGCGCCGGCACGTCGTACTCGGTGGTGACCGACACGACGTACGACCCCCTGGGCCGGGTCCGCACGGTCACCCGTCCCGGCCAGGGCACGTCCGAGACCCAGTACGTTCCCGGCGACAACGGCGGACCGGTCACCGCGACCAAGTCGATCAACGCCCTGGGCCACGCCACCACCACGACCTTCGACCCCGGCCGCAGCCTCGCCCTCACGGTCACCGATCCCAACGGGCGGGTGGCCCGCACGGAGTACGACGCCCTCGGCCGACTGGTGAAGGGCTGGTCCGCCTCCCGCTCGTCCGGCGGGAAGAGCCCCGACGTCCAGATCGACTACCAGAACGCAGTCGCCACCTCCAAGGAGACCCGGCCGACCGCGGTCACCGTGAGGACGCTGAAGGACGACGGTTCCTACGCCACCCAGGTCACCGTCTACGACGGTCTGACGCGACCGGCCCAGACCCAGGCCGAGGCCCACGGACCCGGCCGGATCGTCACCGACACGACGTACAACGACCACGGCCTCGCCGACGAGCAGACCAGCGGATACCTGGCCAAGGGCCAGCCCGCCGCCGCGCTGTTCACGCCCAGATCGAAGACACTCATCCCGAGCTGGGTGAAGTACCGCTACGACGGGATGGAACGCCCGGTCCGCCAGTCCACGTACATGGACGGCGACTACCGGCACGCGACATACACCACCTATACCGACACCAGCACGTATGTGAACCCGGCCGGTCCGACCGCACCGCGGACCAAGACCTACACCGACGCCCTGGGCCGGGTCACCTCGGTGTACCACTACAGCCAGGACGACTCCGCCAGCACGACGGGACGCTCCACCACCTACGAGTACGACGCACGCGGCAACCGCAGCAAGGTCACCGACCCGGCGGGCAACGAGTGGACGTACAAGTACGACGCCCGCAGCCGTGTCACCAACTCGACCGACCCGGACACGGGTGAGACCAGGACCTGGTACGACACCGCGGACCGCCCGAACAAGGTGACCAACTCCCGGCAGCTGACGATCCACACGGAGTACGACGTCCTGGGCCGGATCAGCAAGGTCCGGGAGGGCTCCGAAACCGCGGTGCCGGTCAAGGAGTTCACCTACGACACCCTGCCGGGCGCGCTCGGCCAACCGGTCGCCTCGACCAGGCGCACCGCGGGCGGCGACTACGTCAGCCGGATCACGGGCTACGACACCGACTACCGGCCCACCGGCAGGGAGACCGTGATCCCCGCCAACGCCATGACCACCGGCCTCGCCGGGACGTACGCGTACGCGTACACCTACACACCCGTCGCGGGGAAGCCATTGACGACGACGCTGCCCGCGGCGGGCGGTCTCGCCAAGGAGAAGGTCGTCACCCGCTACAACGGCGACGGGCTGTCGGAGTCCACCTCAGGACAGTCCTGGTACACCTCGGACGTCACCTACTCGCCGTTCGGCGAAGTGCAGCGCACGGTCTCCGGCGCACAGCCCTACCGGGTCTGGACGACGAACTTCTACGACCCGCACACCGGCCGCCTCCAGCGAACGGTCGCGGACCGCGAGACCAGCGGCCCGCACCGCATCACGGACGGGTACTACTCCTACGACGCCTCGGGCACCATCACCTCCAGCGCCCGCAAGCTGTCGGAGGCCTCGGGTACGACTTGGGACACCCAGTGCTTCACCTACGACGCGATGGGCGAGCTGGTCAACGCCTGGACGTCGAAGGTCGCCCCGGCCGGCGACGGAACCGGCTGCAGGTCGTCCAACGGCGCGAACTGGGGCTACCGCACCGACTACGATCCCTCGTCGGGTCCGCTGGCCGACGCCCCGGACGCGGCGGCCGACACCACGAGCCCGGACGCGTCTTTGACGTCGACCCTGGCGGCGGCCGCCCCGGACTCCGCCACCGTCTCCACCGGCACCACGGCCTACCGCCAGGCCTTCACCTACAACTGGATCGGCAACCGCGCCACGCTCACCGATCACGACCCGGCGGACGCGTCCAAGAACGTCACCTTCACGTACGGCTACGAGCAGGCGCAGCCGCACACCCAGAAATGGATCAGCTCGGTCCCGTCCGGCATGGGCAGCAGCTACACCTATGACGCGACCGGCAACACCGAGGTCCGTGACCTGTCCAACACCACCCAGGATCTGACCTGGACGTCCGACAACAAGCTGGACACCATCACGGACGACGGCAAGAAGACGACGTACGTCTACGACGCCGAGGGCAACCGTGTCCTGGAGAACTCGTCGTCGGGCTCGACCCTGTATCTCGGCGAGACCGAGCTGACGACGAACGAGTCGGGCACCATCACCAAGGCCTCCCGCGCCTATGCCCAGGTCGGCGCCCCGACCGTGGTCCGCACCACGGCCAACGGCGCGACGACCGGTCATAAGCTGCACGTCCTGCTGCCCGACCAGTTGGGCACGGCGACCGCTTCGGTCGAGCTGACGAGCGGCCAGCCGGTCACCCGCCGCGCCTTCAAGCCGTACGGCGAGATCCGTGGGTCCAAGCCGGCGTCGTGGCCCGACAGACGCGGCTACCTCGGCTCCGGCGTCGACGACGCGGCCACCGGCCTCACGCACCTGGGCGCCCGCGAGTACGACCAGACCTCGGGCCGTTTCCTGTCGGCCGACCCGGTGGTCGACCTCGCCGACCCGCTGCAGATGAACGGCTACACGTACGGCGGCAACAGCCCGGTCAGCAAGAGCGACCCGTCCGGACTCTTCCCCATCCTGATCCCCGGGGGACCCGGCGGCCCCAAGGGCACGCCGAAGCCGCACACGGACGTGACCGTCGGGAATACGCGGACCATCTACGACGGGCAGGGAAAGCCTCATGTGATCGGCGGCGCCACCAACAACGCCTCCGAGAAGCTCGCCTTCAAGTACATGAACGAGGACCTTGTGAACGCCGGGAAGTACTACGACAAGAAGACCCGGACGGGATCCATGTACCTGTGGCAGGACGACAACGCCGGGAAGAACGAGCCCCGCACCTATGTCGACAAGTTCGGCAACGTGCGCATCACCGGGGCGACGGCCGACTTCATCAAGGTGACCTGGGAGAAGGGGAAGATCGTCAGTGTGCAGACCTGGGACGTGAACGAGAGCACCCGGGGGGTGGGGCAGCTCGACGGCGTCGAGCAGACGGTCAGGAACAAGATGGACCCGATGGGCAAGAAGACGCAGACGGACAACGTCGTCTTCGTGGCCAAGGACTTCGACCAGGCCAGCGCCATGCGAGACCGTTTCGCGAACCACGGCAACGTCCGCATCATCCACCCCGACTCCAGTTTCGACACCATGCGGCAGGCCCCGCTGGTGCGCAGGTTCAACGGTGGAACCATCCGGATCACCCCGGGCGAGCAGATCGGCCGTGGCGGAACCGGCGCCGGTACCTCCACGCCCACCACCCCCCGCAGCGGCGGGGGAGGGAAATTCCTCAACGGGGCAGGCATTTTCGGTGAGGTATTCGCCATTTACCAGTTCGCCAAGGACTGGAATACGATCGTCAATGGCGGCTGCGTGCCGATCGCGGCCGGTGACTGCGAGCCTCCGCACGAGATGTAGCCGTGCCGTGTCGGAGCATGATGAAAGGGATTTCTCTTGGCCCGGGAAGTACTGACCGTCTGTCTGCCGCTCCTGGAACCGGGGACGGTCCGTCGGGCGATCGCCGAGGCCATCGCTCCCTTCGATCGCAACGCGGAAGGGTCAAAAGCGTCGGAAGAGGAGGACATCGAGCCCGGTGAGTGGGACGCGTGGACTTTGGGCGCGGCCGACCGGGAGTTCTGGGTCAGGCCCGGATCCGAAGGCGATCCCCGGCTGATCCGGGAATACGAGCCGACGCGCGAGGGACAGACCCATGTCATCCCGCGGGACCGCTGTTCCGGCGGTCCGGTGGGGATGCTGGACATCGAGGCGCAGAGGTCCCGGGCGGTCGCGGAAGCGAGCGTGCTGTGGCGCGCGTGGGAGGAACTCTCCTCGGGCTTTCCTCCCGCCCGTAGTCTGGAGGATCTGACAGCTGAGGATCCGGAAGCCTCGGACCGTCGTCCAGGACCGGCGTGGCACCGCTACGCGGCTCAGCCCCTGATGCGTGCCGTGCTGGGCGACCCCGTCCTGCAATCCCGCTTCGGACAGCGGGCGGTGGGGGACTTCGGCGTCGGACGTGAACTGTTCCTACGCCGAAAGTCATGTGAAAGCCTCGCCCGTGACGCGCTCCTGACTCTCGACGGCAAGTGGGTTTCCCCGGGTTCCCTGCCGTACGAGGAATACATCGTGTTTTTCAATGCGCATATCGACGGGTTGTCCCCGAACGCCGTGGTAGTGAACATCACCTACCACTCGTGACCGAAGCGTGGCTCGCACGGCCCGTGGTCATGTCCCGGCGAGCCGCGCACAGACGGGCCGCCCGTTCCTTCGGGAACGGGCGGCCCGGTCACGGAACGTCGTGTCAGACGCCGCAGTCCCCGATTCGCTGTCCGCTCACCGCGATGTCGTCCATCCGCATCTCGAACGCCGCCGGCGCCGGATTCGCCTGGTACAGCTGCCAGCCCAGCTTCAGCTCGTCGAAGGTGGGAAAGACGAAGTCGTCGGCCGTGCCGCCGTGATTCTTGGTGGAGACGGTCAGGTCGGACTGTTCCACACCATCCAGGTAGACGGTGACGCGGTTGTCGGTGGCGTCGAGGTGGAACTCGACGCACTGCCACTCGGCCGCGACCGCCGGGGCGGAGGTCTTCCAGGATGTCCAGTCACCGGTCGGGCCGAGGTCGGACCCGACGCCCCAGAAGTTGCCCTTGTCCGTCGGGGCGTACTGCCCGCCGAGCGGGCGGACGAGGGTGGGGGAGTCGGTGCCGGAGGCCTCCGCGAGGGTCCAGTGGGCCCAGTCGGGGGCCGTCGGGAACTCGGTCACACGCAGGCGGAGGCGGGCCCAGAAGCTGTTGCCGGCGGGGGCGAGGCCGGGGAGGACGACGAAGGCGCGTCCGTTGCCCTCGGTGCGGACGCGGAGTTCGCGGCCGTGACCGGTGGTACTGGGCGCGACGGTCAGGGTGCCGCCCGAAGTGTCGGTGGTCCAGCCTCGGCCCTGGGTGACGGGGCCGAGGGGGAGGCGGTTGAAGTTCTCCCGCACGAAGGCGTTGTGCGGGGCGGGTGTTGCCGAGGCGGTGGGGGGTATCGCGATCAGGATCGCGGCAGCGGCCGACAGTGCGGCGGCGGCCTTCCTCAGGGCGTTCATGAGGGCAGTCTGTAGCCAACTGCCGCGACAGCCCCAGGAGTCACACAGCATTCAGGCCAGCCGAGAACTGTGCCAACCTGTTCGCGGCTCTCGGCCGCCGGGAACCAAACCCCGCGAAGCGGCTGTCTCCCTTACGAAGGCGACCGCATACAGGGGCTGTGACTCCGCCCACACGCGGGAGTCGGGCGGGGACCCGGTCGAGGTAACAACTTCTCTCCGGGCCCTTCCCTCCTGCAATATGACGGACAGCCCATATTCAGCCGCTCAAGCAAACAACACGCAGGAGTCAGTACCGTGACCGAGCAGCCTCAGCAGCCCGCTCAGCCCCCGCAGCCGCCGCAGCCCGGATACGGGTACCCGAACGCGGCCCCCGGCCAGCCGGGCGCCAACCCCTACGGCGCCCCGCAGGGCGGCGGTTACCAGCAGCCGGGTCCGGGCGCGCCGGGCTACGGCTACCCGCAGCAGGGCGGCTACCCGCAGGGCGGCGGCTACCAGGCGCCTCCCGGCTCGTACACGGGCGACCCGAACGCCCCGTACGGCTACGACCCCTACGGCCGCCCGTACTCCGACAAGTCGAAGATCGTCGCGGGCATCCTCTCGCTGTTCCTGGGCTCCTTCGGCGTCGGCCGCTTCTACATCGGTCACGTCGGCCTCGGCCTCGCGCAGCTCTTCACCTGCGGCGGCTTCGGCATCTGGGCGCTGGTCGACGGCATCATCCTGCTGACCAGCAGCAACACCACGGACTCCAACGGACGTGTCCTGCGTGGCTGAGCGCGGCCTCATCGCTCTCCGGCGCCCGGCGGCGGCCCCCCTCGCGGTGGCCGCCGCCGGCCTGGCGGGCGCCGCGTACCTGTACGGCACCAACCCGCACGAGCCCGGCCATCTGCTGCCCCAGTGCCCGTTCCGCTATGTCACGGGGCTGCTCTGCCCCGCCTGCGGCGGCACCCGCATGGCGTACGACCTGATGCACGGCCAGTTCGCCGCCGCCTGGCACGACAACCGGGTGCTCCTGCTCGCCGCGCCCTTCGCCCTCGCGCTGCTCGGCCGCTGGTTCGTCGAGGGGCTGCGCGGCCGCCGCTGGCGGCCCGAACTGAAGCCCCGCACCCAGGCCTTGATCCTGGGCATCGCGGTGACCTGGACGGTCGTCCGCAACCTCCACTGAGCGCGTAAATCCCTTACGCCCGCTTTATCTCGCCCAGTTGTCGCAAGTTGGCTTGAACTGGATCACGGAATCGGAACGATCGCTTGCTTCCCCTCCCATCTGTCCGTTGAGTCTCACTACGCTGCAACGGCGACAGGGGGGATGACGGGGGAATACGTCGTGCTCGATCGTTGGCCGGTATTCGCCGTGCCCGATTGCTGCCGGTTTTTACCGCGCCTTCTCTCCTGCGATTCCCCCCGAGGCAATCCGCTTCGGTAATTCAGTCAGTACATCCAGGAGTTACTTCCATGACCGTCCCCACCCCTGACGCTCCGTTCGGCCACGACCCGCAGGGTCGCCCGTACTCCGACAAGTCGAAGATCGTCGCCGGCATTCTCCAGCTCTTCCTCGGCACGCTCGGCATCGGTCGTTTCTACGTCGGTTCCGTCGGCGTGGGCGTCGCCCAGCTCCTCACCTGCGGTGGTCTGGGCCTCTGGTCCCTGATCGACGGCATCCTGTTCCTCACGAGCAACGACCGCACCGACTCGCAGGGCCGTGTCCTGCGCGGCTGATCGTGCTGCGGATCGCCGTGAGGTGATCGACCGAAGGGCCTCGTTCCACCGCGGAGCTTCCTCCAAAGCTCCGCGCGGGGACGAGGCCCTCGTGCGTGCGGAGGCGCGTGCGGAGCCGTGCGGAGCGCCCGCCGCGAACGCGTACGGCTCGCAGCGCGAACGCGTACGGCCCGCAGGCGGACCTGCGGGCCGTACACGGACTTGCTGACCTGCTGATCCGACGGACGGATCAGAAGCGGCGCGTGATGAGCGCCCGCTTCACCTCCTGGATCGCCTTCGTGACCTCGATACCGCGCGGACAGGCGTCCGTGCAGTTGAAGGTGGTGCGGCAACGCCACACGCCGTCCTTGTCGTTCAGGATCTCCAGGCGCTGCTCACCGGCCTCGTCACGCGAGTCGAAGATGAAGCGGTGGGCGTTGACGATCGCGGCCGGACCGAAGTACTGGCCGTCGTTCCAGAACACCGGGCACGAGGACGTGCACGCGGCACAGAGGATGCACTTCGTGGTGTCGTCGAAGCGCTCGCGGTCCTCGGCGCTCTGGAAGCGCTCACGCGTCGGCTCGTTGGTGTCCTTCGTGATCAGGAAGGGCATCACGTCCCGGTACGCCTGGAAGAACGGCTCCATGTCCACGACCAGGTCCTTCAGGACCGTGAGGCCCTTTATGGGCTCGACCGTGATCGGCTTCTCGGGGTTGATGTCCTTGATCAGCGTCTTGCAGGCCAGACGGTTCTTGCCGTTGATCCGCATGGCGTCCGAACCGCAGATGCCGTGCGCGCAGGAGCGGCGGAAGGTGAGGGTGCCGTCCTCGTCCCACTTGATCTTGTGCAGACCGTCGAGGACGCGCTCCTTGGGGTCGATCTCCAGGACGAAGTCCTGCCAGCTCGCCTCGGCCGCGACCTCGGGGTTGAAGCGGCGCACGCGGAACGTGACCGTGATGTACGGGGAGGCGGCGGAATCCGCCTCGACCTTGTCCAGAACAGGGGTAGCCATCAGTACTTACGCTCCATCGGCTGGTAGCGGGTCTGGACGACCGGCTTGTAGTCGAGACGGATCGACTCGGCGCCGTCGTCGCCCACCTCGCGGTACGCCATGGTGTGGCGCATGAAGTTGACGTCGTCGCGGTTCGGGTAGTCCTCGCGGTAGTGACCGCCGCGGGACTCCTTGCGGGCGAGGGCGGAGACGGCCATGACCTCGGCCAGGTCGAGCAGGTTGCCCAGCTCGACGGCCTCCAGCAGGTCCGTGTTGAACCGCCTGCCCTTGTCCTGGATCGAGACGTTCTTGTAGCGCTCGCGGAGGTCCGCGATCTTCTCCACCGCCGTCTTGATCGTCTGCTCGGTGCGGAACACCATGACGTTCGCGTCCATGGTCTCCTGCAGCTCACGGCGGAGTTCCGCCACGCGCTCGTTGCCCGTGGCGGTACGCAGCCGCTCGATCTGCTCGACGACCAGGGACTCCGGGTTCTCCGGCAGCTCGACGAAGTCGGCCTTCTGGGAGTAGTTCGCGGCGGCGATACCGGCCCGCTTGCCGAACACGTTGATGTCCAGCAGCGAGTTCGTGCCGAGGCGGTTGGCGCCGTGCACCGACACGCAGGCCACCTCACCGGCGGCGTACAGGCCCGGGACGACCGTGGTGTTGTCCGTCAGGACCTCACCCTCGACGTTGGTCGGGATGCCGCCCATGGCGTAGTGCGCCGTCGGCTGGATCGGGATCGGGTCCGTGTAGGGCTCGATACCGAGGTACGTACGCGCGAACTCGGTGATGTCCGGGAGCTTGGCGTCGAGCTGCTCCGGCGGGAGGTGCGTCAGGTCGAGGTAGACATGGTCGCCCTCGGGGCCGCAGCCACGGCCTTCGCGGATCTCCGTGTAGATGGAGCGGGAGACGACGTCACGGGACGCGAGGTCCTTCATGACCGGCGCGTACTTCTCCATGAAGCGCTCGCCGTCCTTGTTGCGGAGGATGCCGCCCTCACCGCGGGCGCCCTCCGTCAGCAGGATGCCCATGCGCCAGATGCCGGTCGGGTGGAACTGGAAGAACTCCATGTCCTCCAGCGGCAGACCCCGGCGGTAGACGGCCGCCTGGCCGTCACCGGTCAGCGTGTGCGCGTTCGACGTCACCTTGAAGAACTTGCCGGTGCCGCCGGACGCGTAGATCACGGCCTTCGCCTGGAAGACGTGGATCTCGCCGGTCGCCAGCTCGTACGCCACGACACCGGCGGACTTCTTGACGCCGTCGACCTCGACGAGCAGCTGGTCGAGGACGTAGAACTCGTTGAAGAACTCCACGCCGTGCTTCACGCAGTTCTGGTACAGCGTCTGGAGGATCATGTGGCCGGTGCGGTCGGCCGCGTAGCAGGAGCGGCGGACCGGGGCCTCGCCGTGGTTCCGGCTGTGACCGCCGAAGCGGCGCTGGTCGATCGTGCCGTTGGGCGTCCGGTTGAACGGCAGGCCCATCTTCTCCAGGTCGAGGACGGAGTCGATGGCCTCCTTCGCCAGGATCTCGGCGGCGTCCTGGTCGACCAGGTAGTCACCGCCCTTGACCGTGTCGAAGGTGTGCCACTCCCAGTTGTCCTCCTCCACGTTGGCGAGCGCGGCGGCCATGCCGCCCTGCGCGGCGCCCGTGTGGGAGCGGGTGGGGTACAGCTTGGTCAGCACGGCGGTACGGCTGCGCTGCGTCGACTCGATGGCCGCGCGCATGCCGGCGCCGCCGGCGCCGACGATGACGGTGTCGTACTTGTGGATCTTCATGATCGGTTGCCTCAGCCCCGTGCCTATCGGATGTTCGGGTCGAAGGTGAAGATCACCAGCGTGCCCAGCAGGATGGTGAACACCGTGGCGGTGTAGAGCAGGCCCTTCAGCCACAGGCGGGTGCTCGGGCGCTCGGCGTAGTCGTTGATGACCGTGCGCAGGCCGTTGGCGCCGTGCAGCATCGCGAGCCAGAGCATCAGCAGATCCCAGGTCTGCCAGAACGGGGACGCCCAGCGGCCCGCGACGAACGCGAAGCCGATCTTGGAGACGCCGCCGTCGAGGACGAGCTGGATGAGCAGGTGGCCGATGACCAGGACGACCAGCACGATCCCGGACAGTCGCATGAACAGCCACGCGATCATCTCGAAGTTGCCGCGGGTCGACTTCGGGGTCTTCTTGGTGCGCTTGCGGGGCGGCTCGATGAAGGGAGCCGGGTTGTCGGGGCTGTAGCCCGACAGCGCGCCGGCGCCCTCGACGGGGCCGATGCCGGATGCGGTGGTTTCAGTGGCGGACATCTGCCTCAGCTCCCGAAGACTTCACGGACGGCGTGGCCGAGGACGGGATACAGGGCCCCGGCCATCAGCACGAGCCAGAGGCCGACGACCGACCAGAGCATCGTCTTCTGGTGACGGGGGCCGTTCGACCAGAAGTCGACGGCGATGACCCGAAGGCCGTTCAGCGCGTGGAAGAGGATGGCGGCGACGAGGCCGTACTCCAGCAGCGCGACGATCGGCGTCTTGTACGTGGCCACGACCTTGTCGTACGCGTCGGGGGAGACACGGACGAGAGCGGTGTCCAGCACATGTACGAACAGGAAGAAGAAGATGAGGACGCCGGTGACTCGATGAGCCACCCAGGACCACATTCCTTCCCGGCCGCGGTACAGCGTTCCAGCCGGCACGGAAGAACCCTCCGGGAGCGGGGATTGGGGCCGGCCGGCTTCTGTGTCGGTCTGACCCGGCCGGGTACGGTCCACCGGCCCCGGCCATCGTAGCCATCAGTGTCAGCGGCGCTTAAGCGGGGATGGGGGGTGTGATCAAACTGGCATGCAAAGGTGCACGTAAGGGTGAGTACCGGGCGGCATCCGAGGTGGGTTTTGCCGTGGATTGCCGGGTGCGGGTTCGTCGTGGCTGTTCGCGCGGTTCCCCGCGCCCCTTCTAATGCGCGGCGGCGGCTGAAAAGTTCCCCACCAGGCGCGTCAGCCTGCCCCTCGCCAGGCGCCGCAGTTCCTCCGCCACCACCACCCGCTCCTCCTCCGGATCGTTCGTCAACCGTGACCGGATGCCCTCCAGGGTGCGGTCGAGGAGTTCGGCCGGGGGTGCGGCGGGCAGGGCGATGACGAATACGTGGCCGAAGCGGGCCTCGTAGGCGGCGTGGGCGGCGTTCAGGGCGGTGTGGGCGACTCCGTAGATGTCGTCCGGGAGGGCGGGGAGGGACTCGCCGGCCAGGGCCTCGGCGGAATCGACGCTGGTCAGGTCGTACGCGGCTTCGTCGGAGGCGGCGAGGAGGGCGTCGAGGTCGGGGTAGGGGCGGTGCTCGGCGAGGCGGTGCGCCCAGCGGAGGCTGCGCAGGCAGGTGAGGAGGGCCTGCCGGGTGGCCTCGGCGGGGGCGTGGTTGAACTGCTCCAGGGCCGACGGGCCGGGGGTGTGGGCCTGCTCCGGTATGGCGACCTGGCCGGGGAGGTGGGGGAGACGGTGCGGAGGCAGCGTGGGTCCTCGGCGGTGCGTAGGGGTCGGCAGGGCAGGCTGAGCGAGATGTGCCACCACGTTATCGAGGCGGGTCATGAGCTGTCCGTTCGATGCCCGAAATTCACCCGAACGGGAGAGTTTCGGAACCTGTGGTGGACGGATGAGGCGGTTGGTCGTCGTAGGTTCGAGAAGGCGACTCGGGAGAGGAGCCGGGCGCGAAGCCGAGTGGCGGACCGGAGTGGGATCGGGGGAGAGTGCGGACGAGAGGTGCGTGAGATGTCGTGGATTCTGATCGGGACCGGGGCCGGGGGCGAATCGTGAACCGTGGTCGGCGCCGGGCTCCCCGTAGGAGGACGGCGATCACGTCGAAGGGGTTGCTCCTGGGCACCGGAGTCGTCCTGGCCGGTGGAGCGGTCGCGGTGGCCGTGACCGTGTGGCCGGGCGGTGAGACCCGGACGCCGAGCGGGCCGGAGCCGTCGCGGCAGACGTCGTCCGTGAACGCCGCCGAGAGTTCGCCGTCCCCGTCGCCCTCCCGCACGTATCCGCTGTCCCAGAAGCCCCGGACCATCCCCGCCGTACGGCAGCACGAGGCCGCCCGGGGTCCCGGCTGGAAGCCCTCCGGCGGGGCCCGGCTCGTCGTACGGGACGGGGCGCTCGCCGACGAGGGGCGGCTGACGGCCGGGGAGCTGGGGCTGGCGTACGCGGGGGAGGCGGAGCCGCGGGACGGGGACGTGGAGCTGGCGCTCACCGGGGCGGACGAGCCGAGGTCGCAGGCGTACACGCTGACGGTGAAGGACCGGCGGGTGCGGATCGCGGCGCCCGCCGAGGCGGGTGTCTTCCACGGGACCCGGACGCTGAAGCAGGAGGTGAAGGGCGGCGGTACGGCGCCGGAGGGCGTCGTCCGGGACGAGCCGGCCAAGCCGCAGCGCGGGTTCATGCTCGACATCGCGCGCAAGCACTTCACGGCGGGCTGGATCGAGGACCGCGTACGTGAGCTGGGCGATCTCAAGTACAACCAGCTCGGGCTGCACTTCTCCGACGACCAGGGGTTCCGGATCGAGTCCACGACCCACCCCGAGGTGGTGTCGGAGCAGCACCTCACCAAGGCCCAGGTGCGGAAGATCCTGGCCCTCGCGAAGAGCCGGCACATCGAGGTCGTACCGGAGATCGACTCGCCGGGGCATCTGGGGGCCGTGATCGCCGGCAATCCCGGGCTCCAGTTGGTCAACGCGCAGGGCGTCGCCGCGAGCGGGGCCGTGGACATCTCCAAGCCGGCCGCCGCCGAGGTCGTCGACGAGCTGCTCGACGAGTACGCCGGCCTCTTCGACGGCGCGTACTGGCATCTCGGCGCCGACGAGTACCGGGCGCTGATGGCCTCGAACCCCGAGGCGTCCTATCCGCAGCTGGCCGCCGCCGCGCGGGCGAAGTACGGCGCCGGCGCGACCGTCGCCGACCTGGCGACCGGCTGGCTGAACGACCGCGCCAAGGTGATGCGCGGACACGGCCGGACCGTACGGGCCTGGAACGACGGGTTCTTCCGGGGCGGGTCGGTCCAGGCGGACAAGGCGATCCAGGTCGGCTACTGGACGGGCAAGGAGATCGGGGCGCGGCCCCCGGTCGAATATCTGAGCGCCGGGCGACAGGTCGTCAACTACAACGACGAGTACCTGTACTACGTCCTCGGCGAGCCCAACCAGTTCTTCTACCCGACCGGGCAGCGCATCTACGAGTCGTGGACCCCACGGGTGCTGCGCGGCACGACCGCCGTCTCGGCGCAGTACGACGACCAGATCCTCGGCGGTGTCTTCGCCGTCTGGTGCGACCTCGCGAACCGGCAGACCGAGGCGCAGGTGGCGGCGGGGGTGCGGATGCCGCTGCGGGCGCTGTCGCAGAAGCTGTGGGATCCGGGGAAGCCGGGGGCGACCTGGGCGGAGTTCCGGGAGCTGGCGGGGCGCGTGAGCTGAGCCTCCCGGACCGCGTGAGCTGAGCCTCCCGGATGGGGAATCGGGTGGACGTACGGGGCGGGGGAACCGTATCTTCCGCGTGTTCTTGTTGCTGGGCGTGAGGTCCTGGGGAGGGGCCCGCGCTCGGCCGGACTCAGGTGGGACATACGGGGGTTCTGATGACGTGCACGCGCTGTCGGCAGTTCGAAGCGGCGCCCGGGGGAGAGCTGTGCCGGGCCTGCGAGGCCGAGGAACTGCATCCGGATGTGGGGCCGGCACTGCCGATGGCCCCGTCGGCTCCGCCGTTCGGCGCGGGCGCTCCGGTGACCTGGCTGCGGTCGCCGGTGGGGCTCGGGCGGGCGGTGGCGATCCTGCTCGGGGTGGTCGTCGTGACCGACCTGGTCGCGGTGTGGGCGGATCTGGTGATGCTCGATGTGCTGGGCAGGATGGTGGACGGTCAGTACGGGACGGGCATCGAAGCGGACGCCGACCGGGCCGACCGGCTCTCCGTCCTGACCGGTGGCGCGCAGATCGTCACGTACGTCGCCACCGTCGTCGTCTTCCTGATCTGGTTCCACCGGGTGCGGATCAACGCCGAGGTGTTCGAACCGTTCGGGCACCGCAAGAAGCGGGGCTGGGCGATCGGCGGCTGGCTCGTGCCGATCGTGAACCTCTGGTTCCCGCGCCGGATCGCCCTCGACAGCTGGGACGCCAGCAGCCCGTGGGAGAAGCCCCGGTCGCACGCGCTCGTCAACGCATGGTGGACGCTGTGGATCATCGGCAGTGTCGCGAGCCAGGGCGCTTCGAGCGCCTACCGCCGGGCCGAGACGGCGCAGGAGCTGCAGTCGGCCACCCGGCAGATCCTGTTCGCGGACGCCTTCGAGATCCCCACCGGCGTCCTCGCCATCCTCTTCGTCCTGACACTCACGCGGATGCAGGACACCAAGGCGCGGACAGGCCCGCGCGCGCCGGAACCCGTCGCGATGTGAGACTGTCTCCGCGCAACCGTGCGGATTGTCCGATTCCGGGAGCGAACCGCCGTACGGATGTGGTGTATTCCCCGCATGGGGTACTGGGGGTACTACGTCGTGGGCCGAAGCGAGCGGCCACTCGCGGAGCTGGACGCGCTGGCCGGGGCCGAGGGGATGACGCTGCGCGCGACGGCGGCCGACGGGTGGCAGGTGTGGGAGTACCCGAGCGGCGCGGTCGGTGACGAGGGCGGCGGGGCCGGGAGCGCCGCCGACGTCGGGAACATGAACACGCTCGCCCGGGAGACGGGGGCGCCCGCGCTGTTCGGGTACGTCATGGGCAGCGACTGTGTGGTGGTCGAGGCCGCCGGGCCGGAGAGTGGCGCGTGGACCACCTGTCTCGCGCGGCGCGCCATGGCCGGGTATCTCGGGGACGACGAGCACGGGCTCACCGTCGAGGACTTCTTCCTCGAACCGCGCGACGCCGCCGAGCGCGCGGTCGCCTGGGCGGCGGAGGCGGGACGGGTCGTCGTGGAACAGCCGTTGGTCGATGTGCTGACCTCGGAACCTGGACCGGTGGACCCCTTGGCTGAAAACATTCTCTTCCGGTTGCTCGACCGGCTCGGGGTCGTACCTCTGTGACGCTCCCGGTCCGTCGCACGCAGTAAGGGGAAGTACGGGCTCCGCATAACGGGGACTTGGTCGAGCGGGATTTTGGGGAGGCGTGATGAGCCTGGTGGAGCTGATCGCCCAGGCCGACGAACGCGGTCTGGCGACAAGCGGGTTGGCTTGTTTGGACCGTGTCGTACCGCTTCTCGGGGGCGATGACGAGGTGCTGCGTCCGCTGTGGGCGGGACTGGTGGATGACGGCGAGGGGTGGGGGGAGAAGGCCGCGAAGGTGCGGGCGGAGTTGGAGGCCGCGGCCTCCGTGACCGCGGCCTCCGTGACCGCGGCCTCCGTGGCTGCGGCGCCCGTGGCTGCGGCGACCATCTCCGCGGCGACCGTCTCGCTCGCCCGGCGCATGCTGGACGCGGTGCCCGTGGAGCGGACCGGGGACGGGCTGCGGGAGTGGGCAGACGTGTGTTCCGTCTCCGCCCTGCGGATCCACCAGCTGCTGGACCCGCTGGACCGCGGGGGCGACGACTCGGTGGCGGCCTGCCGCCAGGGGCGTACCGAGGGGGTCTCCCACCTTGTCGCCGCCGAGCTGCGGCGTCAGGTCGTGGTGCTGGAGCTGCTCGCGCAGCACGGGGCGGGCGGGGTCCGGCAGGCGCTCGATGTGTCGACGGAGGGGCGGCGGGTGTTGCGGGCGGTTGTGTCACGGCGGGCTCGCGGCGCCCGCGGGGCGGGCGGGCGCCCCTGAAAACCCCGTAGAGCTACGGGGTCAGGAGCTGGCCCAGATGGGCCCCCGTCGCCGAACCCAGCTGGGTGAGGCCGTAGTACGACGACCTCGTCGGAGCCGGGGTGCCGTTGGGGGACGGGACGTGGAGGATCGTGCCGTTGGCGGTGTCCTCGCCCTCCGCGCCGGTGAGGAGGTCGGCGTGGCCGTCGCCGTCGGTGTCGGCGAGGGACGTGGCGGAGCCGAACTTGTCGTCGGTCTCGGTGGAGCCGCCGATGTCGGGGGAGTCCTGGGAGAGGGCCAGGGAGCCGGTGCCGGTCAGGCCGGCGGAGGTGCCCTTCACGAGCCAGACCGAGCCGGCGTTGGCGCGGTTCTTGCCGGCCCGGGTGATGTCCTCGTTGGGGGCGCCGGTGAGAACGTCGGCGTATCCGTCGGCGTTCACGTCGCCCACGGACACCGAGGAGCCGAAGCCGTCGGACGTCTCCGAGGCGCCCTCGACGTTCGCCGTGGCCTGGTGGATCGTCGTCATGCCGGTGGTGGTGAACCCGGTGGACGTGCCGGGGACCATGGTGATCTGGCCGCCCGCGTTGCCGCCGGACTCGGAGGCGTAGGGCTGGCCGATCACGATGTCGTCGTAGCCGTTGCCGTTGACGTCGCCCGCGGCGATGGCCCGGCCGCCCTTGACGGTCAGGGTCGAGACCTTCGTCAGGCCCAGCGACCTGGAGCCCTTGAACCAGGTGACCTTGCCGACGCCGGACGCGTCACGGTAGTTGAGGGCCACGTCGGCGTAACCGTCCCGGTTGAAGTCGCCGGTCGCGGCGTCCGCGTACGCCAACGAGCCCGTCGCCGTGGTCAGGTCGCCGGCGACCTCGTGGCCGTCGCCGAAACGGGCCGCCCAGTTGCCGCCCGTACCGGTGGCGGCGGTGAACACGTCCGCCTTGCCGTCGGCGTTGAAGTCGCCGGTCGCGACGGTCGCGCCGAACCGTGCGCCGACGGGCTCGTAGTCGTCGCCGAGGGCCATGGTGTCGGCGTCGGTGGTGAAGGTGGGCCCGTAGAGGATCGTTACGGCACCTCGGTCGGCGTGCCCGGTGGTGTCGTCCTCGCCGGGCGCGCCGATCGCGAGGTCCGCGTATCCGTCGCCGTTGATGTCGCCCCACGCGGTGGCCGCGCCCCACTGGTCGCCGGACTCGGCGGCGCCCGGAACGCCCGTGCTCGCCTGGTTGAGGCGGAGCTTGGACGCGGAGACGGGGCCGTCGACCCCGCCCGGTACGAGGGTGAGCCAGCCGCTGCCGGTGCGGTGGGTCGGCGCCACCAGGTCGGTGACGCCGTCGCCCGTGTGGTCGGCGGTCGGGATCGCGGAGCTGCGGCCGGGGGAGGCGGCGTAGCGGCGGACCTCGGCGAGCTTCGCGTAGAGGCCGGTGCCGGGGGAGGCGGTGGTCGCCGCGTCCTTGCCGCCGGATATCACGTCCAGCTCGGCCGGCTCGCCCTGCGCGTACACGCCGGTGTCCTCGGCCGCCGTCAGCGTGACCTTGCCGGTCGGGTCGCCCGCGTACTGGCCCAGCTTCCACGCCGCGAGCCGCGCCACGGACTCCACGGCTGCCCGGCTCGGCATCCCGCCGCCGTCGAAGTCGCCGAGGACCGCGATGCCCATCGACTCCCCGTCGAAGCCGGGGGTGTGCGCGCCGCGCACCGACACGTCGGTGCCGCCCGCGCGGCCCTCGTAGATACGGCCGCACTTGTCGACGAGGAAGTTGGGGCCGAGGTCGCCGAGGCCGGCCGTCTCGACGTCGTACGCCATGAGCGCGCGGATCAGGGCGGGGGACTCGGCGCAGCTGTAGGAGTCGGTGCCGCCCGTGTGGTGCACGAACACCGCGCTGATCTTGTCGAGGTACTCCGCCGTACCCGTCACCGTCGACTCGTCGGCGCCCCAGCGGGCCCGGCTGACGATCGGGGGGCGGGTGACGGTGGAGGGGAGGGCGGTGGGCACGTCGGCGACGAACGCCGCCTCGCTCATGCCGCCGGCCACGCCGGGGTCGACGAGGTTGACCTCAAGTCCCTTCGGCAGCCCGGCGGTCGAGGAGCCGTCGGCCGGCACGACGCGGGCCTCGACGCCGTCGCTGAGGCCCGTCCAGAGGGGCTCGGAGGTGCCGCGCGCGATGCCGGAGCGGGCGGGGGCGGCCGGGGTGAGCGTCCGCCAGGCGGTCCACTCGCCGGTGGCGGTGGCACGGGTGCGCACCTGGGCCGTGCCGCCGAGCTCGGCGGTGGCGCCGGTCCAGGAGACACCGAGGAGGGAGAAGGGGCGCGTGGTGGTGCGCGCGAGACTCAGCCGGCCCTCGCCGTCGCCCTCGCCGGTGAACGCCAGGTCGTGCACCCCGGCGGGGCGCTCGGCCCGCGCGTCGAAGGTGCCCGGGCCGGCGCCGGGACCTGCCGTCGCGTACGAGGCCACGCCCGCGCCGGCGGCCACGGCGGCCCCCAGCGTCAGCCAGGCCCTCCGCTTCAGCCGCATCAGCCGCTTCGGCTGCTCAGGCTGCTTCGGGCTCAGCGGCTCGCGCACATGGCTCCCGCGTCGATTCCGGCGACTCAAATGCCCCACCCCTAGATGAACAGTGCAAAGACACCACCCGGCGCAGGGGGTGGCCCTCTATTCAGCACACAGGCCCTCGTGGACCTCGACATCGGGCGGTACTGGTGTGGCGTATGTCACGAAGGAGGCCGGTGTTCACCCATCCGGGTGATCTGCGGGGTTCGCTCGACGGCAGTGACACTTCCGTGGGCTCCGACGCAGATGCGATTGGGGGCTTGGTGGCGGCCGGGACGGTCCCCGGACAGCGATCCCGGCACTGACTTGGCACTGTCCCGGACAGTTCGGGGCCAGGGAGGGGAACCTCGGCGCGTGCAGGCGTACGACGGGGAGCTGGGCGCGGCCGTCGCGCGGGCCCAGGACGGGGACGAGGCCGCGTTCGCGGTGGCGTACCGGCTCGTGCAGCCCGGGCTGCTGGGGTATCTGCGCGGCATCGTCGGGGACGACGCGGAGGACGTCGCCTCGGACGCCTGGCTGGAGATCGCGCGGGACCTCGGGCGGTTCAAGGGCGACGGGGCCGGCTTCCGGGGCTGGAGCGCGACCATCGCCCGGCACCGGGCCCTGGACCATCTGCGGCGCCAGAAGGTCAGGCCCCGGGCGACCGCGCTGGAGAACGACCTGCTGGAACTGCCGGGCACGCACAGCACCCAGGACCAGGCGCTGGAGTCCCTCTCCACCGAGCAGGCCCTCGCCCTCGTCGCCCGGCTGCCCCGCGACCAGGCCGAGGCCGTCCTGCTGCGCGTGATCGTCGGCCTCGACGGCCCCGCCGCCGCCCGCGTCCTAGGCAAACGCCCGGGCGCCGTACGCACCGCCACCCACCGGGGGCTGAAGAGACTCGCCCAGCTCCTCCGCGGCGAGGGTGTGACGGATGACGGCTCCCGGACGCTGGGGGAGTCGGGATGACGGACAGCGGTGACGGCCACCGTGGCCACGCCATCAACGGACGTACGAGTGAGACGTACGAGTGAGACGTACGAGTGAGACGTACGAGTGAGACGTACGAGTGAGACGTACAAGAGGACGTACGGAGAGAGGGAAGGCGCGAGATGCCGTCGGGCAGGGCCGGAGTCGGACATGGGTGAAGGGCGCGACAGCGGAGGCCGGGGCGATCGCCGCCGGGCCATGAACGACGCCACCGCCGGCGGCCCCACCGTCGCCTCCGCCTCCGTCGACACCCTCCTCGCCGCCGCCGTGCGCGGTGGTGCCGAGGCCGACAGCGCGGGTGAGATACGGGCGGTGGCCGCCTTCCGGTCGGCCCGGGAGAACGGGGCGCGTACCGCGCGGACCCGGCGCCGGGACGACTGGCGGCCGAACGCCCGCCGCCGGGTGCAGCTCTCGGTACGCACGACCCTGGCCGCCCTGCTGGCCGGCCTGACCCTCGGCGGAGTCGCCTTCGCGGCGGTCGGCCCGGCCGCCCGCGACGGCAACGGCGCCGGGGCGCACGACAGCGGCCACGGCGGCCGTGACGGGCGTACCCGCACGACCGACGGCGCCCCCGCCCGGCCCGGCTCCTCGGGCATCCCGGACGCCTCGGACGTTTCCGGTGTCAACCCCTCGGCGGGTGACGACGGCCGGCCCACCGGGGCCCAGGACACCGAGGCGCACTGTCGCGCATACGAGAAGTACGTGAAGTACGAGAAGTACGAGAAGTACGAGAAGTACGGGAGGTACGGGAAGAAGGCCGATGGCGGCGGCAAGGCCATGGACGCCGCCGCCTGGCGGCGGCTCACCGAGGCGGCGGGCGGCACGGCGGACGAGGACGTCCAGGCGTACTGCGCCCAGCGGCTCGACGGGACCGGCGGGACCGGCGGGACTGGCGGGACCGGCGTCGGGGATCAGAACAAGGCCGCTTCGGACGGGCCGAAGGGATCAGGCGGAGCAGACGGATCAGGCGGACCCGGTGACCCGGACACGTCGGGCAAACCGACCGCGTCGAACGAGCCAAGGTCGTCGAACCAGCCAAGTCCTCCGACGAGCGCGGCGCCCCAGGCGACCCCATCGAGTCCGTCGAACGCGTCCGGCGGCCGGAGTCGCTCCGCAGGCACCGACGGCCCCGCGGGAAAGAATTAGGGCCGGCGTGCTCGCGAGACCCCCGTACTCGCGACACCCGGCCGACTCCGCCGATGGCAACGGCCGGGGCCGCCACCCCCCACAGGAGTGACCCCGACCGTCGCACGGCACGGGCCGCGCGGCGGCCCGTACTCCCTACAGCGTCGCGCCCGCGTTTTCTGTCACACCTCTCCGCGGCACTCTCCGCATCACGAGTCAGTTGCATGCTCTACGGACATGGACGGTCAGCGGTTTCAGGCCGTAACGTGCCTTTCGCGCCGATCGCGGTTGGCGGAAGACCACCGCAACCACCAGCGGTCCCGAGACCGCAACCATCAACGAGGAACCACGGCGGCGAGGTCCCGGTCCGCGAGAGCGGCGCCGGTTTAGGCGCGAAGAGGTGTGGGTGCTGGGGGACGACGCGGAGCTGACAGCCGCGGTGCTTGCGGCACAGGACGGGGACGAGACCGCGTTCCGGACTGTGTACCGCGCGGTGCACCCACGGCTGCTCGGATACGTCCGGACGCTGGTCGGGGACCCGGACGCGGAGGACGTCACCTCCGAGTCCTGGCTGCAGATAGCCCGTGACCTGGAGCGGTTCAGCGGTGACGCGGACCGGTTCCGCGGCTGGGCCGCCCGGATCGCCCGCAACCGCGCGCTCGACCACATGCGCATGCGGGGGCGCCGTCCCGCCATAGGCGGCGACGAGACCGAGCTGACCGGCAAGGCCGCCGAGTCCGACACGGCCGGCGAGGCCATGGAGGCCCTCTCGACCGACCGCACCCTGTCGCTCATCGCCCAGCTGCCGCAGGACCAGGCGGAGGCGGTGGTCCTGCGCGTCGTGGTCGGCCTCGACGCGAAGACCGCCGCGGAGACGCTGGGCAAGCGCGCGGGAGCCGTACGAACGGCCGCGCACCGGGGGCTGAAGCGGCTCGCCGAACTCATCGGGGAGAATCCGGAGACGGCTTCGGAGACCGATCCGGAATCCGGCGACCCGCTGGGCGCCGTACCCCCACCGAGAGCACCGCGTGGACGCGCGGCTACGTCCGCGGGTGTGACGCATACACGTTCGCGGACGCAGAAGGATGTGTGATGGCCGACGAGCAGTACAGGTGGCTGAACCGCGACGCCGCGGAGCGGCTGCTGAGTGGTGAGCCGCTCGAAGCCGTCGACGCCGAAACCCGCGCCCGTGCCCACCGGCTCGCCGAGGCCCTCGGCGCCCTCGCCGCCGACGTCTCCCCGGTGTCCGGGCGGAGCGCCGAACTTCCGGGCGAGGAAGCCGCGTTGGCCGCTTTTCGCACGGCCCGCACGGCCCGCACCGCCCGTACGGCCCACTCGGGCAACCACGGCGAGGCCGCTGAGCCCGGCCGGAGCAGCGGTAGGCAACGCTCGGCGCCCGTCGTCGACGCCGGGCTCGTCCGTCTCGGGCGGCCCGTGCACCCCGTGGTGGACGGCCGCCGGGCCCGCTGGGGCCGGCCCACACGGTTCGGGCTGGTGGCCGTGCTGGCCGCCGGGATGCTCGGCGGGGTCGTGGTGACGGCCGGCACCGGTGCGCTGAGCGCGTTCCGCGACGACGAACCGGAACCCACCGTCTCCGCCGCCCAGACGCCGGACCGGCCGTTGCTGTCGCCGTCGCCGTCGCCGAGCGACAAGGGGCGGGACGGCAGCCGTGGTTCGCTCGGCGATACCAGACCTGAGGGCTCCCCCGACGGCTCGCCGCAGGGTGACGCCCCGGCCGGCGACGGCGGCACCGACGAGGACGGGCAGCCCGGCGACACCGGGCAGCAGGACGAGGGCGCCACCCAGGAGTGGTGGAACAGCGTGTACTCCGCCTGCCGTGACATCCGCGACGGCAAGGACCTGGACGCCGACCGCCGACGCGGCCTGGAAGACGCGGCGGGCGGCAAGGGCAACGGCCGTCTGAAGCAGTACTGCGAGGGCGTCCTGGCCGGCGGCGCCGACAACCCCGGCACGGCGAAGCGCCCGGGGACCGGCACCGGCACGGGCACGGGGACCGGTACGTCGGACTCCGGCGGCTCCACGGGTCCCTCCGGCGGCGGCGAGGGCAAGAACACCCGCTCCGGCGGTGACTCGGACGAGGACGACGACTCCGACCGAGGCAAGGGCCGCAGCGGCGCCGGCAAGAGCAACGGGAACGGGAACGGGAACGGCAAGAGCAACGGCACGAGCAACGGCAACGGCAAGTGGAACGGGAACGGCAAGAACAAGGTCAGTATCGGCGGCTCCGGCGGCAGCAGTGGCACCGGCACCGGCAAGGGTGGCAATGACCACTGGGGCCGGACCACGACGGTGACCCCGGTCGGCCTCGACGCCCCGGCAGACTCTCCCGCCTCCCTGCCGGCCCTCTCCGGCGTCGGCGTCTGACCCGCGCCCACCCACAGAAGCCCGCTCGGCCCCGCGCTGACCTGCGCTTTCGTATTCGCTCCGAATTCTTTCGCGGAACGGGTAACACTTTTGGCGGCCCCGGCGCAGTAATGAGTGAGCCGACTGGTCATCGGCCGTCGCACAGAGCCGGGGTTCCCCCCGTACCTACGGCTCGTGCACCTCGGCGCGGGCGGGACACGTTCCCCCGGTCCCGCCCGCGCCCCATATCCCCCGTGGTCCCCCGTGACCCCGTACTTCCCGTGACGCGTCCGACGCCCTCCCGCTATGCGTCATGTGACGCACGTCACTCCGCTTGACTGCCTGGACCTCTGGGCCGGCCCCTCGTCACCAGTACACGACGACCTTGTCGCCGTTCCTGACCTGATCGAACAGGCTCGCGATCGCCGCCTCGTCCCGGACGTTGACGCAGCCGTGCGAGGCACCGTAGTAGCCGCGGGCCGCGAAGTCGGACGAGTAGTGGACGGCCTGGCCGCCGCTGAAGAACATCGCGTACGGCATGGGGGTGTCGTACAGCGTCGACACGTGGTCGCGGGACTTGAAGTCGACCTGGAAGACGCCCTCGCGTGTCGGCGTGTACTGCGAACCGAACCGCACCTCGACCGTCGTCAGCGTCCTGCCGTCCACCATCCAGCGCAGGGTGCGGCTCGTCTTGCTGATGCAGAGCACCCGGCCGGTGAGGCAGCGCGGGTCGGGGGACGCGGCCGGCTGGCCGCCGTACGCGTACAGATCCCACTTGCCCGGTTCCCGCGTCATCTTCAGCAGCCGCGCCCAGGTGACACTGTCCGTCTTCCCGGTCCGCGGCAGGCCCCGCTTGCCCTGGAATCCCTCGACCGCCCGGACCGTCGGCTCGTCGTATGTCCCCGTCGGCCCGGCGAAGAGCCAGGCGACCTGCCGGAGCCGCGCCTGCAACTCGCGTACGTCCAGCCCCTCGTCCCCCTGGGACCAGAGGACCTCGGCAGGGGGAGCGGGAGCGGCGGGTGGGGTGGGAGTGGGGGTGGGCGTCGGGGCGGCGCTGGGCGGCGCGGTCGTCGGGGACTCCGCGCCCCCGTCCCCACTCCCACCCTCGCCCACGCCCTTGTCGTCCTGCTTCGGCTCGCCGCTCGGCATGGCCGTCACGTCGATCCGCACGGGCTGGCGCCGGCCGCCGTGCACGTCGGCTCCCTCGACCGTGCAGGCGCCGGCCACGACGAGTGCCGCGAGCGCCGCCACCGATCTCCGCATGTCCTTGGTACGCATTCCGACCCCCGTCGTCTCAGCGCCGCGTCCGCCGCGCCGGTGTCCGGCAGCTCTCCCGGAGAGCTTCCCAGAGAGGTTTCCCGGGCGTGACCCGTCGCGAACAAAGGGGCATGGTTGTGAGCAAGGTCCCAATAAGCGACCGGCGGGCAACCGCGTAAGAGGGAGGCACACACCATGACGCGCGAGTCGGAGTCCGGACTGCCCATCGAACCGGTGTACGGGCCGGAGGCGCTGCGGGGCTGGGACCCGGCGGAGCGGCTCGGCGAGCCGGGCGCGTACCCGTACACCCGCGGTGTCCACCCGTCGATGTACACCGGCCGCCCGTGGACCATGCGCCAGTACGCCGGGTTCGGTACGGCGGTGGAGTCCAACGCGCGCTACCAGCAGCTCATCGCCCACGGCACGACGGGCCTGTCGGTCGCCTTCGACCTGCCCACCCAGATGGGGCACGACTCCGACGCCCCGATCGCCCACGGAGAGGTCGGCAAGGTGGGGGTGGCGATCGACTCCGTCGACGACATGCGGGTGCTGTTCGACGGCATCCCGCTGGACAAGGTCTCCACGTCGATGACGATCAACGCGCCGGCGGCCCTCTTGCTGCTGATGTACCAACTGGTGGCGGAGGAGCAGGGCGTCGGCGCGGACGAGCTGACCGGCACGATCCAGAACGACGTGCTGAAGGAGTACATCGCGCGCGGCACGTACATCTTCCCGCCCAAGCCGTCCCTCCGGCTGATCGCCGACATCTTCCGCTACTGCAAGGCCGAGATCCCCAGGTGGAACACCATCTCGATCTCCGGCTACCACATGGCCGAAGCGGGCGCCTCCCCCGCGCAGGAGATCGCGTTCACCCTCGCCGACGGCATCGAGTACGTCCGTACGGCGGTCGCGGCGGGCATGGACGTCGACGACTTCGCCCCCCGCCTGTCCTTCTTCTTCGTGGCCCGTACGACGCTCCTGGAGGAGGTCGCCAAGTTCCGTGCGGCGCGCAGGATCTGGGCCCGGGTGATGAGGGACGAGTTCGGTGCCCGGAACCCCAAGTCGCTGATGCTGCGCTTCCACACCCAGACGGCGGGTGTCCAGCTGACGGCCCAGCAGCCGGAGGTGAACCTCGTCCGGGTCGCCGTCCAGGCGCTGGCGGCGGTGCTGGGCGGCACGCAGTCGCTGCACACCAACTCCTTCGACGAGGCGATCGCCCTCCCGACCGACAAGAGCGCCCGCCTCGCCCTGCGCACCCAGCAGGTCCTCGCCCACGAGACGGACGTGACGGCGACGGTCGACCCCTTCGCCGGGTCGTACGCCGTGGAGAAGCTGACCGACGACGTCGAGGCGGCGGCCGTGGAGCTGATGCGGAAGGTCGAGGACCTGGGTGGCGCCGTCTCCGCCATCGAACACGGCTTCCAGAAGGGCGAGATCGAACAGTCCGCCTACCGCATCGCCCAGGAGACGGACGCGGGCGAGCGGGTCGTCGTCGGCGTCAACCGCTTCCAGCTGGACGAGGAGGAGCCGTACGAGCCGTTGCGGGTGGACCCGGCCATCGAGGCCCAACAGGCGGCACGGCTGGCCAAGCTGCGCGCGGAGCGGGACCAGGGGGCGGTGGACGCCGCGCTGACCGCCCTGGGGAAGGCGGCACAGGGCGAGGACAACGTCCTGTACCCGATGAAGGAGGCGTTGCGAGCCCGGGCGACCGTGGGCGAGGTCTGCGACGTCCTTAGGGGGGTCTGGGGGACCTACGTGCCGGCGGACGCGTTCTGAGCCGGCTGAGCCGGTCGATTTCCGCTCGCCTTCGCCCTGACGATCGCCCTCGTCACCACCGGGGGCAGCAGATCCACCGCCAGGCGGCGGGCCTTGCCGCGTGGGGGACGGGAAGCCGGGCGGGACTGGGACTTCGGGGCCACGAGGGCCGGGGGCGGCGTCGGGGCAGGCTCGGGTTCCGGGGGTGTCCAGTGGCGGGACTTCGGGAAGGCCGGGGCCTTCATGGCCTTGGACTTGAGGCGGATGATGCGGTGGCCCGCCGCCTGCTGGTCGCTGAGGTGGCAGTCGGTGCGTTCCGAGATCATCTCCAGGAGGGCGTCCTGGATGGGCTCGGGGTCGTCCCAGGTGCCGTAGAGCTTCTGGGTGGTGATGCAGATGGGGTTGAGGCCGCGGTTGAGGACGGCCTCCCAGGCGGCGATGGAGACACCGGGGGTGTGCTCGGAGCGGAAGTCGTCGAGGACGACGATGCCGCCCGGCAGGAGTATGTCCCGGGCGGCGGTGATGTCCCCGTGGACGTGCTCGTACAGGTGCGAGGCGTCGATGTGCACGAAACGGCAGGAGCGCGGTTTCACCTCGCCGGGGACGATCGAGCTGGGGCCCTGCAGAACGCGGGGAAGCGCGTCGTGGAAGGCGAGGTAGTTCGCCTCGAAGGCCTGCCGGGTGAGCGTGCTGCGATACGACTTGGTGGCCTCCGCCTGGTTGGCGTCGTCGGGGGCGTCGCTCTCGAAGAGGTCGCAGACCGTGTACGCCTCGCCCTCCTGGAGATGCCCGCCGAGGAAGATGGCGCTCTTGCCCATGTAGACACCGACCTCCAGAAGGTCGCCCCTCGCGCCCGCGACCTCCTGCCGGTTCAGGCACCAGTCGAAGAGCAGTTGGTCCAGTACCGGGAACCAGCCGGGTACGTCGACCAGTTCACGGGGAAGCCGGATCGTGCCTTGTTCAGGGGGTGTCTGGACGGAGGAGTCCACCCCAGCAGCCAGCTGGGCACTACCTCCAAGCCCGGCCCTTCAGGGCCGGGTCAAGTTGACTCCCCGTTCAACCGCCGTGTCCCTCAAGTTCCTTGGCGCCCCCGGAGCGCTTTGCGCAACCGCGGCTGCAACGGACGTTCGACTCCGTGGTGCAGCAGCCAGGCGAGTATCAGCATCACCGCCACGGTGAGCGCGAGAGTCGGGGCCGCATCGATGTGCGGCTCCGCCGCGGGGCGCGACCAGCCACGACGCTCCCGCAGCCGGGACTCGGGCCTGTCAGCGGTGTTTGTCGAAGAAGTCACCCCGGGCTCACCCCAAAGTGGCCCGCTTGAGGGACCTGGCCCGCCGCGCGACTCTTCGTACCGTCGCGTTGCGCGGGATGAAGGCGAGCTGCACGGGGATACCGCCGGGCAGACCCAGCGAGGTGAGGCGCCGGCGCTTGAAGTACCGCAGCGTGTGCGCGCTCAGATGCTTCGCCAGATACGACGCCGTCTCCGCCCGCAGCGACGGGTAGATCTTCGGCTGCATCGCGAACCCCACCGCCCGGGCCAGGCCGTTGAGGTCCGGCACCTCCGTGCCCGGCCGCCCCGCGGTGACCGCCGCCCGGTCGCCCAGATCCGGCAGCAGCGCGTCCACGACCGTGACGGGCACCCGGTTGCTGTTCTCGTACGGCGCGAGCCGGTCCAGCAGGGTGCCGGTGCCGACGCGGGCGACCTGCAGCCCGTACAGCGCGGAGGCGGTGAGCAGGGCCGTGGAGAAACAGCCGACGACGAGGGCCGGACGCATCCGCTGGTAGAGCACCTCGGCGAGGACCGGCGTGTCCAGCACCGTCAGATCGGCGCCGAGCCGCTCCGCCTCCTTCTCCAGACCGCGCGACCAGCGGGCCGGGGCGCTCGGGTGGGGCTTGAACACGACCTTGGTGTGCCCGAGCGCGACCACGCCCTTCAGCATCCGTACGTGGAGGTCTTCCTCCTCCTCGGCGGTGAGGATGCCCAGCGCCGAGAGGTACTGGCCGAGCAGCAGCGCCGGCTCCTCGATCCCGGGCAGCGTGTCACCGGTGTCGACCAGCTCCGCGAGCACCTTGACGAAGGCGTCCGTCGGCACGATCTCCGCGCCGACCCCGAACTCGGTGAGCAGCAGCGGCTCCAGGCCCCGCACCAGGTCCAGGTGGAGGAGGCGGTCGATCCGGGTGCCGACCAGCGGGTCGATCTTGTTGCGGGTGGGGCCGTAACTCATCAGGCCGTCCGCGTACACGGTGACGGGCGCGCCGGTGAAGATCTGGGTGAAGCCGAGCGCCGGATGGACCTGGATGGACTCCACGGCCAGCTCGACATCGTCGTCGCCCAGGTCCCACAGCAGCCGCAGATGCCGCTCCCACAGGGGTACGTCGTCCAGGCGCGGGGACCAGCCGCCCGGGTGGAAGGGCGCGATGGTCTCGTTCCAGGAGATCACCTCGTCGAAGCGGGAGCGCAGCCGCTCGAAGCCCGGCATCTCGTCCACGCCGGGGGCCGTCTCGGGCGTCGCCGCGTTGTTGGAGACCAGCAGGATGCGCCGGGACGCGGGACGGAAGCACTCGCTGTCCAGCGCGGCGGCCAGCGTGGCCGTGCCGTACAGCGTGGACGCCATGAAGATCTGCGTGGTCACGCGGCGACCCCCGTGGCGGCGGGACGACGACGCAGCCGGCGCAGCCGCGTGGCGCGCTGGACGTCCATCGAGTCGAGGGCCTCGTCGAGCACGTCCTGCGGCATCCGCCGCAGCGCGACCGAGCTCATCGACTTGAGTTTCCGTGCCACCGCCGGCTCGAACCTTTCGATGGATCCCAAATGATGGGAGATAATCGCGCAATAGGTGCGCACGGCCTTGGGGAGCAGTTTGTCCGCATCCCCGTCCCTCGCCGTTTCGGCGATGACCTGGTCGAATGCGCGAATGAAATCGAGTTGCCGCACGTCGCCGATCTGGGTCAGGGACGAGGCGACCCCGCGCCGGTAGAAGACGCCCAGCAGCCCCACCGTGGCGAAGGAGTCCGCCTCCCGGTGCAGCTTCCAGATCCACGGCCGGTCCTCGGCCGTGCGCAGCCCGTGGGTGAAGTGCAGCACGCCCTTGTCGACGAGCCGGCGGTGGTAGATGCCCGCCCAGGCGTACGCGTAGTCGACGGAGGTGGACCGGTCGGCGGGCAGGATCGCGTCCCTCGGGTTCGTCACCACGCCCCGCCGCCCGTTGGGCACCCGGTGGACCGAACGGGACCGCGCGGTGCACTGGACATGGTCCGTGCGCACGAAGTCGCAGCCCAAGTCCTCTATGGCGCCGACCAGTTGAGAGTAGTAGCCGGGGGCGAGCCAGTCGTCCCCGTCGAGGAACGTGAGGTACTCGCCACGGGCCTTGTCGATGCCGGTGTTGCGCGCGGTCGCCAGTCCTCCGTTCTGCTCGTGTCGGACATGCACCGCACCCGGCAGCTCGCGCTCCGCGCGCGCGAGGATGTCCGGTGTCCCGTCGCGCGAGCAGTCGTCGACGAGAATGAATTCGAAGTCCTCACGAGCGTTGGCTCTGAGGCTCTTCAGGGTGTCGGGTGCGTATTGCTGCACGTTGTAGAACGGCACGATGACGGAGAGCTTGACCACCCCCGTGACATTAGGGGGGCCCTCCGGCATTCGTCTTGACCGCCTGCTTGATGTCAGGTGAACGACGCGTGGCGGTACCGTGAACCAGGCACTTTTCTATGCGTTCCGCGCCCCGATTCGCCATTCGGCGATGTGCTGTTAACCCTTTGTTGCATTCGGGTTGGGCCGTTGAACGGAATCGCTTCCTAGCGTCTTCGATGTGCCAGCAAGTGCTACGAACGGCCCGCGAGTCGCCGTACTCGCGGATTCCGACACCAGGTGGAAATGGGGCGCGCTCACCGCGCACCGTCTCGCTCCCGAGGGTTCGGACATCCGCCTGGACGGCTTCCTCCTGCGCGGCCGAGCCACCCCCACAGCCCGCCAACTCGACGAGGTCGGCGTCCGCCCCGCCTCCCTGCGCGAGGTGACCGGCCTCGAATTCCTGCGCGCCGTGAAGGAGGACACGTACGACGTCATCGTGCTCTCCCTCGTCGGCGGGGGCGTCCAGGCGATGCTGCACGGCCTGCGCCGGGCCTGGGCCGGGCGCCGGAAGCGGCCCGTCGTCGTCACCGGCTATGTCGGTGTCGTCTACGAGAAGCTCGCCGACGGTCTGCTGCTGCGGCACGGCGCGGACCTCGTCCTCGCCAACTCCCGTCAGGACGCGGACCGTTTCCGCGCCGTGTACGAGGGGGTGGGCGCCGACGCCACGTCGGTCACCGAGGTCGCGCTGCCCTTCCTGGGCGGAAAGCCGTACGCCGGCGCCGAGGACCCCTACACGGTCGTCTTCGCCGTACAGCCGTCCGTCCCGGACAACCGCAAGGACCGCACGTACCTGCTGAACCGGCTCGTCCAGCACGCGAAGCTGCACCCGGACCGTCAGGTGCTGCTGAAGCTGCGCTCCAAGCCGGGCGAGCACACCACGCACATCGAGGAACTGCCGTACCAGAAGCTGGTGGAGCGGCTCCCCGGCGGCGCGCCCGCCAACTTCCGGCTGGTGTACGGGAACATGGGCGAGGTCCTCGACACCACCGACCTGCTGGTCACCATCAGCTCCACGGCCGCCCTGGAGTCGCTGCACCGCCGTATCCCCACCGTCGTCCTCACCGACCTCGGCATCCGCGAGACGCTCGGCAACCACCACTTCGTGGGCTCCGGCTGCCTCGCCTCCTGGGACCAGCTGGACGCCGGGCACGAGCCGGCGCCGGACCCCGAGTGGGTGGCCCGGCAGGGCGTCGTCCCGGACGGTTACGCCACCGCCTTCGAAGCCGCCCGCGAGCGCATCGCCAAGCTGCTCGCCGCCGACGAACTCCCGCCCCTCACCCCGTACTACACACCCGTCACCGCGCCCGGCTACCTGCCCGGCATCCTCGCCCGCCACCACCTCGGCCCCGACGGCACCGCGCTGCCCGGCGCGCCCGCCGCCGACAGGCAGGCCGGGCCCGTACGGCAGATCGTGCGCCGGGCGGCACGCGGTGCCTACCGCCACGGGGTGCAGCGCGTGGCGCCCGTCATCCGCCGGATGGGGGAGCTGTGAGCCGCCGACCGTCCACTGCGCAAGGAGTACAGCCCATGACCGACTCGGAAGCGGACCGAGCGACTTCGCCGCGCCGCGTCCTCGCCGTGATCCCCGCCCGCGGCGGCTCCAAGGGCGTCCCCGCCAAGAACCTCGCCCCCGTCGGCGGAGTCCCGCTGGTGGCCCGCGCGGTCCGCGAGTGCCTGGCCGCCGGGCTGGTGACCGACGTGGTCGTCTCCACCGACGACCACGCCATCGCGGCCGCCGGCCGTGAGGCGGGAGCCGAGGTCGTCCTGCGCCCCGCCGCCATCGCCGGCGACACGGCGACCTCCGAGGCCGCCGTCCTGCACGCCATGGACGCCCACGAGGCGCTGCACGGCGCACCGGTCGACGTCGTCCTTCTCGTCCAGTGCACCAGCCCGTTCATCCTCCGCGAGGACATCGACGGCGTCGCCCGCGCCGTCGCCGAACACGGCGCCGACACCGCCCTCACCGTCGCCCCCTTCCACGGCTTCATCTGGCGGGACACGGCCGACGAGTTCACCGGGGACGACGAGGCGAACCGCGTAGCCGCGCCGGTGGCCCATGGCACGGCGGCGCACGGCGAAGCCGCCGGGACCCGCACGGCCGCCGAGTCCGCCGGCGCGTGGGAGGCGCCCCGCGGCGAGGTGCCGCCCGGCGGCCCCGCACCCACGACGAGCGGCACCGGCGCACTCGGCGGAGCCGCCCTGTCCGCAGGGGCCACGGCCGCAGGGGCCACGGCCGCAGGGGCCACGGCCGCAGGGGCCACGGCCGCACGGGCCACGGCCGGAGGGGCCGACGTCTCGCGCCCGGCGGGCGCGCCCGGCTCGGGCCCGGCCCTCGCGCTGGTCGGCGACGACGACCACCACCCCGCCCCCGGCTCCACCGCCGGAGGCTACGGCGTCAACCACGACAAGTCGTTCCGCCCCCGTCGCCAGGACCGCCCGCAGGACCTGCTGGAGACCGGCGCCGCCTACGCCATGGACGCGGCCGGCCTGCGCAAGCACCAGCACCGTTTCTTCGGCCGGACGGAACTCGTCCGCACCGACCCCGCGCGGGTCCTGGAGATCGACGACCCGCACGAGCTCGCCCGCGCCCAGGCCCTCGCACCGTTCTTCGACGCGAACCGGCCCGGCGCCCTCCCGACCGCAGAAGACATCGACGCGGTCGTCCTCGACTTCGACGGCACCCAGACCGACGACAGGGTGCTGATCGACGCCGACGGACGGGAGTTCGTCTCCGTGCACCGCGGGGACGGCCTCGGTATCGCCGCCCTCCGCAGGAGCGGCCTGACGATGCTGATCCTGTCCTCGGAGAAGAACCCGGTCGTCGCCGCCCGGGCCCGGAAGCTGCAGATCCCGGTGCTCCACGGCATCGACCGGAAGGACCTCGCACTGAAGCAGTGGTGCGAGGAGCAGGGCATCGCGCCGGAGCGCGTGCTCTACGTCGGCAACGACGTCAACGACCTCGCGTGCTTCGCCCTCGTGGGCTGGCCCGTGGCGGTCGGCAGCGCCCACGACGTCGTGCGCGGCGCCGCACGCGCGGTCACCACCGTCCCCGGTGGTGAAGGCGCGATCAGAGAGATCGCCGGCTGGATCCTCGGTCCCTCTCTCGACTCTCTCGACCCCCTCGACAGTTAAGGAACGTCCCACCATGAGCACCAACTCCCGTCTGCGCACCTTCGGTTCGAAGACCGCCGGCCCGGGCCACCCCGTCTACGTCGTCGGCGAGATCGGCATCAACCACAACGGTGAGCTGGAGAACGCCTTCAAGCTGATCGACGCCGCCGCCGAGGCCGGCTGCGACGCCGTCAAGTTCCAGAAGCGCACCCCCGAGATCTGCACCCCCCGCGACCAGTGGGACATCGAGCGGGACACCCCCTGGGGCCGCATGACCTACATCGACTACCGCCACCGCGTGGAGTTCGGTGAGGACGAGTACCGCCAGATCGACGAGTACGCCAAGAGCAAGGACATCGACTGGTTCGCCTCCCCGTGGGACACCGAGGCCGTCGCCTTCCTGGAGAAGTTCGACATCCCCGCCCACAAGGTGGCCTCCGCCTCCCTCACCGACGACGAGCTGCTGCGCGCCCTGCGCGGCACCAACCGCACGGTCATCCTCTCCACCGGCATGTCGACCCCGAAGCAGATCCGCCACGCGGTCGAGGTCCTCGGCTCCGACAACATCCTGCTCTGCCACGCCACGTCGACGTACCCGGCGAAGGCCGAGGAGCTGAACCTCCGCGTCATCAACACCCTCCAGGCCGAGTACCCCAACGTCCCGATCGGCTACTCCGGCCACGAGACGGGCCTGCAGACCACGCTGGCCGCGGTCGCCCTCGGCGCCGCCTTCGTCGAGCGCCACATCACCCTCGACCGCGCGATGTGGGGCTCCGACCAGGCCGCCTCCGTCGAGCCCCAGGGCCTCGTCCGCCTCGTCCGCGACATCCGCACCATCGAGGCCTCCCTCGGCGACGGCGTCAAGAAGGTCTACGAGTCCGAGATCGGCCCCATGAAGAAGCTGCGCCGCGTCACCGGCGTCGTCGCCGAGGCGGAGATCGCGGCGGCGGCGGGCGAGCCGGTCGCGGTCTGACCACCCACCACCCCCACCCACTCAGGGAAGCGACGGTCGTACGTCGATGAGCCCCCGCGCCGGAACCGCCGGCCTCCACACTCTCGCCTTCGTCGAGAGTCCGGTACAGCTCCTGAACGTGCTGGAGTGGGCGCACGCCCACGCCGTCGGCACGGAGGAGGCCCCCGGCGCGGGGCTCACCCTCGTGGTCCTGTCGCCCAACGACCCCATGACCCGGGGCCAGCTGCGCCGTATGGCGGAGCTGGCCCGGGACGAGGGTCACAAGGTGCGCTGGGAGGAGGCACGCGGCGGCACGTCCGCCCCGTTCCGCACCATCGGCGGGCTCGCCCCGCTGCTGCGCGCCGCGAGCCGCATCGTCCTGGGCGACCCCTTCTCCCGCTACGTCCAGCTCCTGCTGACCATCACCCGGGCACCCGAGGTGGTCGTCGTCGACGACGGCACCGCGACCATGGAGTTCGTCTCCCAGCTCGCCCGCGGCGAACGCCTCGTCCGCTGGCACCGCAAGGGCGGCCGCCCCGGCCCCCGCGACCTGATCTTCGCCCCGGTCTCGGCCAAGGCCCGCAAACGGCTGACCCCGACCGCCGGCAGACGCGTCGAGGTCTTCTCCTCGATGCCGATAGACGAGACCCCCGACGGCGTCACCGTCACCGCCAACTCCTTCGCCTGGACCCGCTCCCGCTTCGGCCCGCCCCGCATCACCAAGGGCGCGGACCTGGTGGGCACCTCCCTGGTCGAGACCGGCGTGGTGGACGGCGACCGCTACCTGGAGGCGGTCCGTTCCCTGGCCAGGACCCACGGCGCGACCCGCTACTTCGCCCACCGCCGCGAGGGCGCCGAGAAACTCCACGCCCTGGCGGCGGAGACGGGCCTGGAGATCGTCCGCCCGGACCTCCCGCTCGAACTCATCGCCCGCCGCGGCCCCATCGGCCGTACGATCCTCAGCTTCCCCTCCACGGTCGTCCACACCCTGCCGCTGGCCCTGGCGGGAACGGACGTACGGGTCGCGGTCTGCGACATCGACCCCTCCTGGCTCACCCAGAACGCCTCCCCTCGCGCCCAGGGTTTCCTTTCCGGCGTCACGGGGACGGCACGGGACGTGCACCGGCTGTCGTCGGTGGCGCCGATCTGAGCCGCGCGCCACCGAGGGGGACGGCGGCCTGGAACGGGTTCAAGTTCTCACCACGCCCTTCCCCGCGCCCGCTATGAGGGCCGCGAGGGGAAGCCCACGACCACCCGCACAGGCCCGAGTCGTAGGATATGTGTGCTATCAGCGGGAGTTGACGGGGCCGAGTTGCTGATGCGACGCCGATGGGCGGTGACGGGGGAGACGTGTCATGGGAGTGCCGGGCATACCGAGTGATCCAGGCGGCAAGCCGGACCTCCTCGTCTCCAGCGACAAACTGACCAAGCTCGCCGATGACCTCGACGACATGCGGGACCACCTGGACAAGCAGATCAAGCGCATGGACGGCATCGTCGACCGCGTCGAGGCGGGGTGGCGGGGGCCGGCGGCCACGGCGTACCGCGAGTTCCACCGGGCGGCGGCCGAGGACGCCGTACGCATCCGTGAAGTGATGAAGCACCTGGAGCAGGCCGTACGGCTGAGCCGGGACGGCTTCGACGAGCGGGAACTCGACGTGCTCGCCCAGATGCGGCGGATCCAAGTGGACGTCGACACCGAGGTCGGCAAGCTGTCCACGCCGAACACGGACGCGGCGGCCGGCCCACCGACGCAACCGCGCAGCAGCCTCGACTCGTTCTGAGCCCTGACGCACACAAGGGGAACCATGTCGACCGCGAACTCCGACGACCACATAGCCGTCACCTTCGCCACCCTCCACGAACTCGCCGGCGATCTGGAGGACATCCTCAAGAAGCTGAACGACAAGCTGGATGACCTCTACGACCGCGCCGTACCGGTCGTGACGTCCTGGGAGGGCGAGACCCGCGAGGTCTTCGTCGACAAGCTGGACGAGTGGGACCGCTCGGCCCAGGACCTGCAAGCGGCCCAGAAATGGCTGCACGAGATCGTCACCACGGGGCACATCAACTACACGGCCGCACACCGGGCCGTTCTGCGGGGCTGGGGCGCGGCGTGATGGCGACGGCTTCACCAGGGTGTGGCGTGTCCGTGCACCGGGCCGTGCTCGGCAGGGGGGTCGCCTGATGGCAGGACCGCCGCCGCCGTCCCCCGCGGGGAACGGCGGCTTCGACATCCAGCCCGTGCACGTCTACCACGCCTCGGACCTGGTCCGGGACGGGCAGTACCAGCACGACGAGCGGGCCGTCGCCCTGGTCGGCGTACTGAACAGGTACAACCAGTCCGCCGGTACCGGCTGGGCCGCCGACGAGTTCGCCGACGAGTATCAGAAGGTGGCCGCGAAGTTCCTGGAGGCCTGGGGCCGGGGCGTGGTCAGCATCGGCGGCGCCTCCGTCGGACTCACGGTCACCGCCAACCACTACGTCCTGGCCGACTGGGAGGCCGACGGCCGTAAGGGCGCGCAGCCGACGCTCCGCCCGGAGCCGGTCGTCATCAGCAGCGCACCGCCCTACGGCCCCGTCAACCCCATCAAATGGTCGGGCACCGGCGAGGACGTCGACTCGTGGTGGATCTCCGGCGCGCTCGGCGAGGCCCCCGACTTCCTCGCGGACGTCATCCGGCCGGCCATCGAGGACGGCCTGCGCCTGGGCAAGGTCCACGAGATCACCCCGGGCATCAAGGAGGACGAGACCCGGGACATGGCCAAGGCATGGCGGAAGATCGGCTCCGACGCCGTGAAGTCCTCGGACGAGTTCAACGACGCCATCGCCACGATCACCAACCCGAAGGACAAGGGCGAGTGGCAGGCCGCCATGCGGGCCTTCGGGCAGACCATCTGGGGCACCACGGCGTGGGGCCGCCAGCGCGGGGCGGACGGTGCGCGGGCCCAGTCCGGCGGCCGCGAATGGCGGACCACCAAGGACCTCCCGCCGTCCGGTCGGCGGCCCGTCATCGACGTGCTGAAGAAGACCGCGGACGCCGTCGCCGCCATCCTTGATCGTCTGTCCGACGTGGGGGAGAAGACCACCGAGTTCACCGAACAGGCCGGCATCAACGCCACCAAGGCCACGGTCAGGGATCTGACGACAGGGCTCGATTGGAGGGAACTGACCAAGCTGGCGGTCGGCGGAATCGTCGTTCAGGTCGTGCTCACCTTCCGGTCCCACATGGACAAGGAAGGCGTGGACGCGGTGGTCGAGAACTACCACCGTGCGTTCGACGAGGCGGCCGGCGAACTCCGCGCCCTCCTCCCGGAGCTGGAGCTGGCCATTCTCAGCGCCCCGACCTACCACGCGGAGGCCGCCCGGGCCCAGGGCTTCGGCGCGCGCTCGCTCAACGAGTTCAAGAAGGAGCACAGCTGGCAGCGCGGCGGGGAGAGCCCTTTCCCGTACCTGTACTCGCTGGATCTGGCGACGAACGAGGGGCTGGGGGGCGGGCACACCCTCGACAAGCATGTGGGCAAGACGGACGCCCAGCTTGTGCAGCGCATCGAGGACGAGCAGCGTGCGAACGGAAAGTACAACATCCTCACCTCCTCGTCCTTCACCGATCTGGATTCGGCCCAGAAATACACTCAGTACAACGTCCGCGAGAACACCCCGGAGATCCAGGACTGGCTCAAGAACCCACCGCCACCGAAGGACTTGGTCATCGGCGTCCCCTCAGTCCCCCACGAGGGCCCGCTCACCGGTTCCGCGGTGACCGGACGAACCGTGCAGGTGGTGGACGGCAAAGTGGTGCCCGCCGCGGACTCTCTCGGCGTGACCACCCGTCTCAAGTACGACCCGAACCTGAACCCGCCGTTCGTCGTCTACACCTCGGCACCCGAATAAGGAGCGAATGATGGAAGAGGGCCGGCTCGACGCGGCGACATGGTCGGACGCGCTCAAGCTGTACGAGTGGCTCTGTACGTTCGTCGCTGTCGCTCCGCGTGAGCACGACGAATGGTGGTTCGACGTGGGGTCGATCATGCGTCTTGAGACCCGGGACCCACGAGGCTGGGAGTCCATCGACCCCTACGAGGGAGAGGACGAGCGCCGGGAGGATCCGCTGTTCCCATGGCTGGAGACACCCTCCACCCCCGCGGACGCGGAACGCTACGGGGAGCGGGTGGAGGAACTCCCCCGGTCCTCGGTGCGATCGCTGGTCGTTCTGCTCGGAGCCGGAACAAGTAGCGTGGACCTCTCCCGTTCATTGGGCTGGGAGGACCGCAGGCCGGAGATGGAACGCCGGGCCGATGTGATCCTTTCGCGCTTCCCTGACGGCACCCGCTTCTTCACCAACCTCGGCTGGAAGGGCGACCGTCCCGATTTCTACAAACAGTCCTCCCGGGGGCACGACTCCTTCAGCCACTACGGCTGGGACGCCGGACTCATCGCCGTGAACGACGACGAAGTAGCCGTGTTCTGGAACTTCCTGTCCGTCTGATCCGCCCCGCCGAACCGGGAAGACCCAGTGCTCACCAGATCCGCCACATATCCGGACCGGGAAACCGCCCATTGGGCCACCCAGGAGGTCGTCACCCGCAACGAGCAGGCCATCCACCGCTGGCTCGCCCAGGGCACCCGCCCCCGCCTCACCATCGAGGCCGCCTGGCCCTCGCGTACCGAGCCGGTGGGCCGCGTGCTGCTCCAGGCCATGGCCCTCGCGGGACGCGGACCCGTGGACGTGCGGGCCGCCCGGGTCGTGCTCCGGCGTGAGCCGGCGAGTCCGATCGGGTTCGTCGTGCACACCACCTTCCCGATCTACGTGTAGAGGCGCAGGTCATGTCCATGAAGCCCCTGGAGTTCGACCGCCGATACGGCGAACTCGACCAGGTGATCAGCGCATACGTCGGCCGGCCGGCCGACGACACCCCCGAACGGCCCGGCCAGGCCCTCACGGCGTATCTGCGCCACACCTGGCACAGCCGCCCGTGGGCTCTGCCGGTCGCTGAGCAGCAGCTGCGCACCTACGCGCGCAATCCCCCCGGCCGGCTCCGGCTCGGCCTCGGCGAGTACTACCCGGTGCCGGACATCGGCCTGCCCGAGGCCGAGATCCAGCAGTGGCTGATGCTGCTCGCCGACCACATCAGGCACAGCGTCGAGGAGGGCGAGATCCCGCCTCCCGCCGCCCTGCCCGAGACGCACTGGGAGTGGCACGCCCGCTTCCCCGAGCTCGGCCAGTTCCTGGGCGGCTGGTTCTCGCAGGACATGCCCGACGAATTCGGCGACCACGACGCCGCCGTACGCGACTACGGGAGCACGACCGACCGCACACTCGTGGCCCGCCTCGTCGGCGAGCTCCATGAGCTGCTCACTCTCGACCTGGACGAAGGCGACTACTCCCTCGCCGTCGCCGAACTCGGCATGGAGGTCGACCCCCCGGCCCCGTACGGACCCAGAGGCTGGCTCGCCCACGTCGCCGACCGCCTCGCGAGTCCACGCGCGGAGTACGGGCCTCCGAGCCCGGAGGACGGCGCCGGAGAATGACCCCGTGGCTCGGCCCCACGCCCGAGACGTTGGTCACAGGCCTCGGCCGTGACCGGCGTCACTCACGTCCTGCGCCTCGTCCTCCCGCCAGGTGAACCCCACCGGCCCGGACGAAGCTCCCTTCTCCTCGGCGGCCCGGCCGCTGCCCGACCGCACCAGCCGGACCGGCCCCGTCGGCCCTCCACCTCACCAGAATCATGAAGACGGGGCAGGTCAGGACCAGGGTCGTCGTGCCGAGGAAGCCGTACTGGGCCGGCCTCCATGGGGCCTGTTCCTCGCCGCGGCCCGCACGCTCGCAGGTCCCGTTCCCCCGTTCGCCGCCCACCGTCGGCGGCGTTGTCGGCGGTGCCGCTCGCGCGACTCCAGGTTGTCCGCCACGGCTGCCCCGGTACACCACGTAGCGGAACAGTCGCGCGCTGGTGATGGTTCCGGAACGGCGAAGTGGCGCGGACGTGGTATCCGTGGAGGTGGGAATCGTCCGGGCACCCCCGGACGTTTAGACGATGGGATTCGCGGGCAACCCCGGCGTTCCCTGGGAGCCCCGAGGTCCACCCGCCCGAAAGGCGGATGGGCATACCCATCACTGCCGATACGTATGCGTTGAGCGACCGAAAACTTCCCCTCAGGGGCTGATTTTTTGTTGATCGTGGGTTAGTCGGTCGCCCGATCGCCCTACCCTTCAGAGGGTGAACCAACTGATGTCCCGAGAGTCCGAGGCCGATCTGCCCGGGGAAGCCGAAAACCTGCTCCCCGGCGCGTTGCCGGAAGCCCTGCGTGCCGAACTCGTCGCGTTCCGCCGTGACTTGCACATGCACCCGGAGCTTGGCAACCAGGAGTTCCGCACGACCGCCGCGATCAAGGCACGCCTGGAGAAGGCGGGCCTTCATCCGCGCGTGCTCGACACCGGAACCGGGCTCATCTGTGACATCGGCGACTGGGACGGCCCCGACCAGTCCGCCCTCGCCCTGCGCGCCGACATCGACGCGCTGCCCATCCCGGACACCAAGGTGGACTGCGACTACCGCTCCACCGTCCCGGACCGCGCCCACGCCTGCGGCCACGACGTGCACACCACCGTCGTCCTGGGCGCCGGCCTCGTCCTCGCCGAGCTGCACCGCGAGGGCCGGCTGCCCCGCCCCGTACGGCTGATCTTCCAGCCCGCCGAGGAGGTGCTGCCCGGCGGTGCCGCCGACGTGATCAAGACCGGCGCGCTCAACGGCGTCGGGCGGATCATCGCCGTGCACTGCGACCCGAGGGTCGACGCGGGCCTCATCGGACTGCGCCACGGACCCATCACCTCGGCCTGCGACCGGCTGGAGATCTCGCTGGACGGGCCCGGCGGCCACACCGCCCGCCCCCACCTCACCACCGACCTCGTCACCGCCGCCGCCCGCGTCGTCACCGACGTGCCCGCGCTGGTCGCCCGCCGCTTCGACGCCCGCGCCGGGCTCGTGGTGACCTGGGGCCGCGTCGAGTCGGGCCACGCCCCGAACGTCATCCCGCAGCACGCCGAGCTCTCCGGCACCGTGCGCTGCCTGGACATCAACGCCTGGCGGCAGGCCCCCGACCTGATCCATGAGGCGGTCCAGGAGGTCGCGGTCATGCACCGCGCCAAGCCCGAGATCAACTACATCCGGGGCGTCCCCCCGGTCGTCAACGACCCCGTCGTCACCGAACTGCTCCAGGACGCCATGACCGCCCGCCGCGGCGCCCACTCCGTCGAGGACACCGAGCAGAGCCTGGGCGGCGAGGACTTCTCCTGGTATCTGGAGCACGTCCCGGGCGCCATGGCCCGCCTCGGCGTCCGCCGCCCGGGCGACCTCACCGTCCGTGACCTCCACCAGGGCGACTTCGACGCCGACGAACACGCCATCACCGTAGGCGTCGAACTCTTCACGGCGGCCGCCCTCCTGGACGCCCGCATGCGCGCCCTCCACCCGGCGGGCCTGTAACCCGTTCGAGATCCGTTCCGGTTGCGCCCCGCCCACCCTCGCGGCAGCCTGGTGCGCGTGTCCGTACGACCCCGTACGGTGCGCGCACCGACACGCTGAAGTCACCCCACGTACACGGAACGCCAGAGGCGCGAGCGGGCTTATGCCCCAAGCGCCCCTTTCGGTCCCATGGTTCACGAGGACGTAACCGGCCATCGGCACGAATGGATAACGGCCAGTCGAAACCCCGTTCCCAGGAGTGTCTACGCGCGTTAATGTGCGCCGAACTGAGCACCCGGATGCGGGGCTTTGGAGAAGATGGGGAACTTCAAGATGCGTCGGATTTCCAAACTGACCCGCGTCGCGGTGGGGGTCGCGTCGCTGGCGCTCGCCGCCACGGCCTGTGGTGGTACCAGCAGCGACAGCAGCAGTGACAGCGAGACCACGAAGGGTGCGAAGGGCCTCGCGATCGCGTACGACATCGGCGGCAAGGGCGACCAGTCCTTCAACGACGCCGCGTACGCGGGCCTGGAGAAGGCGAAGAAGGAGTTCGGGTACGAGACCCAGGACATCGAGCCCACCGAGGGCGAGACGGACGCGGACAAGCAGCAGCGCCTGGAGTCCCTGGCCAAGCAGGGCTACAACCCGGTCATCGGAGTCGGCTTCGCCTACGGCCCCGCGATGGAAGCCGCCGCCAAGAAGTACCCGAAGGTCTCCTTCGGCATCGTCGACTCGGTCGTCGAGGGCGACAACGTGGCGTCCCTCGTCTTCGCCGAGCAGGAGGCCTCGTACCTCGCCGGTGTCGCGGCCGCCAAGGCCACCAAGACGAACACCGTGGGCTTCGTGGGCGGTGTGGACATCCCGCTCATCCACAAGTTCGAGGCCGGCTACAAGCAGGGCGTCGAGGACACCAGCGGCGGCAAGGTCAAGGTCATCTCGCAGTACCTGACCCAGACGGCCGAAGAGGGCGGCTTCTCCAGCCCCGACAAGGGCAAGGCCGCCGCCGAGGGCCAGATCGAGAAGAACGCCGACGTCGTCTACCAGGCCGCCGGTCTCTCCGGCCAGGGTGTCATCGAGGCCGCCGCCAAGGCCAAGGTCTGGGCGATCGGCGTCGACTCCGACCAGTACGACCAGGAGGCCCTGGCCCCCTACAAGGAGTACATCCTCACCTCGGCCCTGAAGGACGTCGGCGGCGCGGTCTACGCCCTCGCCAAGTCCGTCGAGGACGACAAGCCCCTCACCGGCACCCAGACCTTCGACCTCAAGGTCGACGGCGTGGGCCTCGCCGACTCCAACCCGGAGATGTCCGAGATCGCCGGCCTCTCCGACGCGGTCGCCAAGGCCAAGAAGGAAATCATCGACGGCACGATCAAGGTGAAGACCGAGTAGTCCCACCTCTCCGAGTGCCGTGAAGCGGGCGGGTGTCCCTGGACCCCCGCCCGCTTCGCTTTTTCCCCCGGTGGGAACGGCGCCGCCGCTTTGAGGGGCGCGGGGAACTGAGCGACCAGCCACAACGAACCCGCACCCGACGCTCACCCCCCACCCGCCCACACCACCCCCGCCGCACCCCGCAACACGGCCCCATAACAACGTGGTCCCCCGCCCTTTCCCGCCAGGTCTACGCGCGTTACCCTCGCCGAAAGCCATAAGGCGCCGACGCTGTGCAGCACCACCTGGCAGTACCCCCGGCGCTTGTACGACAGGAGCACCAACACATGCGCCGGGTTTCCCGTACAGCGGTCGCAGGCGCAGCGGCCGCCTCCCTCGCCCTCGTCCTCTCCGCCTGCGGCGGCACCTCGACCGAGGCGTCGTCCGCCGCCGACTCCGAGGGCGACAAGGGCCTCGCCATCGCCTACGACGTCGGCGGCAAGGGCGACCAGTCCTTCAACGACGCCGCGTACGCGGGCCTGGAGCAGGCCAAGAAGGAGTTCAGGTACGAGACCCAGGACATCGAGCCCACCGAGGGCGAGACGGACGCCGACAAGGAGCAGCGCCTGGTCTCCCTGGCCAAGCAGGGCTACGACCCGGTCGTCGGCGTCGGCTACGCGTACGCGACGGCCGTGAAGGCCGCCGCCGAGCAGTACCCGGACACCACCTTCGGCATCGTGGACGACTCCACCGTCCAGCTGGAGAACGTCGCGGACCTGGTCTTCTCCGAGGAGCAGGCCTCCTACCTCGCGGGTGTCGCGGCCGCCAAGGCCACCAGGACGAACACCGTCGGCTTCGTCGGCGGTGTGGACATCCCGCTGATCCACAAGTTCCAGGCGGGCTTCGAGCAGGGCGTCAAGGACACCAACCCGAAGGCCACGGTCCTCTCCCAGTACCTCACCCAGACGGCGGAGGAAGGCGGCTTCTCCAGCCCGGACAAGGGCAAGACGGCCGCCGAGGGCCAGATCGAGAAGAAGGCCGATGTGATCTACGCGGCGGCCGGTCTGTCCGGCCAGGGCGTGATCGAGGCCGCCGACACCGACCAGATCTGGGCGATCGGCGTCGACTCGGACCAGTACAAGCAGGAAGCCCTCGCGAAGTACCGGGATTCCATCCTGACCTCGGCGACGAAGGACGTCGCCAAGGCGGTGTACAACCTGGCGAAGTCGGTCGAGGACGGCAAGCCCGAGACCGGTATCGTCAGGGGCGATTTGAAGACGGGCGAGGTCGGCCTCGCCGAGTCCAACCCGAAGTTCAAGAATGACACCGAGCTCCAGAAGGCCATCAGCACAGCCAAGGCGAAGATCATCAGCGGTGAGATCAAGGTCGAGACCAGCTGACCCAGCTACACCACGAGCAGCCGGGTGACTCCGGGGAGGTTCAGGCCCCTCCGGAGTCGCCAGTAACCGCGGGGTTACCTGCGCTCAACGGGGTACGGGGAGTATCGCTCCCTGTACCCCGTTGTCCGAGCGGCCCCGGGGGAGTCGAGGTACGTGCCCACGCCCTTCGACTTCCCCGGCACCGCTGGGTGCGTAGCCCGCTTTCGATGCCGTAGGGGCGCTACGCGCGTAGACGACCCCCTTTCCCAGGAGAGTGCGCCATCAACGCGTCCAGCAGCCCTCCGGCCGACGTGGCGGTCAACGAGTCGGTGACCGCCGTCGAACTCGCCGGGATCACCAAGCGATTCCCCGGCGTGGTGGCCAACCACGACATCCACCTCACCGTCCGCAAGGGCACCGTCCACGCCCTCGTCGGGGAGAACGGCGCCGGCAAGTCGACCCTGATGAAGATCCTCTACGGCATGCAGAAGCCGGACGAGGGCACCATCGAGGTCGACGGCGAGCAGGTCTCCTTCTCGTCCCCGGCCGACGCCATCGTGCGCGGCATCGGCATGGTCCACCAGCACTTCATGCTCGCCGACAACCTCACGGTCCTGGAGAACGTGGTCCTCGGCAGCGAGAAGCTGTACGGCATCGGCGCCAAGGCCCGCCGCAAGATCAAGGAGATCTCCGACCGGTACGGCTTCGGGGTGCGCCCCGACGTCCTGGTCGAGGAGCTGGGTGTCGCCGAGCGCCAGCGCGTGGAGATCCTCAAGGTCCTCTACCGCGGCGCCCGCACCCTGATCCTGGACGAGCCCACCGCCGTCCTGGTGCCGCAGGAGGTCGACGCGCTCTTCGCCAACCTGCGCGAGCTCAAGACGCAGGGCCTCGCGGTCATCTTCATCTCGCACAAGCTGGGCGAGGTGCTCTCCGTCGCCGACGAGATCACCGTCATCCGGCGCGGCACGACCGTCGGCACGGCGATCCCCGCCGAGACCACCTCGCGCCAGCTCGCCGAGCTGATGGTCGGCAGCGAGCTGCCCACCCCGGAGACGGCCGAGTCGACGGTCACCGACCGCCCCGTCATCACCGTCAAGGACCTCCGTCTCGAGGCGGCCGGCGGCAAGGCGCTGCTCGACGACATCACCTTCACCATCCACGCGGGCGAGGTCCTGGGCCTGGCCGGCGTCGAGGGCAACGGCCAGACCGAACTGGTCGACGCCCTCATCGGCCTGAAGTCCGCCGACTCGGGCACCATCTCGCTCGCCGACGACGAGATCACCGGCTGGGCCACCCGCAAGCGCCGCGAGCAGGGCGTCGGCTACATCCCCGAGGACCGCCACCGGCACGGGCTGCTCCTGGAGGCCCCCCTCTGGGAGAACCGTATCCTCGGCCATGTGACCGAGCGGCCCAACGCCAAGGGCGTCTGGCTCGACCCGAAGGCCGCCCAGGAGGACACCCGCCGGATCGTCGCCGACTACGACGTCCGCACCCCCGGCATCGACGTCACCGCCGCCTCGCTGTCCGGCGGCAACCAGCAGAAGCTGATCGTCGGCCGCGAGATGAGCCACAAACCGCGCTTCCTGATCGCCGCCCACCCCACCCGCGGTGTGGACGTCGGCGCGCAGGCCCAGATCTGGGACCAGATCCGCGAGGCCCGCCGCGACGGCCTCGCCGTTCTGCTGATCTCCGCGGACCTGGACGAGCTGATCGGCCTGTCCGACACCCTCCGGGTGATCTACAACGGCAAGCTGGTCGCCGACGCCGACCCGGCCACCGTCACCCCCGAGGAGCTGGGCTCGGCCATGACCGGGGCCGTCACCGGCCACCTCGAACACGAAGAAACCCCTGGGGCCCCCGAGTCCCCGGAAGACGAGGCCCGCTGATGAAGAAGTTCGACAGGGAGCGCGTGCTCCTCGCGGTGGCCGGACCGGTCCTCGCGCTCGCCGTGGCCTTCGCCCTGACCGCGATCGTGCTGCTCGCCTCCGGCAAGAACCCGATCGAGCCGTTCACGCTCATGTTCGAGCAGGCCTCGTTCTCCGACATCCAGGTCCGGATCATCAACCAGGCCTCGCTGTACTACATCGCGGCACTCGCGGTGGCCATCGGCTTCCGGATGAACCTGTTCAACATCGGTGTCGACGGCCAGTACCTGCTCGGCGCCATGATCACCGCGATCGTCGGCGCCCACGTCGACCTGCCCGCGGTCATCCAGATCCCGCTGCTGATGCTCACCGCGATTCTCACCGGCGCCTTCTGGGCCGGCATCGTCGGTGTCCTCAAGGTCACCCGGGGCGTCAGCGAGGTCGTCGCCTCGATCATGCTGAACGCGATCGCGACCTCCGTCATCGGCTACCTCTGGCTGCCGAACGTCTTCGGCGTCAAGGTCGGCAACAACAACACCACCGGCGAGATGGCCGAGTCCGGCTGGGTGCCCGGCATCGACATGGGCGACGCCGGCGAGATCTACGGCCTGGTCGTCCTCGCCGCGCTGCTCGGCATCGGCTACTGGGTCGTCATCAGCCGCACCCGCTTCGGCTTCGACCTGCGCGCCTCCGGCGCCTCCGAGTCGGCCGCAGCCGCCAGCGGCGTCGACCCGGGGCGCATGGTGCTCACCGCGATGCTGCTCTCCGGCGGCGTCGCGGGCCTCGCCGGCCTGCCGATCCTGCTCGGCGACACCCACACCTACAGCCTGAACTTCCCCACCGGTATCGGCTTCCTCGGTATCGGCATCGCCCTGCTCGGCCGCAACAGCCCCGTCGGCATCGCCTTCGCCGCCCTGCTGTGGGCCTGGCTCGACAAGGCCTCCCCGGAGCTGGACTTCCACGGCTACGACAAGGAGATCGCGGTCATCATGCAGGGCCTGATCGTGCTCTCGGTCGTCGTCTCGTACGAGACCGTCCGCGAGTGGGGTCTGCGCCGCCAGCAGCGCCGGGTCGGCGCCGAACTCGCCGCGGGCCATGTCCTCGGCGCCGACGGCTCCGCCGACAACAACGTCAAGAAGGAGGTGGCTGGCCGATGACCACCGCAACCGACGTCAACCAGCCCACGCTGCAGCCGGCCGCCCCGACCGGCCGCAAGCTGTCGCTGCCCGTGCTGCTGCTGGTCATCGCCGGCGTCCTGGCCCTGACCTCGATCGTCCGCATCATCACCGGCGCCGACGGCATCACCAACGTCAGCCAGATGTCCACCGCGCTTGAGCTGGCCGTCCCGATCGGCCTGGCCGGTCTCGGCGGTCTGTGGGCCGAGCGCGCGGGCGTGGTCAACATCGGCCTCGAAGGCATGATGATCCTCGGCACCTGGTTCGGCGCCTGGGCCGGTTTCCAGTGGGGCCCGTGGACCGGTGTCCTGGTCGGCATCGCCGGCGGCGCGATCGGCGGCCTGCTGCACGCCTTCGTCACCATCACCTTCAACGTCAACCACATCGTCTCCGGTGTGGCCATCAACATCCTCGCCCTCGGCGCCACCCGCTACCTCGCCCCCCTCGCCTTCGTGGGCCACCAGGGCGGCTCGGCCAAACAGTCCCCGCCGGTGGACTCCCTCGGCGACTTCACGGTCCCAGGACTCTCCGACGCACTGCGCGACCTCAACGACCAGGGCTGGTTCTTCATCTCCGACATCGCCGGCCTGCTCGGCGGTCTGGTCACCGACGTCTCCTGGCTGACCCTCCTCGCCGTCGCGCTGATCCCCGCCACCTGGTGGATCCTGTGGCGCACCGCCTTCGGTCTGCGACTGCGCTCCTGCGGTGAGAACCCGGTCGCCGCCGAGTCCCTCGGCGTCAACGTCTACAAGTACAAGTACCTCGCCGTGATCATCTCCGGCGGTCTGGCCGGCCTCGGCGGCGTCTTCCTCGCCATCGTCGCCAACCCCTTCTACCTGGAGGGCCAGACCGGCGGCCGCGGCTACATCGGTCTCGCCGCGATGATCTTCGGCAACTGGATGCCGGGCGGCCTCGCCATCGGCGCCGGCCTCTTCGGCTACACCGACAGCCTCAACCTGCGCGGCGGCTCCGAGAACGTCCACGCGCTGCTGCTGCTCGGCGCCCTGCTGCTGATCATCGGCGCGATCTGGCAGGCCGTCCGCAAGAAGTACGTCGCCGCCGCGATCACCTTCGTCATCGGCGCCCTGCTTCTCACCTGGTACTCCGTCACCAACGAGGTCCCGAACCAGGTCGTCTCCGCCACGCCGTACGTCATCACGCTGATCGTCCTCGCGCTCTCCGCGCAACGGCTGCGGATGCCGAAGGCGGACGGCCTGCCGTACCGGAAAGGACAGGGCAAGTGACCGCCGGCGCACTGGCCGAGGCCGACTGGGACGAGCTGCGCTCGGCCGCGCGGGACGCCATGTCCCACGCGTACGCCCCCTACTCGGGCTACCCGGTCGGCGTCGCCGCCCTCGTCGACGACGGCCGCACGATCTCGGGCTGCAACGTCGAGAACGCGTCGTACGGCCTCGGCCTGTGCGCCGAGTGCGGGCTGGTCTCGGAGCTGCACCGCACGGGCGGCGGCCGCCTCACGCACTTCACCTGCGTGGACGGCCGCGGCGAGATCCTCGTCCCGTGCGGCCGCTGCCGGCAACTGCTGTACGAGTTCGGCGGCCCGGACCTGCTCCTGGAGACCCCGGCGGGCATCCTGCCCCTCTCGCAGATGCTGCCCCAGGCCTTCGGCCCGGACCATCTCACCAAGTAACTCCCGTGCGGCCCCTCTGAGTTGCGCTCAGGGGGGCCGCGCACTTTCCCGCACAACCCTGGAAGGAACGCCATGGCCATGTCGATGGACGCCATCTCCGTCATCCGCACCAAGCGCGACCGCGGCGAGCTCAGCGACGAACAGATCGACTGGGTCATCGACGCCTACACCCGCGGCGAGGTCGCCGACTACCAGATGGCCGCCCTCAACATGGCCATCCTCCTCAACGGCATGGACCGCCGGGAGATCTCCCGCTGGACGGCCGCGATGATCGCCTCCGGTGAGCGCATGGACTTCTCGTCCCTGTCCCGCCCGACCGCCGACAAGCACTCCACGGGCGGCGTCGGCGACAAGATCACGCTCCCGCTGGCACCCCTGGTGGCGGCCTGCGGCGCGGCCGTCCCCCAGCTCTCCGGGCGGGGCCTCGGCCACACGGGCGGCACCCTCGACAAGCTGGAGTCGATCCCGGGCTGGCGCGCGCTCCTCTCCAACGAGGAGATGCTGTCCGTGCTGGACGGCGTCGGCGCGGTGATCTGCGCTGCGGGCGACGGCCTGGCCCCGGCGGACAAGAAGCTCTACGCGCTGCGCGACGTGACGGGCACGGTGGAGGCGATCCCGCTCATCGCCTCCTCGATCATGTCGAAGAAGATCGCCGAGGGGACCGGCTCGCTGGTCCTGGACGTGAAGGTGGGCACGGGCGCCTTCATGAAGACCATCGAGGACGCCCGCGAGCTGGCCTCCACGATGGTCGGCCTGGGCACCGACCACGGCGTGAAGACCGTCGCCCTGCTGACGGACATGGCGACCCCGCTCGGCCTGACGGCGGGCAACGCCCTTGAGGTCCGCGAGTCGGTCGAGGTCCTCGCGGGCGGCGGCCCCGCGGACGTCGTGGAGCTCACCATCGCCCTGGCCCGCGAGATGCTCGACGGGGCCGGCGTGAAGGACGCCGACCCGGCGAAGACCCTTGCCGACGGCTCCGCGATGGACACCTGGCGCCGCATGATCGCGGCCCAGGGCGGCGACCCGGACGCGCCGCTCCCGACCTCCCGCGAGCAGCACGTGGTGAAGGCGGGCGCCTCCGGCGTCCTGACCCGCCTCGACGCGTACGACATCGGCCTCGCCGCCTGGCGCCTCGGCGCCGGCCGCGCCCGCAAGGAGGACCCGGTGCAGGCCGCCGCGGGCGTCGAGATGCACGCCAAGCCGGGCGACACGGTGACCGAGGGCCAGCCGCTGCTGACCCTCCACACGGACACCCCCGAGCGCTTCGAGTACGCCCTGGAGGCCGTGACCGGCTCCTTCGACATCGCGGCCCCGGGCACGCCCTTCACCGCGAACCCGATCGTGCTGGACCGGATCGCCTGACCCCACGTCGGGCGCCGTCGCCCTCCGCGATGAGTTCCGGGGCCGTGCCTGGTCTACCGATCGTGGACGCGACGACACCCGCCGTACTCGTACTGCCAGGCCCCGTCACCCGGGACGAGGTGCCTCGGCTCTGTGACGAGGTGCGCGCGCATCTGGAGGGGGCCGGGGGCGGCATCGTGGTGTGCGACGTCGCCGGGATCGGGCCGCCGGGCCTGGGCGTCATCGACGCACTGGCCCGGCTCCAGCTCACGGCGAGACGGGCCGGCGGCCGGATACGGCTCCGGGACCCCGACCCGGCGCTCCGCGCGCTACTGGGTCTCGTCGGGCTTGCCTTCGATGTGGAGGGGCAGGCCGAAGAGGGGGAACCAGCGGGCGGTGTCGAGGAAGCAGTGGAACCCGGCGATCCGGCCCGCTGAGATCTCCAGCACCTGCACGGCCCACGCGCTGAAGCCGCCCTTCTCCGGGTCCGGCTTGTACTGCGCGAAGCCCGGCAGGCCGTTCACCGCGACCGGCACGAGGTGCGACCCCGCACAGGGCGCGCCGAGCGTGGTCATGAACCCGGTGATGTCGCTCGTCCCGGTCAGCCACAGGTCGAACGGCGGCATCGTCATGACCGCGTCCTCGTGCAGCAGGGCCGTCAGCGCCGCCATGTCGTACCCCTCGAACGCGGCGACATAGCGGTCCAGGAGCTTCTGCTGCTCCTCGTCGAGCGGGTCGGACACCTCGGCCGCCGCCGCGTGCCCGTCGCTCACCGCGAGGGTCGCGCGGGCCCGCTGCAACGCGCTGTTCACCGAGGCGACCGAGGTGTCCAGCAGCTCGGCGACCTCACTGGCCTTCCAGGCCAGCACCTCGCGCAGAATGAGCACCGCGCGCTGCTTCGAGGGCAGCTTCTGCAGCGCGGCGACGAAGGCCAGCCGCACGGACTCCTTCGCCACGGCCGCCTCCGCCGGGTCGGCGGTCGACGGCAGCACCCGAGCGTCCGGCACCGGCTCCAGCCAGGTGTTGTCGGGGCGCGGTGCGAGGGCGGCTTGCGCGAGGGGGGTGGACTCGGTGAGATCCATCGGACGGGCCCTCTTGTTCCCCGCGGTCAGCATGTCCAGGCACACGTTCGTGGCGATCCGGTACAGCCACGATCTCAGCGACGACCGTCCCTCGAACTTCTCGTAGCTCCGCCAGGCCCGGATCATCGTGTCCTGCACGGCGTCCTCCGCCTCGAAGGACGAGCCCAGCATCCGGTAGCAGTACCCGGTCAGCTCGACCCGGTGCTTCTCCAACCGCACGTCCAGCTCCGCTGTCGCCGTCGCCGTACCGTCACTCATGGCCAACCCACCCCTGTGGCTCATCCGGTCGCGCGCACCTTCGCGCACCAACACCTCGGAAGCTACCGCAGCCCACTGACACTGGCTCCTCGAAGAGAGGAAAGCGCAGGTCAACCCCATCCGGCCCAGCTCCCGGGTGGGGTACCGGTCGTCTCAGTACGCCGCCGTGACCCTGCGCTCGGCGCGGGCCGCGCGTGTGCCCAGGACGGTGATGGACACGACACCCACGACCGCCAGCAGCCCCAGTGAGACGGTCCCGGCCCAGCCGCCCGCGTGGAAGGCGACCGCACCCAGCGTGCTGCCCGCGCTGGACCCCACGTAGTACGCGGACTGGTACAGCGCGGATGCCTGCGCCCGGCCCTCCCGGGCCGTGTGGCTGACCGCCGACGAGGCGACCGCGTGGCCGGCGAAGAAGCCCGCGGTGATGAGCACGAGGCCCAGCAGTACCAGTACGAGGGAGTCGGAGAGGGAGACCAGCAGACCGGCGGTGGTCGTACCGCCCGCGAGGTACAGCGCACCGCGACGCCCCAGGCGCCCCACCAGCCGTCCGGCGGTGGACGCCGAGACCGTACCGACCAGGTAGACGAGGAAGATCGAGCCGATGACGCCCTGCGGGAGGGAGAAGGGGGCCTCGGTCAGGCGGTAGCCGATGACGGTGTAGACGGCGCCGAAGACGGTCATGAAGAGCGCGCCGATGGCGTACAGGCGGCGCAGCAGCGGGTTGGCGAGATGCGTGCGGACCGTGCGGGCCAGCACCGCGGGCCGCGGCGAGCCGCTCACGAAGTGCTTCGGCGCGGGCAGCAGCAGCCGGAAGGCCACCGCGCAGCCCACCGCGATCAGCCCGAGCACACCCAGCGCCACCCGCCAGCCCCACTCCTGCGCGACCCATCCGGTGACGACCCGCCCGCTCATGCCGCCGACACTGTTGCCGGCGACGAACAGACCGATCGCGGTGATGAGGGCCTTGGGCCGGACCTCCTCGGCGAGGTAGGCGGTGGCCGAGGCCGGCACCCCGGCCAGCGCGGCGCCCTGCACGGCCCGCAGCACGACCAGCGCGCCCAGCGACGGCGCGAAGGGGATCAGCAGCCCCACCGTGACCGCGACAGCCAGCGACGCCGTCATCAACGTACGCCGCCCGAACCGCTCCGACAGCGCGCTCATCGGCAGCACGAACAGCGCCAGCGCCCCGGTCGCCGCCGACACCGTCCAGCTCGCCGCGCTCGCCGTGCTCCCGAAGCCGTCCGAGATCAGCGGCAGCAGAGCCTGCGTGGAGTAGAGGAGGGCGAAGGTCGCGACACCGGCGAGGAACAGCGCCAGACTCATCCGGCGGTAGCCGGGGCCCCCGGGGGCCACACGGGAATCGACGGCGGACGCGGACGGGGACGCGGACGGGGACGCGGACGGGGCGATGGCTGATACGGCGCCCACGGTGGTGGGCGCCTCGGTACTGGCGGAAGGCATGCCTCGAAATTACGTACGACGCCACTCATCCGTCCAATGCACGGAACCCCCATAATCGTTCCCGTGATGCATCAGCAGAGGTCAGAGCCGCGTCTGTCACCGTCCGGTGACACAGAAGACATCGAACGCACCGAGCGGGCCGAAGGTATCGAGCGCGTCGAGCGCCCCCGGCGCATCGAGAACACCGACACCTTCGAGGACATCGAGGACATCGTCCTGCGCCTCGCGCCCCGCCTCGCCTACTTCGCCGGCGTCGCCCGCACCGAGCACGTCACCCGGGCCGCGCAGGAGATGCAGGTCCCGCAGTCCACCCTGTCGCGGGCGATGGTCCGGCTCGAACAGGACCTGGGTGTCGACCTGTTCGCCCGCCGGGGCCGCACGGTCTCCCTCACTCCCGCCGGGCGCACCTTCCACGCCTCCGTCGAACGCGCCCTCGCCGAGATCGAGCGCGCCGCCGACGAGGTGCGCGCCGACGCCGACCCCGCCACCGGCAAGGTCGCCTTCGGCTTCCTGCACACCATGGGCGCCGAGACCGTCCCCGGCCTCCTCCAGGCCTTCCGCACCGAACACCCCCGCGTCCGCTTCAGCCTCGTCCAGAACTACGGCGAGGCCATGCTCGAACGCCTGCGCGCCGGCGAACTCGACCTCTGTCTCACGTCCCCCGTCCCGGACGCCCCCGACCTCGTGGCCCGCCGCCTGGACGAGCAGAAACTCCGCCTCGTCGTCCCCGCCGAGCACCGCCTCGCGGCCCGCAAACGCGTCCGCCTCGCCGAGGCCGCCGACGAAACCTTCGTCACCCTCGAACCCGGCTACGGCATGCGCCGCATCACCGACGACCTCTGCAAGGAGGCCGGCTTCAAACCCCGTATCGCCTTCGAGGGCGAGGAGGCCGAGACCCTACGAGGCCTCGTGGCGGCAGGCCTGGGCGTGGCTCTGCTCCCGCCCCCGGCCGTCCCGAGACCGGGTGTCGTGGAACTGACGGTCACCGCCCCACGAGCGGCCCGGGAAATCGGCGTCGCCTGGCTCGACGGCCATCCGGACACACCCCCGGTGGCAGCCTTCAAGAAGTTCCTGCTGTCAAGGCGAGGCCGGCTCCTCCACGACTGACCTGCGCCGCCGCCTTGGCTTCAGGGGCGCGCGGAACTGCGCGACAAGCCTCCACCGACCCACAGCCGCTACACAACCTCAGCCACCCTGACGCGAGCGAGCCACCCCGAAGCCGGAGGCAAGAGGCATACGCAACCCCAACGGCGGCGGAGCCGCCAACGCGTCCTCCACCGGCCGCGAGAACGCCCGCCCGAACAACACCCCCATCACGAAGTCCGAAGCCAACGCGTGCACCTCGTCGCGGTACTGCTGCAACCCATGCCGATCCGCGTGCACCTCGAACCGGCAGATATCGGGGTTCGTCTTCTTCGCCCGCGCCGCGAACCGGAACGACAACTCGGGATCCACCCGCTCGTCGTTCGTGCCGTGCACGATCAGCACCCGCCGCCCCGACAGCTGTTTCACCGGTTCGGGCGGCGCGGCCACATCCTCCTCGGGCAGCCACGGGGCGATCGCCAATACGGAGTTGACGGCGTCGTGCCCCCCGGCGTGCAGCGCCGCCCGCGCACCCATGTGGAGCCCGACGAGACAGACCGGCACATCGCCATGGCGCCGCACCACCTCGTCCACGGCCCACTCCGCGTCCCGCGCGAGTCCTGCCTCCGTGCCGTTCCAGCCCCGGTAGCGGTAGTGCACGACATGCGTGGCCAGGCCCTCCGTACGGCCCGCTCGGGCGAGCCGGCGGCCGAGGGTGAGCACGGAGGCCGCGGCCATCATGGGGGAGGGTCTGCGGGTGGATGCCTCGTCACCGGCCGGGAGCAGCAGAACGACTCCGCCGACGGTGCCCGGCTCAGGGCCGATCGCCCGCCCAAGTCGGGGCGTACGGACCGGCATTGCTTGCTGCGCCATGACAGAACAGTGTCAGAAGTCATGGTGTACGCCACCCGTCCTGTGGGTCACCGTTGGGTATCGACGGAACCGCCCGACAGGCGCTCTACGCGCGTAGGCGTTATCGTGCGAAAATGACGAACCAGACCGACCCGACCGGTAACACCCCGGACTCGGACCAGATCCGCCGGGCGCCCAAGGTTCTGCTGCACGACCACCTCGACGGGGGCCTGCGCCCCGCCACGATCGTCGAGCTCGCCCACATCTCGGGCTACACCCCCCAACTCCCCGAGGCCGACCCCGACCGGCTCGGCGTCTGGTTCCGCGAGTCCGCCGACTCCGGTTCGCTGGAGCGGTACCTGGAGACCTTCTCCCACACAGTCGGCGTCATGCAGACCCGCGACGCGCTCCTCCGCGTCGCCGCCGAGTGCGCCGAGGACCTCGCCGCGGACGGCGTCGTCTACGCCGAGGTCCGCTACGCCCCCGAGCAGCACCTGGGCGGCGGGCTCAGCCTCGAAGAGGTCGTCGAGGCCGTCAACGAGGGCTTCCGGGAGGGCGAACGGCGAGCCAGGGCCGCAGGCAACCGCATCCGTGTCGGCGCCCTGCTCACGGCCATGCGCCACGCGGCCCGCTCCCTGGAGATCGCCGAACTCGCCAACCGCTACCGCGACCTGTCGGGCGGCGGTGTCGTCGGCTTCGACATCGCGGGCGCAGAAGCCGGCTACCCGCCCACCCGGCACCTCGACGCCTTCGAGTACCTCAAGCGCGAGAACAACCACTTCACCATCCACGCCGGCGAGGCCTTCGGCCTCCCCTCCATCTGGCAGGCCCTCCAGTGGTGCGGAGCCGACCGGCTCGGCCACGGCGTACGCATCATCGACGACATCCAGGTCCAGGACGACGGCTCGGTGAAGCTCGGCCGCCTCGCCTCCTACGTCCGCGACAAGCGCATCCCGCTGGAACTCTGCCCCAGCTCCAACCTCCAGACCGGCGCCGCCCGTTCGTACGCCGAGCACCCCATCGGGCTGCTGCGGCGGCTGCACTTCCGGGTCACCGTGAACACCGACAACCGGCTGATGTCCCACACCGATATGAGTCGCGAATTCGAGCACCTTGTCGAGGCCTTCGGCTACACGCTCGACGACATGCAGTGGTTCTCGGTCAATGCTATGAAGTCAGCATTCATTCCTTTCGATGAACGACTGGCCATGATCAATGACGTGATCAAGCCCGGCTACGCCGAGTTGAAATCCGAATGGCTGTTCCGGCAGACGGCTTCCACCAGCGGTTCTGTCGACGAACAGGCCTGAACGGCGGTGTCGGGAAGTGGTTACGCGGAAGGTGACGCGGCCGTTTTTCGATGTTTGCCTCCGGCGGGACTTTGGTGTTTACGTTTCGGCACCGCTCACCACCCGTCAAACGCATTCAAGGACGCATTCAACATGAAGCAGTCTGCTGCCAAGACCCTCGGTGTCGCCGTCGTCGGTGCCGCCCTCGCCGCTGCGGGCGCGGGCGCCGCCAACGCCGCTCCGAGCGCACCGAGCGCCCCCGAGGCCTCCCAGGCCCTGGGCACCGTCACCCAGGCGCTGCCCGTGGAGAACGTTTCGAAGGCGCTGCCGGGCGCCCTCGGCACCGTCACCCAGGGCCAGAGCGCGCTCGGTGCCGGCCTGGAGGCCGCGCAGCCCGCCGCCAACGTCCTCGCCGAGGGGCCGGCCGCCCCCGGCGCCGGACTGCTCGGCGGCCTCCCCGTCGGCAAGACCCTCCCCGCCAAGGGCCTCGGCGTGAACGGCCTGCCGCTCGGCGGTGGCGTCGGCGCCTGAACCGGACGGCTCCGCCCGTACGGACCTGGATGGGGCGCACCCCTGCGGAGGGGTGCGCCCCATCGGCGTACGCGACGACCGGTCGTACGGCCGGTACCACGGCCGATCGTGCCGTCGAACGTGCCGTCGGTCGTGCCGTCGGTCGTGCCGTCGGTCCGGGCGCGTGTCACCAAGCCGTGCGGGCCTTGTCCTCCGAGGGGAACAGGATCCAAAGGGCTATGTAGAGCAGGAACTGCGGGCCCGGCAGCAGACACGACACCAGGAAGATCACGCGCATCGTGGTCGCGGAGGTGCCGAAGCGCCGCGCCAGCGCTGCGCACACTCCGCCGATCATCCGGCCTTCGCTGGGGCGGGCAAGGCGGCTCATGGGGACTCCTTCGTCGGCGTGGGGCGGGGCCTTCCCTTGGCCGCCGCGCTCATTTCCACACCTTCGACGCTACGGTGACGAAGCGGACGAAGCGTCCCTCTATGGAGCCATCCCGACCCTGGGAATCGTCGGGGTCCGACCCTGAGACAGTTCCTCGGGGCGCAGACCCGCCGCCCGCACCCGGGTCTCCGCCCTGCGCCGCAGCACCGACCTGACCAACGGCACGACCGCGAGATGCGCGAGGCCCACGCCGACCGTGTTCAGCAGGATCGAGTCGATGTCGACCACCTGACCGGGCACCCCGGTCTGCAACAGCTCGATGGCCAGCGACAGCAGCGCCCCGGCCGCGACCGAACGGGCCAGCGAGGCCAGCGGCGACCCGGCCAGCCTGCCGTGCACCATCGGCAGCAGTACGCCCAGCGGCGCCAGCAGCGCGAGCCCCGCACCGATCCGGTGAGCCGCCTCCGGCCACCCCAGGGCCAGATCCGCTCTGATCCCCGCGAACGGCCGCAGATTCGCGGGACTCATCCAGGTGACATCCAATGGACGCAGCGTGATCCAGGCAACGACCGCGAGATGTACGGCGAGGAGGACACCCCCCGCCGCACGGACACGGATCCCGGCGCTACCGCCGTTCGTACCTTGACGCTGCACGCCCCCCAAGACGCGAGCCCCGACACAATCGGTTCCGCTCTCCCTTTTTTGGGCGCGGTTCGCCTCCGGGGCGCTTGTGCCGGTGTCGAGACGGCGATCGTGCTCGACCCTTCGGGCCTCCGCGCGTTCGCCGTCTCGACACCGGCGCGCCCCTTCGGCTCACTCGCCTGCTCTTCCGGGGTTGCCCAGGCAATGGGGCGCCGGATCGGGTGGTGCTCCTGCTTCAGGAGCCCTCGACCTCTGTCGACGGGGGTGTGCTCGTGCCGGGGGAGGACTGGACGTCCGGGGTGCACTCGTAGCGGCGCAGGGTGGCGGCGCTCGTGCCGCCCAGGACCACCGAGCCGTTGTCGCCGGCGGCCGCCGAGTCGGCGAAGGTGCAGACGATCTGGGCGAGGGCGTACTTGGGGAGGGCGTCGGGGGCCGTGGACAGGCGGAGGGCGTCCTCGGGGTCGCCGGGGCGGGGCCCGGTCACCGTCAGGCCGGACGGTACCGCGGTGTCGTAGCCGGCCTCGTCCTCGACGTCGGACGGGTTCCCGGCCAGGGCGTCCAGGAGGCCCTGTGCCACCACGACGCGCCGCCGCGGCTCCTCGGTGCCCTCGGCCACCTCCACCGAGCGGTTCACCCGCACAAGCGCTCCTGAGCAGAGCAGGAACACCTCGACGGGAACGCCGGACGGGGTGGCCTGGGTCGCGATGTCCGACACCGACAACTCGCAGGGGACCATCGAGGGCGCGGGACCGAAGTCCGTCGGCACCTGCGTGGCCCGGATGCCGCAGCCGGCGAGCAGCCCGGCCAGCACCCCGGTCGCCGCCAGGACCCGTACACCCCGCCCGCCCGGCAGTGCTCGCTCGCCCCGCGGCGCGCGGCCGTCCCGTGTTCGTATGTCTCGTCGTATCGTCACTGGCCGTCCCCCTCGGTGCCCTGCGGGCCGTCGGTGTCCTCGTCGTCGGCCCGCTCCTCCTCGATCAGTGAGGCGGCGTCGCGGGGCAGGCGGAGGGTGAACACCGCACCGCCCTTCGGGGCGTTGGCGGCGCTGATCCGACCGCCGTGGATGTGGGCGTTCTCCAGGGCGATGGACAGGCCGAGGCCGCTGCCCTCGGAGCGCGGGCGGGAGGCGCTCGCCTTGTAGAAGCGGTCGAAGACATGCGGGAGGACGTCCTCGGGGATACCCGGGCCGTGGTCCTGGACCTCGATCAGCAGGTCCTCGCCCTCCTCGCGCACCGACACCCGCACCGGCGAACCGCCGTGCTTGAGCGCGTTGCCGATCAGGTTGGCCATGATCACGTCCAGGCGGCGCGGGTCGAGGTTGGCCATGAGGCCGCGCTCGGCGTCCAGGTCCACCGCGTCCAGCCACGCGCGGGCGTCGATGCAGGCGGTGATCTGGTCGGCGATGTCCACGTTGTCGAGCACCAGTCGGGCCGTGCCCGCGTCGAAGCGGGTGACCTCCATCAGGTTCTCGACCAGGTTGTTGAGGCGGCGCGTCTCGCTGACGACGAGCCGAACGGCCGGTTCGATCATGGGGTCGAGGCTGCCCGTGTCGGCGTCCAGCTCCTCCTCCAGCACCTCCGTGACGGCGGTGATCGCCGTCAGCGGCGTACGGAGCTCATGGGACATGTCGGCGACGAAGCGGCGGGACGCCTCCTCGCGGGCGCTCATGTCGTCGACCTTCTTCTCCAGGGACTCCGCCGCCAAATTGAACGTCCGGGAGAGATCGGCCAGTTCGTCCGTGCCGGAGACGCGCAGCCGGGTGTCGAGCTTGCCCTCGCCCAGGCGCCGGGCCGCCACCCCGAGGCGCTGCACCGGCTTCAGCACGGTCGTCGCGGCGGCCTGCGCGAGCAGCGCCGAGCCGATCAGCGCGAGACCCGTCGCGATACCGAGCGACCAGGCGAGCGAGTTGAGGTCCTTCGCCTCCGGCTCCAGCGACTTGCGCATGTAGCCCGTCGGGCCGCCGCCGATCATCTTCGCGCCGCCCACCAGGTAGGGGGTGTCGCCGTCGATGATCCGCTGCCAGTACAGGTGGTACGCGTGCTGGTTGCCGGAGGTGAGCTTCTGCCGCTTGTTGACGGCCTTCTGGAGGGACTCGGGCACGTCCTCCAGGGCGAAGCCGTTCAGCGAGCTGTCGGTCGACGCGCCGTACAGCGTGCCGCCGTCGGCGTCCTCGGCGATGAGCAGCACGCTGAAGCGCTGGCCGCCGTCGGCCATCTGCCGGGCCGTGACGCGCAGTTGGTCCTGCGTCGGGTTCGGGCGCAGGGTGCTCGCGTGGCTCTGCATCTCCCGCTCGAAGTCGTCGAGCGCCGCGTCCTGCGCGCGCGTCAGAACGGCCTCGCGGTTGAGCCAGTACGCGATCCCGGACGCCGACACGGCGGCGGTGAGCGCCACCAGCCCGAAGACGACGACCAGACGCAGCCGCAGACTGGTGAAACGGATCCGGGACTGCACTTTCCTACGAGCCGCGGACCAGCCGCGGATCCCCCCTCGAGCCTTCGTCACAGTGTCCGACCGCTACCTTCTCCGCTGCCTTCTCCGTCGCCTTCGCCGCCCGCGTGTGCCTCGCTCACGAAGGGACGTCCAGCCGGTACCCCACGCCGCGCACGGTACGGATCAGGGTCGGCGACGACGGTACGTCCTCGACCTTGGCGCGCAGCCGCTGCACGCACGCGTCCACCAGCCGGGAGTCGCCGAGGTAGTCGTGCTCCCAGACCAGACGCAGCAGCTGTTGCCGGGACAGGGCCTGGCCGGGGCGCCGGCTCAGCTCCAGGAGCAGCCGCAGCTCGGTGGGCGTCAGCTGGAGGTCCTCGCCGTTCTTCGTCACGGTCATCGCCGCACGGTCGATCACCAGACTGCCGTAGGTCGCCGCGTCGTTGGCCTCGCGCTCGCCGCGCCGCAGGACCGCGCGGATACGGGCGTCCAGCACGCGCCCCTGTACGGGCTTGACCACATAGTCGTCGGCCCCGGACTCCAGGCCCACGACGACGTCGATGTCGTCGCTGCGCGCGGTCAGCAGGATGATCGGCAGCTGGTCGGTGCGCCGGATGCGCCGGCACACCTCGAAGCCGTCGATGCCAGGCAGCATCACATCCAAAACGATCAAATCCGGCCGCTGTTCGCGCAGCAGCTTGAGACCATCCTCGCCGGTGGCGGCGGTGGCGACACGGTGCCCCTGGCGCGTCAGTGAGAGCTCCAGGGCCGTGCGGATGGCGTCGTCGTCCTCGATCAGCAACAGGGAAGGCACGGGCTCATTCTGGCCCATGGCATGGCGCCGAATCGACCGTTGGAGCGCTCCCACCCATCACCCGCACAGGATCGTGCCGATCGCGTAGCCGTACGACTCTTCTCTGTGATCAACCTGTGCCCCGACTGGGCCCGTCCCCTGTGACAGGTCTGTGACAGTCGGCGGACACGGCCATGAAGGTGAACGGGCAATCTTCTCGGCACAGGCAAGAACCGGAACTCCACGACGGGGGGCGCGAGATGAACACGCTGCACGGCAACAGCACTGGCGCAGTTGTCACGCGTCTCCATGACGTCATCCGGAGCACGGAGAAGTCCGGTGCCGATGGGGGTCCCTCCCGCGCGAGCGCAGCCGAGCGTGGGGGAGGGCGGGGGTGCGCTCGCGGCACCGGGCGTCAGCACACCACGTACATGTCGGTGGTTGACGCACATGTGGGGGGAAGCAACACGGGGGTCGCCCACGGGGGATCGGGGGCAACGGGGACCGCGTACGGGGAGGGCACGGGGGAACGCCGGTCTGTGTCGGAGGCGGAGTTCACCGCCTACGTCCAGGAGCGTCGTGCCTCCCTGTACGCAACCGCCTACCACCTGACCGGTGACCGCTTCGAGGCCGAGGACCTGCTGCAGAGCGCGCTGTTCTCGACCTACCGGGCCTGGGAGCGGATCAGTGACAAGGCCGCGGTCGGGGGCTACCTCCGCCGCACCATGACCAACCTGCACATCAGCGCGTGGCGCCGCCGCAAGCTGAACGAGTACCCGACCGAGGAGCTGCCGGAGACGGCCGGCGACACGGACGCGATGCGCGGCACCGAGCTGCGCGCCGTCCTGTGGCAGGCGCTCGCCCGGCTCCCCGAACTCCAGCGGACGATGCTGGTCCTGCGTTACTACGAGGGCCGCACCGACCCGGAGATCGCGGAGATCCTCGACATCAGTGTCGGCACGGTGAAGTCCAGCATCTGGCGGTCGCTCCGCCGGCTGCGCGAGGACGAGGTCCTCAGCTTCGGCCGTGACGAGGAGGAGTCCTTCGGGGAGCTTGTCGCCTGAAGGTCTGTGGGGGGAGTAGGTAAGCGGGGGGAACACGGGGGAGCGGAAAGGTCGCGGTGGCGCTGGGGAGCGCCGTCGCGGCACCGGGGGAAAACTGTCGGGGGCCACGGGGGACCGCGACGGGGGAACACGGGGGAAGCGGGACTGGAGGGCCGGGGGGTCCGTCCAGTCCCGCTTTTGTCTGTGCCCGGACTCGTACGGTTGCGTCGGTACGGTTGCCTCCGCACGCGTACGGCGTTCTTTACGCCGTCGCCTTCGCGCAGTGGCCCGCGGCGGCTGCCGCCAGGCGGCCAAGGGCCTCGTCCTTGTCGCACGGGTGGGCGCCCAACTCCGTCTGACGGGCCACGATCGAGCGTTCCAGGCGCATCAGCCGCCAGCCGCGCCGCAGCAGGAAGGGCACCGACTTGCGGGCCTCCTTCAGATCGCGCAGGAAGCGGCGGCGGAACGTCCTGACCGGGCCGCGGGTCAGGCACAGCGCGTCGGCGAGGACCCCGAGTTCACGGCAGCGCCCGACGATCTCGGCGGCGAAGATGCCCTCCGCGACGAACACCGGGGTCCGCTCGATGGACAGGGCCTCCGCGCCGGTGCGGGCGCTGAGGGAGATGTCGTACGTCGGCACGGTCGTACGGCCCGTACGGCACAGCTCCTCGATCGAGGCGACGGCGGTGTCCGCGTCCCACGACAGCGGATGGTCCCAGTCGATGTCCGTGCTGCCCTCCACCTGCGGCAGCGTCGGATCGAGGCCCTCCTTGTAGAAGTCGTCGAGCCGCAGCACGGGCAGGCCGGAGCGGGCGGCGAGGAGGGATTTGCCTGAGCCGGAGGGACCGGACAGCAGGACGACCCGGGTCGGTATCGGGGGATGCGAACTCACGAGAGTCCAGTGTGAGGCATCGCGCCGCTCTCGCCGAGTCGGCGGGTCGCCCTTGGAGCGCACATCACACCTCAACTACCGTATGTGTCTCCATGATTACTTTCCGCAGCAGGATTGAGCAGGAGAAGGTGGCACCGCTGATGGCTCGACCCACGGCTCCCCAGAACTCCACCGCCCGGCGCGCGTTGCTGGCCGTCACCACCGCGGGGGTCGCACTCGGCACGGGCGCCGGTACCGCCGCGGCGGGGGACGGCGCCGCCCCGGTCGTCGACGTGACGCGCACCCGGCCCACGTCGTTGGGCAAGGTCGACCCGCAGGCCGGCCTGCAGACCGTGACCGGCACAGTCGGGTACGTCACCGGGCCGGTCGCGGGCCTCAAGCCCAACCCGCTCGCGGGCACCGGGGTCGATCCTCTCGACAACGGGGTGGGCACACAGTTCGCCGACTTCAAGCCGCTGAAGTCGACGGCTCTGACGGGGCCGGTGGCGCAGGCGCCGTCGATCGGGAGCATTCCGGTGGCGGGGCCGGTGGTGGGCGGACTGAAGGGGTGAGGGCGCCCCGGGTGGGGGCGCTCCTCGGCTCGTCAGTACGACGAGCCCGACGCGCCCAGTGAACCCGTCGGGTGCCACACCGTCTTCGTCTCCAGGAACGCCGTCATGCGGTCGGTGCCGGGCATCGCCGACCAGTCGTCCACAGGCTGTGGACGCAGGACGCGCTTGAGGTTGTCGGCCGCGGCGATCTCCAGTTCCTTCGCCAGGACGTCGTCCGCGCCGGCCAGGTCGATCGCGTTGACGTCCTGGTGGGCGGCGAGGGGGGCCGCGATCTCCGCCGTACGGCCGGAGAGGACGTTGACGACACCGCCGGGCACGTCGGAGGTGGCGAGGACCTCGCCGAGGGAGAGGGCCGGGAGGGGGGACCGCTCGCTCGCGATCACGACCGCCGTGTTGCCCGTGGCGATCACCGGGGCGAGGACCGAGACCAGGCCCAGGAAGGAGGACTCCTGGGGGGCCAGGACCGCGACCACGCCCGTCGGCTCGGGGGAGGAGATGTTGAAGTACGGGCCCGCGACCGGGTTTGGGCCGCCGACCACCTGGGCGATCTTGTCGGTCCAGCCCGCGTACCAGACCCAGCGGTCGATCGTCGCCTCCACCTGGGCGGCGGCCTTCGACTTCGACAGGCCCTCGGCGTCGGCGACCTCGTGCACGAACTGGCTCTTGCGGCCCTCCAGCATCTCCGCGACCCGGTAGAGGATCTGGCCCCGGTTGTACGCCGTCGCGCCGGACCAGCCGCCGAACGCCTTGCGGGCGGCGACGACCGCGTCACGGGCGTCCTTGCGGGAGGAGAGCGGCGCGTTCGCCAGCCACTTGTCCTTGCCCGCCGCGCCGGCGGCTGATGTCCTCGTCGTCACCTCGTACACCCGGCCGCTCTCGGAACGCGGGAACTTCCCGCCGACGTACAGCTTGTAGGTCTTGAAGACACTCAGACGCTGCTGCTCGGACTTGTCAGACATCGAGGTACGCCTCCAGGCCGTGGCGGCCGCCCTCGCGGCCGAAGCCCGACTCCTTGTACCCGCCGAACGGCGAGGCCGGGTCGAACTTGTTGAACGTGTTGGACCAGACGACACCCGCGCGCAGCTTGTTCGCCACGGCCAGGATCCGGGAACCCTTCTCGGTCCAGATGCCCGCCGAGAGGCCGTACGGGGTGTTGTTGGCCTTGGCGACGGCCTCGTCCGGGGTGCGGAAGGTCAGGACCGACAGGACCGGGCCGAAGATCTCGTCGCGGGCGACGGTGTGCGCCTGGGTGACGTTCGTGAAGAGCGTGGGGGCGAACCAGTAGCCGGCGGAGGGCAGTTCGCAGGCGGGGGACCAGCGCTCGGCGCCCTCCGACTCGCCCCGCTCGACGAGCGAGGTGATGCGCGTGAGCTGCTCCTCGGAGTTGATCGCGCCGATGTCCGTGTTCTTGTCGAGGGGGTCGCCGAGGCGGAGGGTGGAGAGCCGCCGCTTCAGTGAGTCCAGCAGCTCGTCCTGGACCGACTCCTGGACCAGGAGGCGGGAGCCCGCGCAGCAGACCTGGCCCTGGTTGAAGAAGATGCCGTTCACGATGCCCTCGACGGCCTGGTCGATCGGGGCGTCGTCGAAGACGATGTTCGCGCCCTTGCCGCCCAGTTCGAGGGTGAGCTTCTTGCGGCTGCCCGCGACCGTCTTCGCGATCTCCTTTCCGACGGCCGTGGAGCCCGTGAAGGCGACCTTGTTGACGTCCGGGTGCGCGACCAGGGCCGCGCCCGTGTCCCCGTAGCCGGGGAGGATGTTGACGACGCCCTTCGGGAGGCCCGCCTGGCGGCAGATGTCCGCGAAGAAGAGGGCGGAGAGGGGGGTCGTCTCGGCGGGCTTGAGCACGACCGTGTTGCCGGTCGCCAGCGCCGGGGCGATCTTCCAGGCCAGCATCAGGAGGGGGAAGTTCCAGGGGATGACCTGGCCGGCCACACCGAGGGGCCTGGGGTTCGCGCCGAAGCCCGCGTGGTCGAGCTTGTCGGCCCAGCCCGCGTAGTAGAAGAAGTGCGCGGCGACCAGGGGGAGGTCGGCGTCGCGGGTCTCCTTGATGGGCTTGCCGTTGTCGAGGGTTTCGAGGACGGCCAGCTCGCGGGAGCGCTCCTGGACGATGCGGGCGATGCGGAACAGGTACTTCGCGCGCTCCGCGCCGGGCAGCGCCGACCACTTCTCGAAGGCCTTGCGGGCGGCCAGCACCGCGCGGTCGACGTCGGCCTCGCCCGCCTGGGCGATCTCCGAGAGGACCTCTTCGGAGGCGGGGCTCACGGTCTTGAAGACCCTGCCGTCGGCCGCCTCGGTGAACTCGCCGTCGATGAACAGGCCGTACGAGGGCGCGATGTCGACGATCGCGCGGGACTCGGGGGCCGGGGCGTATTCGAATGCGGATGCCATGGGGATCAGTCCACCGTCACGTAGTCGGGGCCGGAGTAGCGGCCGGTGGCCAGCTTCTGGCGCTGCATCAGCAGGTCGTTGAGGAGCGAGGACGCGCCGAAGCGGAACCAGTGGTTGTCCAGCCAGTCCTCGCCGACGGTCTCGTTGACCACCACCAGGAACTTGATCGCGTCCTTGGTGGTACGGATGCCGCCGGCGGGCTTCACGCCGATCTGGACGCCGGTCTGGGCACGGAAGTCGCGGACGGCTTCCAGCATGAGGAGGGTGTTGGCGGGGGTGGCGTTCACCGCGACCTTGCCGGTCGAGGTCTTGATGAAGTCCGCGCCCGCCAGCATGCCGAGCCAGCTGGCGCGGCGGATGTTGTCGTACGTCGAGAGCTCGCCCGTCTCGAAGATGACCTTGAGGCGGGCGGCCGTTCCGCAGGCCTCCTTCACGGCGACGATCTCGTCGTGGACCTTGAGATAGTCGCCCGCGAGGAACGCGCCCCGGTCGATGACCATGTCGATCTCGTCGGCGCCGGCCGCGACGGCCTCGCGGACGTCGGCCAGCTTCACAGCGAGGGGCGCGCGGCCGGCCGGGAAGGCGGTGGCGACCGAGGCGACCTTGACCGGGGACCCGGCCACGGCCGCCTTGGCGGTGGCCACCATGTCGGGGTAGACGCAGACCGCGGCCGTGGCCGGGGCCGTCCGGTCGGTCGGGTCGGGGCGGACCGCCTTGGCGCCGAGCGCCCGGACCTTGCCCGGGGTGTCCGCGCCTTCCAGCGTCGTCAGGTCGACCATGGAGATGGCCAGGTCGATGGCGTACGCCTTGGCGGTCGTCTTGATGGAACGAGTGCCGAGGGAGGCGGCACGCGCCTCCAGGCCGACCGCGTCTACGCCGGGCAGCCCGTGGAGGAAGCGGCGCAGCGTGCTGTCGGACGCGGTGACGTCGGCGAGAGCGTGGGGTGCAGCTGTGGACATGGTCACCAGACGAGCATATCTACGCGCGTAGCGGGTGTACAGCCCTGGCGGGTTTATGGGATGGGCTCGTGGAAGGGGGTGGGGGACGGGTCCCGTTTCCCGGTGTCGTGCAGAATCGGAAACATGACCACCCCGGATCGACCGTCGTCGCCCGCCCAGCAGCCGTCGTCTGGGAAGCCCTCGGAGGCCTCTCAGGCATCAGTGCCCTCGGAGAGCCCCAAAGCAGTCAAGCCCGTGTACAAGGACCGGGTCTACCGGTCGCCCTTCGGGCTGGTGGGCGGGGTGCTGCTGCTCGGCGTCCTGGGGTGGCTCGGCGGGGACGCGGTGGTCTCGGGGGAGGGGCGTACGCCCTGGCTGGCGTTGGCCTCGTTGTTGCTCGCCGTGCCGTTGGTGGTCGCCTTCTCGGTGCGGCCCGCCGTCTTCGCCAATGACGACCGGCTGCGGGTGCGGAACCCGTTCCGGGTGATCGACCTGCCCTGGGCCGCCGTCGTCTCGTTGCGGTCGGGGTTCTCCAACGAGGTGATCGACGAGGCCGGCGCCAAGTACCAGCTCTGGGCCGTTCCCGTCTCGCTGCGCGCTCGCAAGAAGGCCGCCCGACGGCAGGCCCGGCAGGCTCATGCCGTGGCCAAGGGGGACAGCAGCGGCCGTACCTCCTTGGTCGACGCGTCCCCCGTGCGCGCCGAGACCGATCAGGTCATGGCCGATCTGCGGGAGCTGCGCGAGGCGCGGGCCAAGGCGACCGGCTCGCAGGGGGAGCCGAGTGTGCGGTGGGCCTGGGAGGTCATGGGGCCGGCGGCCGCGGGGGCCGTACTGCTGGCGGTACTGATCGCGCTGGGCTGAGGCGGGCGCCGTCCTGTGAGGGCAGCCGCCGCTTGAGAACTTTCCTGGGTGCAGGCCGTACGGTCGTACGAACGACAACCACCGTGGCGGTCCGAGTGTCTAGGTAGTGATGAGCACGAACTTGCAGTCTCCGGGGCGGCCGTTGCGGCGACTGCCCGAATCCGCCGTGCCCGAGGGCTGTCCCGCCTGGAGCGGGGAGCAGGTGGGGGTGTGGACGCGGGCGCAGCCTCCGCGGTGGGTGCCGGTGCGGACGCGGTTCCTGCATCTCCTCGCCGTGGCCATGGTCGGACTGATAGGCGGCTTCTGGCTGGTGAACTCCAGGGACGTACCGCCCGCCCTCGCCGCGCTGCTCCCGCTGCAGCTGGTGTGGACCCTGGCGCGGCCCGAGATCGTGCGGTTCTCGGCGCCCCTGCTGACCCTCCTGCTGGCTGTGTTCGGCGAGACGCACGACCCGGCGATCGTGGTGGGCTTCCTCGCCGTCAACACCACCTGGGCGGTGGTCGAGTTCCGGCTGAGCGCGGGGCGGATGCAGCGGCGGTGGGCCGTGAGCGCCACCGGGGGTGTGACCGCCCTGCTCCCGGAGGGGGTCGGGCCGCTGCGGCGCGGACGGTTCCTCATCGGGCTGGGGATCGCGCTGGCCGCCGTCGGAGCGGTCTTCGTCTTCCTCGTGTCGGGCTGGGAGACCGCCGCCGACCGCCGTGAGGCCTCGCTGATGGGCTGGTTCCTGGTCGGCTGGGGGTTCACCACGCTGCTCTCCGGTTGGTTCGCGCGACGCCGCGCGGCCGCCCTGCGCCGCGCCCCCGTCCCCGTGCTCCGGGTCCTCGTGCGCGAAGCCGTCAACTGCGATCTGGAGGTCTTCGCCGCCGACGACGTGGCCGCGCTGCGCCCGCTGTTCACCGTCGCCGCCGACGAGAGCTACGACGACGATGACGACGACGAGGACAGCGAGGAGGCGCGTCGGCTCAGCTCGGAGGAGATGGACGCGCTCCTCGACTCGATCGAGAACGACGAGGGCGACGACGAACAGCCCGGTCCGCTGCGCGAGGCCGTGCTGTACGGGGCGCCGTACGAGGGCGCCGAGATCGTGATCGTCAGCGCGCCCGAGGACGCCGAGGACGCCGAGGACGCCGAGAGCGCTGAGGGCGCCGAGGGCGCCGAGGGCGCCGAGGGCGAGGGCAGCGCGGACGAGGAACTCGTCGTGGAGTCCTCGTCCGATCCCGTGCGGGTGCTGTCCGAGCGGGCCGTACGGCGTCGGGTCGCGGCGGAGAAGACGCGGGTCGCGCGGGTCGCCGCCTTCGCGGACCGGCGCGAGGCCGCCGCCCTCCTGACCGCGAAGAGCCTGGGTTCGGGGGCCGTACGGCGTTGGCGGGCCGGCTGGCTGGACTGGGCTATCTGTCTGCTCGGCATGCTGTGGGCGGCCGTGCTGATCCTGACCGAGGACACCGGCGGGTGGAGGTACGTCCCGGGCGCCTTCGTCGGGCTCGTCGGTGTGGTCGTGCTGCCCGGCATGGCCGCGTGGCGGGTCACCGCCGACCGGGACGGCCTCTGGTTCAACGGCACACTCCGGGCCCGGCACATCGAGTGGGACCACATCATGACCGTCAAGTGCGAGGGCGGCATGCTGAAGGTGGACAGCCGCCGGGCCCGGTTCGGCGGGGCGTGGATGACACACGCGCCCAGGTGGGCCCGGCTGGAGCGGCGCTTCGGGCTGATCCACCCGTACGAGCGGGCGGCCGCCGAGATCACCGCCATGTGGAACGACCCGGCGCTGCGCCCCACCGAGGTGATCGGTGAGCGGGAACGGGGCCGGGCGCTGTGGCCGCTGGGTGTGGTGCTGGGGCTGCTGTGGGTGGCGGCGCTGGTGTTCGTGCCCTAGCGGGGGTCCAGGGATGCCGAAAAAGCCCCGGTCGGTGGTCGGGGCTTTCCGGTGCGCTGGGGTGGGCTCTTCGGCCCGGACGGGGTCAGATACCCGCCGCCGCCGACAGGTCCCGCTTGATCCTCGTCAGCAGGTCCGTCGCCTTGGCGCGGGCCGCCGGGAGGTCGGCGTGGGTGGGGACCGGGACCACGACCTCCAGGTAGCACTTGAGCTTGGGCTCCGTGCCGCTGGGGCGGACGATGACGCGGGCGCCGTCGAGCGTGTAGCGCAGGCCGTCGGTGGGCGGCAGCCTGTCCGTGCCCCGGGTGAGGTCCTCGGCCCTGGTGACGGCGAGGCCGGCGAGGGCGGTCGGGGGCTGCTCGCGGAGCCGCTCCATGGCGCGGGCGATGACCGAGAGGTCCTCGACGCGGACCGAGAGCTGGTCGGTGGCGTGCAGACCGTGTTCGACGGCGATGTCGTCGAGGAGGTCGAGGAGAGTGCGGCCCGAGGCGGAGCCGCCGCCGGACCTGGCCTCCTTGAGCTCGGACGCCAGCTCGGTGATGAGGAGGGCCGCCGTGATGCCGTCCTTGTCGCGTACGCCCTCGGGGTCGACGCAGTAGCCGAGGGCCTCCTCGTAGCCGTAGCGCAGGTCCTCGACGCGGGCGATCCACTTGAAGCCGGTGAGGGTCTCCTCGTAGGGGAGGCCGGCCTTCTCGGCGATCCGGCCGAGGAGGGACGACGAGACGATCGACTCGGCGAAGGTGCCGCGGACGCCCCGTGCGACGAGGTGGGTCGCGAGGAGCGCGCCGACCTCGTCGCCGCGCAGCATCCGCCAGTCCGCGCCGTCCTTGACGGCCACCGCGCAGCGGTCGGCGTCCGGGTCGTTCGCGACGATCAGGTCGGGGTCGCTCTCGCGGGCCTTCGCGAAGGCGAGGTCCATCGCGCCGGACTCTTCCGGGTTCGGGAAGGCGACGGTCGGGAAGTCCGGGTCCGGCTCGGCCTGTTCGGCGACGAGCACCGGCTCCGGGAAGCCCGCACGGGCGAACGCGGCGACGAGGGTGTCCTTGCCGACGCCGTGCATGGCTGTGTAGACCGTGCGGGCGGTCCGGGCGGAACCGGGCGCGAGGACCGCGTCCGTACGGGTCAGATAGGCGTCCAGGACGGAGTCGTCCAGGGTGTCCCAGCCGCTGTCCGGGCGGGGGACGTCGGCGAGGGCGCGTACGGCGTCGATCTCCGCGGCGATCTCGGCGTCGGCCGGGGGGACGATCTGTGAACCGTCGCCGAGGTAGACCTTGTAGCCGTTGTCGCGGGGCGGGTTGTGGCTGGCGGTGACCTCGACTCCGGCGACCGCGCCCAGGTGCCTTATGGCGAAGGCCAGGACGGGCGTGGGGAGGGGGCGGGGGAGGACGGCCGCGCGGAAGCCGGCGCCGGTCATCACGGCGGCGGTGTCGCGGGCGAAGTCGGCGGACTTGTGGCGGGCGTCGTAGCCGATGACGACGAGGCCGCCGCGCTGGTTCCGCTGGGCGAGGTATGCGGCCAGACCTGCCGCCGCGCGGATGACCACCGAGCGGTTCATGCGCATCGGGCCCGCGCCGAGTTCGCCGCGTAGGCCGGCGGTGCCGAACTGGAGGGTGCCGGAGAAGCGGGCGGTCAGTTCCGCCGTGTCTGCCGTGTCCGTCGTGTCGATCAGCTTGGCGAGTTCGTCACGGGTTTCCGGGTCGGGGTCCTCGGCCAGCCACGCCTTGGCGCGGGCGATCAGGTCGTCGTGCACGGGGGGTCAACCTCTCGTTCCTTGTTCGTGCGGGTGCGTGGGGTGCGGAGTCGGGGTTTCGCCCCCGCCGCCCCTACCCGTCCCATCCTCCAGGGGCTGTGCCCCTTCTACCCCCTTGCGCGGCGGAGCTCGGGGGTTCGCGTGCGTTGGCGGGTGCGGGGTCGTTGGGGTTGCTCGCGCAGTTCCCCGCGCCCCTTGAAAGCGGGGGGCGCGCCCCGCCTCCTTGGCTACAGGCGGTCCAGGACCCGGGTCAGGAGTTCGCCCATGCGGGTCGCCGAGTCGCGGCCCGCCTGGAGGACTTCCTCGTGGTTGAGGGGCTCGCCCGTCATCCCCGCGGCGAGGTTGGTGACCAGGGAGATGCCGAGGACCTCCGCGCCCGCCTCGCGGGCGGCGATGGCTTCCAGGACGGTGGACATGCCGACCAGGTCCGCGCCGATGATGCGGGCCATGCGGACCTCGGCCGGGGTCTCGTAGTGCGGACCGGTGAACTGGGCGTAGACGCCCTCCTCGAGGGTGGCGTCGATCTCCTTGCACAGGGCGCGCAGGCGGGGGGAGTAGAGGTCGGTGAGGTCGACGAAGTTGGCGCCGACGATCGGTGACGTGGCCGTCAGGTTCAGGTGGTCGCTGATCAGGACCGGCTGGCCGGGGCGCATGCCCTCGCGGAGGCCGCCGCAGCCGTTGGTGAGGACGATCGTCTTGACGCCGGCGGCGACGGCGGTGCGGACACCGTGCGCGACGGCGGCGACGCCGCGGCCCTCGTAGTAGTGGGTGCGGCCCAGGAAGACGAGCGCGCGCTTGTCACCGATCCGGTACGAGCGGATCTTGCCGCCGTGGCCCTCGACCGCCGGAGGCGGGAAGCCGGGCAGCTCGGTGACCTGGAACTCGGCCTCGGGGGCGCCGAGGGCATCCACGGCCGGGGCCCACCCGGAGCCCATCACAAGAGCGACGTCGTGGGTCTCGGCGCCCGTGAGCTCGCGCAGGCGCGCGGCGGCGGCGTCGGCGGCGGCGTACGGGTCGCCCTGGATGTCGTCCGGAAGAAGAGATGCGTTCACGCGATGAGGGTATCCGGTCTGAGCCTACGCGCGTAGATGAGGAGACCCACGGCAACGGGATCGTTGTCTTGTCGTTTCCGGTCGGCAGGGCCCGGCGACCGGCGGCCGAGGCGGGACGATCAGCCCTCGGGGATGAGGACGTCCTTGTCGTTGAAGACCTCGACGATGAAGATCAGCAGGCGGCCCCGGCTGACCGTGTACTCGACCAGGATGCTCTGCGTGAGCCGGATCGTGCGGTCGTCACCGGTGGAGCCTATGGGGCGCGACAGCGAGAGGAACGGGTCGCGGGCCAGCAGCGCCATGCCCTTGTCGAACGCGACGCGCTGCTCGTCGTCCAGCCGGTCGCGCGCCGCGGCGGCCTGCACCGTGTAGTAGACGTCGTACGTGGGCGTGGGGGGCATGCGTTCTCCCGTGGGTACGTCGGTCTCCGAGTCTAGGCGCGTGCGTCCTCAGCAGGGTCGCTTGCGCAGCTCCATCACGTAATCGTGTGGCGCTCCCGCGGACTCGGCGGCATCGGCGACCTCGCCGAGGTACCGCGCCGAGGGCAGGCCGCCCTCGTAGCCGTTGAGGACATAGACCCAGGCCGCTTCCTCGCCGTCCAGGGTGTGTACGCGCACCCGCATCCGGCGGTAGATGTCGAGGCCCACGCCGACCCAGCGGTCCATCGCCTCCTCGTCCATGGGGGCGATCTCGTACAGCGCCACGAAGACCTGGGAGCGCGGCGCCTCGACGACCGTCGCGAGCGCGCCCTCCCAGCCCATGTGCTCGCCGCCGAACGTCAGCCGCCAGTCGTTCAGCCAGCCGGTTGCGCGCAGCGGGGAGTGGGGAGCGCGGCGGGTCATCAGCCGCGCGTCCATATTGCCGGAGTAGGCGGCGTAGAGCGACATGGGGGAGAGAGTACGGCAGCGCTCCGCTGGGGGAGCCGGGGAACTTGGGTCGTGGGTCGGGTGCGGGTTCGTCGTGGCTGGTCGCTCCCCCACTCTCGGCTTCGCTCGAACGGGGGGACCCCCCTCGCGGCGGAGCCGCATATGCCGAGCCCCGCGCCCCTTACGGGGCGCCCTGTACCCCGGGGACGTGGCACCGGCGCCCATACGGGACAATGGAGTACGTGACTCGGATCGTGATCATCGGTGGCGGACCCGGTGGATATGAAGCGGCGCTGGTGGCCGCGCAGCTCGGCGCGGAGGTGACCGTCGTGGACTGCGACGGTCTGGGCGGGGCGTCGGTGCTGACCGACTGCGTGCCGTCGAAGACCCTCATCGCGACGGCCGAGGTGATGACGACCTTCGACTCCTCGTACGAGGAGCTGGGGATCATCGTCGCCGACGACACCCCGCACATCGACACGCCCGCGCGTGTCGTCGGGGTGGACCTCGGCAAGGTCAACCGGCGCGTGAAGCGGCTCGCGCTGGCGCAGTCGCATGACATCACCGCATCGGTGACGCGCGCCGGCGCGCGGGTCATGCGCGGGCGCGCACGGCTGTCGGGGCAGCAGGATCTGGACGGGTCGCGCAAGGTCGTCGTACGGGCCGCCGACGGGTCCGAGGAGACGCTGACCGCCGATGCCGTGCTCATCGCCACCGGCGGGCACCCGCGCGAGGTGCCGGACGCGCAGCCGGACGGGGAGCGGATCCTCAACTGGACACAGGTGTACGACCTGGACGAGCTTCCCGAAGAGCTGATCGTCGTCGGGTCGGGTGTGACCGGTGCGGAGTTCGCCGGCGCCTATCAGGCGCTCGGGTCGCATGTCACGCTCGTATCCAGCCGTGACCGCGTGCTGCCGGGCGAGGACCCGGACGCCGCCGCCGTCCTGGAGGACGTGTTCCGGCGGCGCGGTATGAACGTCATGGCGCGCTCCCGGGCCCAGTCCGCCAAGCGGGCCGGGGACCGGGTCGAGGTCACGCTCGACGATGGGCGGGTCATCAGCGGCTCGCACTGTCTGATGGCCGTCGGCGCCATCCCCAACAGCGCGGGCATGGGGCTGGAGGAGGCCGGGGTCAAGGTCAAGGAGTCCGGGCACATCTGGACCGACAAGGTGTCGCGGACGACGGCTCCCGGCGTGTACGCCGCCGGTGACGTGACCGGGGTGTTCGCCCTCGCGTCGGTGGCCGCCATGCAGGGCCGGATCGCCATGTACCACTTCCTCGGTGACGCCGTGGCCCCGCTGAACCTGAAGACCGTCTCCTCGAACGTCTTCACCGACCCCGAGATCGCCACCGTCGGCTACACCCAGGCCGACCTGGACGCCGGTGTCATCGACGCCGTCGGGGTGAAGCTGCCGCTGCTGCGCAACCCGCGCGCCAAGATGCAGGGCATCCGGGACGGCTTCGTCAAGATCTTCTGCCGGCCGGGCACCGGCATCGTCGTGGGCGGCGTCGTGGTCTCCCCGCGCGCCTCGGAACTGATCCACCCGATCTCGATCGCGGTCGACAACAACCTGACCGTCGAACAGATCGCGAACGCCTTCACCGTGTACCCGTCCCTGTCGGGCTCGATCGCCGAAGTGGCGCGACAGTTGCACACGCGCAAGTCCGGCGGCGGCGTCTGAGAGGTGCGGTCGAAGGCCCGCACGCCCGTTTCCTGAATTCGCCCCGGATCGTTGCTGGTCACGGGGCGCGTTCGTGCATGCGTACGGCATGGACGGCCCGAATGCGTCACGGATGGGTCCTATATCACCTCTCGACCTGCCGTGCGAACAACTTCTGCTATTCGGCGCAAACTGCTGAAAGCAGATGGTCGTTGGCGTTACTGTCAGTTTCGTGTTCGCTGCAGAACGTCGCCAATTGATCCTCGAAATGGTGCGGGCCAACGGAGCCGTGTCGCTCCGTGAGCTCGCCCGCGTCGTCCAGACCTCCGAAGTGACCGTACGGCGGGACGTGCGCGCGCTGGAGGCAGAAGGACTCCTCGACCGCCGGCACGGCGGTGCGGTATTGCCGGGCGGGTTCACGCGGGAGTCCGGCTTTCCGCAGAAGTCTCATCTCGCGACCGCCGAGAAGACGGCCATCGCCGATCTCGCCGCGAGCCTCGTCGAAGAAGGCGAGGCCATCGTGGTCGGGGCGGGGACCACCACGCAGGAGCTGGCACGCCGGCTCGCGCGGGTCCCCGGGCTGACCGTCGTCACCAATTCCCTGCTGGTGGCCCAGGCGTTGGCCCACGCCAACCGTGTGGAAGTCGTGATGACCGGCGGCACCCTGCGCGGTTCCAACTACGCCCTGGTCGGCTCCGGCGCCGAGCAGTCCCTCCAGGGGCTGCGCGTCTCCAAGGCCTTCCTCTCCGGGAGCGGACTGACCGCCGAGCGCGGCCTGTCCACGTCCAACATGCTGTCGGCGTCCGTCGACCGCGCGCTGGTCCAGGCCGCCGCCGAAGTCGTCGTCCTCGCCGATCACACCAAGCTCGGCACCGACACGATGTTCCAGACGGTGCCGACCGATGTGATCACCCGGCTGGTCACGGACGACCCGCCCGGCCACGACGACCGCGCGGTCACCGAGTTGCAGGCCCTGGCCGATCAGGGCGTGCAGATCTCCGTCGCCGGGTCGTCCGGCGGCGGTGGTACGGGAGGCGATCCCGTCCCGGCACGCCAATCGCGCCGGGACATGTCTCTTCCGGCGCCGCGTCGCAACCAGGTCCATGGCTCCGCGCCGCAGTTGCGCAGCGCCACGGTCATGGGAGAGCAGCCGTCCACGGGTGAGCGGGAGAGGGAGCGGGCGGCGCGGGTCGCGGACCTCCGGCGACGCTAGAACCACATCGGTTACGGCTTCAGGCCGCACAGTGTCAGGGTCAGCAGGCGGTCGGCCAGCTCCGGGTCGTCCGGGGTTTCCTCGGCCGCCAGCGCGATCGCGTGGGTGAGCTGGAGCAGATCGCCGATGGACACGTCGTCGCGTACGGCATGAGCCCGCTGCGCCCGCTGGAGGAGGGCGGTGCCCGCCTCACGGATGGGGGCGCAGCATCGGGCCAGGTCCGACGTGTCCTGCCGCTCGGCGCGGGAGTCGGCGTACGAGACCGTCATCAAGGCCTGGGCGAGGCCCCGATATTCGCCCGCGTGGGTGATGATGTCGCGCAGCCATGACATGAGCGCGGCGCACGGCCGGTCCGCGTCGAGCCCCTCCTGGGCGCGGGCCAGCAGATCGCTCACCGCTTCCTCGAAGACCGCGCTCAGCAGGGCCTGGCGGTTGGGGAAGTGGCGGTAGAGGGTCCCGATGCCCACGCCGGCGCGGCGGGCGATGTCTTCGAGAGAGGCGTTCGTGCCGTGGGCCGCGAAGGTGTGGCGGGCCTCGGTGAGGAGGCGGTCGTGGTTGCGGCGGGCGTCGGCTCGCATCGGACGCGTGGTCAGCAACGGGGTCACCTGCTCTCTATGCCGGGATGAGTTCAGCCTAAGAGCTCGGGGGGTGGGGGCGAGCCGGCGCGCCCCTTGAAGCCTGGGGCGGGCCCGGGAGTTTTCAGGGGCGCGGGGAACTGCGCGAGCAACCACGACGGACCTGTAGCCCCAGACGCACATCGATCCACCGCGGCGGAGCCGCGTATGTCACAGCCCCGTCCCCCTGAAGCGTTCAGGGGGACGGGGCTGTGGCCGTGACGTTCTCAGTCCTTGATCTCGCAGATCGCCGCACCGGAGGTGACGGACGCGCCGACCTCCGCGCCGAGACCCTTGATCGTGCCGGACCGGTGCGCGTTGAGAGGCTGCTCCATCTTCATGGCCTCCAGGACGACGACCAGGTCGCCTTCCTTGACCTCCTGGCCCTCCTCGACCGCGACCTTGACGATCGTGCCCTGCATCGGGGACGCGAGGGTGTCGCCGGAGGCGACCGGGCCCGACTTCTTCGCCGCGCGGCGCTTCGGCTTGGCGCCCGCGGCGAGGCCGGTGCGGGCGAGGGTCATGCCGAGGGCGGCCGGGAGGGAGACCTCCAGGCGCTTGCCGCCGACCTCGACGACGATCGTCTCGCGGTCCGTCTCGTCCTCCGCCTCGGCGTCGGCGGGCGCCGCGAAGGGCTTGATCTCGTTGACGAACCCGGTCTCGATCCAGCGGGTGTGGACCGTGAAGGGGTCCGTGGAGCCGGTCAGCTCGGGGGCGAACGCCTCGTCCCGTACGACCGCGCGGTGGAACGGGATCGCGGTCGCCATGCCCTCGACGGTGAACTCGTCCAGGGCTCGGGCCGCGCGCTGCAGGGCCTGCTGACGCGTGGCACCCGTGACGATCAGCTTCGCCAGGAGGGAGTCCCAGGCCGGGCCGATGACCGAGCCGGACTCGACGCCCGCGTCCAGGCGGACACCGGGGCCGGTGGGCGGGGCGAACGTGGTGACCGTACCCGGGGCGGGCAGGAAGCCACGGCCCGGGTCCTCGCCGTTGATGCGGAACTCGAAGGAATGGCCGCGCAGCGGCGGGTCGTCGTAGCCCAGCACCTCGCCGTCCGCGATCCGGAACATCTCGCGGACCAGGTCGATGCCCGTGACCTCCTCGGTCACCGGGTGTTCGACCTGGAGACGGGTGTTGACCTCCAGGAAGGAGATCGTGCCGTCGACGCCGACCAGGAACTCGACGGTGCCCGCGCCGACGTAGCCGGCCTCCTTGAGGATGGCCTTCGACGCCGCGTACAGCTCGGCGTTCTGCGCCTCGGAGAGGAACGGCGCCGGGGCCTCCTCGACCAGCTTCTGGTGGCGGCGCTGGAGGGAGCAGTCACGGGTCGAGACGACGACCACGTTGCCGTGGCTGTCCGCCAGGCACTGCGTCTCGACGTGGCGCGGCTTGTCCAGGTAGCGCTCCACGAAGCACTCGCCCCGGCCGAACGCCGCGACGGCCTCACGGACGGCCGAGTCGTACAGCTCCGGGACCTCTTCGAGAGTGCGGGCGACCTTGAGGCCGCGGCCGCCGCCGCCGAACGCCGCCTTGATGGCGATCGGCAGACCGTGCTCCTCGGCGAACGCCACGACCTCGTCGGCGCCCGACACCGGGTCCGGGGTGCCCGCGACGAGCGGGGCGCCCGCGCGCTGGGCGATATGACGGGCCGCCACCTTGTCGCCGAGGTCGCGGATCGCCTGCGGGGGCGGGCCGATCCAGATCAGGTCCGCGTCCAGGACCGCCTGCGCGAACTCCGCGTTCTCCGAAAGGAAGCCGTAGCCGGGGTGGATGGCGTCCGCGCCGGAGTCCTTCGCGGCCTGCAGCACCTTGCCCATGTCGAGGTAGCTCGTCGCCGGGGTGTCACCGCCCAGGGCGAACGCCTCGTCCGCGACCCGGACATGCAGCGCGTCCCGGTCCGGCTCGGCGTACACGGCCACGCTCGCGATCCCGGCGTCCCGGCACGCCCGGGCGACGCGGACAGCGATTTCGCCTCGGTTGGCGATCAACACCTTGCGCACGATGGCTCCCTCTCCTTGAAACAAGCCGAGTTTAGGGACTGCCGACACGGCGTTTCGACCCGTCCACAGTGGTGAGCTTGCCCACACGGAGCGTGAACCGGGGCCTGCTCGACCGATGAAATCCCTTGTCGCACAGCATTGCGCGGGACTCCACGCGAAAACCCTAGCCCTCTGATGTGGTCAAGGTCTCTGTGTGGCTGTGCTGCGGCCGGTTGGGATTCTTTGTGGAGTCCCTACTAATGGCCCAACGATTCTTTGCTCTCGCGAGAACCCTTGTCCCGGGGTTTACCCGTTAGTAGCGTTCACGATGTCTCGAACGCGTGCTTCGAACGCGTACCTCGGGTAACGGAGAAGTGGAAGTGGGTGGGGCCGGTGATCCGCAGACCGGTGGCGGTGGTCACGGCGATCGTGCTGTTCCTGGAGGGGCTCGGCATCGCCGGGCTGCAGTGGCTCCTCGGCACTGTCGTCGACCGGCAGCAGATGTCGCTCGCCGGGCTCGATCCCGATGCGATGTCCGTCTCCACGAAGGCCGGGGGTGTTCTCTTCGGTCTCTACTTCGTCTTCTGCGGTGTCGTCGCCCTGCTGATCGCGTTGCGCAACCGGCCCGCCGCCGGGCTCGGGCGCATCCTGCTCATCAGCGTCGCCGTCGTGCACGGGCTGCTCGGGGCGCTCGCTGTGGGGCTGGTGGGGTGGGGGGCGTTCGCGTTCATGATGGTGGTGCTGGGGCTGGTGTTGCTCACGCTGATGACGTACGACCGGCAGAGCGGGGGTGCGGGGGTCGTGTCGGGTGGTGACGGTGATGTCGACGGGCCGTCGGACGGGCCGTCGGCTGGGCTGTCGGACGGGCCGTCGCATGGTGTGGAGCGGTCTGTTCCTGTTGTGCCTCCGGCGCCCAGTGCCTCGTGACTCCTCAGGTCACTTTTCGCTCGGCATCCACAACTGCGTGATGCCCACGCCCAGTTCGCCCAGGAGGCGGCGGACCAGGGGCAGGCTGATGCCGATCACGTTGCCGTGGTTGCCGTCGATGCGGTCGATGAACGGGGCCGAGCGGCCGTCCAGCGTGAACGCGCCTGCCACGTAGAGGGGTTCGCCGGAGGCCACGTACGCGGCGATCTCCTCGTCGGTGGGGTCGCCGAAGTGGACCACGGTGGAGGCCACGCCGGAGACGTGGCGCTCGCTCGCGGTGTCCCAGACGCAGTGGCCGGTCTGGAGGGTGCCGGCGCGGCCCCGCATCTGCTTCCAGCGGGCGGTGGCCTCCTCCGCGTCGGCGGGCTTGCCGAGGGCTTCGCCGTCGAGGTCGAGGACCGAGTCGCAGCCGATGACCAGGGCGCCCTTGACCTCGGGCTTCGCCGCTACCACGGAGGCCTTTGCCTCGGCGAGGGCCAGGGCCAGGTCGGCGGGGGTGGGGGCGGTGACGGCTTCCTCGTCCACGCCGCTGACGATCACCTCGGGTGCCAGGCCGGCCTGGCGGAGCAGGTTCAGGCGGGCGGGGGACTGGGAGGCGAGGACGAGGCGGCGGTGGGGGTGCTGATCGGTCATGGGGTCAGGGTATCCGTGGGGGCGCGGGCGCTTGCGGCGGCTGCGGCTGCGGGGTTGTGGGTCGGGGGCGCGCCGGGGGGTGTCCGTCCTCGGTCCGGCGCGGAATCGGTCGCCTGAGAAGTGCGACCTGTTGACGCGCCGGCCGCTGCGGGCGGACACCCCCCCCGGCACGCCCCCTTCCGTGCGTACGCGGCCGGCTCGCCGTCGGGGACGAGTTCGCTTCCCCGCTGTCCTCGCCGGCTCAGACGATTCCCAGGACGAGCATGGCCAGGAGCATGGCGCAGGCCATGAGGATGCCGAGGCGCCGGAGCATGGCCTGCGTGTCTCGCAGTTCCTTCGGCGGCTCGTTCTCAGGGTCGGACCAGAGCATGCCCCCGATGGTGCGTCGGGCGGGGGGAAGGGCGCCTGAGTACGCGTACTCAACTTGAAGCGGGGATTCCGGCTCAGCCGGGCCAGTAGGTGCGGCTCCAGGTGGTGGGGCCCGGGGCGGGCAGACGGTGGGCGGCGATGCGGGACGGGTCGGACCAGGAGTCCGCGGGGGCCGGCGCGCCGGGCGGCTCGGTGGCTGCCGCCGCGGCGCGGGCCCGGACCACCGCCAGGGCGGCGGCCAACTCCTCCGGGGTCGGATTGCCCCGTACGACCTTGATGTTCATGGAGGCTCCCTGCCGGGTCAGAGGGGGATGTTGCCGTGCTTCTTCGGGGGGAGGGATTCCCGCTTGGTGCGCAGTTGACGCAGGCCGCGGACGAGGTGGCGGCGGGTGTCGGAGGGGGTGATCACGGCGTCCACATAACCGCGTTCGGCCGCCGTGTAGGGGTTGAGGAGGGTGTCCTCGTACGCCTGGATGAGGCGGGCGCGGACCTCCTCTCGCTCGTTCTCGGGGGCGGCGGCGATGGTGCGGCGGTGGAGGATGTTGACCGCGCCCTGGGCGCCCATGACGGCGATCTGGGCGGTGGGCCAGGCGAGGTTGAGGTCGGCGCCGAGGTGCTTGGAGCCCATGACGTCGTAGGCGCCGCCGAAGGCCTTGCGGGTGATGACCGTGATGAGGGGGACCGTCGCTTCGGCGTAGGCGTAGATCAGCTTCGCGCCTCGGCGGATGATGCCCTCGTGCTCCTGGCCCACGCCGGGGAGGAAGCCGGGGACGTCGACGAAGGTCAGGACCGGGACGTTGAACGCGTCGCAGGTGCGGACGAAACGAGCCGCCTTCTCGGAGGCGTCGATGTCCAGGCAGCCCGCGAACTGCATCGGCTGGTTGGCGACGATGCCGACCGGGTGGCCCTCGACCCGGCCGAAGCCGGTGAGGATGTTCGGGGCGAACAGGGCCTGGGTCTCGAAGAACTCGGCGTCGTCCAGGACGTGTTCGATCACCGTGTGCATGTCGTACGGCTGGTTCGCGCTGTCCGGGACGAGGGTGTCCAGTTCGCGGTCCTCGTCGGTGACGTTGAGGTCCGCCTGCTCCGGGAACGCCGGGGGCTCGCTGAGGTTGTTGGACGGCAGGTAGGACAGGAGTTGCTTGACGTACTCGATGGCGTCCTTCTCGTCGCCCGCCATGTGATGGGCCACGCCCGAGGTCGCGTTGTGGGTGCGGGCGCCGCCCAGTTCCTCGAAGCCGACGTCCTCGCCGGTGACCGTCTTGATGACGTCCGGGCCGGTGATGAACATGTGCGAGGTCTGGTCGACCATCACCGTGAAGTCGGTGATCGCGGGGGAGTACACCGCGCCGCCCGCGCACGGGCCGACGACCAGGGAGATCTGAGGGATCACGCCGGAGGCGTGGGTGTTGCGGCGGAAGATCTCGCCGTACATGCCGAGGGCCATGACGCCCTCCTGGATGCGGGCGCCGCCGGAGTCGTTGATGCCGATGAAGGGGCATCCGGTCTTCAGGGCGAAGTCCATCGCCTTCATGATCTTCTGGCCGAAGACCTCGCCGAGGGAGCCGCCGAGGACGGTGAAGTCCTGGGAGAAGACGGCGACCGGGCGGCCGTCGATTGTTCCGTAGCCGGTGACGACGCCGTCGCCGTAGGGGCGGTTGTTCTCCATGCCGAAGTCGGTGGAGCGGTGCCGGGCGAACTCGTCGAACTCGACGAAGGAGTCCTCGTCGAGGAGGAGTTCGATCCGCTCACGGGCCGTCAGTTTGCCCTTGGCGTGCTGCTTCTCCACCGCGCGCTCGGAGCCGGCGTGTGTCGCTTCGTGGACACGGCGCTGGAAATCCGCGAGCTTGCCCGCGGTCGTGTGGATGTCGGTCTCTTCCGGCTCGGACATCGGGCTGCGGCTCCCTGCCTGCTCATGGGGACGTGAGGGCTCAGTACTTGCTGCTGGGTACGTGCTCGGGGCGTGCTCAGAAGGGGGGTGGGTTACTCATCCGTAGCGTAGTGCTGCGCCTACCGTTCGGCAGTGCGGCGTTTACCACACTCGCGCCCCCTTTCCGGCAGCACGATCGCTGTGTCGCGGCGGGACACGTCGGAGGGGTGACGTCACGAGAGTGATCGAGCGCCCGTGAACCTCAGCTCGTCAGGGCTGGAATCCGTCCCCTTCTCGCGGGACGGAGGATGTCAAACCTAGGGTGGGTTGCATGATGACTCCACCAGGTGCACAAGGAGACCCGTCCAGCGGACCGGGTGAGCCGAGGTCGGACCGTTGGTCCGACCTCGGCCGGCCGCCCCTCAACTCCGCCTCCCTGCGCCGGGCGCTGGTCCGCGAGGGCGGGCTGTGGAGTTCGCTGGACGTGGTGCCCGTCATCGGCTCCACCAACACCGACCTCGCGGGGCGCGCCGACCGGCTGCCCGAGGGCGCGGTGCTCGTCGCCGAGGAGCAGAACGCGGGGCGCGGGCGCCTCGACCGCAGCTGGACCGCGCCCGCCCGCTCCGGGCTCTTCTTCTCCGTCCTCCTCAAGCCGGGCGACGGCATCCCCCTCGAACGCTGGGGCTGGCTGCCGCTGCTCACCGGCGTCGCCGTCGCGACCGGGCTGTCACGCGCCGCCGGCATCGATACGGCACTCAAGTGGCCCAACGACCTGCTCGTGACCGTGGACGGTGAGGAACGCAAGGCCGGCGGCATCCTCGCCGAGCGCGCGGGTGCGGAGGGCGTGGTCGTCGGGACCGGCATCAACGTCACCCTGCGCGCCGACGAGCTGCCGGTCCCCGCGGCCGGTTCCCTGGCGCTGGCCGGTGCCGTGACCACCGACCGCGATCCGCTGCTGCGGGCCGTGCTGCGCGCCCTGGAGGACTGGTACGGGAGGTGGCGTGCGGCCGGCGGAGACCCCGTGGCGAGCGGCCTCCAGGAGACCTACGCCGCCGGATGCGCGACCTTGGGCCGGAAGGTGCGCGCCGAGCTGCCCGGGGACCGCTCGGTCGTGGGGGAGGCCGTGGCGGTGGACGGGGACGGGCGGTTGGTCCTCGCCACGGAGGAGGGGGTGCAGGAGCCGGTGGGGGCGGGGGACATCGTGCATCTGCGGGCTGCGTGAGGTGGAATTCAGCCCGTCCGGCGTTTGAGGACGAGCCCGAAGGTCGATCGGCGGGGGTCTGGGGGCGCGGCCCCCAGTAGGGCCGGCACGGGGCGAGGGCGCCTTGTCGGCCGCCGGGTACACCCCGTGGCCCCACCTGACGGAGTGAGCTGGCGCACACCTGCCGTAGAGTTGAGGCCGGTCGAGTACGTGACCGCGGGAGATCGGAAGGGCAGCAGGAGTGAGCGTCGAGGACACGGGCTCCGGCACCGACGGGCAAGGCCACGTGGACCCTCCCCCGCTCTCGGCTTCGCTCGGGCGGGACCAGCCCCAAGGCGCGGACGTCGGCGAGGAGGACCCGCTGGCGTTGCGGCTCGAAGGGCTCATCCTCGGGGCCGAGCGCCGCTACACCCCTTTTCAGGCGGCGCGCAGCGCGGGCGTGTCCATGGAGCTGGCGTCCCGTTTCTGGCGGGCCATGGGCTTCGCGGACATCGGCCAGGCGAAGGCGCTGACCGAGGCGGACGTGCTCGCGCTGCGGCGGCTCGCCGGTCTCGTCGAGGCGGGGCTGCTCAGTGAGGCCATGGCCGTACAGGTGGCCCGTTCCACCGGACAGACCACGGCGCGGCTCGCCGAGTGGCAGATCGACTCCTTCCTGGAGGGCCTTACCGAGCCCCCGGAGCCGGGCATGACCCGGACCGAAGTGACGTATCCGCTGATAGAGCTGCTGTTGCCGGAGCTGGAGGAGTTCCTCGTCTATGTCTGGCGGCGGCAGCTGGCCGCCGCGACCGGGCGGGTCGTGCAGGCCGCGGACGACGAGGAGATGGTCGACCGGCGGCTGGCGGTCTGCTTCGCCGACCTGGTCGGCTTCACCCGCCTGACCCGTCGGATGGAGGAGGAGGAGCTCGGCGAGCTCGTCGAGGCCTTCGAGACCACGGCGGCGGACCTGGTGGCCGCGAACGGCGGCCGGCTCATCAAGACCCTGGGCGACGAGGTCCTGTACGCCACCGACGACGCCGGGGTGGCCGCCGAGATCGCCCTCCGGCTCATCGAGACCATGGCCAACGACGAGACCATGCCCGAGCTGCGCGTCGGCATGGCCTTCGGCACGGTGACGACCCGGATGGGCGACGTCTTCGGTTCCACCGTGAACCTCGCCAGCCGGCTGACCTCGATAGCGCCCAAGGACGCGGTCCTCGTCGACGGCGCCTTCGCCGAGGAACTGACCCGCACCGGCGAAGCCCCCGCCTCCGAGACGGAGGCCGCCGAAGCCGCGGCCGCCGCCGAGAAGGAGGGCGAGGAGTCGCCCACGTACCGTTTCGCCCTTCAGCCCATGTGGCAGCGCCCCGTGCGCGGCCTGGGCGTCGTCCAGCCGTGGCTGCTCACGCGGCGGCCGGGGAAGCCGTGAGGGCGTAGGCCTCCGCCGGCTCTGGTCCCGGGGGACCGGGGGATGCCCGTCACCTGCGCAGGGCGTCGTTGACGCACAGTCCGACGATCGGGACGCACAGGCCCGGCTTTCCGGGGTTCGCGGGAGTCGTCTCCGGGTTTTTGGGAGTGGTCGGGGAGTCCGGGAAATGGGGTGCTGCCGGCTGCTCGGGTGCCGCTGCCGGTGGCTGGGCGGGCGCGGGCGGGGTGGGGCGGGGAGTTTCCGGCGTGCGGGCCGTCGCCGGGGTGTCCGGGGCGGCCGGGTCGTCGGGCAGGTCTCGGGCGCCGGGGCGCGAGGGGAGCTCCACGCCGATCGACGGGGAGGGCGCGAAGCCCGAGGGGGTCGGCTTGGGGGCGGCCGCTCCCGGTGACCGCGGCGGCGCCGACTCGCGGCCTCCGCCACCCATCGGGGTGTCGACGGCGGGGCTCTCCGGGTCCGCCGAAGGTTCGCTCCCCACGGACGCCCCGGCATCGGTCGCCTCGTCCGTGAACTCGTCCGGCGCGCTCGGCGCCGGACCCGCCGACGCACCGCCGACGCCCGCCGGTTCCGAGGCCAGCCGCAGCAGGCTCAGCGCTCCTGCCGCCAGCGCCATCCCGCCGACCGCGAACAGCAGCTTCCGGGGCCGGGGGCGGCGGTGCCGGCCCCGTGGGCGGTCCGCCGGTGACACCGGCGTCACGGGCGTGATCGGCGGCGCGGGCCGCACGGATGCCGTCGGCGCCGCAGGCGTCACCGAGGGCCGCCATGGCGCGGCCGTCGTCGCGGTCGGCATCGCGCTCGGCATCGCCGTCCCCGGCCCCGTCGTCGGCCTGGTCATCGTGTTCGTCGTCATGGCCCGTCCTCGTCCCTCCCCTGCGCGCCCGTGTCCCCCGGTACGCCTGTGGCGGAGCGCAGATTATGTGCCGGGGTGCGCGGTGTGATCGGAAAAGGGCTGGATGTCACTCGAATGGGGAGACGGTCGCCGGTGATGTGACGTCGCCGTCAAGGGCCACCGTCAACGGACGCCACCAGGCCCGCCGGGGCGGCCGTCGCCGGGTCGCTGTCCGGGCTTTCCCCGGCGGGGCCCGGCTGCGATGATCGGGGCGACGATAGTTAACCCGCGTTAACCGGGAGGGTGTCATGGGTGACGGGGCGGCAGCGGAACCGACGGAGTCGGCGGAGCAGGCGGAGTCCGTGGAACAGGCCGAGCGGCTCGGCGAGCGGCGGTACGGGGAGTTCGTCGTCGTACGGCGGCACGGGTATGTCGCCGAGCTCGTGCTCGACCGGCCCAAGGCGATGAACGCCGTGTCGACCGACATGGCCCGTTCCCTCGCGGCGGCGTGCGGGGCGCTGGCCGGGGACCGGGACGTGCGGGTGGTCGTGGTGACGTCGACGCATGAGCGGGCGTTCTGCGTGGGGGCGGATCTGAAAGAGCGGAACTCGTTCAGTGACGCCGAACTGGTGCGGCAGCGGCCCGTGGCGCGCGCGGCGTACACCGGTGTACTGGAACTGCCCATGCCCACCGTCGCCGCCGTGCACGGCTTCGCGCTGGGCGGTGGCTTCGAACTGGCCCTGGCCTGCGACCTGATCGTGGCCGACCGTACGGCGGTGGTGGGGTTGCCCGAGGTGTCGGTGGGGGTGATTCCGGGCGGTGGCGGTACGCAGTTGCTGCCGCGTCGGGTGGGGGCCGCGCGGGCGGCCGAGCTGATCTTCACGGCGCGGCGGCTGGAGGCCGTGGAGGCGCGGGAGCTGGGGCTCGTGGACCAGTTGGTGGCGCAGGGGCGGGACCGGGACGAGGCGTTGGTGCTGGCCGCGCGGATCGCCGCGAACTCGCCCGTCGGGCTGCGCGCGGCCAAGCAGGCGCTCCGGCTCGGCCAGGGGCTCGACCTGCGGGCCGGGCTGGAGGTCGAGGACGCGGCCTGGCGGTCGGTCGCCTTCTCGGGGGACCGCGCGGAGGGTGTGGCCGCCTTCAACGAGAAGCGGAAGCCCGACTGGCCGGGGGAGTGAGTGAGGCTCCGGGCGCGGTCGGATCCGGCCCTGGCCTGGGCCGTACCCCTGTTCGCCCCGCCAACGTCTCAAATCATCGCAAAGCTCCCTAGCCTGGAGTGATGGGTGAGGACAGACGGCTGAGGGCCGTGGTGGCGTTGGCGCGGGGGATGGCGGGAGCCCACGCGCCGCGGGAGTCGTGGTGGGCGGCCGCGGACGGCGCGTGCCGGGCCCTGTCCGGCAGCTTCGCCGCGCTGTCCGTGTGGGAGCGGGAGCGGGGGCTGCTGCGGGTGCTGGTGAACGTGGGGAAGCGTGCGCCGGGTGAGGAGGAGTTCCCGGAGGACGAGACGTACCCGGTGCACGAGTTCCCGGAGATCGCGGAGTTCCTGCACGAGCGGTGGCTGGAGGGCGGGGAGCCCAACGCGTGGGTGGAGACGGCGGCCGGTCCGGCCGCCGGGCGGCGCCCCGGCGGCTACTGCCATCAGCGGGTCGCGGCGCTGCGCCGGCGCGGGCGCGGCTGCTGTGTCGTGGCGCCCATCGTGCTGAACGGCCGGGCCTGGGGCGAGCTGTATGTGGCCCGGCCCGCCGGGGAGCCCGTCTTCCACGGGGACGACGCCGCGTTCGCGACCGTGCTCGCCTCGGTCGTCGCGGCCGGGATCGCCCAGTCGGAACAGCTGGAGGAGGCCCGGCGGCTCGCCTTCACCGACTCCCTCACCGGGCTCGGCAACCGGCGTGCGGTGGACCTGCGGCTCGACGAGGCGATGGAGGCGTACCGGAACGACGGCACCGTGATCAGCCTGGTCGTCTGCGACCTCAACGGGCTGAAGAAGGTCAACGACTCCTACGGGCACGCGGTGGGGGACCAGGTGCTGGAACGGTTCGGCTCGGTCCTCTCGCGCTGTGCGGCCGAGCTGCCCCAGGTGCTGGCCGCACGGCTCGGCGGCGACGAGTTCTGTCTGCTCGCGGTGGGGCCGTCGGCGGACGAGGTCGTACGGGTCGCCGGTGACCTCTGTGTACGGGCGCGGGACCTGGAGCCGGGCGACGGGGTGGCGTGCGGGGTGGCCTCGACCGGGGACCCGATCGGGCCGCTGCGCTCGGCGCGGCGGCTCTTCCGGCTCGCGGACGCCGCGCAGTACCGGGCCAAGGCCGCCGGCTCCGTCGAGCCGGTCGTCGCGGGCCGTGAGGGCGACGGCGGCGAGGACCCGGTGGTCAGCCTCGCCGACCGGCCGCCCGCCCCCGCCGACCCCGCGCACCCCGGGGACCGGCGCCGCATTCGCGGGCGCCGGTCCTAGGGCGGGCCGCGCGTGGGTCGAGTCAGCGCGTGGCCCTGGGCTGCCCACGGCCAAGGGGGGAGTAGACCGTGGGCCTGTCTGTGGTTCGACCGTCCGGCCGAGGTGAGGAGCGCGGCCGTGTGCGGTCCAGTGCTCCGACCCTACGGGGAGCGGGCGACGGCAAGGCTCTGACCTGCGGGATTCTGATCAATCTCGGATCGTTCTCTGACCGTTTTCTGAGCTGGTTCTGATCTACGCGGATAGCCCGGCGGGCGGTGTCGGCAGGGCTGGGGCTCGGTGTGAACGCGCCGGGTAAGGAGTCCTTCCCTCGTTCGGTCGTGACAATCGGCGATTCAGTCCCTACGATCCTGAATATGGATATGCACTCTGTGGACCCCGTGGTGCTCGGGACGTCCGGGGTCACCCCGGCCGACGTCCTCGCCGTGGCGCGCGCCGGCGCCCGGGTCGAGCTCTCCGGCGAGGCGGTGGCGGCCCTCGCGGCGGCTCGCGAGATCGTCGACGCGCTGGCCGCCAAGCCGGAACCCGTCTACGGGGTCTCCACCGGCTTCGGCGCCCTCGCCAGCCGGCACATCAGCCCGGAGCTGCGCGCCCGGCTCCAGCGCAACATCGTCCGCTCGCACGCGGCCGGCATGGGGCCCCGGGTGGAGCGCGAGGTCGTCCGCGCGCTGATGTTCCTGCGGCTGAAGACCCTCTGCTCCGGCCGCACCGGCGTACGGCCCGAGGTCGCGCAGACCATGGCCGACCTCCTCAACGCCCAGATCACCCCCGTCGTGCACGAGTACGGCTCCCTCGGCTGCTCCGGTGACCTGGCGCCGCTGTCGCACTGCGCGCTCACCCTGATGGGCGAGGGCGACGCCGAGGGCCCCGACGGCGTCGTGCGGCCGGCCGGTGAGCTGCTCGCCGAGCACGGCCTCGCGCCCGTCGAACTGCGCGAGAAGGAGGGGCTGGCCCTCCTCAACGGCACCGACGGCATGCTCGGCATGCTGATCATGGCGCTGGCCGACCTGGAGCGGCTCTACACGTCGGCCGACATCACGGCCGCGATCTCCCTGGAGGCCCTGCTCGGCACCGACCGGGTCCTCGCACCCGAGCTGCACGCCATCCGCCCGCATCCCGGGCAGGGGGCCGCCGCGGCCAACATGCTCGCCGTGCTGAAGGGCTCGGGGCTCACCGGCCACCACCAGGACGACGCGCCGCGCGTCCAGGACGCCTACTCAGTGCGGTGCGCTCCGCAGGTCGCCGGGGCCGGGCGGGACACCGTCGCGCACGCCCGGCTCGTCGCCGAGCGGGAGTTGGCGGCGGCGGTCGACAACCCCGTCGTCCTGGCGGACGGGCGGGTGGAGTCCAACGGCAACTTCCACGGCGCGCCGGTCGCCTACGTCCTCGACTTCCTGGCCATCGCGGTCGCCGACCTCGCCTCGATCGCCGAGCGGCGCACCGACCGGCTGCTCGACAAGAACCGGTCGCACGGGCTGCCGCCGTTCCTCGCGGACGACGCCGGCGTCGACTCCGGGCTCATGATCGCCCAGTACACCCAGGCGGCCCTGGTGAGCGAGCTGAAGCGGCTCGCCGTACCGGCGTCCGCCGACTCGATCCCGTCCTCCGCGATGCAGGAGGACCACGTCTCCATGGGCTGGTCCGCCGCGCGCAAGCTGCGCACCGCCGTGGACAACCTCACGCGCGTCCTCGCCGTCGAGCTGTACGCCGGGACGCGCGCCGTCGAGCTGCGCGAGGGGCTGACGCCCGCGCCGGCCACTCGGGCGGTGGTGGACGCCGTACGCGCCGCCGGGGTCGAGGGGCCTGGGCCGGATCGTTTCCTCGCGCCGGACCTGGAGTTGGCCGACGGGTTCGTCCGGGACGGGCGGCTGGTGGCGGCGGCGGAGTCGGTGACGGGGCCGTTGGCCTGAGCGGGCCGGGGTGCGGTTTCGGCCGCCGGTCCGGTGGGGGCTTGTCGCGCGCTTCCCCGCGCCCCTGAAAAGCTAGGGGCTGTGCCCCGTGCCTTCGCGTCGAATCAGTACCCCTCGCGCTCGCGGCGCATCGAGTACGCCACGAAACCCGCGCCCAGGCCCAGCATTGCCGTGCCGCCGACCAGGTAGGGCGTGGTGTTGGGGCTGCCGGTGTCGGCGAGCCGGGTGCCGGGGCCGCTCTTGGTGGACGGGGCCGAATCCGTCGTCGTGGTCGTCTGCTGCTCTGTGACCGCCTCGTCCTGGGTCGCGTTGGCCGACGGCACGAACCAGAGGGCGCCCAGGAGGGTGCCCGCGGCGGTGGCGGTCAACAGCGATCGGCGGGCGGTGGACGACGCGCGACGTGCGACGGACACGGAATATCGATCCCCTTGTGGCGCTGGCGAATTGGCCGTAGGGAGCGATGCTAATGAAAGGCGCGGGTCGTGGGAAAGTCGCGTGACCTGTGAGCCGTACGCTCCGGAGCATGAGTACAACTGAGACATCACAGTTTGTCAGGCTTCGGGTCGAATTGGTGGTAGAGATCGAGAACGTCGAGACCGTCACCGGGGCCGCGCTTCGGCGGATCGCGGACGACTCCGATATGCCTGCCGATGAGCGGGTGCACGCCGAGAGCGCGGTGACGGAGGACACAGCGGAGGCCCTCGCCTACCTGGTCGACCCGTTCGACCTGATCGGAGAGGTGCCGGGGGTCGATCTCGCCCAGGCGTCATGGAGCAGCGAGAGCATCGACTACGACCCCGATTCGCCGGAATGGGACCTCGGCGAGGATGATGGTCGTGGGAACGACGAGGAAGACGGGCTCGGCTGAGCCGCTCGGGAGATTGATGACCCCGGGCGGCAACCACCGCCCGGGGTTTTCTCGTCTCATGGGGCGCATCAGTCACTCGCGCACCGTCGCCGGGTCGTCAACGATCCGTTGCGGGTGGAGTGGCGTATCCCACATATCCGCGGGAAGCGGAACGGCTCGGTGCCGTAGTGGTGTTTAAGTGCTTACGGGGATTCTCTGGTCTGGGGATTTCGGCAACGATGGAGAAGCGTGTGATGACGAACAGTAAGCGGCGCAGGGGCCTGTCGGTCGCGTCCGCACTGCTCGGCGGGGTGCTGGTGCTCTCTGCGTGCAGCGGGAGCGACGGCGACAACGCGTCCGGTAACGACGGCGGGGACTCCTCGCAGGCCAAGGTCGACGAGGCGGCAGCCAAGAAGACCTCCGAGGCCGACATCGAGATCGCCCCGAAGGACGGCTCGGACAACGCCTCCATCAACAACTCGGCCAAGGTCACGGTGAGCAAAGGCACGCTCACCGAGGTGACGATGACCACCGCCGAGGGCACCGCCGTCGAGGGCGAGATATCCGCGGACAAGAAGAGCTGGGCGCCGACCGGCCAGCTGGAGCGGTCCACCGGTTACAAGATCGCCGCCAGCGCCCAGGACTCCGAAGGCCGCGAGGCCCACGAGAACTCGGCGTTCACCACGGTCTCGCCCGCCAACAGCTTCATCGGCAACTTCACGCCGGAGGACGGCTCCACCGTCGGCGTCGGCATGCCGGTCTCGATCAACTTCGACAAGGGGATCACCGACAAGGCCGCCGTCCAGAAGGGGATCACCGTCTCCAGCAGCTCCGGCCAGGAGGTCGTCGGGCACTGGTTCAACGCCAACCGCCTCGACTTCCGCCCGGAGGACTACTGGCAGGGCGGCTCCACCGTCACCCTGAAGCTCGCGCTCGACGGGGTCGAGGGCGCCGAGGGTGTCTACGGTGTGCAGCAGAAGACGGTGACCTTCAAGATCGGCCGCAATCAGGTCTCGATCGTCGACGCCACGACCAAGACGATGAAGGTCACGCAGGACGGCAAGGTCGTCAAGACCATCCCGATCTCGGCCGGTTCGCCCGAGAACAAGACGTACCAGGGCGTCATGGTGATGTCGGAGAAGTTCAAGGAGACGCGCATGAACGGCGCGACCGTGGGCTTCACCGATGACGACGGCAAGGGCGAGTACGACATCAAGGACGTGCCGCACGCCATCCGTCTCACCACCTCCGGGACGTTCATCCACGGCAACTACTGGGGCGCCGACTCCGTCTTCGGCAGCGTCAACACCAGCCACGGCTGTGTCGGTCTGAACGACACCAAGGGCGCCAACGACCCCGACACCGAGGGTGCCTGGTTCTACAACAACTCGATCGTCGGTGACGTCGTGGACATCCGGAACACCGGTGACAAGACGGTCGCCCCGGACAACGGCCTCAACGGCTGGAACCTGAGCTGGGCGGACTGGACGGCCGGCTCCGCCGCCTGACCCTCCGCCAACCGCGTCGTACGGATGCCGCCCCCGATGTCGTCCCCGATGCCGTTCCAAGGGGCGGCATCGGCGTTTCCGGGGCTAAACACAGGGTTCTCATCAGGCTCTCATCAAGGGCTTATCCCTTCATCACATGACGTCCCTAGCTTTCGGCCATGTTCTTCACCTATCTGAGGCGCGAACTGCGCCGCCGCAGAAAGGCGGCGCTCGTCGTCGCCTCCGGCCTCGCCCTGGGCATCGCGCTGGTGATCGTGGTCAGTTCCGTGTCGTCGGGCATGGAGAAGGCGCAGAGCAAGGTCCTCGAATCCCTGTACGGGCTGGGGACGGACATGACCGTCACCAAGGCCGCCGAGGCGTCCGGCGAGAACAGCGGCCAGCGCCCGCGGTTCGAGTTCGACGCGCAGGACAGCGACTCCGACGAGGAGCAGAGCAGCGACATCGTCCAAGTCCAGGGCTTCCAGACCCTGGCCGGCTCCACCGTCACCGAGGTCGGCGAACAGGAGGGTGTCGCCGAGGCCGTCGGCGGCCTCAGCCTCCAGGTCGTCAAGGTCAACGGCCAGTTCCGGGCCGGCCAGTTCGAGCAGCAGGAGGGCTCCGGCGGCCAGCAGCAGGGCGGCCCCGGCGGCGGTCAGAACAGCGGCGGCACCGGACAGCCCGAGGGCCGGGTCGAGGGCGGCGGCGCCGACTTCGACGTCGACAACTACTCCGTCTACGGCACCGACGTCACCCAGCCCGCCCTCGGCCCCCTGACCTCCTCGAAGATCACCAGCGGTCGTACGTTCAAGGCGTCCGAGACCGATGCCGAGGTGGTCGTCGCGGACAAGTCGTACGCCAAGGAGAAGGAGCTGAAGGTCGGCGACAGCGTCACCGTCAGCGGCGTCAAGTACAAGGTCATCGGGATCGCCACGCCCGACAGCGGGGACGCGGCGGCCAACCTCTACATCCCGCTGAAGCAGGCGCAGACGCTCAGCGACTCCAAGGACAAGATCACCACGATCTACGTCAGGGCGAGCGACTCGCAGCGGATCGACGGCGTCAAGGCGGCCATCCAGAAGAACATCGACGGCACGACCGTCACCACCTCCGCCGACCTCGCCGATACCGTCTCCGGGTCCCTGTCCACGGCCTCCGGCCTCGCCTCCAACGTCGGCAGGTGGCTGTCCGTCGCGGTGCTCATCGCCGCGTTCCTGGTCGCCGGGCTCCTCACCTCCTCGGCCGTCTCCCGCCGCGTACGGGAGTTCGGCACGCTCAAGGCGCTCGGCTGGAAGTCCGGCCGGGTGACCCGCCAGGTGGTCGGTGAGGCCGTCGTCAACGGGCTCGTCGGCGGCGTCCTCGGCATCGCGCTGGGCCTCGGCGGGGCGTACCTCGTGACCGCGATCAGCCCCACGCTCCAGGCCGAACTCGGCACGACCGCCGGTGGGTTCGGCGGCGGGCCGGGCGGTGGCGGTCCCGGCGGCGGGGGCGGTTTCCCGGGCGGCGGTGGCGCCGGCGGCGGGCAGCAGACGGCTTCGGACACCCTGGAAGTGGCTCTCACGGCGCCCGTCGGCGTCTCCACGATCGCCCTCGCGGTCGGACTGGCCGTCGCGGGTGGGCTGATCGCGGGCGCCTTCGGTGGCTGGCGGGCGTCCCGGCTGCGGCCGGCCGACGCACTGCGCCGCGTCGAGTAGCAGGTCCGGGCCCAACCCCTTCACCTCTTCCAGGAGTTGCACCATGTACGTACTCACCGGCGTGACCAAGCGCTATGCGCGCGGCAAGGACACCGTCGTCGCGCTCGACGGGGTCGATCTCACCATCGCGGACGGGGACCGGCTGGTCATCCAGGGCCCGACCGGCGGGGGTAAGTCGACGCTGCTGCAGATGCTCGGCGGGCTCGACAAGCCGTCCGACGGCAGCATCGAACTCGACGGCACCGACCTGGCGAAGCTGACGGAGGCGAAGCTCACGAAGGTGCGCAGCGAGAGCATCGGGTTCGTGTTCCAGAGCTTCAACCTGATCCCGACGCTGAACGCGCAGGAGAACGTGGAGACGGCTCTCGTCCCCCTCGGCGTGAAGGCGAAGGAGCGGCGGGCACGGGCCGCCGAGGCGCTGGAGTCGGTGGGTCTGGGGGAGCGGCTGGGGCATCTGCCGGCCGAGCTGTCGGGCGGTCAGCAACAGCGGGTCGCGATCGCCCGCGCGCTGGTGAAGCGGCCGAAGGTGCTGCTCGCGGACGAGCCCACCGGCAATCTCGACGAGTCCATGCGCGACGAGATCATGGAGGTCCTGGAGGCCCTCTGGAAGGAGCACGGGCTCACTTTCATCATGGTCACCCATGACTCGGCGCTGGCGAAGAAGGCCCCCCGGGTCGCCACGATCCGCAAGGGGCGCATCAGCGTGAAGGAGAACGCCGGGGCGTGACGCCGCCGGGTGACGCCCCTGGGTGAGGGGCGTGTTGGGGTGGAGTCCGGGGCGCGTGCGGGTTGCGCGTGGCCCGGATTTCGCCGCTTTGCGCCCAGTCGCGAGACATGTGGCATGAGTGCACCCCCGGTCATACTGCGAAGACCGGGGGGAATTGACACGTATGTGTGCGGAGGATCCCCCCGCCGGATTACCGGATCGAGGGAGAGACTTGCGCAGACACGTGAGAAGTGTGTGCACGGCCGCGATCGCCATGGCGTCCGCTGCGGCACTGACACTGACGGCGGGACTGACCAGCCCGGCGTCCGCGATATCCGAGCGCGTGACCGGCGCGACCGTGACCGGTACGACCACGATCGGCACGACAGCGACCGACCTCGGCCTCAAGGCCGGCCTCGGCCTCAAGGCCGGCCTCGGCCCCAAGGCCGGCCTCGGCCCCAAGGCGGGCGCCGGCGGCGGTGTCGCGGAGAGCCACCGCATCACTCTCGTCACCGGCGACCGTGTGCTCCTCGATGCCGCCGGCCGGGTCCTCGGACTGGAGCGGGCCAAGGGCCGTGAGGGTGTCCCCGTCCAGCTCCGTGAGGCCGACGGCCACACCTATGTCCTGCCGGCCGACGCGGCCCGGCTCCTGTCCGCCGGACGGATCGACAAGCGGCTCTTCGACGTCACCGAGCTCGACAGGACGGCGACCCGCACCTCCCACAAGCAGGGCCTGAAGCTGATCGTCGGCTACACGGGCACCGCCGCCGGCGCCCGAGCCGACGTACGGGACGCAGGCGACACCAAGGTCCGCCGCACCCTCGACACCCTGAACGCCGACGCGGTGCTCACCCCCAGGGACGACGCCGCCGCGCTGTGGAAGGCGGTCACCGACGCCGACGGCACCACCGCCACCGGAGTCGCGAACATCTGGCTGGACGGCGTCCGCAAGGTCAGCCTCGACAAGTCCGTCCCGCAGATCGGCGCCCCGAAGGCCTGGAAGGCCGGCTACGACGGCAAGGGCGTCACCATCGCCGTCCTCGACACCGGCATCGACGCGACCCACCCGGACCTCAAGGGCCAGGTGATCGGCGACAAGAACTTCTCCGCCTCGCCCGACACCACCGACAAGTACGGCCACGGCACGCACGTCGCCTCCATCGCGGCGGGCACCGGCAAGCGGTCCAAGGGCAAGTACAAGGGCGTCGCGCCCGGCGCCGAGCTGCTCAACGGCAAGGTGCTGAGCGACGAGGGCTACGGCGACGACTCCGGCATCATCGCCGGCATGGAGTGGGCCGCCGAGCAGGGCGCCGACGTGGTCAACCTCAGCCTCGGCGGGGGCGACACCCCCGAGATCGACCCGATGGAGGCGGAGATCAACAAGCTCTCCGCCGAGAAGGGCATCCTCTTCGCGGTCGCCGCCGGCAACGAGGGCGACTGGGGCGAGCGGACCGTCGGGTCGCCGGGCAGCGCCGCCGCCGCGCTCACCGTCGGTGCCGTCGACGACAAGGACAAGCTCGCCTCCTTCTCCAGCCGGGGCCCCGGCATGGACGGCCAGGTCAAGCCCGATGTGACCGCGCCCGGCGTCGCCATCACCGCCGCCGCGGCCCCCGGCAGCCTCATCGAACAGGAGGTCGGCCAAAAGCCCGCCGGCTACCTGACCATCTCCGGTACGTCGATGGCGACCCCGCATGTCGCGGGCGCCGCCGCCCTTCTCAAGCAACAGCACCCCGACTGGACGTACGCCCAGCTCAAGGCCGTCCTCGTCGCGTCGGCCAAGGGCGGCGATCACACCCCCTTCGAGCAGGGCTCCGGCCGTATCCGCGTCGACAGGGCGGTCAAGCAGACGGTCTTCGCCGATCCGGTCTCCGTCGGCTTCGGCGTCCAGGAGTGGCCGCACACCGACGACAAGCCGGTGCGCGAGAAGCTCACCTACGAGAACCTCGGCACCAAGGCCGTCACACTCGGCCTCTCAGTGACCGGCACCGGCCCGAAGGGGAAGCCCGCCCCCGCCGGCTTCTTCAAGACCGGCGCCAAGAAGGTCACCGTCCCCGCCGGCGGCCAGGCCTCCGTCGACGTGATCGTCGACACCAGGCTCGGCGGCCGCCTCGACGGCCTGTACTCCGCGTACGTCACCGCCACCGGCGGCGGCCAAGTCGTACGGACGGCGGCGGCCGTGGAGCGCGAGGAGGAGTCGTACGACGTCACGCTCAAGCTGATCGGCCGCGACGGCGAGCCGGCCGTGAACCACCTGCTCGACCTGACCGGTGTCTTCGGACTGGCCGTCGACGAGTGGTTCACGCCGTACGACAAGGACGGCACGGTCGAGCTGCGGGTTCCGGAGGGGAACTACATCCTCAACGCCGGGATCGTCGTGGACCCGGACGACTACGGCAAGGGGGCGGACTGGCTGTCCCGGCCGACCCTCACCGTCGACCGGAGGACGACCCTCACGCTGGACGCCCGCACGACGAAACCGGTCGACATCACCGTGCCCGGCGCCGGCGCCGAACAGGTCCTCGCGGCACCGGAGTTCGCCCGGTACGTGGAGGGGAACCGCTACTCCTTCGGCTGGCTCCTCGACACCTACGAAGGGTTCCGCACCGCGCATCTCGGCCCGCGGATCACCGGCGGCAGGCTCACCCAGAACTGGGCGGGCCAGTGGGCCAAGGGCGGTGCCGCGCAGTACGCCACGGCCACCGGCGGCAAGGTCGAGAAGCTCGCGACCGGCTACACCAAGCACTGGCAGAAGAGCCGGCTGGCCACCGTGAAGACCGGCCTCGGCTCCTCCGCCGCCGGCAAGAAGGGCGCGGTCCTCGCCTGGGCCTGGCTCCCCGGCAGCCCCGGCTCGCCCTCCATCGGCGTCCCACAGCCGCTGCCCGGCACCCGCACGCTGTATCTGTCCACCACGGCCGGGGTGAAGTGGAGCCTCGACTTCGAGCAGTACGGCCCGCAGGACGAACAGGGCTTCCCGGTCCTGGAGGCGTACTACACGACCGGGGACAGCCGCACCTTCAAGGCGGGCAGGACCTACGCGCAGACCTTCAACGTCGGCGTCTTCGGCCCGAGCATGACCGGGATCCACGGCATCCGGCGCGACGGCAATCAGCTGTACGGCCTGCTGCCGATGTTCGCCGACGGCGAGGGGCACGCCGGGTCGTCCCTCCACACGAAGGTCACGACGACCCTGTACCGCGACGGCAGGAAGATCGCCACGGCCGAGGACGCGCTGGACGGCTCCGGCCAGTTCGAGGTCCCGGCGGGCCTCGCCACCTACCGCCTGACGACCTCCATCTCCCGCTCCGCCGACCTGGCCACGGCCTCCTCCAGGATCGACGCGAGCTGGACCTTCACGTCGAAGAAGACCGCCGGCGACAGGAAACTGCCCCTCTCCACGGTCCGCTTCGGCGCCCCGTTCCTGGGCCTCGGCAGCGGGGCCCCGGCCGGCGAGAAGGCCGGCGTTGCCGTCACCGTGCAGGGCGCGGCGGCCGGCAAGCACCTCAAGTCGCTGTCCGTGCGGGTGTCGGACGACGGCAGGAAGTGGACCAAGGTCGCCGTGAAGAACGGCAGGTTCGCCTACGGGACTCCGGCGGCGGGCAAGAGCGTGTCGTTGCGTGCCGAGGTGACCGACAGGAAGGGGAACAGGTCGACCGTGACGATCCACGACGCGTACTTCAGTAGGTGAGACCTGGCGCGGATGCCGGTCTCCCGGCGGGCGGCGGCGTCGTAGCCCTCGGTTACGGCGTCGCTGTCGGCGCCCGGGTCGCGTCCGTGCCCCAGCTGGCGAGGAGGCGGAGGGCGTCGGCCGAGGGGGAGCCCGGTTCGGCGTGGTAGGTGATCAGGCTCTGTTCCGGGTCGTCGGGGAGGCCGAAGCTCTCGAAGGAGAGGGTGAGGTCACCGACCAGCGGGTGGCGCATGCGCTTCACCCCGTGGCTCTTCTCCTTCACGTCGTGCGTGGCCCACAGCCGCCGGAACTCCTCGCTCTTCACCGACAACTCGCCCACCAGCGCGGACAGTTGGGGGTCGTCCGGATGGCAGCCCGCGTCCATCCGCAGATGGCTGACGATGTCGGCCGCCTTCTGGTCCCAGTCGATGTAAAGATCCCGGTAGTCGGGCCGCAGGAACACCATCCGCGCCCAGTTGCGGTCCTGCGCCGGCAGCTCCGACCAGTCCCCGAACACCGCCGCCGCCATCCGGTTCCAGACGAGGATGTCCGAGCGCCGGCCCGTGACGTAGGCCGGGATGCCGTCGAGGGTGTCGATCAGCTGCCGCAGGGCACCGCGCACCTGCTGCGGACGGGCCGACGGCTTCTTCTTGTGCGCCTTCGGCTTGGCGAGGTGCGTGAGGTGGGCGTGCTCGGCGGCGTTCAGCCGGAGAGCGCGCGCGATGGCGTCGAGCACCTCCGCCGACACATTGCGCCCATTGCCCTGCTCCAGCCGCGTGTAGTACGCCACCGACACGCCCGCGAGCTGGGCCAGCTCCTCCCGCCGCAGCCCGGGCACCCGCCGGTGCCGCCCGAACATCGGCAGCCCCACGTCCTCCGGCTTCAGCCGGGCACGCCGGGTGCGCAGGAACTCACTGAGCTCGGCACGCCGGTCCAGGGCACCGGCGGTCCCGGCGGTCCCGGCGGTCAGTGGCGGCTCCTGTATGACTTCGGCTCCCGCTTCGGCCTCGGGCTGTTGGTCCATAGGTCAAGTATTCATGGTCGTACGCTTACGAGCCTGACCCCGCCAGTGGTACGAGCGGCGGACGTACGCGGAACCGTGGCCTGGGCGAATATCCTCACCCAGGGCAGGCTGGTATTCGCATCCTGCCGGAAGGCAGGCCGGATGCGGGACGACGACCAGGAGATCCCCGGCATGCCTCAACGGCCTCGTCCTCAAACGCCGGACGGGCTGGATATGGCTGAGGTCAATTCAGCCCCTCCGGCGTTTCCCCTCCCGGCGTTTGAGGAGCGGGGTCCGGGGCGGAGCTGTTCGCGAACCCGAGCGCGATGGCGGCCATGCCGGCTCGCTCGGCGCGGCGGACGGCCCCGCCGTCGCGCCCCGGACCTGGCTGCGCGACCCGTCGGAGCCGCCGCCGCTCTCCGTCGTACCGCCGCCGTCGGAGGAACACCCGGCGAGGAGCCCGCCGACCCGTTACCTTGCTTGCCCGCTCTGAGGAGTACGCCGGGGGAGTAGGTACCGGGTCCTAGTCACGGCGTCGTAGACGTGGGGTACCGGCGACCGATGGTGAGCTCGGCGGCGGCTGCCTAACGTGGGAGGGGTCCGGTGTCCGAGCAGGTCCGGTCCGAGGAGGAACGCCGCCCATGCCCGTCGCTCTGAATCACACCATCGTCGCTGCCCACAACAAGTTGGCCTCGGCCCGGTTCCTGGCCGACATCCTGGGGCTGGAGGTGAGCCCCGAGTACGGCCCGTTCGTCCCCGTCGAGATCCCCAACGGAGTGACCCTCGACTACATCGACTCCCCCGATCCCATCACGCCCCAGCACTACGCCTTCCTCGTCACGGAGGGCGAGTTCGACGAGATCTTCGCCCGCGTCAAGGCGGCCGGCCTCACCTACTGGGCCGACCCCTTCCACCGCCGGACCATGGAGATCAACACCAACGACGGCGGCCGCGGCACGTACTTCGACGACCCGAACGGCCACAACCTGGAGATCATCACGAGGCCGTACGGAAGCGGGGGTTGATGGGGGAGCGGCGGGGCTTGGCGGGGGAGCGGTGGGGGGAGCCGGCTACGCGTCGCCGGGCCGGACCCGCTTCACGCGCTCCGCGTCGCCGCTCAACAGGTCGGCGTGGCTGATCGCGAAGTCGCCGTTGGGCAGGGTGCCGTCGAAGTGCCGGCCGATGACCGTGTCGGGCAGATAGTCGCGCAGGCCGTGGCGCATGGCTGGGGCGTACTCGACCGGTGCGCCCCAGCCGGGCGGGGCCTCGTCGGTGCCGAGGACGACCCAATGGTCCACAGGGGCGGGGGAGTCGAGGTCGGGGACGCCCCCGGTGTGGCAGTCGAGGGCGGGCAGGGTGAGCAGGTCGGGGTCGAGCGGCGGGTACCACACGAGCAGTGGTTTCGCCTGCGTCGCCCGCGCGTTGTCGAAGCAGCAGACGGCGATGGCGTGCCCCGGATATCGCTCGGCGTAGAACGCGAACAACTCCGGGTCGAGCGCGGGCCGTTGGTGGTCGGGGACCTCGGCGAGCGCCGCCGGTACGGCGCGTGCGTCCCTGGCGAGCACCACGGTGTAGACGTCGTGCTCGAACACCTCCACGGCCGGCCCCCGGCCCCGCTCCATCCAGTCCATGGAGTCCGGGGCCGTCCCCACCGACACCGGCCGCACGGCGTCCACCATCCGCTCCAGCAGATCGGAACTCCGGCCCACGGAAAGGAAGTTGTGGCGGCTCATCCGCCGCGCCGGCAGATGCAGAAGCATGGCGTTCGGGCCGTCGGCGAGGTTCGTGGCGGTGTTCTGATAGCCGAGGACGTGGATCAGCCCGTGATCGGCGTGGTGCAGCCGTCCGCAGTACAGCGTGGTGCCGGAGAACTCGGCCGGGGCCATCGAGACGCACATGCCGAGAAGCTA
>NZ_JAEMUX010000100.1 GCF_016598475.1 Streptomyces adelaidensis
ACTAAGTTGGAGGCCAAGGCTGCAGCCCTGCACCTGTACGCGACGAAGGCAGTACCAGGGCTGCTGCAGACGGAGGAGTACGCGCGAGCGGTGTTCTCCATGTGGCGGCCGCTACTGGACGAGGAGACCATCAACCATCGGGTCGCCGCTCGCCTGGCGCGCCAGGAGATCTTCTCTCGGACCCCGATGCCCACCATCAGCTTTGTCATTGAGGAGTTCGTTCTACGGCGACCGCTTGGCGGACGGGGCGTGATGCAGGGCCAGTTGGAGCAGATTCTGCTGCATGGGCACCGGCGTAACGTGGAAATCCAGGTGATGCCGATCGAGCGCGATGAGCATGCTGGGTTGGACGGTCCCTTCACCTTGATCGAGACGCACGAAGGGCAGAGGATCGCCTACGTGGAGGCGTACAAGGACAGCCGTCTCTACACGGAGCGGAGGCAGGTACGGGAGATGGAAGAGCAGTACGGCATCCTTCGGGCCCAGGCGCTCACTCCGCGCGAGTCACTGGCCCTCATCGAGAAGTTGCTTGGAGAGAGATGAACGCCCAACAGCTTATGAAGCCGGTACCTGAGTCGGCCTGGTACAAGAGCAGTTACAGCACGGGCTCGGGCGGCGAATGCGTTGAGGTCGCCGCCCGCCCCGCCAGGGTCCACGTCCGCGACTCAAAGGACACAACCCGCGCCGCCCTGGCCGTAGACCCCACGGCGTGGACCGCGTTCGTCGAGTTCGCGGCACTCTGACAGGGCAGGGCCCTCGGCGGGCGAATCCTTGCCGAGGGCCCTGCGCATGTCCGCCTCCGCAGCACCTTCAGCAGCCCCGGTGCCTTGCTCACCGGGCGCCGCACCGGCGTTGGCTAGCACGACGATCAACTTCCGCACAGAGGCGGCCGGTTCGCGACGGCGGTCCCTTTCCCAGGCGACGATCGACATCGTGACGGACCCAGCCCGCACGCCACCGTCACTCACACAATGAGGCCCCAACGGGTCCGACACAGTACGGCTCTTGGAGTGTGGAATTACTGTAGGTTCCTGCTATGAAACAGGGCAAAGGCGTCGAGAACCCCGAGTCGCGCTTCTCCACGGTGCTGCTGGCGGCAGCAAAGCTTCCGGGTGTGCGCATCAACAGGGAGGCGTACCTCCGAAGTGCGCTGGCTCGCCACTGCTCCGAGGACGACATCCGAAGAGCGGTAGAAGAGTCCCCCGCTGCGGCCGGTATCAGTGTCGAGGTTCTCGACAAAGTGGCCAACGACTCCATCCGCTACGAAACCGCCAAGGTCAGCGCTCTCTCCGCGGCTGCCGGGATACCCGGCATCCTCGCCCTTCCCGTCACTGTTCCCGCCGACGTGGCCCAGTACTTCGGCCACATGGTGCGTATCGCGCAGAAACTCGCGTACCTCTACAGCTGGCCCGATCTGTTCTCCGACGACGGCGACGATGTCGACGACGCGACCATGGGGGTGCTCACGCTGTTCTTCGGCGTGAATGTTCGGCACCCAGTCGGCGAACGCCGCTGTGGGGAAGGTCGCCGGGATGATGGCGGAGCAGGTCGCCAAGAAGCTGCCCCAGAAGGCACTCACCCAAGGTGTCATCTACCCGATAGTGAAAAAGGTCGCGGCATACCTCGGCGTCCAGATGACGAAGCAGTCCTTCGCGAAGAGCGTCTCGAAGGCCATCCCTCTCATCGGGGCCGTTGTCTCCGGCGGGCTCACTCTTGCGACCTTCCTTCCGATGGCTCGCAGGCTCAGGAGTCACCTCTCGAGCCTGCCACTGGCGGAACCGTCACACCGAGTGGCGGATGAGGGCGTCGTGGACGGCGAAGTCGTGGAAGACGACGGGCCTTTCACCACAGCACACGCTGAGCAGCACAGCGCGGACCCCACCACCATCAAGCTGGAGGAGCCCCAGCCCTGACACCGCAAGCGCGTCTCCTGAGGTTGAGCGCTCGCTCGTCATCCCACCCCGCTGATCATCGCGAACCGCGAGAACCCGTCGTAGCACCGGACATCTGCGGCGGGGGCAGGGTGACGATCTCCCGGTCGAAGAAATCGTGGAATTCCTCACCCCGCTCATAAAGCGCATCGAATCCGACGTTCGTTTCCCGGATCAGTGAGCGGTCGGTGTAACGGTTGGCTCCGGCCGCATTCCCGTCCTCGTCGTAAACGACCTCATACATGGCCGCATCGCCAAGAATCACCACTTCTGGAACCGGACGACTCCGCTCGATGTTCGAAATATCGTGCGCGTCGAGAATCCTGATGTCGTCGCCCAGGTCCACGCGTACCCGCAGGACGAACAACTCCCATTGCACATACGGCGTGATCGGGAATTCCACGACCCGAAGGCGACGGTGTGTGACGCCTGACCGCGATGCCTGGCCGAGTTCCTGGGCGTAGTCCTCGCGCCTCTCGTCGGCCAGGGACAGGGCCCTCTCCCAGTCGCCGTCGGCAAACGCCTCCCAGCTCGGGAAGCCGCGTTCCTTGAAGTGCTGGCCGCGCTCGAGCTTGTTGAGGAAGCCGACCCCGCCGGCGTAGACCCGGCTCAAGTCCGCGTGGTACGTGGGGCGGTCCAGGCGTTCGGAGGTGCTGCGGGGGAAGGAGTCAAACACTGGGGATGTCCGGTTTCGCTGCGATGAGCATGTTCCTGGGGATGACCACGAGGCGTTCGTCCGACCCGATCGAGACCCCGTCGGGCAGGTTCCCGCCGAGTGACTGGGTGAGGTCCCGGCCGATGACGGCGATGTCGCCGTTCGTGAGTTCCCAGATGTCCGGGCAGTCAGGAGTTCCGGTTGTGTTTCCGAGCTCCTGGGGTGTTTTTCCCAGGCGCTGTTTGAAACCTGTGTCCGGATCTGCTTCCCATGGCCTGGCCATTTCCGTCGCCTCCTCGATCGATCGGGACGTCTCACTGTAGCGTGAAACTTACCCGTCCGACCCTGTGTTAGAACCAGGCCCGCAGGGGTAATGGCGAGGATTGATTCCTCCTTGTCTCATGTCGCTCAGGGCTGGAATGATATTGATCGGAAAGAAAATCAGGCCAATGCCCGTCAGGTGACACTTCCCATCTGTGTCGTCGGATAATCGGGTGAACGGAGGGGCGGCTGTGGACCCAGAAGTGACCTTGCTGGCACAGAGCGCGGGGACGACCTTGATCGCGTTGATGGCGACCGATGCCTGGTACCACGCGCGTGACGGGGTCACGCGGCTCTGGCGCCGGACGCAACCCGAACGCGCCGAGACCGTCGCCGCCGAGCTGGAGGCCAGTCGTGAGGACGGGCTGGCTGCCGTGGCGGCGGGTGACGAGGAGACCCTGGAGGAACTACGCCTTCAGTGGCAGGGGTTGGTGCGGAGGTTGCTCGTAGCCGAGCCCGCCGCCGTCGAGGAACTGCGCGCACTGCTGGACCAACTCGATCCCGGTGGCTCGGCTACCCGGCAGATCACCCAGCACGCCACCGCGTCCGGTGAGGCCCGGGTCTTCCAAGCGGGACGTGACCAGCACATCGCAGAGCGATGACGGGCGGGACGGACGGCCACGCCGAGGACCAGGGACGTGTCTACCAGTCGCGGGGTGACCAGCACATCAGCGAACACCACCACTACGGCGGTGACGGGCCGGAGCACGGCGGACCGGACTCGGTGCGACACCCGGCGGTCGGCAGGCCTCCCGTCGCGCTCCGCGACCGCAGTGAGGTGATGGAACGCCTGCGGGCGAGTGTCGAGGCGGAGCGCGGCGGCCAGGTCTACGTGCTGTACGGCATGGGCGGCTCGGGCAAGACGGCGGTCGCCTGCGCCCTCTTCCAGGAGGCCGCCGTGGAACAGGGCCGGGTGGGCCTGTGGGTCAACGCCTCCGACCGTGCGAGCCTGCGCGCCGGAATGCTCGCCGTCGCCGCCGACCGAGGGGCGGGCGACGGTGAACTGCTCGCCGCACGCAACGGGCTCAGGCCTGCCGCCGATCTCGTCTGGACGTATCTCGACCGTTCCGCCGAACCCTGGTTACTGGTCCTGGACAACACCGACGAGCCGGAGATCCTGCGTGACGGCAACTGGTTGCGCACCAGCCCGCGCGGCACCGTTCTGGTGACCACACGGCGAGCGGCGGCCCGGTGGTGGCCGGGCGCCGAGCTGCAGTACATCGGCGTACTGCCCCGTGAGGACGCCGCGCTCGTGCTGCGTGATCTCGCCCCGCACAGCGGTACGACGGCGCAGGCAGCGCGCGTCGCGGACCGGCTCGGGCGGCTGCCCCTGGCCCTCACCCTGGCGGGCGGCTTCCTCTCCCACCAGGTCATCGACCCCTGGACGATGGACGCCTACGGGGATCAGCTCGACGGAGACGAACGGGTCCAGCTGATCGACCGGGGAGCCGACGCGCTGTCCGAAGCGGACCCCCGGCATCTGGTCGGTCTGACCTGGCAGCTGACCCTCGACGCGTTCGAAGCACGCGGCTTGCCCGAAGCGGCGGCTCTGCTCAGGCTGCTGGCCCGGTTCGCCGCCGAACCGCTGCCGCTGACCCTGCTCAACCACGCGGACATCGGCGCCGTACTGCCTCGTGCCCGCACCGAGACAGCTCTCAGAGCTCTTCTCGACCAGTCGCTGTCCGAACTGGTCGACGCCGCCGGCACACGCTGCGTACAGAGTCACGGCATCCTCCTCGACAGCGTCTCGGCGGCGACGCCCACAGACTTGGTGCCAGCCCTCGACGCGACAGCCGTCCGGCTGCTCGACGCGGCCGTGCCCGGCGTACCCGACGCAGGCCCGCACAATCCGCGACTGCGCCTGCTGGTACCTCACGCGCTGGCCCTGCTGAGTCACATCGGCGGGCCGTCCGCCGCCGACGCCCTGGCCGTCGCGACGCGCTTGTCGGTCGCCCTGCACCGGACCGGTGACTACCTCTCCGCCTGGGAGACCGCCCGAAGCGCGGCGGACCTCGCACAGCGACTCCTCGGCGCGGACCACCGTACGGTCCTCGCCGCCCGCTCCAGGGCGGGGCGGGCACTGTTCCGGCTGGGCAGGTACGCCGAAGCCGAAGCGGCGCTCCGCGCCGTCCGGGACGCACAGGAGCGCCTGTTCGGCTCCGACGACCCCGACACCATGGACAGCGGCTACGGCCTCCAGCTCGTGCTGGCGAACCTCGGCCGACGCGAGGAATCCGTCGCGCTGCTCCGCGACACCGTCGCCGGGCGGCGCTCGGCGCTGGGCCCCACGCATCCGCTGACCCTGCGGGCCCGCGCCAGCCTGCTGGAGATGCTGCCCGCTGCCGAAGTGGTCACAGAGGAAGGCGGCACACTGCTCACGCTGCCGTCGGAATGCGATCGGTCCCTCGGCCCCGACCACACCGTGACACTCGGCGCCGGACACAACCACGCCTGGGCGCTGTACCTCCTGGGCCGCTTCGACGAGGCCGACCGTGAGATGCAGCGGGTCGCCCAGACGTATGTGCGGCGCTTCGGGCCCGAGTACCCGATCGTGCTCGCCGCCCGGCAACTCCTCTCCCGCACCCGGGCCGCGCTCGGACATGTGGAGGAGGGGATCGCGCTGATGACCGACGTCGTCGAGCGGCGGGAACGCGGCCTGGGCCCCGAGCATCCCTTCACGGTCGCGAGCCGTCGGTTGCTGGACGAGTACCGATCGGGTCGATGGCGCCCACCGCAACCGCATGGCGGATGACAGCGGGATGCGGCGACGGCGCGTTCCGGATCTCGCGGTCTCTCCCCGCGCGATGCTCACTGTGCGGACGTCCGTAGGATTGGCACGTCGCGGGTATCGCCGCCTACCCGTGTTTCCGGATTCTCCCCTACGCTCTGGAGTGGTGGCCGGCCTCGGGCCAGGGCCGTAGACCGCACCACGTACGTCTGGTCGGTGTGCTCCGGCCGGGCGTAAGAGGACTGCGGGCGCGCCGAGGAACGCGAAGGGGGACGGGGCCGTGCTCGGCTCAGAGCTTCACGACGACCACGCGGTCGGCGCACAGCTTGCGCATGTCGTCCTCGTCGGACGTGAACACGGTGACCGGGCCGGGCTGCCGCAGTGCGACGGCGGCGAGGGCCGCGTCGATGGCGTATTTGTGGCCGTGCAGGCCCGTCTCCTTGAGGAGGCGGATCGCCTCGCCGGCGACCTCCTCGGTCACCGCTTGGACGTGAATCTGGGAGAGCGCCCACTGCCAGGACGGGAGATAGCGCGTCGGGTCGTAAGCCTCGATCAAGGTCATCGATGTGGTCATGACGCGGATGCCGGCCTTGAGGGCGTCCTTGATGCGCATGCCCATTCGGCGCTCCCCTCGGACCCACTGGGACAGACCCTCGCTGTCGAGCAGGTAGACCACCTCGCTCGTCACGCGGCGTTCCGAGACCGCTCAGGTGCCTTCTCGGCTGCGGCACGCTCGGCGCGGGCGAGTTCCGCATGCCTGCGCTCGATCTCCCGGCGCTCGGCCTCCGCCTCGGCCATCTCGGCCTCGGTGACCTCGCCGTACTCCTTCTCCCACCAGTCGACCGCCTCGCTGAGGCGCTCCCGCTCCCGCTGGCGCTCTATGGCGTGCGTGACATAGCGGCTGAAGCCGCCGGGGCCGACCTCGGCCCGGATGGCCTCGGCAAGCTCCTCGGGGAGAGTCACCGTGTATTTCTTGGTTGCCATACCATCGACCATACCGAGGGGTGGGTCGGGTAACCAGCTGACAGCAGGCATGTCACATGATCGAGTACAAACGGCGGGAGAGCCCGCCAGATGGAGAGCGTGACCGGTAATGGCCCAGCAGCCGCCCCTCCTCCGCGATGTCATCGACATCAAGGAGAACATCTCCACCTCGGACTTCGTGCTGTCCCTTGCCGAGGCGACGACACCCGAGGGCGCCCAGAAGGCGCTCAAGGACTACGTCGTCACCGAGCGGCTGCTGGAGAACTTCGACGAGGCGCTGGCGCTCATCAAGTCCTCGCTCGACGGGCACCGCTCCAAGGCGGCCTATCTGCACGGCTCGTTCGGTTCCGGTAAGTCGCACTTCATGGCCGTGCTGTACGCGCTGCTCAGCGGGGACCCGGCCGCCCGTGCCCGTACCGAGTTCGACCCGGTGCTGACCAAGCAGGAGTGGCTGACCACGGACGGCAAGAGGTTCCTGCTCGTGCCGTACCACATGCTCGGCGCGAAGGCCCTCGAACAGCGGGTGCTCGGCGGGTACGTCACGCACGTCAAGAAACTGCACCCGGACGCTCCGACCCCGCAGGTGTACCGGACCGACTCCCTCTTTGCCGACATCCGGGCCAACCGTGCCACCTATGGTGACGAGGCGGTCATCCGTGGCCTGGGAGGTGGCGGCGACGCGGGCGACGGCGAGACCGACGAGTGGGGTGAGGGCTTCGGCTGGACCGCGCAGCTCCTCGACACCGCCCTCGCCGCCGAGGAGAACCATGAGGGGGGCACCCCGCTCAACCTCCGTAATCCCTCAACCCCGGCCGAGCTGCGCGCGAAGCTGGTCAACGACGCAGGCACCAACCTCTTCCCCGGCTTCGCCAGGAACGCCGCAGAGAACGAGCACGGCTTCATCTCCCTCGACGCCGGCCTGTCCGTCATCGCCGAACACGCCAAGTCGCTCGGCTACGACGGCCTGATCCTGTTCCTGGACGAACTGATCCTCTGGCTCGCGACCCTCATCCACGAGCAGAAGTTCGTGGCCCGCGAGGCCAGCAAGATCACGAACTTCGTGGAGGGCGGCGACGCCCGACGCGCCATCCCCGTCGTGTCGTTCATCGCCCGCCAGCGCGACCTGCGTGAACTCGTCGGCGAAGAGGTGTCCGGCGCGGCGGAAGCCTCCATCCAGGACACCCTGAACCTGGCCTCCGGCCGGTTCGACAAGATCACCCTGGAGGACCGCAACCTCCCGCAGATCGCCCACGCGCGCATCCTCAAGCCGAAGGACGCCGAGGCGGAACGGCTCGTCGACGCCGCCTTCGAGCAGACCAAACGGGTCGGCACCCAGGTCTGGGACACCCTCCTCGGCTCGGAGAAGGGCACCACCGGTGCGGACGCGGAGTCGTTCCGGCTGACGTATCCGTTCTCGCCGGCGTTCATGGACACACTTGTCCACATCTCCTCCGCCCTGCAGCGCTCCCGTACCGGTCTGAAGCTGATGGGCGAACTCCTCGCCGACCACCGGGGCGAGATCCGCCTCGGGCAGCTCATCCCCGTCGGCGACCTCTACCCGGTGATCGCGAAGGGCGGCGACAAGCCGTTCACCGACAGCCTGAAGGTCGTCTTCGAGGCCGCCGACAAGCTCTACAAGACCAAGCTGCGGCCCTATCTCCTCAGCTCGTACGACATCACCGAGGACGACGTCGAGCAGTACGTCAACCGGCCCGAGTCCATCACCGACCCGCAGCGCGCCAACCGCTGCCGCTTGTTCGTCGGCGACAACCGCCTCGTGTGCACCCTGCTGCTGTCCGCGCTCGCGCCCAGCGTGCCCTCCCTGGCGGAGCTGACCATCCGGCGGCTCGGCGCGCTCAACCACGGGTCGGTGCTCGCGCCCATCCCGGGCGCCGAGGTCGGCATCATCAAGAACAAGGTGGCCGAGTGGGCGGCCCGGTTCCCCGAGATCAAGGAGACCGGCACCGACGCCAACCCCGGCGTACGGCTGGAGCTGTCCGGCGTCGACGTGGACTCCGTCATCGCCAACGCCCAGGTCAACGACAACCCCGGCAACCGGGTCGCCCTCGCCCGGCGTTTGCTTTCCGAGGAACTGGGCGTCGAGCACGGGCAGTTGAGCGACCAGCTCGGCTTCGTGTGGCGCGGGACCTCCCGCACCGCCGAGATCGTGTTCGGCAACCTCGCCGACGAGGACGAGCTGCCCGACCACGACCTGATGCCCCAGGAGGACGGCCGCTGGCGTATCGCCATAGACCTCCCCTTCGACGAGGGCGAGTACGGACCCCGCGAGGACGCCATCCGGATGCAGCGGCTGCGTGAGCGGCAGCAGGGTGAGCGGTCCCGCACAGTCGCCTGGCTGCCCGCCCACCTGTCCGCGCAGCGCTTCGCCGACTTCCGGCGTCTCGTCGTCATCGACAAGGCACTCGCCGACGAGCACCGCTTCGACACCCAGTACGCCGGCCACCTCAACGCCGACAACCGCAGCCGCGCCAAGGGCCTCCTCGAAACCCAGCGCGAGGCTCTGCTCAGGCAGGTCAAGGGCGCTTTCAAGCAGGCGTACGGGCTTGCCCACAAGCAGGCCGCCGATGTCGTGCCCGACTTCGACGACCACCTCGTCCCGCTGCCCGACGTGGACGGCCTCACCCTGTCCTTCGGACAGAGCCTGCACGACGGCATCCGGCATGTCGCGGGCAAGTTGCTCGTCCACCAGTACCCGGCCCACCCCGACCTCGACGCCGACGGCACCGGCATCGCCGTCAAATCCGCCGACACCCGCAAGGTGTTCACCCATGTGCGGGCCGCCGCCGAGGCGCGTGACGGGCGGGTGGAGGTCCCGGCCGTCGACCGCAGGCTCATGCAGCGGATCGCGGGGCCGCTGCGCCTCGGGCAGCAGAAGGAGGCGTACTTCGAGCTGTCCCGCTACTGGGCCGACCACTTCCGGCAGCTCGCCAGCGCCCAGGGCGCCACCGGGGACCTGTCCCTGATCACCCTGACCGACTGGACGGACAAACCCGACCCGCGCGGCCTGCCCGACTTCCTCGCCCGGCTCGTCGTCGCCGCCTTCGCCGAGATGGACGACCGGGTGTGGGTGCGCGGCGGCACCGTACTCGACCCCGCGCCCGAACTGTCCGCGATCAAGGACCATGACGCGCTGCGCAGCCAGCCGCGGCCCGCCGAAGCCGACTGGGACACAGCGCGGCAGCGCTTCGAGACGATCTTCGGCGCCAAGCCGCCGGCGCTGTGGCGCGGGCGCATGATCAACCAGTTCGCCCGCCAGATCATCGAGGCCGCCCGCACCCACCGCGACCACGCGGCGGACCTGGTGCACCAGTTGGGGGCCCACGCCACCTTCCTCGGCCTCGACCAGACCGCCGACACCGGACGGCTCGCCCTCGCCCGCCGCTCCCTGCAACTGCTGGACACGCTGACGGCGGAGGCCGGCAAGGGTGCGGCCGGGGCGAAGAAGACCGTGGAGGCCCTAGCCTCCTTCGACCTGGGCGAGACCAGCGCCGACCGGTACGGGACCTCCATCAAGCAGGCCCGCAGCGTCGCCGAGGCCATCGCCTCCGCGCCCTGGAGCACCCTCGAACTCGCCGCCGGACTCGGCCCCGAAGGCGCGGCGCTGCTCGACTCGCTGCGCAACGTGGCCCGTGACGACCAGCGCACCGCCGACCTGCGCGACGCGCTCGCCCGCACTCAGCGCGAGGTCGTGGCCCTGCTGAAGCGCAGCCAGGCCGCCGCCACCCCGCCGCCCCCTCCCGTCGCGCCGCAGCCCACGGCCGACGACATGGACCTGGGCAGGCCGACGAGCGATCCGCGGATCCCCTTCACCCCGCCGGAGACACCCACACCGGCCTCTTCCGGCAGCGGCTCCGCGCGAACGGCCGGTGGCCGCCGTACGACCGTGGCACGCGCCGCCGCCGACCTCCAGGCGGAACTGTCCGAACTGGCCGCCCGCCACCCCGACGCGACGATCGAGATCACCTGGAAGGTCGTCGAATGACGGAGACCGTCGCCGCCGCCCCGGGCGCCGTCCGGCTGAACACCGCGACCGTCACCCAGTACCTGTCCTCGCAGTCGTCGCTCGCCGCCTCCCTGACCGGAGACGGCGGGGGCAGGCGCCGGGTCGTGCTGCTGCGGGCCGCGCTCCAGTGGGACGGGCCCGCCGAACCCGCCTGGGGCGAGGGCCGGACGGCCGGCGTCGCGTCGGCTCCCTCACCGCTCGCCGTCCACGAACTCGTCCTCGACCACCTGACGGGCCGGCGCCCCGGCCCCGCCGTCCTGGTCGTCCTCACCGACCGCGAGCAGAACGAACTCGACCCCGCGATCACCGCCCGCGTCCACAAGCAGCGCATCGACATGGTCGACAGCTGGGACGTCGTGCGGGAGGCGTTCGGCGCCCGGCAGATCGACCCGCGACTGAAGGACGTCAACTGGGCCGCCGAAGCCCTGCTCGACGCCACCCCGCCCGGCGGTTGGCAGCCGGTGCCCGGCGGCTGGCTGTCCCGGCAGTACGCCCTCACCGCGCTCGCCCAGCGCCGCCTGCGCCTCGGCCGCTACGACACCGAGGGCACCGCGCGACGCCCCGGCGAAGACCGGCTCGACGCGCAGACCCTGCTGCACTGGTCGACCCGGCCAGGCGCCCCGGAGCGGCTGCTGGGCCTGCGGGGGCCCGAGCGCGCCGGACTGACCGCCTTCCTCGGCGAGGAGGACCAGGCCGGTCTCGCCGGACGCGCTCTGCTCGCTCTCGTCGAGGCTGAGCGCGGCTCGGACGCCGCAGCCTTCGGCCTCGTGTGCGCGGCCCTGTGGCAGCACGCCGAACCAGCCCCGGAGACGTATCAGTCCCGGGGCCGTGCCGAACGCTACCTCGGCGACCAGCCCCCGGCTCTCGGGGAACAACTCGACGCCCTGGTGGGCGTCTTCGGCCGGTCCGCCGAGGAATACGTGAGCACGCTGCTGACGGCCGGACACAGGGGCGGCGGCATCGACGCCGACCAGGCCCGCGAGGCGCGCCGCACCAGCGGCATCGTGCTCGACCGGGCCGCCGTGCTCGCCCGCCAGTTCGGCGCGGAGGCGGCCGTCGCGTCGAGCCCCGTCCTGCGCGGCGGACTGGAAGCCCGGTTCACCGCCATCGGCCAGGCGCTCGCGGCGGGCGACACGGCCGCGGTCGCGGAGGCCGTCGGACGGCTCGCGGACCACAGACTCGCCACCGACCCGGAGGAGTCCGCCCGCATCGAACGCGCCCGCATGGGGCAGCGCCTCGCCCGCTGGCTGGCCACCGACCCGTCCGCCGACGCACCCAGCGTCGGCGACGCCATAAAGCGTCACATCAGCGAGACCGGCTGGGCAGACCTCGCCCTGGAGCACATCGAGGCCGGCGGCGACCCGGACTCCGTTCTCAAGGCCGCATACGACACGCTGGGTACGCGCGTCAGAGACCGGCGGCGGCAGATCGACGCGTCTTTCGCGCGCTCGCTGGCCGGCTGGACGCAGGACGGCAGCCGGCCCGGCGGCATGCTCACCGTCGAGACCTTCCTGGACCGGGTCGTCGGGCCCGTCGTCCGGCGCGAGGAGGAGCGGCGGGCTCTGTTGCTCGTGCTCGACGGCATGAGCGCGGCCATAGCGAACGAACTCGGCGAGGAACTGCGCCGCTCCTGGGCGGAGTTCGACCCGCTGACCGAGGACACTCCGCGTCGGCGGGCGATGGCCGCCGCCCTCCCCACCGTGACGGCCGTGTCCCGCACGTCGCTCTTCGCCGGCACCCTGATGAAGGGCACCCAGGCCGACGAGAAGAGAATCTTCCCCGCGCTGAAGCTGTGGGGCGGGGCACCCGCCGCCGTCTTCCACAAGGACGACCTGCGCACCGAGACCGCGGGCGACGCCTTCGGCCCGGCCCTCACCGGAGCGCTCACCGACGGCAGGACCCATGTCGCCGTCGTCCTCAACGCCATCGACGACCGCCTCGCCAAGGAACAGAAACTCGGCGACGGGACCTGGCGGGTCGACGACGTCCCCGGCCTGCGTGACCTGCTCCGGGTGGCGGCGGCGCAGGGCATGGCGGTCATCATCACCAGCGACCACGGCCATGTCGTCGACCGGCACGGCACGAAGGTCGACGCGGCCACCGAACCCGCGTCCGCGCGCCACCGCCTGCCCGGCGGCGGCCCGCTCGGCGAACGGGAGATCGCCCTCTCCGGGCCGCGCGTGGTCTGGCCCGAGCCCGGCGCGTCCATCGTCGCGCTCTGGGACGCGGACTCCCGCTACACCGCTCTCAAAGCCGGATACCACGGCGGCGCGTCCCTCGCGGAGTTCACCATCCCGGTGCTGGCCTTCCTGCCGTTCGGGGCGGAACCGCCCAAGGGATGGCGGGAGTTGGGGGACCAGCGGCCACCCTGGTGGGCTCCGGAGGAGGCGGGGAGATCCGCATCGGACGAGCGTTCGGCTCAGCCGGCCGGCGTGGCTCCGAAGAAGGCGACGGCGAAGCCCCGCAAGAAGCAGCCCGCACCGCAGTCGCTGCCCGACGCGCTGTTCGACGTGGCGCTGACCGCCGGGGGAGACGACGCCTTGCTCACCCCGACCGTCGTCTCCCGGACAGAGGTGCTCGTGACGGCGCTGCTCGGCTCGGAGACGTATCAGGGTCAACTCGACGGTCTGGCGCGCAAGCCGCAGCAGGAGCAGATCCACAAGGCCCTCGCCGCCCTGCTCGACGCGGGCGGCACCCTGCCCGTGACCGCGCTCGCCCAGCGCGCGGGCTTGCCCACCACCCGGGGCGACGGCTTCGCCGCGGTCCTGCGGCAGCTCCTCAACTACGACGGCGTACAGGTGCTGGAGACCCTGCCGGACGGGCGCACCCTACGGCTCCACGATGCGCTGCTGCGCGAGCAGTTCGCCCTCGGGGCGAACTGACAGCGGTCGGGGTGCCTCTGGCGTTCGCCTGAAGGCATCCCGAGCTGTGTGTTCGCTGCTCGCGGTTCGCTGTTCCCAGGCAGAGGTCTCACTCGTGCTTCTTCGAGCCCGGGCATGAACGGTGCCGGGTGCGACGACGAACTCGACGCAGTCAGCGCCACTCGTACCGCTGTAGCTGCTGGGCTGCAGCAAGTCCGTGGCCTGCCGTGCGCTCCGCACGCGATCTTCCTGCGGGCCCAATGTCAGTGCGGATCAATACAGTTGTTCCGTCGGCCCGCGCTGTGCGGCCGGATCCGTTCTCCAAGGAGTTCCCAAGATGCCTTTACGAAGACGTGCGGCGGGTGTCGCGCTGGTCTTAGCGGCCGCGTCGTTCAATCTGCTCGGTGCCCCCGGCACGGCAGCGGCACAACCCCAGGGCAGCATCGTCCTGCCCCTGCGGTCGCACTGGCAGACCCTCGCCGACAGCCGCCATGTGTATGTCAGCTCGCCCGGCGACGACGCGGTGCTGGCCACCGACCACGACGGGCAGGTCGTGAAGAAGGTGGAGGGCCTCGACGGGGCGCGGGGCATGGCCGAGTCGGCCGACGAGTCCACCCTGTACGTGGCGCTCCCGGACGCTGACGCGATCTCCGTCATCGACACCGCGACCTTGACCGAGACGCGGCGCATCTCCACCGGGACCGACACCGAACCGGAGAGCGTAGCCCTCGCCGGCGACCGGCTGTTCTTCGGCTACCAGGCCACCGTCTTCGACGCCGGCATCGGGTCGGTCGCCATCGCCGAGGCGAGCCCGACCGTCCGCCTGGACGACAACCCCGTCTGGTACGGCAAGCCGCGGCTCGCCTCGTCGCCGGGCGCGCCCGACCGGCTCGTCGCCGCGGAGAGCCAGGGCGCGGCGGGCATGCGTGTGTACGACGTGGGCTCCGGCACGCTTCAGGAGACCGCCTACAGCGACGCCGTCGGAGATGTCGAGGACATGGCGGTGACGCCGGACGGCAGCAGTGTGATCACCGCGAACGGCTCCAACTACTACCACCAGCGGTGGCGCCTGTCGGACCTGACGGAGGAGGCCCAGTACGACACGGGCCCCTACCCCAACTCCGTCGCTGTCGACTCCCACGGCACGGTCGCCGCGGGGATCGTGGCGGGAGGGGACTGGGACATCTACCTCTACCGACAGGGAGAGACCACCGCATACCGCACGGTCGCCTTGTCGTGGCCGTACATGGATCTGCTTCAACGGGGCGTGGCCTGGGCGCCCGACGGCAACCGGCTGTTCGCCACCCGCTTCCCCTACTCGGGCGAGGTCATCCTCGACATCGTCACCGACGTCGCCAAGGCATCCAGCACGATCACTCTGTCCGCCCCACCGACGAACCCCGTCGGCACGCCGGTCACCGTGACGGGGAAACTGACCTCCCTGATCCACTTCCCCAAGCACAGAACGGTCACCGTGACGCGCAGCGGCGTGGAGCTGCCGGACGTGAAGGTCGCACGGGACGGCACCTTCCACTTCAGTGACACCCCGCCCGACTGGAACACGTATCCCCAGTACACGGTCACCTACGCGGGCGACGCCACGCATGTGCCCGGCACGGCGACCGTCATGGTCGAGTTCGTCGGCTGACCTGACCGGGCAGTTTGCCGATCGCGTCACAAGGGGCCGGTGTCCCGGAGGACACCGGCCCCACACCGCGCCGGCGTACCGGATGTCGTCGGGCCAAGAGCGCTTACTCACCGCTTGCCGGTCCAACCTGACGCCCACCTCTCGTGACCGCCACCAGCCGCCTCAGGCCACGAACGCCCGAAGCACCTTCGCGAACGTCGTCAGCTCGTCGATCAGCTCCTGCGGAAGCGGCTTCTCGTCGAAGTGGGCGATCCGGTTACGGATGTCCTTCACTCGCTTCAGGCGGCCGATGAACTGTTCCCTGGGCATGTTGGGCCACTTCAGCGCTTCCCAGTTGGCGTCGGCGCTTTCGGCCAGCGACGTCTTCGTCTGGTCGCCGTCGAGGAGCCTCAGGTAGTCGCCGAACATGAGGTCGGAGACCTGCCCGGTGCGGTGCTCGGGCTTCTTGTTCGTCTGGACAGCCTTGACGGTCTCCTCGTCCAGCGCCGCGCCCAGGCAGCGGCGCAGCAGGGACTCGATCTCCCCGACGATGAAGAACGGACGCGCCGCGCCCTCGAAGCGGTCCGTGACGTCCGCCGCGGTGACGATGCCCGAGAGGCAGCCGTCGTCGCCCCGGACCAGGAGATACCCGTGTTCGCGGATGACCGGCAGGGCGGAGAAGAACTCCTGGCGGGTGTCGGCGACCGGGAGGGAGTCCTTCTCCATCGCGTTGTCCAGCGTCGGCTGCTTGCCCGCCTCGTACATCTTGGCGACGGACCCCCAGGTGACGACCCCGTGGATCTGCGCCATTCCGGTGGTCACCGGGACCTGCGCGACGCCCTTCGTGCGCATCAGGAACGTGGCCTGCGGCAGGGGCGTGCCGGGACCGACGGACACGAGGCCGCGCCGCGCCGACGGGATGTCCCCGAGCAGCAGACGCTGCGGAAGGGCGGCCGAGGGCAGGGCCTCCTCGGTCTCGTCCTCCTCCACGTCAGCGGGGGCGGCCTGCGCGGGGACGGATGTGAGCGGCACCACGTCGACGTTGCTGCGCTGGCCGCACACGGCGAAGTCCGGCAGCGTCGTCAGGCCGGCGTCCGTGAGTGCCTGCGAGATGCGGTGCACCGTCCGGTGGTCGCGGACTCTGACCTGGAACAGGTCGAGAATGTCCTGCACGGGGACGGTCCTGCCCTTGAGCGCGGCGAGATCCAGCCCGCTCGGTGAGGTCGTCATCGGGCGTCGGCCTCGGCGAGGTCACGGAGCATCGTCCTCTTGCCCATGGCGACCTGTACGAGATCCTGCAACTGCTTGGAACGGTCGCGGTAGAACCGCTCGTAGTCGTTGTCGCGGAGCGCTTCCGGATCGATGAGGTGGGTGGCGAGTACGTCGTCGAACCACTCGGGTCGCATGTCGGAGGCCGCGACCATGGTGGACAGATAGGACGCCGGCGCCCCGGTCATGTCCATCGCCGCACGGTAGGACAGCGGGGTCTTGTTCACGATGGAGTTCGTGGGCAGGCCCTCACTGTTGCCACGCCGGAACCAGGTCTTGGGGAAGATCTGCCGGACGTCCACGCCGTACTCGTCCAGCCTGCCTGGTTTGAGCGGGCTGTCCGTGTAGTGCAGATCGACCGCCCCCTGCTTGATCAACAGGGCGTAAATGCCCTTGTAGGCGGCGCTGTTGCGGGTGGTGAGACTGTCGAGGCGGTCGGCGAAGAAGAAGGCGTCCGTGACGGTGTCGGGCGCCCGCTCGTCGTGCGCGATCCAGGGGACGAACTGCTCGACGTCACGGGTGAAGCGGGTCTCGGTGGAGCCGCCGTACATCTCGCCGAGGACCCCGCACCAGTACCACTGCTCGGTCTTCTCCTCCGACCCCAGACCGTCCAGTGCCGTGTCGAGGATGGCCCGGACAGCCGCGAGCGGGACGAGCTGAGTCTTGTACGGCAGATCGTTCGGGCGGACGATGCACTGCCGTTCCAGGAAGTCGCCCACCCAGGCGAAAGCCTCGGCGAGTTTCGGCGCCAGGCGGACGAAGTCGGCCAGTGGGAGGTCCAGCAGGTCCCGGCGCTTGCACGACACCGTCGCCCCGGCGCCTGCCTGCTTCCGCTCCCAGGTGCGTACCAGGGCGATGGCCTGCAGGAAGTCGATGCTGCTCAGCCCGTTCTCGAGGCCGCTGTCCAGACGGCCGAAGACCGGGTACTTGGCCGCCAACGCCTGTTTGATCTCCCGCCACACCTGGGGGAGCTGGTAGTAGTCCCCGGTCCGGTTCTCGTACTCGCGGTCCCCGGCGTAGGTCGCGGTGAGCAGTTCGAAGACGTTCAGGGGCACACCGCCCGTGTTGACCCGCTCGAACACCGCGCAGACGGCGTCCATGGAAGTGGAGGCGGCCAGCCGGATCATCGGGACCTGGAAGGCACGGATCTGCTGGAGGACCGACTCGTCGAACTGGCCCCACAGAGCCCAGTTCCGGTCCTCGTCCGCCTTGACGTACGACATCATCCACTGGTTCACGCGCTGAGCGTCGAAGACGAGGTGCAGCGGGAAGAGACCGGCCGCGCACTCACCCTTCGTGGTGCTCAGATCCAGCACCACCGTGCGGTTGAAGTCGGTGCGGAGCACCTTGTCCGCCGGGACGGACAGGATGGCCTCGTCGCGGTCCGCGGACGGGCCGACGGCCTTCGCGATGTCGACGTAGTACCAGCGCTCGATGGGCTTGCCACGGGCGTCCGCGGTCTCCACCGGGGCGTCCAGCCACAGGGCCTGGAAGAGGGAGGTGAGGCGCTGCTGCCCGTCCAGCAGGAGGAGGTCCGCGGCCGGATCGCCGTCCGGACGTGCTCCGGTGAGCGTCCGGGAGCGGAAGCGGGTGGCGCCGCCGGTCTGCAGTGTCATCACCACGCCGAGCGGGTAATCCAGCGTCACCGTCGCGATGATGGCGCGGATCCGGTCGTCGTCCCACTTCCAGTTCCGCTGGAAATCGGGCAACTGTAAGGAACCTGACGCCACGTCCGCCAGTACGTCCTTCAGCTTCACATTGTCGAGTGCCGCCACGTTCGTCCCACTCTCACCCTCGTGTATGTACGGAGAGTGATTCCAGCAGCGTCTCCCGGTGACCGTCAACCGATTCAACGAAGTGGGCGCCTCGCCACGATGCCGCGGGAAGCGCGGACCGATCCACGGCTACCTTCCGGTCCCCGTACTGGCGTGCCTGCGGAAATGGAAGACTGGTTGCCGTGAGCACCACCGGATCCCAGCGCCTCGCCCAGGTGAGCGCCGCCCGCCGCCGTACCGTCATCGACGCGCTGCGGCGCGGTGCCGTACCTGACAGCGGACTCGACCTGCTGGCCACCGGACTCGACCGGTTCGAGGCGGCCCTGGACGCGGAACTGGACGCCGTGGCGTCCGGCGGCTCCGTGTTCAAGGCCGTGCGGGGTGAGTACGGGTCCGGCAAGACGTTCTTCACCCGCTGGCTGGGGGAGCGGGCCAAGCGCCGTAACTTCGCCGTGGCCGAGATCCAGATCTCGGAGAACGAGACCCCGCTCCACCGGCTGGAGACGGTCTACCGGCGGCTCACCGAACGGCTCACCACCGCCAGTTTCCCTCCCAGCGCGCTGCGGCCCGTGGTCGACGCCTGGTTCTACGCACTGGAGGAGGACGCTCTCGCGGCCGGTGCGACCGAGGGCGAGCTTCCGGGCGAGGTCGAGAAGCTGCTCGCCGCACGGCTCGCCGAGGTCTCCCGGCACGCCCCGTCGTTCGCCACCGCTCTGCGCGGCTACCGGGCCGCCCTCGCGGACGGCGACGAGGCGACCGCTGCGGCCGTCCTGGCGTGGCTCGGCGGCCAGCCGCACGTCGCGGCCTCCGCCCGCCGGTCGGCCGGGGTGCGCGGCGACCTTGACCACTTCGGCGCCCTCGGGTTCCTGCAGGGGCTCCTCACCGTGCTGCGCGACTCCGGGCACACCGGGCTGTTCGTCGTCCTCGACGAGGTGGAGACGCTGCAGCGGGTCCGGTCGGACGCCCGCGACAAGGCACTCAACGCGCTCCGGCAGCTCATCGACGAGGTGCACTCGGGCCGCTTCCCCGGCCTCTATCTGGTCATCACTGGCACCCCGGCCTTCTACGACGGTCAGCAGGGCGTACAGCGCCTGGCCCCGCTCGCTCAGCGGCTGGCCACCGACTTCACGACCGACCCGCGCTTCGACAACCCTCGCGCCGTGCAGATCAGGCTTCCCGGCTTCAACCAGGAGTCCCTGGTCGGACTCGGCCTCACCATCCGTGACCTGTACGCCGACGCCGCACAGATGCCCGAGCGCGTGCGGAAGGTCGTCGACGACGCGTATGTCGCCGACCTCGCGGTGGCCGTCGGCGGTGCGTTGGGCGGGAAGGTCGGAGTGGCTCCCCGGCTTTTCCTGAAGAAACTCGTCGGGGACGTACTCGACCGCGTGGACCAGTTCGACGACTTCGACCCCCGGCAGCACTACCGGCTCACCGTCGCCGGCAGCGAACTCACCGATGTCGAGCGGAACCTGGCCGCCACGGTCTCCGGAGACTCCGCGTCGGCCGATGACATCGAGCTGGAGCTGTGATGGCGGACGCGGGACTGCGTGCCGGGAAAGACCAGGGTGACGAGGACGCCGACGTACTGGACCGACTCGACCCCGTCGTCCTGCATCACATCGTCAACACCCTCGGCTGGCCCGATCTGCGCCCCCTGCAGCGGGCAGCGATCACGCCGCTCATGCAGGGGCAGGACGCCTTACTGCTGGCTCCGACGGCGGGGGGCAAGACCGAGGCGGCCTGCTTCCCCTTGCTGTCGGCGATGACCGAGCAGAAGTGGACCGGTACATCCGTGCTGTATCTATGTCCGCTCAAGGCACTTCTCAACAACCTGGTCGTCCGTGTCGACTCCTACGCCCAGTGGCTGGGGCGACGCGCTGCCCTCTGGCACGGTGACACCAAGGAATCGCAACGGCAGCGCATTCGGGCCGAGGCTCCGGACATCCTGCTGACCACGCCCGAGTCGCTCGAAGCGGTGCTGATCGGCGTCAAGACCGACCACGCCCGCCTGCTGGGAAGCGTCCGGGCCGTCGTCATCGACGAAGTCCACGCGTTCGCAGCGGATGACCGGGGATGGCACCTGCTCGCCGTGCTCGAACGGCTGGAGCGGGTCACCGGACGGCCCATCCAGCGCGTCGGGCTCTCGGCGACCGTCGGCAATCCGGCCGAGTTGCTGCACTGGCTGCAAGGCGCGGGCGTCGGCAGCCGCACCGGTCAGGTCGTCGCTCCTGGAGTGCACCTGCCGGCCACCGACAGCAACGGACCCGGCGACACAGCAACCCCCGGGCCGTCCCGCAGGCCTGCGGGCGAAGTGGAACTCGACTACGTCGGTTCCCTCGAGAACGCTGCCAAACTCATCGCGGCGCTGCACAGGGGAGAGAAACGACTCGTCTTCTGCGATTCTCGCCGCCAGGTCGAGGAGCTTGGCGCGGCGCTCCGGGCGCGCGAGGTGACGGTCTTCCTGTCTCATGCCTCGCTCTCCGTGGATGAACGCACGCGTTCCGAGCAGGCGTTCGCCGAGGCCCGCGACTGCGTCATCGTCTCCACGTCAACTCTTGAGCTCGGCATTGACGTCGGTGACCTGGATCGCGTCATCCAGATCGACTCACCGGCCTCCGTCGCCTCGTTCCTGCAGCGCATCGGCCGCACCGGCCGGCGTCCCGGCACTGTGCGGAACTGTCTGTTTCTCACTACCCGCAAGGAAACGCTGCTGCAGGCAGCGGGCCTGTTGCTGCTGTGGTCGCGGGGCTGGGTGGAATCGGTCGTCCCCCCGTCGGAGCCGCGTCACCTGGTGGCCCAACAACTGCTTGCCGTCACCCTGCAACAGCACAAGCTCGGCGACCAGTTGTGGGACCGGCAGTGGAACGGCCTCGCCCCCTTCGACAAGTCGGCCGCCCCCATCCTGCGCTTCCTCACCGAGGAGGGCTTCCTCGACAGCGACGGTGGAATGCTGTTCGTCGGCCCCGAGGCGGAACGCCGCTTCGGCAAAAGGCACTTCATCGAACTCACCGCCTCCTTTACCGCACCTCCGCAGTTCACCGTCCTGTCCGGACGCACGGAGATCGGCCGCACCGACCCGAGCGTACTCACGGAGGAACGTCCCGGCCCAAGGCGGTTGTTGCTCGGTGGACGTAGTTGGCAGGTCACGTACATCGACTGGCTGCGCAAACGCGTCTTCGTCGAGCCGGCGGACAGCGGCGGTATCGCCAAGTGGATGAACGGCGGCGTCACCGGACTGTCGTACGCCGTGACGCGTGCCATGCGCGAGGTGCTGCTGGGTACGGACCCGCCGGTCTCCCTCACCCGACGTGCGGAGGCGTGCCTGGCCGAACAGCGTGAGACCGACGCACCTGACACCGTCCACCCGGGCGGCACGTTGATCACGCGCGTCGGCTCCGACGTACGCTGGTGGACCTGGTCCGGCTACCGCGCCAATGCCACCCTGGCCGCCACCCTCCAGTCGGTCACCGACCCTCTGCAACGGCCCACCGACAGCTGGCTGCGCCTGCGCGAGAACCTCACTCCGGCCGCCTGGCGTGATGCCCGTGAGAACGTCGGCGAGAACCTCGTCCTACCCGACGTGGACCGCCGGGCCGTCCGCGGGCTGAAGTTTTCCGCCGCTCTTCCGGAACGCCTCGCCGTGGCCACGGTGGCGGCCCGTTTGGCCGACTTCGAGAGCGCCCGCTCGGTACTCGGTGAGACGACGCGCTTTCAGTACGACGGCTGAGTCGGAAAAGCCACCACGACGGCTTCGGACGGACGCCAGGTGTTACGCCCCGCCCCAGCTGCTCCGTCCCTTCGGAGACATGAAGCCCGTGTACGTCGTCGACTGGGCCGATTTATCAACATGACGGCCCAAGACGGACATGGACCTCATCGAGCGCATCGGGCGGACCGTCTGATCCCCATAGTGACGACGCCCGTCCCGGACCGCTCCAGCGCGGGTGTCTCCTGACGTAGCCATCAAGGTAGCCACGCAAGCGCCCTCGCAATACGTTTGCCCAGGTCATAGCGCTGCGGTGCCAGTCCCCGGCGTACAGCCCGACTCGTCTGCCACCAGCTGCGGCTTTGCCTGGAAAGGGGCCTCTGATCTGCGACGGAGGCCCCTTCCGGTCACCGCGGTCATCGGGGCGGTCTTGGCCCGGCGGGATTACGCAACTGGGCATTCGGCGGTATGCGGCGCGGCTCTTGCCGCGAACCGGAGCGCGGTGGGGCGTCTTGCAGGCAAGACGATGTCCGGCGAACCGCTGGCTACCTCCGCTGCGCGTCGCCCCCGCTGCTGTCGGGCGAGGTGGCGCTCGACGGACCCGGCGATCTGTACAGCGTCAGCTGCCTGCCGCACCGCATCCGTCCGCTTCTGGAACCGCGCGACGGGAGTGGAGGCGCTCAGGATCGCCCTGGGCGTTCAGGCGCACGACACCGCCCTGTTCTCCGGGCCCGTCGGCGTACGCGGCAGTGAGCCGTTCGCCGTATACGACTTCATCAGGGGGATTCAATGATTGCTGGGATGTCTGCGTCCCGTGCGGTGAAAGATGACACTTATGCAGGGGTGGAAGAGGACTGTTGTCGTCGTGGTTTCCGGCGCTCTCGTCGTGGCGACGGGCGCTACCTGGGTCGTGATGGACCTGAATACAGCCGCACAGGCGGCAAGCGTCATCGCTTGCGTCACCGGCATCGCGGTCATGCTCTTCACCCTGCTGCACACCCCCGACGCTTCCCCTGAAGCGACGCGACGGGCCGTCCGTACGGGGGAAGCCACCGTCACGGGCGACGGTAGGGCGAACACGGGCGTCGCCTCCACCACCGCAGGCCACGCCGAGGACACAGGGGATGCCAAGGGTTTCGGTGGCAAGGCGAATACCGGAGTCACAGACGGTCTATGAAAAAGCTCGCGGTATGACACCACGGCCCTCCAAGAGGCCCACAAGTCAGGCGACCCACACGGGACCCGCCACATCGACCGGTTCCGGGCTAGCCAATTCCGGCGTGATCCACAAGCTGGTCCTGAAGTTCCCTCCGCTCCAACCGCCGGCCTGGGAAGACCGCCTGAGCGACGCGGCTGCCCAACTCGCCGGTCACTCGCAGCGGAACGGCACGGAGCAGGAGCGACGGCGCGGAGTGTGCACCCCGCCCCCGATTCAGGTGCGCTTCACCGCCGCGCCCGAGGACCTCGTCGCACAGTCGGCCAACATCCTCGGAACCGAACTCGGCGCCGCCGCACCCGAGCCACTCGACCTCGACGGGCGGCTCGCCGACATCGCGGATGTCTACCGGCGCACCAGCGGTCGGCTGGTCATCCTCGGGGAACGCGGCGCGGGGAAGTCCGTCGTCGCCCAGCGGTTGGCCCTCGAACTGCTTGACTCCCGGCGCCCCGGGCAGGACCCGGTGCCCGTCGTATTCGGCCTGCACCGATGGGACCCCGCCACCGAACTGAGAGACTGGCTCACAGCCTGCCTCCAGCACGACTACAACGGCCTTGACCTCACTGGTGCCAGTGGCGTGAGCCTCGCCCAGGACCTTATCGACAACGGATACATCCTCCCCGTCCTCGACGGATTCGACGAGATCTCGCCCGGCTGGCACAAAGACGCCCTGAGGCAGCTGAGCGCCACCACGATGCCCCTCGTGCTCACCAGCACCACTGACGCGTACACCAGGACCGTCCGCGGTGGCAGAACGCTGTCCCGCGCTGCCGCCATCGTCCTCGCCCCCCTCACCTGGGACGACCTCCGTCTCTACCTTCCCAGAACAGCTCACACGACGTCCTCCGCGGACGAGTGGAACTCGACGCTGGCTCCCCTCTCACCTTCTGACGACGACCTCATGGCCAACCCCAGCGGCCAGGCCCTCTCCACCCCGCTGATGGTCGGTCTCGCCCGGAGTATCTACAGCGACGGTCCCCGCAACCCTCGGGAACTTCTCGATACCGAGAAGTTCTCCACGGTGTCCGCTGTACAGACCCACTTATTGGACCAGTTCGTGCCCGCCGTCTACGAAGGGCAGTGTCCATGGAGCGCCCAGAACGCCCGGCGCTGGCTCGGATACCTCGCTCAGCGGCCCGCTCGAAGTGACATCGCCTGGTGGAGCCTGGCCGACTCCGTCCCTCGGAGTCAGCGCCTCATCGCCCTCGCCCTGCCTGCGGCCCTTCTCGGGGCTGTCACAGGCCGCTTCGCCTTCGGAACGACCGGCGGCATCGCGGGAGGCGCGCTGCTCCTGCTGCTGGGCGCGCTCATCGGATGGTCGAGAAGTCCCGTCCCGGCGCGCATGGCCCTGCGAGTCTCGGGCCGGGCGAGGCACGTCCTGGATCAGTTGGTGGTCGGACCGATCGGCGGCCTCACCGTTGGACTGATGGGTTATCCGATGGTGCGACAGTGGGGCTGGCTGACGTTGGCCCTCGCCGGAGGGGCAGCCAGCGCCCTGGGCGGGCTGCTCACCGGCTGGGCTCGGCAGCGGGACCCGGAAGCCGACGTAAAGCCGCTGTGGAAGGAAACCGGACTGGGTCTGGTCGGCGGCACCGCGGGAGGACTCACGGTCGGCGTCGTCTGCCTGCTCGCTCGCGTGCCCAAGCCCACGGATGCGTACGGTCTCTGGCTGATCCTCGGCTGTGTCCTCGGACTGGCCTTCTCCCTGGGAGCCGCCGTACTCGCCCCCATTCGTGTGGAGACCGTCGTCACACCACGAGCGCTCCTGCAAGCCAACCGTCGGTACGCCTTGTTCCAGGCATGCAGTGTCGCCCCGGCCTACGGACTGGTGTCGGGGATGTTGACCGATCCCGTGAACGGACTCGTCCTGGGGCCCGCGGTCGGCCTCGCCTTCGGTATCGGGGCGCACGCCTGGGGGCGGTGGCTGATCGTCGTACGCTTCTGGCTGCCGCTGACGGGCCGACTGCCCTGGGCGGTCTGGGACTTTCTCGACGACGCCCACCAGCGTGGCGTCCTCCGGCAGGCAGGTGCCACACACGAGTTCCGCCACGCTCGTCTCCAGGACAACCTGGCTGAGCACTATGTGGAAAGCCGTGGCAGCCGCTTCTGGTCGGACTGAGCGGAGCCGGAATCCGGCGCCGCACGGTTGCGGGTGTCGGTGTCCCCGTCGGTCTGTCGGCAGTTCGTCCGACATGACGTCGGTCCGTGAGGCTGGAACGCTGTACGTATGGGAATGACAGAGCGGACCGAACGAGTGGTCCTCGTCGGCCTGCTGGTGCTGCGTGTGGGTCAGTACGGGCCGGGGGGCCTGGCGGTCCTGGGGGGAGACTGGGGGGTGTACTCCCAACCACGGCTAGTCATCGCACTGTACGTGTTGGCGGTGATGTGGTCGGGGGTCGTCATGACCACCGCGTTCCGCAGGGGTGCGCTGCCGATGCCGCCGGCCGTGGCCGAGGTGGCACTGCTCGGGGCATGCACGGTGGTGGTGGGGCGGCTGTGCGAAGGCCAGTCGGCCGTGGGCTGGGCGAACTGGACCGTCGGGCCGCTGCACGGCGCGGCCCTGATCGCGGTGCTCTATCTGCACCGCGGTGTTGCCGCCGGTTCCGTGGTGCTGCTGGGCGTGTCCTATCTGACGGGTCTCGGTAGCCGAGCCGTGGAGAACGCCGAAGCCCTGCGGGGCGCGTTCGGCAACACCATGATGCTGTGGACATTCACCGTGGCCGGCGCGCTCTTCGTCCGACTGCTGCGCCGTCAGGCGCAGGCCACGGACACCGCGTACGCCCAAGCGCTGAAAGCGGAGACGCAACGGACCGCCACTCAGACACGGTACGACGAGCGCACCCGCCAGTACCGGATGCTGCACGACACCGTGCTCAGCACGCTGACGGCGATCGCCCGCGGCGGCCTGGACAACGACAGCGAGGAAGTGAGGGAGCGCTGCCGGACGGATGCCGACTACCTCAGGGCGCTTATCGCGGCGACACCTTCCAAGGCCGTGCCCGCCACACTCGCGGTGGAACTGGCCGACGTGGGGCGCCGCGCTGCCGGCCTGGGCCTGAGGGTCCATCAGCAGTCCGACGACCTGCCCTCCGATATGCCTCAGGAGGTGGTGGACGCGTTGGCCGGGGCTGCCGCCGAGGCCCTGAACAACACCGCGAAACACGCAGGGGTACGCCAGGCGTATCTGACGGCCTTCGGCGACGGCCAACGGGCCACCGTCGTGGTCAGTGATCAGGGGCGCGGGTTCGACCCCGCCGGATATCCGCGTGATCGTGGGATAGACAGGTCCATCAGGAGCCGGATGGACGCGGTCGGGGGACAGGCCGACATCACCAGTGCGCCGGGAGAGGGAACCAGCGTGGAGCTGACATGGCAGCAGACGTGAGCGAACAGGAGACAGCGGCCCGGGTGGCCGCCGTGGACGACGACCCGATGGTGCGCGCGGGCTTCGCTGCCTGGCTGGCAGATCGGACGGACCTCCAGGTCACCGCCGTGACGGCGACCGTCGCCGAGTTTCTGGACCACCCGGGTGCCGCACGCACGGATGTCGTTCTGCTCGACCTGAATCTGCGGGACGGTATCGAGCCCGCCGACAACATCGCCGGGCTGCGAGCCGCCGGACACACCGTCCTGGTCGTCTCCGTCCACACCGACCCGGGCCTGGTCCTGTCCGCTCTGGAGGCAGGCGCGGCCGGCTACCTGGTGAAGAAGGACGACGGCGACGTCCTTGCCGAGGCGGTGCACACGGTCGCTTCGGGCGGCAATGTGATCTCTCCGGAAATGGCGTTCGCCATCTCCCGGGACCGCCGTCCGGACAGGCCCAGGCTCTCCCCGAAAGAACTGGCCGTGATCAGGACGTACGCGAGCGGTGTCACCCTGGCCGCCACCGCTCGGCGCGTGGGCATCGCCTACGGGACGGCACGGGAGTACCTGGACCGCGTCAAGAAGAAGTACGAACGGGTGGGCCGCCCCGCACGCACCAAACTCGAACTCGCCGCCCGACTGCAGGAGGACGCCGATACCCTGGACCCTCCCCCCGGGAAGCGGCCCACCCCCTGACGCCGCGTTCCTCGACTCAGGGCACTCCGCGCCGGCGGATGTCGGGGAGATTCGTCGACGGCGGGCTGTTCCCCCAGCCGTGCACCCGTGACGGCCGGGACGACGACACGGGTGGTGGCCATCCAGCGGGAGCGGTTGGCCGATGACGCACAGGACGTCGTCGCTCCGTCCCCTCGCCGTTGCCTCGGTCGATGTCGTGACACCCGCGAGTACGCAGACCGCAGCACCGACTTCCGCAAGGGCCAGTACGACAACCCGCAGGCACGCGCCTTCGTCGGCAGCAGCTGGAACCGCGGGCACTGATCTACTGCAACAGCTACGGCCGCCTGTCGCAGTACCCGCACCACCTCTGGCGTCCGCCGCCCCCCAGCGCCGTCCGGCCCGAGCTCGTCTCGCCTTCCCTCCGGACCGGCTGCCCCATCCCCACACCAGCCTTTCGATCCCGCACCATGCTCGGCCAAGACCATGGCCATCGCGGCGAACCTGAGCGGGATCGCCTTCCCCGAAGCGTGGCTGGCCTCGCGCGTCCACCGGCGCCGCCAGGAGAGCGGCAAGCGGCAGACCCTGGAGACGGTCTACGCCGTCACCAGCCTCGATACCCACCAGGCCAGTCCAGGCCAGCACTGCCGACCTGGGCGGATACGTGCGCGGACACTGGGGAATCGAATATTCCAGCCGCCATGTCACGGATGTGGTGTTCGCTGAGGACGCCTCCACCGTCCACACCGGCAGCGCGCCGTGGGCGATGGCCGCTTCGCTGAACCTGGCCATCGGCAGGCTGCGGCTGCTGGGAGCGGACAATTCCAGCCACCTTGCCGAGGTGCGATGTTGTGCCTGCAGTGGTGCACGCGAGAGCATGTTCGATGATCGATAA
>NZ_JAEMUX010000101.1 GCF_016598475.1 Streptomyces adelaidensis
GAGAGCGGACGCCTCAACTCTCCGCCGCTGGCGCACACCGGACTGACCTGGTTCGCCGACGCCGGAGTCCAAGTACACGTCCTTCGCAGGATCGCCGGCCACGGGTCACTGACCACCACCCAGCGCTACCCGCACCCGGACGTACACAAATCACGGCCGCCGACAGAATGATCAAGGGCCGGTTTCGGATGCCTCCGAAACCGGCCCTGACCTGCGACTCATACGAGTCGGGACGACAGGATTTGAACCTGCGACCCCTTGACCCCCAGTCAAGTGCGCTACCAAGCTGCGCCACGTCCCGCCGCGTTCTCCACGGTGATCGATCCTTATGGACGATCCGTGTGAACCCGCAGGTGAACCCTACCCTACGCGACCGGCCTTTCCCGACTGCCGGGACCGAGCCGCCCCCCGGTCAGGTCCGGTGCGGCCATGGCGAGATCGGCCCGTACGCGAGCCCGGATGTGCAGGATCAACGCTGCCAGATCGGCACAGTAGACGGTCGGGTTACGGAAGCCGCCGCCGGAGGCATACCGGTGTGCGAAGAGTCCGCCTCCGCACACGGCCACCAGAGGGCACCGTGTGCAAGTGGGGCCCAGTCCGTCGGCACCCGACTGCCGCTGGCGGAACAGGTGTTGTCCGAGAACGTCGTCGAGGCTGTTGCGGAAGACGTCGAGCCCCGTCTCCGGCGCTCCTTCGAAGGCGACTTTGAGCGAGTCGGACTGCTCGATGGAGCCGTCGGTCTCGATGACGGCCAGGGTCGCCGGCGCCAGCCCGACGGACTCCGTACGCACGGAGCCGCCGAGGAGGCCCGCCATCAGCTCCTCGAACAGCCGGATGCCCGTCTCCCGCTCGGACGCGTCGTACCACCGGTCGAAGACCCGTCGCAGCCAGTCGGCGTACGGCGTCTCCTCCGAGTGCGCCATCACGCCCCCGGCGGTCACCGGCGCGGTCGACGACACCCGGTGCCGTCGATCCCCGAGTCCGGGGGGCGGCACGTCCCAGGTGCCGTGCGGGAGCAGGAGGTCGATGCGCGGCGGACGTGAGGCGAGCAGGGCCTCGTACGTGTCGAGGGGGTCGTTCGCCAGGTCGATCGTGCACAGGAGACCCGCGTACAGGGAGCGGTGTTCGGGCGCTCCCAGCCGCGCGAGCCCTGCCATGACCTGCCCGTGACTTCCCAGCCCACGGGGGAAGCGGCGATGCCGGTCGTGCGCCGCCCGGGTGCCGTCCAGGCTGACGCTGACGGCTACCTCGTAGCGGTGGAGCACGTCGAGGATGTCGGGGGTGAGCAGGACGCCGTTGGTCTGTACGGAGAAGCGGACCGGTACCGCCCACTTCGCCAGCCCTCGGCCGAGGACGGTGAGCAACTCCTCCAGCCGTCCGGCCCCGAGAAGCAGCGGCTCTCCGCCGTGCAGCACGATCCGGACGCCGGGCAGCTCATGGGCCCTGGCGTGCTCTCCGATGCGGTGGGCCACCTGCTCGGCGACGGCCGCTTCCATGATGCGGGGCTTGTCTCGCCAGCTGGTGTCGGCCGAGTGGTAGACGTAGCAGTAGTCGCAGTCCAGATTGCAGCGGCTGTGCACTTTGAGGACGAACTGGCGTAATGCCGAGGAAAGGGGCGAACGCGGCGGGGAGATCACCACATCGGCGCTTCGAATTCGATCGACGACTCGAACTCGGCCGGGTGCGTGATATCCGGATTGGCGGCCTCCCATTCGAGGCGGCGCAATACGTGATCGAGGGCGCTGTTCGCGGTGCCGGTACGGGGGCGGTCCTCGGCAGGCCTGATCGCGTCCGCGCTGGAATGGGCACAGTCCGCAGACGCGAATGTCGAGGCCAAGGGGGGAGACACCGCTCTCCTAGGGTCAGAGCTGATAGGGGATGTCCGGCCGACAGGGTATGGCCGAAACCGTGAGCGGAGAATAGCAGCGACCCGTAAAGAAACGTCAGGAACGCGCATAAAGCACCGTAAAGAAACCCTCGCCGTGGCAGATGGGGCCAGGGCGGTTCGGTGACGCGGAATCAGAACGTAAAGGGTGGCTCGATGTCCGCGTCCAGTCGCACCCCGCTGTCCACCGCCTCGTAGGTCGGGTGATCGACGCCCAGGGTCCGGGCGGCGAGCTGCAGTGCCCCACTGTAGTGGTGCTCCGACTCCTCCGCGTCATCGGCCCCGGCAAGGTCGACGGAGAGGTTGGAGCGCAGGGTGATGACGTCGTAGTGGTCGGCGCCCAGCGTCTCCAACACCCCTTCGAGCGCCTCGCGTTCGAGGGCGATGGCGGCCTCCCGCTCACCGGTGTCGACGAGACAGTTGGCGTAGTTGATCATCGCGTCCAAGGTGTAGGGATGCCGCTCCCCGAGGGCCTGGCTCAGCGCCTTCAGGGCGCGCTGGGAGGTGGCACGGGCGGCCGCCGCGTGGCCGCCGAGCCGCAGATAGATGGCGAGGTTGTTCTGGCAGCCCAGCGTGTAGGGATGGGACTCCCCGAGGGTCTGCCGCTGGCGGGTCAGGATGTGGTCGGCATGCTCGCGGGCGCTATCGACGTCGCCCAGGGCCGCGAGCACGTTGGCCAGGTCGGCACGGGCGGCCAGGGTGTCCGGGTGGTCACGGCCTCGGTCCTCCGCGTACATCAGGTGGACGGACTCGACGAGTCGGCGGGCCTCCTCGTAGCGGCCCGACCGGCGCAGTGCCACCGCGTGGTTGCGCTGCGTGGACAGGGTCTGGGCGTGGCGCGGGCCGAGCCGCTCCCACAGCACCTGGCAGGTCTCCTCCAGAAGCACGAGGGCGGTCCGGAGGTCGCCTGTCTCGCGCAGGTCGCGGGCGTAGTTGGAGGCCGCACTGAGGGTGTAGATGTCCGTGCGGCCCTTGAGGTCGAGCCGGTCGCGGTACACCCTTCGGTGGATCTCCAGCGCCGCGTGCCGGTCCCCGCACAGGTACTCCGAGACGCCGAGGTTGCTGGCGTGCATGGACAGCCGGAGGTCGTCGGGCGGCCAGACGGCCTTGCTGGCCTCATAGGTGGCGCGGTCCCACTCACGGGCCTCGGCGTAGCGGCCGAGCGCGTTGAGGTCGGCGGCGACATTGGCGGCCGCGATCAGCGTACGGCGGCGATCGGGACCCACGAGTGCCGCCAACCGCCGGTGTACGTCGAGGTCGTTCTCCCAGGCCCCTCGCGAATTGCCCTGGGAACGCAGGATGTTGCCGAGTTGGGTGCGCAGTCGCAGGACCTGCATGTCGTCCGGGCCCAGGCGGTCGGTCCACGCCTCAAGAACGCGTTCGGCGGTGTCCCGCCCGGAGGCCAGCAGATTGCGGCGCCACAGACAGCGCACCGTGTCGATGATCCACTGCTGCACTTCGGGGTCGTCGCTGCGCGCCGCCCGGCTGGGCCACAGGTGGGGCAACAGCTGTGCGTAGCGCGGCCAACTCTCTGGTGCGCCAGGTGACTTGGGGTTGCCCGCGGCCAGCGCCGCGTGTACCACCGAGCGCAGACGCAGGCGTCGTTCCACGGGCAGCGAGTGGCGGATCTCGGCCTGCACCAGCCGGTGGATGACGAGCGTGCCCTCTTCCTGATCCGCGCTGGCCAGCCCGAACCGGTTGATCTCCTGGAAGACCTCGCTGATGGTCACCTCGTCCCGGGGTTCGTCCTCGTCGAGGGTGAGAGCGTCCATCAGGGAGCGGGTGTACAGCAGGTCCATGGGTATGGGGTCGGCGCCGAAGAAGCAGCAGATCTCCAACAGGTCGGCGGCAGCGGGGCTGTTGGACCGGATCTCCTCCAACGACACCAGCCAGCCCGCCATTTCCTGCGAGCGTTTCTCGGTGCGCTTGAGCAGTTCCGTCGTCTGGGTGCGCAACAGGTGCAGATAGCGATCGACGGGCATGGCCGTGGCACTGAGCCAGACCGCGGCCTGGTGGACGGCGAGGGGGAGGTCACCGAGTTCGTGTGCGATCTGCTGGGTGCTGTCCGGGTCGAGGCCGGGGTTGTGCCGGCTGAGGAGTGCCACGCTCTCGGCCCGGCTGAACACCTCGACCGGGAGCACGTCTCCGGCCTCCTCCCAGGTGCGGTCGCGGGACGTGACGATCACATGCCCGCCCCGTGAGATCTCCGTGGGGAGCCACTCGACCGTCTCGTCCGGGGTGCCCGCGCTGTCGTAGACGATCAGCCAGGTGCGGTACGGGGTTCCGCCGGCCAGGGACCTGAGCACCCGCTGGGCGGTGAGCGCGGTGTCCTCTCCGTGCTCGATGCCGAGTTGGGGAGCGAGGCGGGCCAATTCGCTGGCGATGACGGTGGGTTCGGCGGCCGTGACCCACCACACCACGTCGTAGGAACCGCGGAAACGGTAGGTGTACTCCAGAGCGGTCTGTGTCTTGCCGACCCCGCCGAGGCCCACGAGAATCTGGGGCCGCGACGATCCCTCCGTGCTGGTCAGCCGGTCCCGCAACTCGTGGAGCAACGCGTTCCGGCCGGTGAACCCGACGTTCCTGGGCTGTACGGACTCGACCGGCGGGTTCGTGCCCGGGTAGCGCGGGGGTTCCGGGGTCAGCTGTGCGGGTGCGCCGCGCACGGGGGTCGGGGCCGAGGGCGGCGGGCCGACGCTCTGCCGCAGCCGCCGTACCGCGTTCACCGCGCTGAGGTGGGCGATGCTGGGGGCGGCCGCGAGGTCGAAGGGCGGTTCGAGGGCTCGCTCGCCGCCCTGGATGCGGACCGCGATCACTTCGGGGGTCAGCGCGCGTTCCCTGACCGTCAGTGCCCGCCAGAGCACGGCTGCATGCGGCAACGCGGCGTACTCCGCGGACAGCAGGGCGAGGACCCTGCCCTCCTCAGCCAGGGCACGCACCACTTCCGGAGCGGTTTCGCCCGGCTTGGTGGCGGTGATGTCGTGCAGCGTGACGCGGAATCCGGCGGACTCCAGATGCCAGGCGGCCCACTCCGCCCAGATCCGGTCCTCGGGCGCGTGACTGATGAAGAGACAGGCGCTCATCGCCCGGCTCTTGTTCATGTACGCGGTCAGCAGTCGCTGCCGCTCCTCGTCGGGCAGGGGAACGCCACGCCGGACCTCGCCGTCGGTGAGCCAGTCGGTGAGCCGTTCGCAGGCCTTGAGCACGGTGCCTTCCTGCAGGGGCCGGTCACCGACGGGCGCGACGATCTCCTCGTACGCGTAGAACGTCTTGTACGGGATCTCCACGTCGCCCCAGTACCGCTCGACGTTGCCTTCCTCCACCCAGGACAGATGGCTGCCGAAGACCTCCCGGGCGCGGTCACGGCTGATTTCGAGCCGTTCCCGCTCCGCGTCCTCGACCCGCATGGGCACCGGCAGCAGCCGTATCGGCCGTCGGGCGCCCTGGGTCACGGAGCGGGCGACGTGCGCGGAGCCCCGGATGTTCTGCACGTTGTAGACGAAGCCCAGGACGAGGAGGTCGGGCATCAGGACCGTACAGATGCCCGAGCTGTCCGTCACGCCCGTACGGCTGTCGATCAGGACGTAGTCGTAGCGGGCGGCCATCTCCTCACGCAGCCTCCGCAGGAACGATCCGCCACCTAACCGTTCGTAGAAGGCGTGCCAGTCGAAGGAGGTGACGGAGTCCGAGTACGCGGCGTTCTGCCGCCCGGCGGGCAGGAAGTCCAGCCGGCCGCCGCTCGCGAACTTGAGGTCGAGGCCGACCACGTACGGGGTCAGGTCCAGCGTCCGGCGGTACCAGCCGTCGTCCTGCGGGACCTCCTCATGGCCGGGCAGGAGCACCGCCTGCTGGTAGGAGCGCAGCAGGTCGATCAGCCCGTCGGTGTCGCGCAGTTCGGGGTCGGTGAGCAGCGGGTGGAAGTAGCTGTGCAGGCCCGGGGCCTCCAGGTCCCAGTCGACGGCCAGGACGCGCTTGCCCCGGCTGGCCAGGATCCATGCCACGTTCGCCAGGGCCATCGTGCGGCCGACGCCGCCCTTGAACGAGTAGAAGGTGACGACCTGGCCTCGGCCGTCCGGTTCGCTGGAGGTGCTCATCCGGTCTCCTGGGCAGTCGTGGTCGGCGGGCCGGGCGAGGTCGGCGGGTCAGAGCCGAGGCATCGCGTCGGGGGGTGGTGCGCCCGGCGGCAGGCGCCGGACACGGCCGCTGGCGGCGATCCGGTTCTGCGTCACGGCCACCGCCCGGGCCAGCATGTCGTCGAACTGATGCTGGTCGACGGGTGCCCAGAACACCGGGTCATGGGGATCGTTGCGGCGCAGCCAGTTCCGCTGGAAGACCTCCTCCACCGCGTCCCACAGGGCCGCGTTGTCCTCGCCCGACTCCCGGTCGTGTTCATGGCAGGGCACGAGCACCGCGGTCGTCGGGTGGTACAGCTCGTCGTACCGGACGAGCGCTCCTCGGTACGGGGCCTCGCGCGCCGACCAGGCGTCCACGAGCAGGACACACACCTGGTTGAGCTGGCGGGCCCGGTTGAGGTGGCGGATCAGCTGGGCGTTCACCGGCGCCACGCTCGCGGTGTGCCCTTCACCGGTGATGACCCGCCTGGCCCGCTCCACCACGTTCGGCACGCGCGGCGGGCTGTACGGCGCCCACGTCCACGGGGCCTCCCCGTAGTAGGTCACACGTGAACGCCCCGTGGGCAGCCGTGACTTGGTACAGGCCGCCACGAATATCCGTACGTGGCCGGTGAGTTCCGGCACCTCGTCGAGCGGGAAACAGCCCCGGACCGTCGAGAGGTCGAAGGCGGGAGGGGCGTCGACCGGCAGGTTGAACGGGTCCGCCGCCCTGCGCACCCGGTCGGCCAGCTCCGCGACGACATGCCGGTACGCGTCCCCGCCGGGGTCCGACTGCATCAGTTGCAGCAGCCCGTACTTGAGGTAGTCCTCCCCCAGCCCCTGCTCCGTGTACTGCATGGCCTTGACCTCGGCGGGCATCCTGCGCTGCGGCACGGGCTCCCAGATCACCGGGACCAGCGCACGCGGCTGCACGGAGGTCATCTCCTGATACCGCTTCACCCGGGCGGCGAAGTGCGTCCACTCCTTGCCGCAGTACTGGCTGCGGAAGTACGCCGGCGAATAGAGCGCGACCATCGCCTTGCACGAGCCCACCGCCCGGCTCAGCTCCAGCAACCAGTCGTCCCCGAGCATGATGTTCTCGACGTCACGAAAGGTGGGCTGGCGGGCCGACACCGTCACCGGTAGGTCGAGAGCCTTCAGCAGGTCGCTGTAGAACCGCCCCACGTAGGCTGCCCGATCGTCCAACCTCGCATAAGAGAGAAAGAAATACGGCTGATCCAAGGCTCCCCCCAGCATGCCGCGCCGCACCGACGGCACCGGGGTCCTACCCGGCCACCGCCGCTCTCAGACATCCGGGCGACCGCCGAGTGAACACTCGACGCCGGGGGTCACCTCTGAGGAGGGGCGCGACGAGACGCCGCCGGCGCTGTCGGCGGACCTGGCGACACTTCGCGGACGCTTCGTCAGTGCTCTTCGCACGTCCACAAGACAGCACGTCCACAAGACAGTGGGGGTCGGCCGGCCGTACACACACCGAAACGCCGGGCGCTCTCCCCTCGCTACTTCGGCGGCGTAGGCGTGTCGTGTGTCCTGTACATCGCCTGGACGTCGAGTTCCAGCTGGATCGTCGGGCCGACCACGGCTATGCCGCGGGCGAGCATGGAGCGCCAGTTGAGGGTGTAGTCCTCGCGGTGGAGTTCGGTCTTGGCGAGGGCGGCGCAGCGGAGTTCCTCGCCGTAGCCGCCGTTGACGGTGCCGAGGTAGGTGGTGTCGAGGGCGACCGAGCGGCTCACGCCGTGCATGGTGAGGCTGCCCTGGAGGGTCCACTTGCTGCCGCCCCGGTAGGCGAAGCGGTGGCTGGTGAAGTCGATGTACGGGAAGCGTTCGACGTCGAGGAAGTCGGCGGAACGCAGGTGCGTGTCGCGGGTGTTGTTGCCCGTGGTGATGCTGGACGCGTCAATGCGTACCTGGACGCGGGACTCGGACACGTCCTGAGTGATCTGGAGGCCGCCGTCGAAGCGTTCGAAGCGGCCGTGTACGTGGGCCATGCCGACGTGCTTGGCGATGAAGCGGATCGCCGTGTGCGGCGGGTCGAAGAGCCAGGTGCCGGCGGCCGGGAGTTCGAGCTGCCGGGCCGACCGGAGCCACACCCGCTCCGGGGACAGGCCCGCGTCGGCCGCCACCTCGATCGTCTCGCGATGCGGTTCCAGACCCTCGGCCACGACGAGCAGGCTGTAGCTGCCCGGCGGCAGTACGGCCGTGAAGAAGCCGTACGGGTCGGTGGTGCCGCGTGCCGCGGTGCGGTGGGTGCGCAGTTCCGTGACCGTCACATCGGCCGCGCCCATGGGCTGGTTGACGGGGTCGAGGACCTCGCGGACGACGACTCCCGCGCCGGTCGGCACCGGAAACGTGAGGGCCGCGCCGCCTCCGGAGGCATTCCTGAATCGCCGCCGGAGCAGTCCGAGGGGCATGGTGTTCACCTTCCGTTTTGCGCTGTTCTTCTTCGTCGGTCACGTCGGTCACGTCGGTCACGTCGGTCACGTCGGTCACGTCGGTCTCGTCGTGCGGATCCGCGGGTCAGGGCCACGCCGGTGGCCGGTTGCCCTCGTACGCCGCCCTCAGGACCTCCCGGACACCCGCTGCTGTGAGGTTCCGTGGGTTCGGGTACGCCTGCCCGGTCACCTCGTCCGCCGCCGGGCTCAAGTCGGCTTCGCTGAGGCCCAGTTCGGCCAGCGAGCGGGGTGCGCCCAGACGGCGGGAGAGGTCCCACAAGGCGTGCGGGGCGTTGTCCGTGGCCAGGGCTCGGCCGAGTGCCGCCATGGCTTCGGGGGCGGCGGGGGCGTTGTGGGCGAGGGCGTACGGCAGGACGACCGTGTGGGTCTCGGCGTGCGGGAGGCCGAAGGTGCCGCCGAGGACGTGGCACAGCTTGTGGTGCAGGCCCATGGTGGTGGCGCCGAGTGTGGCGCCGCAGAGCCAGGCCCCGTACAGGGCTCGCCCGCGTGATTCCAGGTCGCCGGGGTCGGCCGCCACCCCGGGCAGAGCGCCGGCCATGGCCCGGGCGCCCTCCTCCGCCATCAGTGACACCAGTGGCGTGGCGTCCGGTGCGTACAGGGCCTCGGCCGCGTGGGCGACCGCGTTGATGCCGCTGGTCACGGAGAGGCTCACGGGGAGCGAGAGGGTGAGTTCGGGGTCGTAGACGACGCTGCGGGGGAGGACCGACGGGGACCGGCCGGTGCGCTTGGCGCCGTGCTCGGTCAGGCCCCAGACCGGGGTCATCTCGGAGCCGGAGTACGTCGACGGCACCGCGATCAACGGCAGTTCGGTACGGAGCGCGATCGCCTTGCCGAGGCCCATCGCCGAGCCGCCGCCGACCGCCACACAGCCGTCCGCGCCGACGGCCCGCACCGCCTCCACCGCCCGGTCCGCGACCTCCACCGGGACATGCTGGCGCGCCTGCGCGAACAACCCGGCGCACGTGTCGCCGAGCGAATCCGCCACCGTCCGGGCGGTCTCCGTGCCTCTCTGGCCGCAGACCACCAACAGCCGCCGCAGGCCCAGCCGTTCGGCCTCCTCCGCCACGGCCGTCAACGACGCGCCCGGCCGCATCACGACACGCATGGGCTGCGCCTCGTACATGAACTCCATTACGGCCGCTCCGCGTTGGGATCGGAGTTGGGATCCCGGTTGAGTACGAGGTCGAAGCGGGCGTGGCGGAACGGGCTCGGGATGCCGAACTCCCGTGCCAGGGGCGGGTCGTCGGTCTCGGTGAAGTCCTGGACGAGGCTCTCCTTGACCGCGAACACCGCGTCCGAGTCCAGGTGGTCGCTGCCGGCCACGAAGATGTGGGTGGTGACCGGCGTGTGTCCCTCCGCGGAGGCGATGAAGTGGATGTGGGCCGGGCGGTAGGGGTGGCGGCCCGTCGACCGGAGGAGGTCCCCGACGGGGCCGTCCGTGGGGATGGGGTACGGGCTCGGTACGCAGGTGCGGAACCGGAAGCGGCCCTCGTCGTCCGCCGTGAACAGTCCCCGCCCGTTGCCCGCCGGCTGGACGTCCGGCTGCTGGACGTCGTAGTACCCCTCGGCGTTCGCCTGCCAGACGTCGAGGACCGCGCCGGGCAGCTCAGTGCCGTCGTTCGACAGTACGCGTCCGCTGACCACGCACGGCTCGCCGTCGCCGACCAGGTCGATGTCCGCGCCGAGTTCACGGACCGGGGACTCGGTCATGTGGAAGGGACCGAGAACGGTCGACTCCGTCACGTCCCCGCTACCGTCGCTGTTGATCGTCTCGACGAGCATCGAGACACCGAGCACGTCCGACAGGAGGACGAACTCCTGCCGGGTGTCCGTGCAGGTCTGCCCGGTCGCCGTCAGAAAGCCGATGGCCTGCTCCCACTCCGCCATGGTCGGCTCGGTCTCCCGCACGAAGGCGTGGAGATGGCGGGTGAGGGCGGTCAGCAGTTCGCGCAGGCGCGGGTCGGCCGTGCCGTCGAGGCTGTCGACGACCGCCTCGGTGATTCGGGTGGTGAATTCGGTGGTCATGTCCTGGGGTCCTTCCGGTCAGCCATGCCCGAGGATCCGCCGCACCGCCTCGGTCAGCAACCGCTCGGCCTCCTCCACGGACGCGGCCGCCGTCGCGCGGCGGAAGGCGACGTACCCGTCCGGGCGTACGAGCAGGGCTCCCCCGTCGGCCACCTCGCTGAGCCGTGCCCAGTCGCCGTACGGGTCCTCGTACTGCTGGCCGGGGCCGATGACGGCGGTGGCGATCTCCAGGTCCTGGGCCCCGGCGGCCCGGATCCAGTGGGCGCCGCCGATGCCGGTGAGCAGGGTGAAACGGCCCTGGCCCACGGTGTCGAGCGTGGAGAGGGTGCGGGTGCCGGAGGTGATCCAGGCGTGCGGGAGTCTGGCGCCGGGGCGGGAGGTGGGCTGGTGGTGCAGCTCGGGGTCGCGGTCGAAGCCGGGGTCGGGCGTGCCGTCGGGGACGATCGCTTCCGACGCGTACCGCTGGTTGAGGTCAACGCCGTGCGCGTTGAACTCGTACACCTTGAACGCGATCGCCTCGCGCAGCTTCGCCCGCTGTTTCTGAGCCGCCTCGGTGTCGTCCTTGCGGGCGGCGATGTTGGCCCAGAGCTGCTCGGGGGTCTGCGGGGAGAGCCCGTCGAGCGCCTCGAAGACGGGGGCGGTCTCGCCGATGGACTTGTTGGCCCGGGTGACGACCTGCTTGCCGATGGGGGCGCGCTCGGCGGTGTAGGAGTCCAGCAGCTTCGGGGAGGCCGTGCCGGCGAGGACGAGCTTGAGCTTCCAGGCCAGGTTGTAGGCGTCCTGGATGGAGGTGTTGGAGCCGAGGCCGTTGGACGGCGGGTGGCGGTGCGTGGCGTCGCCGGCGCAGAAGACGCGGCCGTTCGAGTACGTCTCGGCGTACATCTCGTTGACGGTCCAGGCCGAGGACGACTTGATGGTCACCGGGATCTCGTCGTCGCCGACCAGCCTGCGGACGATCGACTCGGCGTACTCGGTGGTCAGGTCGGGAGCGCCCGCGGTGACGTCGTAGCCCCAGACGATCAGCCACTCGTTCCAGGGGCGCACGCACCGGACGAGGCCCGCGCCGATGCCGCCGACGGTGGCGCCGGGGGCGAGCACCCAGTAGAGGGTGGACGGGCGGTGCGCGGTGTACTTCGCCAGGTCCATGTCGAAGACGATGTTGATGCTGCCGGCCACGCCCATCTGGCCGCCCATCGGCAGCCCGGCGTCCTCGGCGACCTGTGAGCGGCCGCCGTCGGCGCCGATGAGGTACTTGGCGCGGATGGTGTACTCGTCGCCGCGCAGCCGGTCCTCGACGGTGACCGTCACGCCGAAGGCGTCCTGGACGAAGGACTTGTAGACCGTGCTGAAGCGCAGGCTGGTGCCGCGCGCGACGGCCGCGTCGACGAGCACCGGCTCCATGAGGTGCTGGGGCAGGTCGCACATCCGGGTGGGGCCGGCGAGCTCGTGCGCGGCCTGGACGAGCGGGTCGTTGCCCCAGGAGCGGACCCGGCCCAGTTCCTCGCCGGCGAGGCTGGTGCAGAAGGTCGTGTTGCCCATCAGCCCTTGCGGCGTGGCCTTCGCGACGACCTCGTCCTCGACGCCGAGGTCCCGCAGCACCTCCATGGTGCGCTGGTTGGTGATGTGCGCCCGGGGCGTCTCCGCGAGGCTCGCGTAGCGGGTGACCACCATGTTCGGGACGCCGTAGGTGCTCAGAGCGAGCGCGGCGGCGGCGCCCGCGGGGCCACTGCCCACGATCAGTACGTCGGTCACGACATCCGGCTCGACGGTCTGCACGGCAAACGCTCCAGGGAATGAGGACAGGCACCAACCGCTCAAGATCATGGAGGGCGGTGCGGGAGCGTGGGTGTCTCAATTAGAGACAGTGCGTGGGGGTTGTGTCGTGCGGATGCCGTTGCGGATGCCGTTAGGGATACGGGGCTGGGGCCACGCCCGTTCAGACGGACGACCCCACGGATGACTCACGGACGACCCGACGGAGGACTGACCGGGTGGCGGGCGCTGTGGGCGGCGGCGCTGTGGGCGGGCCGCCTCGCCCGCCCTCGGGGCGGTCGTTGCCTGTTCAACGTCGCCCGGTACGGTGAGTGGCGTCGTGACCACCGCAGAGCACCTTCCCGTCCGTCCCGCCCTGGCGTCGCTGCGCCAGGCCCGTGAGCTGTTCCTCGACGGACGTCGACTGCCCGACGGTGTGCCGGAGGAAGTCGTCGCCGCCTGGAAGCGTGCCCGGTTCTTCGGCGTACGACACGACGCACCGGACTCGCCGCCGGACTCGAACCTCAACGCCCCGCGGCATCCCGTACGACCGGACGAGTCCGCCCTGCTGACCGCGGCGCGGCCCGTGCTCGAACGGCTCGCCCCCGCCCTCGGCACCGGGCAGGCGGCGCTCGTGCTCACCGACGAGCGGCTGCGGGTGCTCTGGGCGACCGGGTGCGCGGCCGGCGGTCCCTGCTCCCAGGACCTCTCCGAGCAGGTGGTCGGCCACAACAGCGCGGCCCTCGCCCTGCGCACCCGCCACCGCGCCGAGGTGCACGGACCGGAGCACTTCCTCGATGTGTGGCAGGACATGTCCGCGGTCAGCGTGCCGGTCCTCGCGCCGGAGACCGGGCAGGCTCTGGGCACGGTGACGGTCGCTTCCGGGCTCTGCGCCGAGTCCGGTCCGCATCCGTGGGCCTCGCTCGCGGAGGCCGCGGCCGGCGCCGTCGAGGCGGAACTCCTCGCGCGGTCCCAGGCGGCGGAGCGCGTACTGCTGGACGCGTATCTGCGGGCCGCACGGGACCAGGGCCGAGCGGTCGTCGCCCTCGACGGCCGCAACCGTCTGGTGAACGAGGCCGCGGGGCGGCTGTTGTCACCGGAGGGGCTGGAGGCGCTGGAGCGGAGCGTGGTGGCGCTGCTGCGGGGCGCGGGGGATGGCGGGAATGGTGGGGTGGGCCAGGGGGGTGAGGGTGTCTCGGGTATGACACCGGCACCTACCCGGACCCGAACGCCGACCTCGCCACCGATACCGGCTCCGGCTCCGGCTCCGGCTTCGGCTCCGGCTTCGGCTCCGGCTTCGGCTCCGGCTTCGGCTCCGACGCGGACCCCGACCCCGGCCTCGGCCCCGACACCGATCCGGACCCCGACCCCGACCTCGTACCGCGTCCGGCTCCCGGACGGCGTCCGGTGTTCCGTGACGGTCACCACGGTGCCGCACCGAGGCTCGGTCATCGGCGCGGTGGCCGTGCTGGAGCCGCTGGGGCGGGTGACGCCGGCTCCGGCCGGGCGTGGTGTCGTGGCGCTGGCCGGGCGATCGGTGCCATGGCGGCACGCGGTGGGGCGCGCGACGGAGCTGGCCCGGTCGCCCGAGCCGCTGCTCCTCGTCGGCGAACGGGGCACCGGCAAGACCGCACTCGCCCAGGAACTGGTCACCGACGCACTGCTCGTCGACGCGGCCGAGGGCGAACTCGGTCTCGTGCTCGACGCCTTGACGGATGGTCAGCCCCTTCTCGTCCGCCACGTGGAACGACTCGCACAGCCCGACACCGCAACTCTCAACTCGCTCCTCGAAACGCACCCGGCCGCTCCCCTGCTGGTCACCTACACCCCCGGAGCTCCTGCCGGTCCCTGCCTCCAACGGCTCCTGGACACCCTGGCCGCACGCTCGGTCACCCTTCCCGCGCTGCGCGAACGCCCGGACGACATAAGGGAGTTGCTGGCAGCACTGGCTCCGAGGCCGACACCGGGACAGCCCCCGCTCACCTGGACGCTGGACGCCCTGCACGCCCTGGAACAGCACCCGTGGCCCGGCAACGTCACGGAACTGCTCCACCTCGTACGGGCGTTGGCCGAGCACCGCCGCGCCACGGGCCCCGTCCGGCGCGCCGAACTGCCGGACCCCGTCCGTGAGGGACCCCCGGCCCGGCGTCTCAGCCCGATGGAACACGCCGAACGCACCGCCATCCTGGAGGCCCTCCACCGCAACGGAGGCAACAAGGCCCGCACCGCGGCGTCCCTGGGCATCGCCCGCGCCACGCTGTACCGGAAGCTGCGGGGTTACCGGGGCTGACCGCGTCCGTCGCCGCGGATGTCTCGATCCGAAGGCTCATGACCGATGCCTCCTCCGGCACCACGATTCCGGCACCACGATTCCGGCACCACGACTTGTGGCCCACGGCGCCGGGTCCGCCCGTATCTCGGACGGACCCCTTCACTGCCGTACGGCGCGGACGGCGCTCGCGGTGATCAGTGGTGGCCGGGGCCGCTCGTGATCTCCTGGTGCTCCGCGGCAGTCGGCTTGGCGACCTGCCCGTACGGGCCGAAGTACGCCTTGCTGAGCCTGGCACGCAGCCTCTCGGAGCCCTTGAGCCCCCGCTCGACCCCGTTCTCGTCGACCGCCGGACCGATCTCGGCCGGCTGGTACTGCTCGTGCGCGGTGAGCGTGTGCAACTGCTCCTGGCTGAGCGGGGCGTGGACCTCGATGAACTCGCCGTGCGGGAGGCGCTTGATGATGCCGGTCTCGCGGCCGTGCAGCACCTTGTCGCGGTCACGGCGCTGGAGGCCGAGGCAGATGCGCCTGGTGACGACGAAGGCGATGACCGGGCCGGCGAAAAAGAAGATCCGGGCGAACCAGGTGATCGCGTTGAGGGAGAGGTGGAAGTGGGTGGCGATGATGTCGTTGCCGCCGGCGATCATCGCGACGAAGTAGGCGGTCAGCCAGGCGACACCGAAGGCGGTGCGGGTGGGGACGTTGCGCGGGCGGTCCAGGATGTGGTGCTCGCGCTTGTCGCCGGTGACCCAGGACTCGATGAACGGGTAGACCGCGAGGGCGGCCATGCCCACGGGGAAGGCGGCGAGCGGCACGAACACACCCAGGGCGAGCGTGTGGCCCCACAGGTTGATCTCCCAGCCGGGCATCAGCCGCAGCAGCCCCTCGGCGAAGCCCATGTACCAGTCGGGCTGAGAGCCCGCGGCCACCTGGTCGGCCCGGTAGGGGCCGAAGGCCCAGATCGGATTGATCGTGGCGACCGCCGCGATGACCGCGATGACCCCGAGGACCAGGAAGAAGAAGCCTCCGGCCTTGGCCATGTAGACCGGCATCAGCGGCATGCCGACGACGTTCCTGTTGGTCTTGCCGGGACCCGCGAACTGCGTGTGCTTGTGGTAGAAGACCAGGATCAGGTGCGCCACCACGAGCCCGAGCATGAGGCCCGGCAGCAGCAGGACGTGGACCGAGTACAACCTCGGGATCAGGTCGTGTCCCGGGAACTCTCCGCCGAAGACGAAGAACGACAGACACGTGCCGACGATGGGCACGGACAGGATCGCGCCCTCCATGAAGTGCAGACCGGTGCCGGAGAGCAGGTCGTCGGGAAGCGAGTAGCCGGTGAACCCGGTGAACATGCCCAGGAAGAGCAGCAGGAAGCCGAAGACCCAGTTGACCTCACGCGGCTTGCGGAACGCGCCGGTGAAGAACACCCGCATCATGTGCACGATCATGCCCGCGATGAAGACCAGTGCGGCCCAGTGGTGGATCTGCCGGATCAGCAGACCACCGCGGACCTCGAAGCTGATGTCCAGGGTGGACTTGTACGCCTCGCTCATCAGCTGGCCCTGGAGGGGGACGTAAGTGCCGTGGTACTCCACCTCGTTCATCGACGGATGGAAGAACAACGTCAGATACACCCCGGTGAGGATCACGATGAGGAAGCTGTAGAGGCAGATCTCGCCCAGCATGAACGACCAGTGGTCGGGAAAGATCTTGCGCATGTTGGACTTGGCCAGGGAGTAGATCCCCAGCCGGCCGTCGGCCCAGTCGGCGAGCCGCTCGCCGGCCGGCGCCTTGCCGCGCGCGGGTGTTTCGGTCGTGGGCTCGGTGGTGGACTCGGTGGTGCTCAAGCGCGCTCCCGGAAAGCAGGACCGACGGGCTCTTCGAAGTCGCCGAGCGCTTCGAGGTAGCCCTCGTCGTTCACGCCGATGCGCAGCTGCGGCAGAGCGTGAGGGACGGGGCCGAAGGTCGCCCGGGCACCGTCGGAGGGGTCGAAAGTGAACTGGTGGCAGGGGCAGGGCACATGGTGCGTCTGCTCGGTGTACTGCGTTGTCGGGCACCCGGAGTGGGTGCAGGTCTTCGAGAAGGCGACGATGCCCTCCTGTGACCGGTCGAGTGCGTGCCGGTCCCTGATGTCGTCCGGCCGGAGCCGCGCGAGGATCAGGACGGCGTCGTCGGTCTCGGGCCGGACGTGCTCACCGCGGCCCGGCCCGGCTTCGCGCCTGGCGGGGACGATCGAGCCGACGGCGATGTCCGACGGACGCAGCGGCTGGTTCGTCGTCGGGTCGATGAGCCGCGTGCCCGTGGAGCGCGGGGAGCGGCCGGCCGTCTCCAGCCGGTGCATCTGGATGCGGGCCCAGCGGTGGGCGCTCGCGCCGAGACAGCTCAGAGCCACGCTCAGGGTCATGCCCAGCGAGAAGTTCAGCGCCTCGATACGCCCGAGGGGGAAGACGAGGATCGACGCGTCGGCGGGGATCGCCGCGTACGAGGCGACGAAGCCGGCCATGGCCAGCGCCGCCATGGCGAGCAGCAGCGCGATCACGTGCCCGGAACGCCCGGCGGCCCGCGCGTCCTTGGGCGGGGTGCGATGATCGCGGGACGGATTCCCGCGCCCCGCACTCGGGTTGTGCCACACCGGCACGGTCACGAAGGCATGGACGTATGTCTCCTCCCTCCCCGCACGCACGATCTCTCTTGGAATGTCTTGACTGTGCATAACTTGTCCGCCTTCACGGTCCGAGCGGCGACCCGAAGGTCCAGCAGACGTAGCCACCGTCACCTAGGAGGTCTAGATAACTCTAGAGCCTCTAGGTTGATGTCATAAAGGCGGGTGTTCCATTGAGCAAACAGGCGACGGGCCGACGCGACCGGATGCGCGAGGCCACCCTGCGAGAGATCCACCAGACCGCCCGCACACTCCTGGTCGACAAGGGATCGGCGGCGGTCACGATCAACGCGGTGGCGCGGGAGATGGGCATGAGCGGGCCCTCGCTCTACCACTACTACGCGAGCCGGGACGCCCTCGTGGAGGCGGTGACCGCGGGGTTCTTCGAGGAACTGGCCGAGGCCATGGAACGCGACCGGGACAAGCACCCGGACGCCCCGCTCACGGAGCGGTTCCTGGCCGTCTGCCGCGCGATGCGCTCCTGGGCCGTGGCCCATCCCGCGGAGTTCGAGTGGATCTTCGCGAGCCCCCTGAACAGCGCACAGCACCAGCCCGACTCCCCCCATTACCAGGCCGGCCTGCGCTTCGCGTACGTCTTCCTCGACATGATCGTCGAGGCGTGGAACACCCGGCCGTTCCCGGTGCCGGACCTCGACGAGCTGCCCGCCTCCCTGCGCGAGCAGCTGCGCGCCTACTCCCGCCTGATCGACGAGCGCCTGCCCCCGGAAGCGCTACATGTGTACGTGACCGGCTGGACCAGGCTCTACGGACTGCTGTGCCTGGAAGTCCTCCGCCAGATGGAGTTCGTCCTGACCGACATGGAGCCGCTCTTCGAGCAGTACCTCGGTGAACTGGGCGTGGCCCTCGGCCTGCACCCGGAGCCCTGACCGCTCCCTGCCGGGTCAGCTGTGAGCAACACCCCCGCAGAAGAAAAGTCGGATATGGACTGAATGTACGTATGGGTGGGGGGGCGTCGGATACCCGTGCGGAATGATGCGGACACTGAAGCGGCTTGGAAGGCACGGCTCATCCCCCGATGCCGGACCGCAGGCAGAGGACGGGCGGGCCGCGGCGGCCGGGCCGGGCGACGAGGTGGAGGAGCGAGCGCCGGACAGGCCGACGGACCTGCCCAGGCGCTCCTGGGCGGCGGTGCTGAAAGGCACCCTCAAGGAGTTCAAGAAGGACGAGCTGGCGGACCGGGCCGCAGCGCTGACGTACTACAGCATTCTGGCGCTGTTCCCCGCGCTGCTGGCGTTGGTGTCGCTGCTGGGCATCGTCGGCCAGTCGGCCACGCGAGCGGTGCTGGACAACATCCAGAAGCTCGCCCCCGGCCCCGCACAGGACATCCTGCGCAACGCCGTGCGGCAGATGCAGGGCAACAGCGGGCTCGGCTCGCTGATGGCGATCGTGGGCCTGATGCTGGCGGTGTGGTCGGCATCCGGTTACGTCGCCGCGTTCATCCGGAGCGCCAACGCGGTCTACGACGTCCCCGAGGGCCGTCCGGTGTGGAAAGTGCTGCCGGTGCGGGTCGGCGTGACCGTGGCGCTGATGGTCATCGCCGTGGTCAGCGCGCTGATCGTCGTATTCACCGGCGGTCTGGCCAGGGAGGCGGGCACCGCGCTCGGGGTCGGTGACACGGGCCTGACGGCGTGGTCGATCGCCAAGTGGCCGGTGCTGGTCGTGCTGGTCACGGTCATGATCGCGATCCTGTACTGGGCGACTCCGAACGCCCGCGTCCGAGGCTTCCGCTGGATCACCCCCGGCAGCTTCCTCGCGCTGGTGATCTGGATGATCGCCTCCGCCGGGTTCGCGCTGTACGTGGCGAACTTCGCCTCGTACAACAAGACCTACGGGACGCTGGCGGGCGTCATCGTCTTCCTCGTGTGGCTGTGGATCACCAACCTGGCGATCCTGCTCGGCCTGGAGTTCGACGCGGAGCTGGCCCGCCAGCGCGCCGTCGCCGGCGGCCACCCGGCCGACGACGAGCCGTACGTCCAGCCGCGCGACACCCGGAAATGGGACGAAGACGACCGCCGACGCTTTGGGTCCTGAGTTCCGTCATGGACGTGATGGGGACTGTGCATGGACGTGATGGGGACTGTGCATGGACGCGATGGGGACTGTGCATGGACGTGATGGGGACTGTGCGCGAGGCGGATCGCCGACTTGCCCGGACGGCGGTCGCATGGGGCCCGCCATGGCTGCGGCGGGCCTCGCCCGCACTGGAGGAGGCGGCCGTACACACCAAGGTGTGGTGGGCCGCCGCCGGAGTGATGGCCGCATCCGGCGGGTGGCGTGGCCGTGCGGCCGCGGTCGCCGGTGTGGCGGCCATGGCGACGGCCGAGGTGCTGTCCAACGCGATCGCCAAGCAGCTCTGCCGGCGCCGCCGCCCGCCGAGCGAGTGGGTGTCGCCGAAGGAGCTCCGGGACCGCCCGGACAGCTCCTTCTTCCCCTCCGGTCACACCGCTGCGGCCGTCGCCTTCACCGGTGCTGTCGCACCCCTGTGGCCGGCCGCCGGAGCCGCCTGTGGCGTCGCCGCGACGCTGGTGGCCGCGCAGCGGCTGCACAGTGGGGCGCACTACCCGTCCGACGTGACCGCCGGTATCGCCATCGGGCTCGCCGGAGCGGGCCTCGTACGGGCCGCGCCGCGACTCCTTCGGCGACGAATGCTTTGAACTTCGAGAGGAGGACGCGCCATGACGACTCCTGACCCTGGCCCTGACCCTGAACCGAGGCGAACTCCAGGACTCGAACCGGGCGGACCCGGCGGACCGGGCGGTGGGGTGTCACCCGGTGAGACTCCACCCGCCGAAGGGGGCACCTACGGAATCTCCCATCCGGAGCCGCCGGCGCCCGGCAAACGATGGGTCGCGATGCCGCTCGTCCTGATTCTGGTGGTGGCGGCGCTGATAGCGATCGGGCTGATCGCCATGGCCGTGATCCTGATCGCGTAGCGCTTCGATCGCCTAGTGCTTCGATCACGTAGCGCTTCAATCACGTAGCGCCTCGATCACGTAGCGCCTCGATCACGTAGCGTTTCCGTCCCGCCGCACGCTCGCGCACGTTCAGGGACGCCGCCACGCGTCGTCGGGGAGATGGCTGCCGGCCTGGGGTCCCATCCGCAGCATCCCGCCGTCCACCACCCAGGAGGCCCCCGTGACATAGGACGCGTCCTGTCCCGCGAGGAAGGCGATCACGGCCGCGACTTCCCGGGCATCACCCGGGCGGCCCAGCGGCACGCCGGGCCGCCGCTCGGTGGTGACGTCGGTGTCCTCCTGGCCGGTCATCGGTGTGGCGATCTCACCGGGAGCGACGGAGTTGACGGTGATCCCGTGTTCGGCCAACTCCAGAGCCATGACCTGCGTGAGCAGACCCAGCCCGCCCTTGGCCGCGCAGTACGGCGCCGCGCCCACGCGCGGCTGATGCTCATGGACGCTCGTCACGTTGATGATCCGACCGCCGTCGCCCTGGGCGATCATCCGGTGGGCGGCGCGCTGAGCGCACAGGAAGGGCCCCACCAGATCGACATCCACGACGTGGCGCACGGTGGCGAGCTCCAGGTCGAGGAAGGGCGTCATGGTGCCGGTCCCCGAGTTGTTGACCAGCACGTCGATCCGGCCGAGCCGCTCGGCCAGCTCGTCGATGACCCCGGCGGCTTCGGGGAGCCGGGTGAGGTCCAGTTGTTCGACCTCGGCACGACGTCCTTTCTCGCGCACCTCGTTCGCCGTCCGCCGCGCCCCCTCGTGATCGCGATGCCAGGTGACGCCGATGTCCATGCCGGCTTCGGCCAGCCGGACCGCGGTGGCGCGGCCGATCCCGGAGTCGGATCCGGTGATCAGAGCTACGGGGACGGAATGAGGGGCCGGGGCGGCGTGAGGAGCGGCCGGGGCGGCGTCAGGGGCCCGGGCGGCGTGCTGCGGTTCCATTTGCGGCTCCAAGCGCGTGGGACTCGGTCGACCGGGTGGGCCGGGTCATGCCGTGTTCCGGCCCACCCCGGACGGCGGGTAGCGGCCGAGCAAGCGAAGCTCGCCAGGGGAGGCAGGTGTCAGAAGGCCGAACCGGGATTCTCGGGCCGGATGCGTCCGCGCCAGGCGCCGGTCTCTCCCCCGCGCTGTTCGATGTACTCCTTGAAGCGGTGCAGATCTCCCTTGATCCGTCGGTCGATCATGCCGAGCGCGTCCGCTCCCTTCTCGGCCATGCCGGAGGGCTCGACGTCCATCGTGAGCTCCACCCGGGTGTGGGTGTCGTCCAGCTGCTGGAACCTGACCGATCCCCGTTGCCGGGTCTCGCCGGCGACGGCGCGCCAGGTGATCCGGTCGTCCGGCAACTGGTCGACGATCTCGGTGTCGAACTCGCGCCGCACCCCGCCGATCTTGGTGGTCCAGTGGTTGTGCCTGTCGTCGAGCTGCCGCACCTCCTCGACGCCCTCCATGAACTTCGGGAACTCCTCGAACTGCGTCCACTGGTTGTAGGCGGTGTGGACGGGAACCTCGACGTCCACCGCTTCCTTCACAGTGCTCATCGTTTCCTCCTCGCTGACGGTCGTTTCACGCGGGGCGTGACAGCCACCGCGCGTCGGCACGACGCCGGGTACCCGGGTCCGGGCACATGAAGACCCGTAAACCGGGACGTATCCAGCCCCACGGCAACGGTTCCGGATCCGGATCCGGATACGCCACACCCGGCACGCCGTGCGCGCCACAGCCCCACCCCGATGGCGTGGCCGCTGCCATGGTGGGAACGCGGTGCGTGCAAGCACGGCGCGGCAGGCGCAGGCAGGGGCCGGGCGGCGGGGGCCCGCGCCCGCGTACGAGGGTGTCAGTCGTCCTTTCCGCGACCGGTCAGCGCGTCGCGCATCCGGTCGACGAGGCCCATGCCGGGGGCGAGGAGCTTGTTCGCCGGAGGGGTGTCCGGGGCCGCCGGATGGGGCCGGGTCGGCGCCGTCTTCTTGGCCATGCGGACCTTCTCGCCGAGGCTGTTCAGGACGTCCCCCGAGCAGGACTCGCGCAGCCGGGGGAAAAGGTTGTTCTCCTCGTCCCCGATGTGCGACCTGATCTGGGTCATCAGCTGGGTGACCAGCCGGTCGAACTCGGGGTCGTCGGCCTTGCACCGCTCCAGTTCCTTCATGGTGCGCTCGGCCTCGGCGTGGTCGTCGAGTTCCTGGTCGGCGATCGCGTCACCGCCCGGGATGTGCTCGCGGACCGCCGGGTAGAGGTACGCCTCCTCGGCGACCGAGTGACGTACCAGCTCGATGGTGGCCTTGTCCGCGTACAGCTTGCGCTGGGGGTCACCGGAGGTCAGTGCCTCGATCTCGCCGAACATCTCCTCCACTTCTTCGTGGTCGGTGGTCAGTTCCGCGATGACGTCTCCGCCGTGTCCCATGTCCCTGGCTCCTTTCCTCCCGCACTCGGCCGTCCCTCGCGGCACGGCCCCTTGTGGGGGTCAGTGAAACGCTCCCGAACCCGTATCCGAGGCATTGACGCGGCACGGGAGCGGCCGGGCGGTCGGGGGTGAGGGCCGCCGCCCCGCTCCGTGGCCTGCGGCGATTCCCTGACCGATGAGTCCCGGCCGGCATTCTCGAGCGCTGCCCCAAGTACCCACGGACGGCCCACCCGCCCGGGTCGGTATCGGCGCCGGCGTCGGCGTCGGCGTCGGCGTCGGCGCCGGCGCCGCAGGAACACGCTCCACCTGGTGGATGGGGAACTGGAAAAGGGTGTTCCGCATAGCCGCCGGGGTACTCAGGAGTCGTTCGGGTTCCGGCGTCCGACGCGTCGGGGCACGTCGGGGCGCGTTGGCTCGTCGGAACTGAGCGGTCGTACCTTCTTGGCGTGGCCGGACAGGCGGGCCGGCTCCGCGACCGACCACATGCAGACCATGTGCAGACCATGTGCAGACCGCGAAGGAGCATCGCGATGAATCACCGAACGCGCTCCGGGGTCCTTCAGCCCGCGCCCGGCGGGGGCGCGGAGAGCGACGTGAACATGACCCTGCTCGGCATCTACCTCAACGACCACCTGGCCGGCGCCACCGCGGGCACCGACCGTGCTCGTTACCTGGCCCGTTCCTGCCGCGGCACGGCGTTCGCCCCGGCACTGGACGCGATCGCCACCGAGATCGCTCAGGATCGGCGGAGCCTGACCGATCTGATGAAGCGGCTGGGCATCCCTGCTCGCCGCTACAAGATCAGCGCGGGTTGGACGGCTGAGAAACTGGGGCGGCTGAAGGCGAACGGCAGGCTGATCCACCGGTCCCCGCTCAGCACCCTGATCGAATTGGAGATGCTCCGGCTGGGTGTGACGGGCAAGGTCGCGGGCTGGCAGACCCTCCGGGGGCTCTGCGGCACCGACGGGCGTCTCGATCCGCGACTGCTCGACGACCTCCTCGAACGCGCCCGCGGCCAGCTTCAGACTCTGGAGGAACTTCACCAGCAGCAGGTCGAAGCCGCTTTCCGGACATCCGTCCGAGCGGGCTCGGGAGCGCCATGAGCAGTGAACGGACACCGTCCCGGGGAGCAGACCAACCGGACACCGTCAAGATCACACCCGGCGCCCAGTGATCGCGAACACGCTCGAGCCGGATCGGACATTCGGACATGGAGGAGGGGAAGGAGTGACGACTTGATGAGCACGCAGGACGAGCTCCCCGTCTTGCGGACCCTCGATGACCTGGCAGCCCTGGTGCGGCGCACCCCCGATCTCTATGTGCGCTGGTCACACGGCCCCGAGGCCGATCAGGACCGGGCGGAGAAGAGCAGGGACGGCCTCACCGGTGTCCGCCTGCCGGGCCTGTCCGCCAATCCGCTCGACCTGGAGCCCTGGTGGGAAGGCCGCCCGGTCGAGTTGTGGGTGGCTCGCCGCCTGTACGACTACTCACACCTTCCGCGTGACAAGGGCCCGGGAATTCGTCCGTGGATCCTGCGCGGCCGGGTCGAGGCGCGTGGACCGGACAACGAACCCCTCATCCGCGACCCGGAGCCCATCAGTTGGATCGACGAGGCGGTCATCGAAGAGGCTCAAGCCACCGTCGCCCGCCAGGAGGGTCAATGGGGGCCCATGGAACGCGACGCCACGGACTGACCCCGCCGACCTCGGGTGCCGCGGCCGGGCACGAGATCCGCCGAGTACCCACGCGCCGCCGATCCATGACCGACCGCTACAGGGACCGTGCCCCCCGGCCAGCCCACCGGGCGTATCGCCGCCTGGCCGAGATGATCAGGCCGTACGTCCTGGAGGGCCTCGACGCGGCGACGGCGCTCGCCTCGGGCCAGGGATGTTCCGTCCGCTGCCCCGACAGCACGCCGCCGCCCTCTCCCCGCCCACTCGCCGACGCGTCGGGCCACCGTCCCACGTCAGGGAGACGAGGCCCGTACGCGGTGTCATGGCCGATTCCCCACCGCCCCGGTGGGCCCGGCCGACGGAGGCGGAAGCGGAAAGTCGATTCGGTCGTTTTCAGTCCATCAGAAGGGATAGTCGTGCTCTATGGTGCACATCGGATACACGATGATGACCGAGCAGGCCGGCCCGCGGGACCTGGTGGACCATCTCGTCCGCGCCGAGGCGGCCGGTTTCGACTTCTCGGTCACCTCTGACCACTACTTCCCGTGGCTGCGCTCCCAGGGGCACTCCCCCTACGCGTGGAGCGTGCTCGGCGCCGCGGCCCAGGCCACGTCGCGCATCCCGCTCATGACGTACGTGACCTGCCCGACCGTCCGCTACCACCCTGCGGTGGTGGCCCAGAAGGCGGCCACCGTCCAGTTGCTGTCCGAGGGCAGGTTCCGGCTCGGGCTCGGGGCCGGCGAGAACCTCAACGAGCACGTGGTGGGCGGCGGCTGGCGTCCGGTGGACGTACGGCACGAGATGCTCGAAGAGGCGGTGCGGATCATCCAGGCCCTGTTCGAGGGCGGCCATGTGACGCATCGCGGCCCGCACTTCCAGGTGGACTCGGCCCGGCTGTGGGATCTCCCGGACGTGCCGCCGCCGATCGGCATCGCCGTCTCCGGTGCCCGGTCCTGCGGACTCGCCGGGCGGCTCGCGGACCTGGTCATCGCCACCGAGCCCAAGAAGGCCCTGCTGGACACCTTCGACGACCACGGCGGCCGCGGCAAGCCCAGGGTGGGTCAGCTGCCGGTCAGCCACGACCCCGACAGGAAGACCGCGGTCCATCGCGCTCACGCGCAGTTCCGCTGGTCCGGGCTCGGCTGGAAGGTCAACTCCGAGCTTCCCCACCCGGACTCCTTCGAGGAGGCCACTCGGTTCGTGACGCCTGACGACGTGGCCGCGTCCATACCGTGCGGCGACGACCCGGACGACTTCGTGGAAGCGGTACGGCCCTACGCCGAGGCCGGATTCACCGAGATCGCCCTCGTACAGATCGGCGGCGAGTCACAGCCGCGATTCCTCGACTGGTCGGAGAAGACACTGCTACCTGCACTCCGCGAGGCGTTCGCCTGAGTGCGCGATCCCGACGCGCTCCAACAGTGCCTTCTCGGTGCCGCGCCGCGTGGTCAGCACCAGCCTCCGCCGAGGTGGGAGAACGCCTTCCAGGCGGCTCGGGTCTTGGATCCGGCGAGGTCGTATCGCGCGCGGGGTGCCCGCGAGGGCAGGGAGCAGGTGCTGTCCCAGATCGAGGGCCTCGGTCATCTGCCTCCGGCGCCAGTCGGTGGCATCGCGCTTCGCGTACTCGGCGCAGGACGGCGAGGACCGGTGGGTCGGTTCGGGCGCACATCTTGGCGTCGGCCGCGCGTAGTTCGCGCGGTACGCGCGGGCCGGGGTGGCCAACTGGTCCCCGACCGCTCACCGAGAACGATCAAGGGGCCGTTTCGGATTGCTCCGAAACGGCCCCTGATCTACGACTCCTTCGAGTCGGGACGACAGGATTTGAACCTGCGACCCCTTGACCCCCAGTCAAGTGCGCTACCAAGCTGCGCCACGTCCCGGTGCGCTGTCCGCGGTGAACCGCGTGATCGCGCAGTGAGAACTTTACCGTACGTCGGCGGCTGCGCCGCAGTCGGTGAGGGAGGGGGACAATCGGGGCATGAGTGGGACATCGGATGGTGGGACGGGGCAGGGGCGGGACCGGGACGTGGAGGGGCGGGCGCGGAGTGCGCGGCCTCGGGACGGGCTGGGGAGGCCGCTGCCGTACGGAGTGCCGGGGGTGGAGCGGCAGCCTGAGGGGGTCGTGCGGGCGCCCGAGGACTCTGTCGTCGAGGCGCAGGCGCTGTTGGACGCGGGGAAGCCGTTCCATGCGCACGAGGTCTTCGAGGACGCCTGGAAGTCCGGGCCGGAGGAGGAGCGCGCCCTGTGGCGGGGGCTGGCCCAGCTCGCGGTGGGCCTCACGCACGCGGCACGCGGCAATGCCAAGGGCGGGGCGCGGTTGCTGCGGCGCGGGGCCGGGGCCGTCGAGGAGTGGGGGGCCGGGAGCGGGCGGGGGCGTCCGTACGGGGTCGATCTGGCGGCGGTGGGGGGCTGGGCGCGGGAGCTGGCCGGCGTTGTGGAGCGGGAAGGGCTCGCGGTGGACGCGGGGGCTTGGGCACCGCGGTTGCGTGGGGGTGACGGTGGGCGTGGGGTGACCGACGGCCGTGCCCGTGAAGGGGAGCGGTGACGGTTCGGCGCGGGCGTCCGTAGGCGTTCCGGGCGTTGCCGATTCGCTGCGCCCGATTCCGACCTCGCCCCTCGCCCTCCCCTCCCCTCCCCTCCCCTCCCCTCCCCTTTCCCGGACGCGCCGCATGCGTTGTCAGTGGTGTGCGGCAGACTCGGGGCGTGCGAAAGATTCAGGTCATCGGTATCGGGGCGGGTGATCCCGAGCAGCTGACGCTGCAGGCGGTCAGGGCGTTGAGGGGCACGGATGTGTTCTTCATTCTGGACAAGGGTGAGGTGAAGTCGGACCTGGTCCAGCTGCGGCGGGACATATTGGACGCGCATGTGGAGCAGGGGACCTACCGGCTGGTGGAGGCCCGGGATCCGGAGCGGGACCGTGACGCCGGGGGCTCGGCGTACTCGCCGGCCGTCGGGGACTGGCGCAGTGCACGGGCGGACATCTACGCGCGGTTGATCGCCGGGGAGTTGGGCGAGGACGAGAGCGGGGCCTTCCTGGTGTGGGGGGATCCCGCGTTGTACGACAGCACGATCGGGATTCTGGAGGAGATCCTGGAGCGGGGGGCGGTGCGGTTCACATATGACGTCGTGCCCGGGATCAGCAGTGTCTCGGCGCTGGTCGCGCGGCATCGGACGGGGCTCAACCGGGTGGCCCGGCCGGTGCAGATCACCACGGGGCGGCGGCTCGCCGAGGGGTTTCCCGAGGGGGTGGACGACGTGGTCGTGATGCTGGACGCGCAGCAGACGTTCCGAAAGTACGCCGATCAGGACATCGACATCTACTGGGGCGCGTACATAGGTACGCCGGACGAGATCCTCGCCTCCGGTCCGATCGCCGAGGCCGCGCCCCGTATCGAGCGGCTGCGCGCCGAGGCCCGGGAACGCAAGGGCTGGATCATGGACACGTATCTGTTGCGCAGGCATCCCGGGGAGTAAGCGGTCCTGGGCGCCTCCACATGCAGGGACGGCCGCCCGGTGTGATCGTGCTCGGCGCGATGACGTACCTGCCGAGCTATATGCAGTACGTCGACGGCGACTCGGCACGACACCATCGCCAAGCGCCTCCTGACGGAGGATCTCAGCAATAGGCTGCCCACGCGGACACCGGAGTTGGCCTCCTCAGGGGCGTCCGGAGCGGACGGCACGACAAGCGCCTCCGGCTGAGCCGCGCCTCGCGTCACCGGCGGCCGAGGCCGAGCCCCAGGTCCGGGTCTAGGT
>NZ_JAEMUX010000102.1 GCF_016598475.1 Streptomyces adelaidensis
GGCCGCCCACCTTCTTCCCGCCGTCCCAGCCGCGTGAGACGGACGGCACCGAGGCCGCGGCCTTCACCGACTGCGCATCGATGATCCCGGCCGTCGGCTCCGCCTCACGGCCCTCCCGCTCCCGCACCCGTCCGCGCAGCCGGTCGTGGAACTCTGCGATCAGCCCGTGCTCGCGCCAGCGGCGGAAGAAGGCGTAGACCCGGCCCCAATCAGGGAAGTCCACGGGCATCGCCCGCCAGGAGATCCCGCCCGCGACCAGGTAGCGGATCGCGTCCAGCATCTGACGGTGGCAGTAGCCCTCGGGCTGCCCGCCCCGGCCCTGAAGCCAGGCCGGCACCGGCAGCAAAGGCCGGATGGCCGCCCATTGCGCGTCCGACATGTCCGACGGATACCGGCGTTCCCGGTCCGGATGGTCGGCCGCGTTGCCGTACACATGCGCGAGGCAGTCACACGATGGAGCAGCCGAGTTGAACTGAACGGGTTCGGACGCGTACAACAACGACACCAGGGCCTCCCCGCACTGCTCGGTCAGATTCGCATCCCCGAGCTACCGAGAGGCCCTGCCTTCATGCGCGTACAACGGGAAGATCACCCCGCCGGGAAACCTGTTCGACCCGCACGTTCCAAGATCGGTTGAGATACGGCTTCTGAAGCAGGGCCAGAACACCGTGACCGTCACCGCGACCATCAACGGCTCCACATACACCGACAGCGTCGACTGGACTCTCAGTTGAGCACTTCAACCTCGTAGCACCTGCCGTTCAATAACCGTTCCGCGCCCTGATCATCCGGACCTTGGCGCGGTCGTAGCGTTACCGCGCGGGCTGTCCGGCCGGCCTCGCAGGGATTTCCAGGACCTGCCACGACAACGACGACGGCGACGACCGGCCTACGCATCGGCCGTCTCCGACTCGCGTGAGCTTCACGACCCAAAGGACACGGCGCCCACTACAGCGGCAGCGTGATCCAGATGCTCTTGCCCCGGCCGTCCGCATCGGCGCGGACGACGGCGGTGCCGCCGAGGCCCAGGGTGAGTTCGACGACGGTGGCCAGGCCGCCCGCTCCGGTGCCGGTCACGGCGGCGTACAGGGCGGGCTGGTACGGGTGGCGGTCGTGGACGGCGAACGCGAAGGTGTCGGGGCCGGCCGCATAGATGACCGTGACGTTCGGGGACGTGACGGCGGCGTGCCGGACGCTGTTGGTGACCAGCTCGGCCAGGATCAGCAGGGCCGGGTCCACGCTGGGGTGGCGGCGGGCGATGCCCCACTCGGTCAGGACCTGCTCGGTGGTCTCGCGGGCGATGCGGACGGCCGAGCCCATCGCGGGCAGGGTCAGCACATGCCGGTAGGGAAGGGCTTCGAGCTGGGTGATCACTACGCCTCCGGGTGGGCCGGCCGGAACCCGGACACCGTCTGGGGGTGGATCCGCACAAGGGTGTCGTGCGGGCCGTGGGCCCGGCCCGGCAGGGCGCGCCGGTAGGGGGGCGGCCTCGTCCGCATCCGTGTCGACCCCCACGACCAGGCGGCCGTACGCCGTCTCGCGCTGGAGGATGCGGCGGGCCGCGGGGGTGGTCATCGCGTTGCCTTCCGGGGGTGGTGCGGGTGGTACCGGGGATGCGGGTCGAGGAGACCCGCGTGTTCGAGGTGCTTGCGGGCCCCGGCGATCGCCTCGGGGGTGGTGGCGTACTCCCGGCCCTCCAGGCGCAGGACATCCAGCGCACCCACGGAGTCCAGTGCCTGGCGTTGACCGGGGCGGATGCCGGAGGTCATCACCGCGATCCCACGCCGGTTGAGTTTTTCCACGGCGTCCTTGAGGACGAGGGCGCCGGTGGCGTCCAGGGTGGTGACCCGTGACATGCGCAGGATCACCACGCGGACGTCGGCGACCTCGGACAGTTCCAGGAGGAAGCGGTGGGCGCCGGCGAAGAACAGCGGGCCGTCGATGCGGTAGGCGACGATGTGCTCGGCCAGCAGGGCGTGCTCCTCCTCGCTGTGCTCGCCGGGCAGGTCGGGGCGGAAGTCGACCTGGTCCATACGCGCCTGGCGGGCCACCGCCCGCAACGCCAGCGCGCCGGCCACCACCAGGCCGATGATGACCGCGTAGACCAGGTCCAGGACCAGCGTCGCGGCCGCGGTCAGTACCAGGACGATCGCGTCCGCGCGGGTGGCCTTGGCCATCGCGCGCAGCGAGCCGACCTCGACCATGCGGATCGCGGTCGCGATCAGCACCCCGGCCAGTGCGGCGAGGGGAATCCTGGAGACCAGTGGGGCGGCGGCGAACACGATGACCGCGAGTACGGCGGCGTGGGCCAGGGCGGCGAGCCGGGAGGAGGCGCCGGTGCGGACGTTGACGGCGGTGCGGGCTATCGCGCCGGTCGCGGGCACGCCGCCGAACAGCGGGGCGGCGATGTTCGCCAGGCCCTGCCCGAACAGCTCCTTGTCCGGATCGTGCTGCTGCTCCACCGTCATACCGTCGGCGACCTGCGCGGACAGCAGCGACTCCAGCGCCGCGAGGGCTGCGACGGCGACCGCGGGGGCCAGCAGCGAGCCGAACGCGGAGAGGTCGACGAAGCCGAGGGAGGGGGCGGGCAGCCCGGCCGGGAGGTCCCCGATCGGGGCGGCGTCCAGGTGGAAGAGCTGGACGGTGAGGGTGGCGGCGATCACGGCGACGATCGAGAACGGGATGGTGGGCCGCCAGCGGGCCCCGGCGAGCATCACCACGACCACCCCGCCCGCCAGGGCCGGCGCGGTCCAGTTCGGCGCCTTCATGATTTCCTGGAGCGCGTGCCAGGTCACGACCAGGACCTTGTCGCCCTCCGGTTCGGCCACCCCGAGCGCGTTCGGGACCTGCTGCAGGCCGATCACACAGGCGATGCCGAGGGTGAAGCCCTCCACCACCGAGGCGGGAATGTAGGCCATATGGCGTCCGGCCCGCGCGAGAGCGAGGCCGATCAGCATCAGACCGGCGATCAACCCGACCATCAGCACGCCGCTGGTGCCGTACTGGGCGACGATCGGCACGAGCACCACCGTCATCGCGCCGGTCGGCCCGGACACCTGGAGGTTCGATCCGCCGAAGACCGCGGCGAGCGCGCCCGCGATCACCGCGGTGGCAAGCCCCGCTTCGGCACCCAGGCCGGAGGAGACTCCGAAGCCCAGCGCGAGCGGCAGCGCCACGATCGCCACCGTCAGCCCGGCCAGCAGGTCACGGCGCGGGGCGCGGCCCATCTCCGCGAGATCGGTGCGGGAGGGCAGCAGGGACCGCGCCCGGGCGGTTCCCCGGGCCACGACAGACGTACTCACTCGGCCGCGCCCCCGGCTTCACGCAATTCGCTCAGCAGCTCGTTCTGCCCGGCCAGCATCTCGGTCAGGATCCGCCGCGCGGCCCGCATCAGCTCCGCCACGTCCCCGCCGGCCAGTGCGTACACGACGGTGGAACCCTCTCTCGTGGAGGTCACGATCCCCGAGCGGCGCAGCACCGCCAGTTGCTGGGAGAGGGCCGCGGGCTCGATCTCGATCTCGGTGAGCAGGTCACGCACGGGCATCGGCCCGTCCTGCAGCAGCTCCAGCACCCGGATCCGCACCGGATGCCCGAGCATCCGAAAGAACTCGGCCTTGGCCTGATATAGCGGAACAGGCATGGTCTCCGACACTCCTCAGCGCCCCGGTCACCTGGGGCATCACCTGGTGCTGCGCCTGGGGCCACCTACGGACACAGCCACCACAGCATGTAGCGAATTGCATAATTTTGCAATTCGCTGATCCCGGCGCCCACGATGAGCCACCGACGAACCATGGGAGGAACCTCCAGTGGCCGACTACTCACTGACCCTCGACGACTCGGAGATCGCGCGCTATCGGCTCATGGCCGACATCGCCGAGCGGCGTGAACGCGCGTTGTGGACGGCCGCCGGGGTGGCGCCCGGGGCGCGGATCGCGGACGTGGGGTGCGGACCGGGCGCGCTCTCGGTGCGGTTGGCGGACATCGTCGCCCCCGACGGTGCCGTATGGGCGGTGGACCGCGACGGTGACGCGCTGGCCGTGGCCTCGGCGCTCGCCGAACGCTCCGGCGTCCCCGTGCACACCGCCACCGGCTCCGCCGACGCCACCGGGCTGGCCGAGGGCTCCTTCGACGTGGTGATGCTCCGGCACGTCCTCGCCCACAACGGCGGCCGGGAGCAGGTGATCGTGGACCACCTCGCCGAACTGGCCAGGCCCGGCGGCGGCGCGGTGTACCTCGTCGACGTCGACGTGACCGGCTTCCGGCTGCGGGGCGCCCCCGCCACGTACGAGGAGATGGACGAGCGCTACCGCGAACTGCACCGACGCCGGGGCAACGACCTCAGTATCGGCATCCGGCTCGACGAACTCCTCACCGCGGCCGGCCTCGAAGTCACCGCCCACGAGGGCCACATCGACGTCATGACACCACCGCCCGGTATGCGCGGCCCCGCCTGGGCAGCCCGCGACGCCCTGCTCGCCGAGGGACTCGTCACCCCGGACGACATCGCCCGCTGGGATACGGCATTCACCCAGATCGAACAGGCCAGGACCGAGGCCAGGACCGGCCTCCGCTTCTTCGGGAACACCTACGTCGCCATCGGCCGCCGCGTCTGACAGCGGGCCCCCGAACGTCAACACGACGACCGACCACATACGCGGCGGTCCCGGCCGTCCGCCGGGTGATCACTCGAAGGAGCAGCCCGGGTTCGGGGCGTTCTCGGAGAACGGGGAGCCATGAGGGAGGACGTAGAGGACGACCAGGACGAGCGGGGTGTCGCCCAGGTTGCGGCCGATGTGGACGTAGTCGGTGCCGGCCGGTTCCTGGATGGTGTCGCCGGGGCGGTAGACGCCGTCGGTCTCGCACGTGGAGTCGTAGTGGCTGAGGGTGCCCTGCTGGACGAAGCCGTACAGCGGCCCGTCGTGGTAGTGCCAGCCGGTGGCCTGGCCGGGCGGGATGGTGACCTCCCGCAGGATGTAGTCGGTGCCGTGCGCGGTGCTCTGACTGATCACACGGCCCGTGACCCCCGGCCCCGCGGGCGTGGCATGGGCGGTGCCGCCCATCACAAGTGCGGCGGCGGTCACCGCCCCGGCGACGGCGGTACGGAGCGTGCGGCGCATTCGGGCCTCCTGCGAAGCGGGTACGACACGGGTTACGGCCGTGAACATAGGCTGCCCAGGGGCTGTTGGGACGGAATCCCACGGATCCGTACGCGTCCCGGCCAATGTCGACGCGTTCTCGCCGGTCCGGCCCCGCCGGCCTCGTCCACGCCGGCTCGCCCCGGCCCTGAACGTGCTTCCGGATGCGATCAGCGCGGGGGCGGGGTGCGATGGGGGCGGGCGGTGCGGACGAGGGCGCGTGCTGCTTCCACCTGCTGAAGGCGCGGCAGGTGGACGATTCACCTCACGACGAGAGCCGGAGAAGAATTCATGCCCGAACTTCCCGATGTCGAAGGATTCCGGCAAGCCCTGCTGACGTGCGGTCGGCGCCGGTCCGTCACGGACATCGACGTGCGGGACACCGGAGTTCTCAGGGGTGTTACCGAGAAACGGCTGCGAAGGGAATTGACGGGAAAACTTCTCGGGAAGGCGTGGCGTCACGGTAAATGGCTGTTCGTGCCGGTGGGTGGCGGCCCGACGCTTGTCTTTCATTTCGGCATGACAGGGTCTCTGCGGTGCTGTTCTTCGGACGAACCGATCGAAACGCATGACCGTATCGTGCTGAAACTCGACGGTACCCGGAACCTGCGCTATCGCGATCAACGCAAGCTGCAGGGCGTGCGGTTGGCCCGTGACACCGCCGTCGACCGCATTCTCGACGGTCTGGGCCCGGACGCCCTGGCCGTGAACCGAGGGGAGTTCCTGGATCTGCTGTCGGGGCGGAGGGGCACCGTCAAGAGTGCGCTGATGGACCAGTCGGTGATCGCGGGCCTCGGAAACCTCCTGTGCGACGAGATCCTCTGGCGGGCTCGTGTCGACCCCCGGACTCCGGCGCGGAACCTGAGCGAGAAGGCGCTTCGGAGGATCCACGCCGCGATGGGCCGTGTCCTTGCGACATCCGTGCGCGCCGGGTGTGTCCCGCCCCGACGCTCCTGGCTCACCGGACGCAGGGACGACACCGCGCCCCTGTGTCCCCGCTGCGGCGGTTCCATGCGTTCATGTCGCGTTACCGGGCGCCGCACGGTCTGGTGTCCGCAGTGCCAGACCTGAACGACGACGCCCCCTCCGGCTACGCGTCCGCGCCCAGATGCACACGGCCCACCGAACGCTGGAGCCACCGTGTTGCCCGTCTGGCCATCGGGCGGAGCCGCACTATCGTTGAAGTCATGGGTGATCTCGCCGGCCCGGGCGACGACGGGCTCCCTCCCGATCGGACTCAGGCCATTCTCGAAGCGGCCAAAGAGATCGCTTCGCTGCTCAAGGCCGGTGGGCACTCCTTCGCGCTGGCGGGCGGTGTCGCCGTGTACGCGCACGGCGGGCCGGGGACGCTCCAGCACGACGTCGACTTCTGTGTGCTGCCGGAGGACATCGACGCGGTCACCGGCACGCTGGAGGCCGCGGGGCTGAAGGTGAGCGAGCCGCCCGAGGACTGGCTGCTGAAGACCCGGAGCCAGGGCCAGGAGGTCGACCTGATCTTCCGGCCGTCACAGGCGCCGGTCAGCCGCGAACTGCTGGACCGGGCGGAGATGCTGTCGGTCCAGTCCGTGTGGATGCCCGTACTGGCGGCGACGGATCTGCTCGTCGGGCGGCTCCGGGCGTTCTCCGAGCACTACTGCGACTTCGGTGCCGTACTGCCGATCGCCCGCACCCTGCGCGAGAAGATCGACTGGAGCCGCGTGCGGCGTGAGTGCGGCGCCGAGCCGATGCCGGACGCCTTCCTCTATCTGCTGGAACGCCTCAATGTGATCGAGCCGGAGGAGACCGGCGATGGCGACAGGACATGACGACACACCGATGAACGGGCCGGCGGACGGACCGGGAGGCGGACCGGGAGGCCGGCCGGGGAGCGGTGCCGCCCGCCCGGTGGCGCACACCGAGTACCGCATAGCCCACCTCGAGGAGCGGCTCGCCCGGGGTGATCTGGCCGAGCTCGGGATGCGGATCGAGGCGCGGGGCGACGCCGTACACATCACCGGTACGGCGTCCACCGCGGCCGATCGGGAGGCGATCCTGCGGATCGCGGCGCTGGAGCTGCCGGGCGTATCCGTACGGGCGGACATCGCGCTGGCCGACGTCACCGCGCCCGACCGTCCCGAGGAGCTGTCGTGATCCGGGTCGCGGCCGTCGGGGACATCCACCTGGGGCCGGACAGCCGGGGTCTGCTCCGCCCGGCGTTCGACACGCTGCCCGACCACGCCGACCTGCTGCTGCTCGCCGGGGATCTCACCCGCCACGGCACACCGGAGGAGGCGCGGGTCGTCGCCGACGAGGTGGCGGGGCTGCAGGTGCCGGTCGTCGCCGTGCTGGGGAACCACGATCACCACGCAGAGCGGCCCGGGGACGTGACGGCCGTGCTGCGGGACGCGGGCGTGACCGTCCTGGAGGGCGAGGGCACCGTCGTGGAGGTCGACGGGGTACGGGTCGGGGTCGCCGGGACGAAGGGGTTCGGCGGCGGCTTCGCCGGGCGCAGCGGCAGCGAGTTCGGCGAACCCGAGATGAAGGCCTTCGTCCGCCACACCCGGGGGCTCGCGGACGGTCTGCGCCGTGCCCTCGACGAGTTGGCGGAGGGCGGTTGCGCGGTCCGTATCGCGCTCACGCACTTCTCGCCCGTACCGGACACGCTCGTAGGTGAGCCGCTGGAGATCTACCCCTTCCTCGGCAGCTATCTCCTGGCGGAGGCGATGGACGACTCCGGCGCCGACCTCGCCGTCCACGGCCACGCACACCTGGGCACCGAGCACGGCATCACCAGCGGCGGCGTGCGGGTGCGCAATGTCGCCCAGCCGGTCATCCGGCGCGCCTTCGCGGTGTACGGGCTGCCGGTGGACGGGTCTCGCGCATCGGCCGCTCACCCCTCGTAAGGCCGTTGCACCAGCCGGGGGACGCAGGGACCGTGCCCGTCGCGCGGCGCCCGTAGCGGACCGGGGACGGGGGTTACCGTCCGTCGACACGTCCGTGCCACATCCATGCCCACATCCATGCCCGCATCCGTGGACCCGTCCGTGGACCCGTCCGTGGACAGTCGAGAGGGAGGTCCGGGATGCCTTGGCGGTGGCGGTGGGGTACGGCGGTGGCGACGGGAGCCGCCCTGGTACCCCTGGTGCTGACGACCGGCTGCGGATCGGTCGAGGGGCGGCGTTCGGCCGCCCTGGACGCGGCCCTGGACTTCGAACGGGCCATGCGCGCACGGGACGGTGCCGCCGTGTGCGAGGTGCTGGCCCCGGCCGTCCGCGAGGAGGTCGAACAGTCCGCCCGGACGAGGTGCGAGGAGGGCGTCCTGGAGGAGGACGTGCCGTCCGTCGAAGCCGCCGAGGAGGAGGTCGATGTCAGCGGACGGCAGGCCCGCGTCGTGTTCCCCGGGGACACCCTGTTCCTGTCGCAGTTCTCCGGTGGCTGGAAGGTCGTCGCCGCCGGATGCGTCCCGCGTCCTCAGCGGCCCTACCAGTGCCTGCTGAAGAGTGGGTGATGATCCGGTGCGCACGATGTTCGCCCTGTGTCTGCTGGTGATCGCGGGCGGTCTGGCCTACTGCGTCACGTTGGGGGTGCTGCACCGATGAGTCGGCCCGTATCGTCCGTACGGCGGTTCCTGTGGGAGAACGGTCTGGGGCTCGCCTTTCTCGCGTTGTTCGTTCTCGCCCTGATCGGTCAGGCGTTCGCCGGTCACGCCGATTTCAACAACCAGCTCGCGGCGGAGAATCTCCAGGAGGTCACCTTCGGCGAGTACATGACGTCCTCGGACTTCGCCGTCGACGTGATGGAGAACTGGCAGTCCGAGTACCTGCAGTTCTTCCTGTACGTCTTCCTCACGGTCTGGCTGGTGCAGCGGGGTTCTCCGGAGTCCAAGAACCTGGACAAGGTCGGTGTCGAGTCCGACAAGGAGCAGCGCGTGGGGCCGCACGCGAGCGCGGAGTCCCCCCGTTGGGCGGCGGCCGGCGGCCTCCGGCTCAAGCTGTACGCCAGCTCGCTGGGCTACGTCATGGGAACCGTCTTCGTGCTGTCCTGGCTCGCCCAGTCGATCACCGGTGTCGCGGCGTACAACGAGGAGCAGCTGAGGCAGCTTCAGGCGCCGATGAGCTGGTCCGAGTACATCGTGGCGGCCGACTTCTGGAACCGTACGCTGCAGAACTGGCAGTCCGAGTTCCTCGCCATCGCCTCGATGGCCGTTCTCTCGATCTATCTGCGCCAGCGCGGTTCCCCGGAGTCCAAGCCGGTCGGGGCCGCCCACACGGCGACCGGCGTCGAGGGCTGAACCCCCCTGAACCCCGGGGACCGCACAGGTCCTACGCCGCCGCCGCCGACTCATCGGGCTTCGCCCCCGCGGCCTCCGGCCCCGACTTCTCGAACTGTGTCCGGTACAGCTCCGCGTACCGTCCGTCCGCCGCCAGCAACTCCTCGTGCCTGCCGCGTTCCACTATTCGGCCCGCCTCGACGACGAGGATCTGGTCGGCGGCCCGTACGGTCGAGAGGCGGTGCGCGATGACCACGGCGGTGCGGCCCTCCAGTGCCTCCGTGAGGGCCTCCTGAACGGCGGCCTCCGAGGTGTTGTCGAGGTGGGCGGTGGCCTCGTCGAGGATGACGACGCGCTGGCGGGCCAGGAGGAGCCGGGCGATGGTCATGCGCTGGCGTTCGCCGCCGGAGAGGCGGTAACCGCGCTCGCCGACGACCGTGTCGAGCCCGTCGGGCAGGGCCCGCACGAGGTCGACGAGGCGGGCCCGGCGCAGGACGTCCCACAGGTCGTCGTCCGTGGCGGCGGGGCGGGCGAGGAGCAGGTTCGCGCGGACGGTGTCGTGGAAGAGGTGCCCGTCCTGGGTGACCATGCCGAGGGTGCCGCGCAGCGACGCGGCGCTCAGGTCACGGACATCGACGCCGCCGACGCGGACGGCGCCCGTGTCCGTGTCGTACAGGCGGGGCAGGAGTTGCGCGACGGTCGACTTGCCCGCGCCGGAGGAGCCGACGAGGGCGATGGTCTGGCCGGGTTCGGCGCGGAAGGAGACGCCGTGCAGGACCTCGGTGCCGCCGCGGGTGTCGAGGGAGGCCACCTCCTCCAGGGAGGCGAGGGAGACCTTGTCGGCGGACGGGTAGCCGAAGCGGACGTCGTCGAACTCCACGGCCACCGGGCCGTCGGGCACGTCACGGGCGTCCGGTTTCTCCTCGATGAGCGGCTTCAGGTCCAGCACCTCGAAGACGCGCTCGAAGCTCACCAGGGCGCTCATGATCTCCACGCGCGCCCCGGCCAGCGCGGTCAGCGGCGCGTACAGCCGGGTCAGCAGCAGTGCCAGGGAGACGATCGCGCCGGCCTCCAGGGTGCCGCGCAGGGCGAACCAGCCGCCGAGGCCGTACACCAGGGCGAGTGCGAGGGCCGAGACGAGGGTGAGAGCCGTGATGAACGCCGACTGCGCCATCGCCGTACGCACGCCGATGTCCCGCACCCGGGCGGCCCGTTCGGCGAACTCCGCGGACTCGTCGTCGGGCCGGCCGAAGAGCTTGACGAGGGTGGCGCCGGGGGCCGAGAAGCGCTCGGTCATCCGGGTACCCATCGACGCGTTCAGGTCGGCCGCCTCCCGCTGGAGGCGGGCCATGCGGCGGCCCATCCGCCGGGCGGGGATCACGAACACGGGCAGCAGGACGAGCGAGAGCAGGGTGATCTGCCAGGAGAGGGTGAGCATCACGGCGAGGGTGAGCAGCAGGGTGACCAGGTTGCTGACCACTCCGGACAGCGTGTTGCTGAACGCCCGCTGGGCGCCGATGACGTCGTTGTTGAGTCGACTGACGAGCGCTCCCGTACGAGTACGTGTGAAGAACGCGACCGGCATGCGCTGCACATGATCGAAGACGGCGGTCCGCAGATCGAGGATGAGTCCCTCGCCGAGGGTCGCGGACAGACGTCGGCTCAGCAGCCCGAGCGCCGCTTCGGCGACCGCGATGAGGGCGATGAGCACGGCAAGGCGGACGACGAGTGCCTCGTCCCCGCCCGACACGATCACGTCCACGACACGCCCCGCGAGCACCGGCGTCGCGACGGCGAGCAGCGCGGTGACCATGCCGAGCGCGACGAACCACGCGATACGGCGACGATGTGGACGGGCGAAGGCGGCGACGCGCCGTAGCGTCGTCCGGGCGAAGGGGCGGTTGTGCTGCTGGGCGGTCATCATGCCCTGCAGCTGGGTCCAGGCGGTGGTCTCCATACTCATAGGAAGGACGTTAGAACCTCAAGCAACCTTGAGGTCAAGCCGCGCACGGCGACGGACGTCCGCACGCGGTCAAGTCCGCCGCCGGTCAACCGTCGTCCCCACGGCCGCAACCCCCCGTCTGGCCGGGCGGAGAGAGCCTCTCCCGGTGTGAGCGCGATACGACTCCTCGACGGCGTCCGCCGGTGGGTTCCGGTCCGGCGGATCCTCTGTCTGCTTCCCCTCGTCCTGGTCCTGGTGGTCGCCGTGCGCCACCGTTTCGTTCTCGTCGAGGGCTTCGCCCGGCTGGCGACCGCGCGGTGGCCCTGGCTGGTGGCGGCGATCGGGGTGACATGTCTGACCTGGGTCGCGGCCGCCGTGACCCGGCAGGGGGCGCTCGTCGACCGGTTGCCGGCGGGACGGCTGCTGGCCACCCAGTTCGCGGCGGGCGCGGCCAACCATCTGCTGCCGACCGGTCTGGGCGCGAGCGCGGTGAACCTGCGGTTCATGACGGTGTGCGGGGTGTCGCTGACCCGTTCGTCGGCGGCGCTCGCGCTGTACATGGTCGCGGAGTCCGTCGCCCGCGTCGGCCTGCTGCTGGCCCTGCTGTTCGCGTTCCCCGAGGCGCTGCGCCTCGCCCCGCTCCTTCCCCAGGGCGCCTCGACTCCCCTGCTGTTCACGGTCGCAGCCGTCGTCTGCGGCGCCATGGTCGCGCTTCTCCTCGTACGGCGGCTGCGGGCGGCCGTGTCCGGCTTCGTGCGCACCGCGTTGAGCGAGGCCCGTTCGGTGCACACGCGTCCGACGCGCGCCCTCGCGCTGTGGGGCGGTTCGCTGGCCTTCCCGGTGCTCCAGGCGACCGGACTGGTCGCCGTGGGACTGGCGTTGGGCCTCGACATACCCGTGGCACACATGGCCCTCGCCTATCTCGCCGCCACGGTCGCCGTCGCCCTGATACCGACCCCGGGCGGCCTCGGCTCCGTCGACGCCGCGCTCGTGGTCGCCCTGGTCGCGGCGGGCGGCCCGGTGGCCCTGGCGACCGCGGTGGTACTGGCGTACCGGATCATCACACTCTGGCTGCCGTTGCTGCCGGGGGCGTTGACACTGGGCGCGCTGGTCCGGCTGAAGGTGATCTGAGGACGGCGGGACGGGTCATGACGGTAAGCGGCGAGTGATGAGCGGCACGCGGTAAGGGCGAAAGCGGGGGCGATCGGCTCCGGCGGTGCACATCCGGACATTCCCGTGGAACGGTGGCCGGTGGTCGGCCGATCCCCCCAGCTCCGGTGCCGATCAGCCCGGCGGATGCGGCAGGATGAGCGGTCGCGCCCGACGTCGTACACACGTCCGGGCAGGCGTGATCGCGCATTTCTGATTCGAGCAGGTGGCAAGGTGACGACACATCACATTCGACCCACGGGACATGACATACGGCCCCTCAGCCGCTCCCCGCGTCCCTCGGGAGGCGCCCGATGAACCGGACCCTCACCCTCGACGACTACCTCGTGTCCGGAATCATTCTGGTCGCGGGCCTGTTGGCCTCGTTCCTGCTGCGTGTCCTGCTGCGCTGGCTCGGCGGCCACGCGACGAAGACGCGCTGGGGCGGTGACGATGTCATCGTCGACTCGCTGCGCTCCCTGGTGCCCTGGGGCGCGTTCGTCGCCGGCGCGGCGGCCGCGGGGGCGGCGCTGCCGCTGACGAAGACGGTTCAGCACCATGTGAACCAGACGCTGACAGTGCTGCTCATCCTCGTCGCCACGATCACGGCGGCCAGAGTGATCGCCGGTCTGGTGCGTACGGTCACCCAGTCCCGGGCCGGGGTCGCGGGCTCGGTCACGATCTTCGTGAACATCACCCGGGTCGCGGTCCTCGCGATCGGCTGTCTGGTGATCCTGCAGACGCTGGGCATACCGGTCGCCCCGCTGGTCACCGCACTGGGCGTCGGCGGTCTCGCGGTGGCCCTGGCCCTCCAGGACACCCTCGCCAACCTCTTCGCGGGCATCCACATCCTCGCCTCGAAGACGGTCCAGCCGGGCGACTACATCAAGCTGAGCAGCGGCGAGGAGGGCTATGTCGTCGACATCAACTGGCGGCAGACGACGATCAAGTCGCTCTCCAACAACCTGGTGATCATCCCCAACGGTCAGCTCGCCGGCACCAACATGACCAACTTCAACCAGCCCGAGCAGGACATGACCCTGCTCGTGCAGGTGGGCGTCGGCTACGACAGCGACCTGGAGCATGTCGAGCGGGTGACCAACGAGATCATCGCCGAGACCATGAAGGAGGTCGAGGGCGCGGTCCCCGACCACGAGCCCGCCGTCCGCTTCCACACCTTCGGCGACTCCCGCATCGGCATGACCGTGATCCTCGGCGTCGGCGAGTTCAGCGACCAGTACCGGATCAAGCACGAGTTCATCAAGCGCCTGCACAAGCGGTACCGGTCCGAGGGCATCAGCGTGCCGGTGCCCCGGCGGGCGATCACGCTCCAGACCGGGGGCGGCAGCGTGGAGATTCCGCATCAGCGGGGGACTTCGGTCGAGGTCGCGTCCTGAGCCCCGCGCCCCTGGAAACACCGGCGCGGCCCACGCTTTTCAGGGGCGCGGGGAACTGCGCGAGCAACCACGACCCACCCGCACCCGCACCACAACCGCACCCCCCGAGCTCTCCCGCGCAACGGGGCCCACCCATTCCCACCCCCGGCCCCTGTCGAGTCGGCACCGATCACGAGATATCTTGATGTCGAGCAATGTTGCAGACGTGGAGCGGAGCACCCGGTGACTGACTCGACCATCATCTATACGCACACTGACGAGGCGCCCGCCCTGGCGACCTATTCGTTCCTGCCGGTGATCAAGGCGTACGCCGCCCCGGCCGGTGTCTCCGTCGAGACCCGTGACATCTCGCTGGCCGGGCGCATCATCGCCGTCTTCCCGGAGTACCTGGAAGAGGGGCAGCGCATCCCGGACGCCCTCTCCGAGCTGGGTGCGCTGGCCAAGACGCCCGCGGCGAACATCATCAAGCTGCCGAACGTCTCGGCGTCGATCCCGCAGCTCAAGGCCGCCGTAGCCGAGCTGCAGAGCCAGGGCTACGCGCTGCCGGACTACCCGGACGACCCGAAGACGGACGAGGAGCGCGAGATCCGCGCCCGCTACGACAAGATCAAGGGTTCCGCCGTGAACCCGGTCCTGCGTGAGGGCAACTCCGACCGCCGCGCCCCCGCCTCGGTGAAGAACTACGCCAAGACCCACCCGCACCGCATGGGCGCCTGGACCTCCGAGTCCAGGACGAACGTCGCGACGATGGGCGAGAACGACTTCCGCTCCACCGAGAAGTCCGCGGTGATCTCCGAGGCCGGTTCCCTGAAGATCGAGCTGGTCGGCGACGACGGCTCCACCACCGTGCTGCGCGAGTCCGTACCCGTCCTCGCCGGCGAGGTCGTCGACGCCTCCGTGATGCGCGTCGCCGCGCTGCGCGAGTTCCTGACCGCGCAGGTCGCCAGGGCCAAAGCGGAGGGCGTGCTGTTCTCCGTGCACCTCAAGGCCACGATGATGAAGGTCTCCGACCCGATCGTCTTCGGTCACGTGCTGCGCGCCTTCTTCCCCAAGACGTTCGCGAAGTACGGCGAGACGCTGGCCTCGGCCGGCCTGTCCCCGAACGACGGTCTGGGCGGCATCTTCAAGGGCCTCGAGGCCCTGCCGGAGGGCGCCGAGATCAAGGCCTCCTTCGACGCCGAGCTCGCCGAGGGCCCGGCGCTGGCGATGGTCGACTCCGACAAGGGCATCACCAACCTGCACGTGCCGTCCGACGTCATCGTCGACGCCTCGATGCCGGCCATGATCCGCACCTCCGGCCACATGTGGGGCCCGGACGGCCAGGAGGCCGACACCCTCGCGGTGCTCCCGGACTCCTCGTACGCCGGTGTCTACCAGGTCGCGATCGACGACTGCCGTGCCAACGGCGCCTACGACCCGTCGACCATGGGCTCGGTCCCGAACGTCGGCCTCATGGCGCAGAAGGCCGAGGAGTACGGCTCCCACGACAAGACCTTCGAGATCGCGACCACCGGCACGGTCCGCCTCGTCGACCAGGCCGGCAACGTGGTGATCGAGCAGACGGTCTCCGCCGGTGACATCTTCCGCGCCTGCCAGACCAAGGACGCCCCGATCCGGGACTGGGTGAAGCTCGCCGTCACCCGCGCCCGCGCCACCGGCAACCCGGCGGTGTTCTGGCTGGACGACACCCGCGCGCACGACGCCAACCTGATCGCGAAGGTCGAGGAGTACCTGGCGGAGCACGACACCGAGGGCCTGGACATCCGCGTCCTGAACCCGGTCGAGGCCACCAAGCTGTCGGTGGAGCGCATCCGCCGCGGCGAGGACACCATCTCGGTGACGGGCAACGTCCTGCGTGACTACCTCACCGACCTGTTCCCGATCCTGGAGCTGGGCACCAGCGCCAAGATGCTGTCGGTCGTCCCGCTGATGGCGGGCGGCGGCCTCTTCGAGACGGGCGCCGGCGGCTCCGCCCCGAAGCACGTCCAGCAGCTGGTCAAGGAGAACTACCTGCGCTGGGACTCCCTCGGCGAGTTCTTCGCCCTGGTCCCGTCCCTGGAGCAGTACGCCTCGGTGACCGGCAACACCCGCGCCAAGGTCCTCGCCGACACCCTCGACCGCGCCACGGCGACCTTCCTCAACGAGGACAAGTCCCCGTCCCGTCGCGTCGGCGGCATCGACAACCGAGGCAGCCACTTCTTCCTGTCCCTGTACTGGGCCCAGGAGCTGGCCGCCCAGACCGACGACGCCGACCTGGCGAAGGCGTTCGCCCCGCTCGCCGAGACCCTCGCCGCCAACGAGCAGACCATCGTCGACGAGCTGATCGCCGTCCAGGGCAAGCCGGCCGACATCGGCGGCTACTACCAGCCCGACCCCGCCAAGGCCGCCGCGGTCATGCGCCCCTCGGCCACCTGGAACGAGGCGCTGGCGAACTTCGCCTGACGCGTTCCACGCGGGCCGACAGGTCCGCACAGCACCGCCCCGGCCGGGATCGTTCCCGACCGGGGCGGTGTGCTTTCCGCGCCGGGTGGTGGCGGGGCGCCGGCGATCAGTCGGTGCCGAGGGCCGTGCGCAGGGTGCTGGTCGCCTGGCGGATGGCGGCCTCGGCGGCGTGGGTCCCGCGGAGGGCGTCGAGCATGACGAAGTCGTGGATGATGCCCTGGTAGCGCACGGCGGTCACCGGGACGCCGGCCTCGCGGAGCTTGTCGGCGTAGGCCTCGCCCTCGTCGCGCAGGACATCGGCCTCGGCGGTGATGACGAGGGCCGGGGGCAGGTCCTTGAGCTGCGCGGGGGTGGCGCGCAGGGGTGAGGCGGTGATCTCGGCGCGTTCCTTGTCGCTGGTCGTGTACTGGTCCCAGAACCACCGCATGGCGTCGCGCCGCAGGAAGTAGCCCTCGGCGAACTGCTGGGGTGGTCGTAGTCCGGCCGCAGTCTGTCCGGCCGTACGTATCCGCCGGTGAGCAGCGGTGAGTAGGCGACCAGAGTGAGGTCGGGCTCGGCCTCCAGGTAGCTCAGGAGTTCGACGGTGGCCGCGCCGAGGCTGCCGTCCGCCCACAGGTCACTGGGCAGATCGGTGCGCGGGCGCAGATAGCTGTGGTGGTACTGGACCACCTCGTAGCCGGGCAGCCCGGCCGCGGCGGCGAGGGCGCGGGCCCGCTCCACCCGCCACACCGCGTGGTTGCTCACGCCGAGCAGCCCGACCGTGCCCTCAGCGACGAGTTCCGCGAACCCCTCGACGGTCTCCCGGGCCGACACCGTACGGTCCTCGATGTGCGCGTAGAGCAGGTCCAGCCGCTCCACTCCGAGCCGTTCCCGGCTGCGCTCCGCCGACTGCCGGATCACCTTCGCCGACAGCCCCTCGGCGTTGTCGACATAGCTGGTGCCGACGGCGAGCGGCCGGGCGCCGAGCTTGGTGGCGATGACGATCTCGTCGCCGATCCCCCGGCTGCGCCGCCACCGGCCGAGCAGTTCCTCGCTCTGCCCGCCCTGCCCTCCGTCGATCCAGAAGGCGTAGTTGTCGGACGTGTCGATGAAGTTCCCGCCGGCCTCGACGTAACGGTCGAGCACGGCGAAGGACGTCTCCTCGTCCGTCCGCGAGCCGAACAGCATCGCGCCGAGCGCCAGAACGCTGACCTCACGACGGGTCGCGGGATCGGTCCCGATGGTGCGGTACTTCATGTTCCTTGCCTCCCGTTCCGCCCGCCTGCCGGGCTTGAAGGGGAGTCTTCAAGTTGAAGCGCACGCGAAGTCAAGCGTGCGCGCACGAATGCCGGTACGACGGCCGCACGAAACGCCGTCGCGGTCACGGAGACCGCTGTGCCCTTTGCGGCAGTTGTGCTTTCCTGGCCCCATGCCCGACTCCACGACCGTGCTCGTGACCCGCCGCCACGTCGACCTCGCGCGTGTCACGACCACGGCCTGTTCCGCCGGCCGCTGACGACGCACCCCAGGCGCCTCACGGCGGCCCGGCCGTGCCTCTGCTCGGGAGCCTCGCGCACGCGATCGCGCCGCGTCCCGGAATCATCGTCGCCGGCCGCCGGTTCCCACCCTGCGCACCCGCTCCGATTTTCCCCTCCCCTCCCTCATGAAAGGCACCACCCATGACCACTCGGACCGCGACCACGGCCGTGGCCGTCCACCCGCTGCTCGCCGAGCGCTGGAGCCCGCGCTCCTTCGACCCCACGCGCACGATCAGCGACGAGGAACTTCTCCCCCTGCTGGAGGCGGCCCGCTGGGCGCCCTCGGCTCGTAACAGGCAGCCGTGGCGCTTCCTGGTCGGCCGCCGCGGCGACACGACGTACCAGCGGATCTTCGCCACCCTCATGTCCTCCAACCAGCTCTGGGCGGGGAACAGTTCACTGCTGGTCGCGGCGGTGGCGGCGGAGTTCCAGGAGAACGGCACCCCGAACCACGGTTCCGCGTACGACACCGGTCTCGCCGTGGCCCAACTGTCGGTGCAGGCACACGCTTTGGGACTGCACGCCCACCAGATGGGCGGCTTCGACCCCGACCGCCTCCGCACCTCCCTGGAGGTCCCGGACGGCTACCGGCCGCTGTCCGTCACCGCGATCGGCGCCCTGGCCCCGGCGGACCTCCTCCCCGGAGACCTGCGGGCCCGCGAGACGGCCACCCGTGAGCGCCGCCCGCTGACGGAGACCTTCTTCGCGGAGACCTGGGGCAAGCCGCTCCCCGTCCGGTACGAGCCTGAGATCCCGCCTTACGACGCCTGAGATCACCCCTCCGGAAATCGGATGAACGACGGTGCGCACCGATCACAGGAGTACGTACCGTGTGCAGGCTCCTCAAGCACCTGAGACTCCTGAAGCGCCCCATGCACCCGATATCGAGAGGGACCTGTCTTGAGTTCCGTGATCGGCCCACTGCTGCCCGGCGACCCGCCGTACATCGCCTGCTACCGGCTCGTCGGGCGCCTCGGCTCGGGCGGCATGGGGACCGTGTAGGCGGCGTCGGACGGCCGGGACGGCCGGTGATCAATGGATGTGTCGGTGTCGGTGTCGGGGACTGCGCTCCTGCCGTCGAGTCGCCGTTGATGTCGTGCAATCGGTGAGCCGCACGGTAGTAGGACAGCTGGGAGTCGGTGAGTCTGCGTATGGCGTAGCCACCACACTTGCTGCACCAGTCGAAGTCGGTGCGAGCCATGAGATCGGCGACGGTCAGGAGGTCGTCGCCGGCCACAACCGCGCGTTCGTGGGCGTGTCGGCACAGCGGCGAGTGGCCCTTGCCCTCGATCAGAGGGTTGGCGTTGGTGGTATAGAGCTGGACGGCGGCCAAGGGACCCAAAGGGAGGCCGCTGCCACTTCGCCACCGGTCGCTGCCGGGCTGCCGGGCTGCCGGAAGGGCACGAGGTCGAGGCGGTCCTCCGTGAGCAGGCCGTGCCATACCGCCACCGGCAGCCCGCCAGGCCGCTCGGCGTCCAGGCTTCGCAGGTCGTACACGCCGCGCGCCAGGGCAAGCAGGCGAAGATTCAGGTCCCGGTCTTCGGTGGCGTAGGTCTGGCGGAGGGTTCGGCGTCCGCCCTCGGCAAGACACCAGACCTTCGCCGAAATGCGGATCGTGGACGCCCTGGCCGCGACCGGGCAGCCGAGCATCACGCGCCTCGGGCTCGGGACTGCGTTCCGGCTCCTGCGGGCCGATCACACTCCGGGCAGGTCGCGGGCGCCGGCGATGAGGACGCCCAGCCACCCCTTGGCCAGCCGCCTCTCGATGGTGTCGAGAGACAGCACTTCCGCTCCCCCGCTCGCCGGGAAGACGAGGTACAGCTGGTCGGCGCCGGGCGCCGGCGTGCGCAGCGCACGGATCCTGATCGCGAAGCTGTACGGGTGCGGCTGACGACCAGGGCGTGGGCAAGTACCTGCGCCGGTGGGGCCTGTCCTTTCAGCGTCCGGACAAGCGGGCCGTCGAGCAGGACGCGGAAGCGGTCCGCGTCCGGCGGGAGGAGACCTGGCCGGCGATCCGCGCGAAGGCGAGGGCCGAGGGTGGTGAGGTGCTCTTCGCCGATCAGGCCGGCATCCGCTCCGACCAGGTCACCGGCCGCACCTGGGGCGCCAAGGGGTGCACCCCCATCGTGCGCCGCACGGGCAACCGGTTCTCGGTCAACGCGATGTCCGCGATCAGCACCAAGGGCCGGATGCACTTCATGGTGCTCACCGAGACCTTCGACGCCGACGTCATGTGCCGCTTCCTCAACCGGCTCGCAGGCCACTACGACCGCAAGGTGCACCTCGTCCTGGACGGCCACTCCGCGCACCGCTCCCGCAAGATCCGCGCCTGGCCGGCGCGGCGCCGGGGCGGCCCGGGCGGCAGCGGAGTGGCCGGCCCACTTCGTCGCCTTCGATCTGCTGCGGCTGTCCGGGACGGACACGACCGGGTGGCCATACCGGCGGCGCAGGGCCGCCCTCGAGTTCCTGTTCACCGCGCGCCGGCTCATCGCGCCGTGGACGCTGTGCCCGTCGACGACCGAAGCGGACAGCCGGGCCCTATCGGCCGTCGCCGCGATGGGTCGTGATGGCCCGGTCCAGGGTGAGGTGGTCGGCCCAGCTGCCGTGGAAGCCGAAGGGCACCCGGCTGGGGAGCTTGACGCGGGCCAGTGGGGTGCGGCGCAGGTCGGCGGCGTCGTGGATGAGGAGTTCGCTGAGGTTGGTGGTGCGGTTCCACCACAGGGTGAGCAGGTAGCCGTCGTCCTCGCCGCGGGCGTTCTCGCGGGCGACGAAGACCGGTTCGCCCGGGCTCGTGAGACCGTCCGGTCCTTCGACCACGGTGGTGTGGTCGAGGAGATAGTCATGGCGGGCCAGGCCGTCGGACATGGTGTCGTCGGCCAGGCCGCGCGTGGTGACGAAGTAGCCGTAGCGGTTCGGTCGGCCCGTGTACGCGTCGTTGATCTTGGGGAACTCTCCGAAGATGCCGCTGGTCATCTCCTCCGTGGCCCGTCCGGTGGTCAGGTCGACGCGCCACCGGTAGGGCTGGGCCGGGGGGAACCAGTCGTGGGAGCCCAGCGGTGTGGAGAGGTGGTCGACCGGGGTGCCGAGCCGGCTGATGCGGTGCCCGTCGATGACCAGCTCGCCGTCCTGTTCGTAGGCGTTGAAGAAGTGGGTGTTGGCCCAGTGGCCGCCGAGTTCGTGCCAGGTGACCTCGTGGGTGTGACGGTTCATCAGGACGATCTGCACGCCGTGTTCGAGCGAGTTCTCGTCCCAGACCACGCCGGGCCTGCTCCGGGCCACCAGGTCCAGGCGGAACTGGGCCGGCGTGACGAAGAAGATGGCGTAGGTGTCGCTGACGGCGAAGTCGTGCATGAGGACCGGGACGCCGATGTCGAAGGAGTGCGAGTCGATGATCCGGGCCGTCTTCACGTCGGCGCGGTACCAGGTGACGGTCGCTCCGGTGGCGGCGAAGAACAGCATGTCGCCGGTGTCCGGGTCGGTCTTGTAGTGGCCGGTGCACAGGACGTCGAGGCCGCCGTGGAAGTCGTATGTGCCGAGGGTGCGCAGGGTCTCGGGGTCCAGCGCGTGCGGCAGGCCGCCCTCGAAGTAGACGATCAGGTGGTCGTCGAAGAGGCCGGCGTTGATGTTGGCCAGGTTCTTGGCGGGCGGGGCGCCCTCGGGCAGCCGGCCCGGGGTGCCGCCGTTGACGAAGCCGCTGTAGACCGCCTCCCCGGCCTCCACCTCGACCTTCATGGAGTCGGTCTCGACCCAGCGGGTGCGGTAGGCGGCCCGGCCCTCGCGCAGGTAGATGCCGCACACCATGCCGTCGCCCTCCCACCAGTGGTAGCGGTCGGTGTCGCGGGGCTGGAAGCGGGGGTTGGAGGAGACGCGGAACAGCGCGCCCGCGAGGTCGGCCGGTATCTCGCCGTCCACCTCCAGGTCGTACGCCTCGCTCTCCTCCGTCCACGGGGCGAACGGGCCGTTGAGGAACTTGTTGTCGGTGGGCCAGTCGGCTCCCGCGGCGGACGGGGTGGTGGTCTGTCCGGTCTGGCGGGGGACGACGGTCATGGGGTTCGGGGCCATGGAACTCTCCCTGCGGTCTGTGTATGGGGGCTGTCAGAAGGGGTAGTTGGGGAGTTCGCCGCGTACGGTGACCCACTGCTGTTCGGTGAAGGCTTCGAGGTTGGCTGCCACGCCGCCGTGCCGGGCGCCGGTGCCGGAGTCGCCGACCCCGCCGAAGGGGACGAGCGGCTCGTCGTTGACGGTCTGGTCGTTGATGTGGACGAGGCCGCTGGGCACGCGCTCCGCCAGGGCGAGGCCCTTCATGACGTCGCGGGTGAGGATGCCGAGCGACAGCCCGTACTCGGTGCCCGCGGCGAGCACGGCCGCCTCGTCCAGGTCCTGGAACGTGACGACGGGCGCGACCGGTCCGAAGATCTCCTCGGCGTAGGCGGGCGCGGTGAGCGGTACGTCGGCGAGCACTGTGGGCCGGTAGAACAGGCCCTCGTAACCACCGCCCGCCGCCAGTCGGGCACCGGCCTGGAGCGTGTCCGTGACGATGCCGTGGACACGGTCACGCTGGCCCGCGTCGATGAGCGGCCCGACGGCGACGTTCTCGCCGGCCGGGTCACCGACCGTGAGCGCGTCGGCGTGCCGGGCGAGCAGAGCGGTGTACTCGTCGGCGACCGAGGCGTGGACGAGGTGGCGGCTGCTGGCCATGCAGATCTGGCCGGCGTGGACGAACGACCCCCACGCTCCGACCGACGCGGCCTTCTCCAGGTCGACGTCGTCCATCACGACCAGCGCGGAGTTGCCGCCCAGCTCCAGGTGCACCCGCTTGAGGTGTTTCGCGGCGGCCACGCCGATGGCCCGGCCGGCCCGGGTGGAACCGGTGAACGCGATGACAGGGATCCGCGGATGCTCCACGACGGCCGCTCCGACGTCCGCGCCGCCGGGCAGGACGTGCAGCAGACCGGGCGGCAGCCCCGCCTCCTCGAAGACGCGGGCGAAGACGACGCCGCCGCTGATCGCGGTGCGGGGGTCCGGCTTGAGGACGACCGCGTTGCCGAGGGCGAGCGCCGGGGCCACGGCCCGCATGGCCAAGATGATCGGCACATTGAACGGGGCGATGACGCCGACCACTCCGACGGGCTTGCGGCGAGCGAACGACAGCCGCTCCTGCCCGGAACGCAGCAGCTCACCGTAGGGTGCCCCGGCGAGGGCGGCGGCCTCGTGGCACTCCTGCGCACCGCCGCTGCCGACCTGAAAGGCGGCGAACGGCCGGATGGCGCCGGACTCCCGCATCAGCCACGTCTCGATCTCCCGCTGGTGCTCCTCGAACAGACGCGCGGCGCGCCGCAGCACGGCGGCACGGTCGGAGTACGGCCGGGCGGCCCACTCCCGCTGGGCCCGCACCGCCCGCTCCACCGCCCTGCCCACGTCAGCCGGTGTGGCGGATCCGACACGGCCCAGCGTCTTGCCGGTGGCCGGCTCGACGGCGTCGTACTCCTCGCCCGAGCCGCCGATCCACTCACCCGAGCCGGAGAAAATGCGCCCTTCCCAGGTGCTGCTGTCCAAAAGCGTCATGGCGTCCCGTTCCCATAGTGCGTTGCATCGCGAAATTTATGTGTCGCGTAGCGAAGATGGTGGTGTGGGGTGTTTGCCGGCCTCGGGCGCGGTGTCATCCAGCCGATGTTCCGGCAAGCTTCCTGTCTCTGTCTCTGTCTCTGCCCTGGGCCTGGGCAGGGGCCTGGGCAGGGGCAGGGGCCTGGTCGCGGGGGGTTCGCTCCAGGCGGAGCAGGGAGTCGGTCGCCAGCGCACCCGGACCGGCGGCGAAGATCAGCAGGCACACCGCGAAGAAGAGGAAGTCGACCTCGGCTCCGCCCGCACCGTTCGGGCCGAGGACGCCCGTCTGCCAGACGCCCAGCTTGATCCAGAACCCGGTCATGAGCATCTCCCCACAGACGAGGAGCACGACCACCCGGGTCAGCAGCCCGGCGATCAGCAAGGCGCCGGCGGCGATCTCGAAGGTGGGGATGAGCCAGCTCAGCAGGCCGGTCGCGGGCAGCCCGAGAGGCATCAGGACGCCGAGCTCGAAGCCGGTGAGACCGCTGTCGACCTTGTAGAGGCCGTGCAGGATGAGCAGCCAGCCGGTCACGGCTCGCAGAACCAGGAGCGCGGCACTGTGCAGCCCGGCCGTCCGGGAGGTGATGCTGCGGTACAAGCGGAACACGGGGGATCTCCTTCGGAGAGTTCGGGATGTGGGCTCCTGGACGGCCCTGCTGCGGTCGTCCGGTCGGCCGCGAGCGGCTCTGGTCGGTCAGTGGCCGGGCAGGGCCTCGGCCTTCGGGGCTGCGATGTCCGAGTCCTTCTGCGGCACGGAGGTGCCGGCTGCTTCCTCGCTGCCCAGGCCGGCAGGTGCGGCCGCGGCGTCGCTGTACTGCAGGGCGAGTACGGCGATGAGCGCGGCGACCAGGCTGGCTCCGGCGCAGAGGTAAATGCCGAGGTCGAGGCTGGCTTCGAGGGCTTGGCGGGCGAGCGGGACCAGCGTGCGCGACAGTTCGCCGAGGTCGGCGTTGGCGACCGCGATCGCGCCGCCCTCCGCGTTGACGGCACTGGCCGCGCCCATGGCCTCGGCGGGGAGTTTGGCGGCGCCGAGCTTCGCGGCCAGGGCGCTGCTCGCCGTACCGAGGGCGACGGCGCTGACGATCGCGGGGCCCAGAGCCTGCCCGGTCTCGCGGACGAGGCTGGTGACCGCGCTGGCCATGCCGGCGTGGCGGATGTCGACGGCGCCGACCGCTACGGCCGTCAGTGCGGAGAACATCGTGATGAAACCGGCCCCCAGCAGCAGGATCGGTCCGGCCATCGACGCGACATCCGTGGCGTCGCCCGGCAGCAGGGCCATCCAGACCTCACCGGCGGCGAGTGACAGCAGGCCGCCGACGAGCAGAGCGCGGGGGTGCACACGCTGCAGCAGTTTCGGCAGGACGGGGGTGAGCAGCAGCGGGATCGCCTGGATGAGGGCGAAGGGCAGGGCGGCCTGGAGCGGGGAGAGGTGGTAGATGGTCTCGAGCTTGATGCTCAGCGCGTAGGCGGTGCCGATGAAGCCGAACATGGCGAGCATTCCGATGGCGGCGGCCGCGGCGAAGGAGGGGATCCGGAAGAGCTCCAGCCGCAGCATCGGCGCCCTCGACTTGCGCTCCGCGACGAGGAAGCCCGCGAAGGCGGCGACGGCGATGGCGAAGGCGAGCACAATGTGGGTCGCGGTATAGCCGTCGTTGGCGCCCTGGATGACGGCGTAGAGCAGCGCCAGCAGGGATACGGCGATGGTGATCTGGCCCGGCCAGTCCAGTCCGCGCCCGGCGGGCTCGCGGGAGTCGGCGATCCGACGGGCGCTGACGGCCGCGGTGACCAGGCCGAGCACCGCGAGCGGTACGTAGGCCCAGTGCCAGTCGGTGTTCTCGGCGGTGAACCCGCTGATCAGTGGGGCGATCATGGCGCCGAACGCCAGGCTGAGGGCCCAGTACGACAGGGCCCTCGCCCGGGCGGCGGGCTCCGGGGTGCCCGCGACGATCACGGCCAGCGACGAGGGAAAGATCGCCGCGGCACCGAGTCCGGCGACCACCTGGCCGACGATGAGCTGGGTCAGCGAGCCCGAGGTGGCGACGACCAGGCTCCCGGCGGTGATCAGCAGCCCGCCGAGGACGAGCAGGCGCTTGCGCCCGAACAGGTCGCCGAGGACGCCGAAGTTCAGCTCCAGGATGGCCGTCGGCAGGATGAACGCCGCGGGGATCCAGGCCAGCGCGGCGGCTGAGGCGCCGAAGTCCCGCTGGATCACTCCGATGATCGGAGACGCGAGCGGGATGCCGATCTGGGCCACGCAGATGGCCAGACAGGCGGCGATCAAGGTGCCGAGGCCCAGCGACGGCGGGCCCTCCGCGACGGCCGGGGCGGGTCTCCCGGCAACGGAACGGGTCATGGGGTGTGCCTCCAGTAGCGGCTTGAGCGGTCCCCGATGGCTTCAGCAGAGCCAGAACGGGAATCCCGCATACTCGGACGCTCGTAGCGTTAAGCAGGACAGTGCACCTGAAATAGGTGAACAGTCAAGAGGTAGCTCTTCACGAAATGCCTCGTTGACATCCACACATGCAGGAACCTAGCGTCCCGTCTATCGCAACAGCTGTCCCGAGAAAAGAGACACGCGATGAGGAGCTCTGGACTCGGACACACCGGCTTCCGGGTCGACGACCTGGAGAAGATGCGTGACCTCTACTCCCGTGTTCTGGGCCTGATGGCCACCGACGAAGACGAGGAGCGGGGCATCGTGTTCCTCTCCTCACACCCCCGAGGAGGAGCACCACGAGTTCGTCCTGCAGCAGGGCCGCACCGCCGCTCCCGGTGCCAAGCTCACCCACCAGGTGTCGTGGCGCGTGGACTCCCTGGAGTCGGTCATCGACTTCCACCACCGGTTTCGCGGGTAGGGCATCGAGGTCCAGCAGGAGGTCACGCACGGCAACGCGATCGGGAGCTACTTCTTCGACCCCAAAGGTAACCGCAACGAGGCCTACCTCCGGCCGGAGCGTGACGTACGCCAGCCCTTCCGCAAGTCACTCAACCTCGACCAGTCCCCCGAAGAGATCTTCGCCGAGGTCGAGCGGCTGCTGACCGAGGGCGGCCCGGCCTACCAGCCGGTGCGGTAGCCAGTAGTCCGAACGACGGAAGGCGCCTCATGACGCAGCCACCACCGGTACCGCGACCCGCCGTGCTGGTCGTCGGCGCCGGCCCGACCGGGCTGGCAGCCGCCCACCTGCTGGGCTCCCAGGGCGTACGCGTGCTGCTGGTGGAACGCAACGCCACCACAGGCAACGACGCAAGGCGATCAGCCTCGATGACGAGTCGCTGCGCACCCTGCAGTCGGCCGGCGGCCTCGACGGGGCGGTCTACCCGATCCTTGTTCCGGGCACCGGGACGAAGTACTTCGGCATCGGCGGGCGGACACTCGTACACGCCCGCGGCGCCGGCGACCAGCGCTTCGGGCATCCTTTCAAGAACCCGTTCGCCCAGCCGGAGTGCCCTCGCCCGTCGAGCGCGCGCGACGGGCCGCTCGCTGTAGGGCGTCGGATTGCGTTTTCGAGCGGTCGCTTCGCACTGTGCTCCGTTCTTCGTGGACGCCAAGGACCCGGCTGCCACTAACTGAACGCCGCCCGTAAACAACGATCGTCGGGATGACGACCAAGCCGCGTACAGGAACGAAGCCAGCCTCAGCGACTCCGCGTGCGCATCACCACCGCTCCGGATGACTGTCAGCAGGCGGCGGTCTAGCAGGGGCATAGGCCGAACGTAATTCCAGCGGCACCCCGGCTCCATGCCCCCCCTCACCAGTCACGGGCCGCAGCAGAAGCGTGTGCCGCCGTTCAGTAAAGGCGGACCGCCGCTGCACGAGCCGCAGCCCGCACCCCAATCACCCTGCTCAGGACCGAAAGAGCGGCCGACGACGGGAGGGGGAGTCCCGTGGGAATTTCCCGGGACTTCCGGCTGTGTCAACGAACATGGCGGCGAAACAGCCGGAAGGCCATCTACGCAGCTCAGTGCCCTGCCGCCATCCGACGCGGCGGCACTACAACTCGGAAAGGCCGGTTGGCCAAACCGGCGTTTCCAGAGACGATCATTGCCCCAACGTCCGCTCGAGAGCACAACCACGGACCTGAGCGACAGTGACGGCGAGTCGCCACCACCGGCCCGGAGTTCGCCGCGCGCGTCCTCCGTTCGCGAACTGCGTCGTCCCTCTCTGGACTCTTCCACAGATCCGTCTGGTGTTCCGTACTCGCCGGAGAATAGCCGCACTTGCCCAATGAGCCGAAAGCAGCCATTGCCGACGCCGAACCGCATCAGGAAAAGGAGGCCGCAGCCTACCCTGCAGCTCCTCGCCATCATGTCGTCTCACCTGATAACCAAGCGCCTCTCCTGACCAGCGCCTGGTATTCGACGAGTGACCTCGTCGCTTG
>NZ_JAEMUX010000103.1 GCF_016598475.1 Streptomyces adelaidensis
ACAAGCATCGGCGCAGGTCAGAGACATCGATGGCCGCATAGGCGCAGGTCAGCGCCGCCTAGTGGACAACTTCACGACGTACGTCCCCAGGTCGTCGGCCTCGACGACTCCGGCCACGGAGCCGCCCGCCCTGAGGGGGTTCACGTATCGAACTGCGGTCACTTCGCGGAGCACACGGGCCACTGTAAATCAGCTGCCCTCCCTCCCCACCGGCATTTTCCGTGCCAGGGGCCCCTGGGTACGATCGCTGGCATGCCGCCCGCCGACCCGCACATACCCGGACTGACCTGGGGAAACGACATACCCACCCAACCCTCGCGGACTAGAATGGAAACTGCCGCGGGAGCCGGGAGCCGGGAGCCGGGAGCCGGGAGCCGGGAGCCGGGAGCCGGGGAGCCGGGGAGCAAGAGTGTTCTGTTCGCGGTGCGTTCCGCCGTCGCTCTTCACCGGCTGCTCGATGTGCTGCCCGTCTTCCAGGGTGATCACCGGATACGGCGTCGTTTCACGCTGACGCCGGGTTCGGACTTCGGTATCGACGCGCTGGCCGTGCTGGAGGCCGCCGGTGCGCGCACCGTGCCGTGGCGGACGGCGCTCGGCACGACGTACGACCTGATCGTCGCCGCGAGCCCCAAGGGTCCGCTGGACCGGTTGCGCGGCCCTTTGGTGTTGCTGCCGCACGGCGCGGGCTTCAACAAGACGGTCAGTGGTGAGGGCGCCCAGGACTCGGCGTCCGGGCTCGACCCGGCGTATCTGATCCGGGACGGACGGCCGCTGGCGGCGCTGCACGCGTTCGCGCATCCCGGCCAGACGGCCCGGTTGGCCGAGCGTTGCCCTCAGGTGGCGGACCGTGTCGCCGTCGTCGGCGATCCGACGCTGGACCGGGTCCTGGACTCCCGCACACTGCGCGACCGCTACCGCACCGCCCTCGGTACCGGCGACCGTCGGCTCGTCGTGCTCCTGTCGACCTGGGGACCCGAGTCGCTGCTGGCCCGCCGGCCGACGCTGCCCGAGGAGCTGTGCCACGAACTCCCCGTGGACGAATACCAGTTGGCGCTGATCGCGCACCCCAACGCGCACAGCGATCCCGGCAGCTTCGAGCTGGCCGAGCGGCTGCCCCGTGAGGTGGTGCTGGCCCGGCCCCACGAGGAGTGGGCGGCGGTGCTCGTCGCCTCGGACGCCGTGATCTCGGACCACGGCTCGACCGCCCTGTACGCGGCGGCGCTGGACCGGCCGGTGGTGGGGGCGTACGACGGAGGGACCGAGCTGTTGGCGGGCACGCCCATGCACCGGCTGCTCGGTTCCGTTCCGCGGCTGCGAGCTCCGGGCGAACTGGGCGCCGCGCTCGACGCCCACCGTCCGGGGGTGCCCAGTGCGGCGGCCCGTACGGCCTTCGACACCGCGCTGCGTGGGCGGGCCCTGGAGCGGCTGCGTGAGGAGTTGTACGGGCGGCTGGGCATCGAGCCCCGGACGCCGGCGCCCGTCCCGCGGCTGCTGCCGGTCCCGCGTCCGCCGGTGGATCCGCTGCCCGCCGTGCATGGGGTGCGCGTCGAGGTCGCGGGCGATCTACTGAGCGTCGAACGCCGGCCCGCCCGGGCCGACGGCCCGCCGCCGCACCATCTGGCGGCCGAGGCGGACGCCGCGGGCGCGCGGGCCGTGGAGAGCGCGGGGCTGCTGTACCGCACCTCTCCCGGGGACGCTCCCGGGCTGTGGCTGCCCGGGGAGTGGACGGCGGAGGCGCTCGCCCGCCACCCCGGCTGCCGGACGGCCGGGGTGATCCTCTCCCCCGACCGGTGTCTGGTACGGCGGCGGGCGGCGCCGGACACGGTGCTGGAGTCGCGTGTCGAGCCGGTCCGGGAGGGGGACCGGCTCCTCCTCCCGGACCCGGCCGCGATCCTGTCGGCCGTGCACGCCCTGCCCGACGCCGCGTTCGCCGGGGCCGTACACACCGACTTCGGCTGCCGGGTCGGGCCGCGTACCTACCGGGTGCGGCTCCGCCGGGCCCCCGCGACCACGCCCTCAACCACGCCCTGAGGCGCGTACGGGTGAACGGCCGCCTCAGGCGTCCGGGTCCCCGGCGGTGCCCTCCTGCTCGGCCGGCGCGCCCAGCGCGTCGAGGACGCGCTCCTCGTCGAAGGACGACCCGCGCCGACGCGCCCCGGCCAACGCGTCCTCGTACAACTCACGTGCCTCGGTGTGGAGTCGGAGCCTGCGCAGGACCCCGGCCAGTTCGAAGCCGATGCGCGTGGTCATGCGTTCCCGGCCCTGCTCCAGCGCCGCCGTGTGCGCCGACCTCAACTGGTCCCGCGCACGGTCCAGTTGGCCCAGGGCAGCGGACGACCTGCCCATCAGGTATTCGAGGAGCAGCACACCGTAGGGGTTGGGAGTCTCCTGATGGATCGCCAGAGACCGTTCGTAGTACGGCAGGGAGTCGGCCCACCGCTCCTGTTCTGCCTCGACGCGGCCCCGGAACTCCAGGGCGGAGGCGCGGAGGCGAGGGTCGGCCTCGTGCAGGGCGCGGGCGCCGTCGACAGCGGTGTCCAGGACCTGCTGTGCCTCCGCGTAGCGGCCCTGCGACCACAGCGGCCTCGCGAGGAGGCAGCGCATACGGACGACCGCCGCCGGTGACCGCCCGTCGCGCAGGGCCGCTTGGAGCCCGGTGTGGAACACCTCGGCGGCGTCGGTGTGGCGCGGGTGGTCGAGGTAGTGGGTCCAGAGGGGTTCGCACAGGGCCCAGGCCTCCGGGTACGCCTCGTAGGCGTAGGCGATCCGCACGCAGGCGTGGAGCACCTCGCGTTCGGCCTCCATCCAGCGGATGGCCGGCGCCTTCCCCTCGCCGACGAACCTGACGTCGACCGCTCCGGCCTGGGCGTCGGCCAGGGCGGCGAAGGTCATACGCGACCCGGCGCCCTCCCGGTCCGCCAGCTGGGCCTGGCGCAGATACCAGCGGATCAGACGCAGTACGGCGTCCACGGCCGGTCCGCGTCGCTCGGTGCCGAACCCCGCGTCCCGGGCGCGGCGCTGCGCGTGCGCGCGGACCAGGCCGTGCATCCGCAGGTGGCCGTCGTACACCTCGGTGAGGCCGCCGCGCAGGAGTTCCTCGACGGCGTCGTCGGCCGCGTCCCGGCCCTCCCCGAAGAGCGCGACCACCGCGGCCAGCGTCAGGTCGTGGGCCGGTGCCGCCGCGAGGAACCAGTACAACCGGCGTGCCGATTCGGTCAGTTCGTCATGAGCCACGTCCCACACCGCTTCCGTCTCCGGCAGTCCCCGCAGGCGCAGCCGCCCGGCGAAGTCGTCGAGCAGCCTGACCAGTCGGCGCACCGGGTGAGCGAGGAGGAGCTTCCCGGCGGTCTCCAGGGCCAGGGGCAGCCCCTCGCACAGGTGCACGACCGCGCGGACCGCCTCCGGGTCGTCGGCGAGCCGTTCCTCCCCCGCCCAGGCGGCGAGCAGCGCGATCGCGTCGTTGTCATCCAACGGCCGTACGGGCAGGTCGACATGGCCTCTTCCCGGCAGGTTGAGAGGTACTTGGCCGGCCAGGAGGGCCACGCTCTCCTCCGAGGTGGGCAGCAGCTGCTCCGCCTCCTCAGGGGTACGGACGTTGTCGACCACGAGGACGATCCGCCGGTCGTACGTCTTCTCGCGGTACTGCTTCACCCGGTCCGCGTGTGCCTGCTTCAGTTCCTCCTCCGCCACTCCGAGGCCGCCGAGCAGTTCGCCGAGGACTTCTCCGACATCGACGCAGCCGTCGCGCCGGTACGACTCCAGGTCCGTGTAGAGCACGCTCACCTCGCGCCGCTCCCGCCGGGCGTGGACTTCCAGCTTCCGGGCGAGCCGGCAGCCGAACGTCGTCTTCCCGACCCCGCGCAGTCCGCTCAGCACGGCGACCAGGGGCCGCCCGTCGCCTCGCCACGCGTGTACGGCGTCCATGAACCGGGTCTCCTCGGCCCGCCGGTCGACGAACGTCGCTATTTCCGGCGGCAGTTGGACCGGCTCGCGCCGGGGCGGTCCTGGCCGGGTCTCGTAGATGTGCACATGCCCGACCTGTTGCGCCTGGAAGAGGTTCTCGATGCGCGCGTTCCCGCCCACGGTGTTGTGGGTGTCCCCGCGCCGGCCCCTGTCTCCGTTGTCGGCGTTGTCGTCGTTGCCGCCCATGCCGCCGCCCCTGCCGCCCTCGTCGCTCACGGACCGAACTCTAGGCGCGCGAATGAATCACCGTGAAGTTCCCCCGCTCCACAGCGGGTTGGCCAGCGGCAGATAGCGCGCGTCCGCCCCGTCCGCGCCCGTCCAGCGCAGCAGCAGGTTCGTCTTGCCGGGCAGGGTGGGCGAGTTGAGGAGTTCGGCGGCCTCGGGCACCTCGGCGTGGCGCGCCAACTCCCGCCGTGCGGCGGCCCAGAGGTCGACGCCGGGGTGGTGTTCGTCGACGGCCGCCGCGATCTCCAGGAGGTTGTTGACGAACAGGGTGTACACGAGCCGTTCCCAGCCCGCCTCACGGGTCACGTCCGTCAGGAGCTTCACGCCCTCGGCGTCGCGGTAGAGGGCCTGGACGGGGGTGCCGGCGGAGTCGCAGGCGACGACGGTGTTCTGCAGGTGGGCCTCCAGGACGACTCCATGGCGGTGGAAGGCGTCGAGGGCGGGAGGCACCACCGCGCGCAGATACGCCTCCCACCACGCCTCGGGGGCGGCGGTGCGGACCAGGGGGTTGCCCGGGAAGGCTTCGGTGCCTTCGGTGAGGGCGGCGGCGAGGAAGGGTGTCGTGCCCGGGGCCACGTGGCCGCCCAGACCGTCCCGCACCAGTACCGCCAGCTCCTCGAAGGCGAAGCCGGCGGTGCGGTAGCCGCGGTCGCTGAGCCAGGCGCCCGGAGATTCGGCGAACGCGGCGTTGACCGCGCGGTCCGTGCGTCTCAGCTTGAGCAGGTCGTGGCGCCACAGGCGGCGCACGTCGTTGGTGATGCGCACGTCCAGGCTGAACTTGAGGAAAAGGTCCGCGTCGGAGGGCACTGCGGGGGCCGGGGGCCCGATGAGGACCGTGCCGGGGACGTACACCGTCCGGATCGCCGCCGTGGGCCACACCTCGCCGTCCGTCCGGCCCAGTCGTACGAGCCGGCCGTCGGCGAAGGCCTCGGTCAACTCGCCGCCGACGAGGTCGAGTTGCCAGGGGTGGGCCGGTAGCAGCCGGTAGCCGGGCGGGGCCGTGCCGAGGGTGTCGAGGGCGGTGGTGTCGCCCTCCTCGACCACGGCGTCCTCGCGGACGCCGAGGAGGGTCAGCGGGAAGTGGGCGTACGCCTCGGGCGCGTACGGAAGCCAGGCGGCGGCCGGACCGCCGCCGCGGGCCTTGGGGGCGGGGTGGTGGGGGTGCCCGGTGATCAGGGACTGCTCGGAGCGCCGGTACGGGTCCTCGGGGGCCCTCGCGTGAGTGCGCGCGGTGAGGACGGCGGCCACGGCCTCGCGGCTTTCGAGCATCTCGGCGGGCAGTTCGGAGTTGGTCAGGCCGGTGCGGCGGCGGAGTTCCTCGGCGGTGAGTTCGACGAGTTCGGCGTGGGTGAGGCGGTGCCAGGTGCCCGCCGTGCGCACCTCGGGGTCGGTGGGGCGCCGGGTGCCGCGTACCCGCAGGAGGCGGCCGCCGGCCTTGAGGCGGTGCACTCCGGTCGCGCCCGGCTCGGCGGGCTCCGCCGCCTCCCGCAGGAGACAGTTGAGCAGCGGTGCGGCGGCGAGGGCGTCGGCGGCGGTACCGACGTCGTCGCGAGGCGGGCTGGCGTCCACTGGATCCACGGGGTCCATTCGTTCCATACGGTGCACTCGTGATCAGTATGTCCGCCCGTCATGCGTCGCGGCGGAGGCGGGCGGGCAGTGGTCGTACGCCGCTGTCGATGCTGTTCCCGTACCCGTTCGAACCTCTCTCCGCACCCGCCAGCGGCTGTCCCCGCCCCGGACCGACGCACCCCCGGCCACTGACCCGCCCTGGCCCCGCACCGTCCGACGCAGTACCCGAACCCGAGGAGCCCGCCCGTGGACCGTCACCCGATGTCCGACGCCGAGGCGGCGCTCGGCGCCGAGCTGGGCGCCGTACGCCCCGATCTGACGCCGCCGTACGCGACCGCGCTCCCCGGCGCCCGGGCGGCCGTGCTGTCCCGGCTGTGGCGGGGGTTTGTCCATGAGCCGCTGCCCTGGGTGGTACGTCGGGAGGCGGCGGCCGGGGGCGGCGGGATCACACTGCGTCTCGCCGACGGCCGCCGGCTGCACGGGCCGCCCGTGGATCCGTACGGCACCGACGAGCAGGTCGGGGAGGTGTGGTTGGAGGAGCGGTCGTACGACCGTCCGGCGCGGCTCATGTCGGCCCTGGCCGTACCGCACAGCGCCGCCTTCGCCGCCGAACTCGACCACAGTGTCGCCTCGTTGGCGCTGTCCCGCGCCGATCAGCCGACCGCTGCCGCGTCGCCGGTGACGAGCTGGGAGTGGGAGCAGCTGGTCGTCGACGGGCACCCCTTCCACCCCAACTGCCGTTCCCGGCCCGGCTTCTCGGTGGGCGACCAGCTCGCCTACGGGCCGGAGCACCGGCAGGTGGTCCGGCTGGGGCTGGCTCCGGTGGACGACGCGCTGGTCGTCGGGGAGTGGCCGGAGCGGTTCCGGGACGGGGGCCGGGTGCTGGTCCCGGTCCATCCGTGGCAGGCGGCCCATGTGCTCAAGTGCCCGCTGGGGGAGGTGATCGAGGCGCATCCCCTGATGTCGCTGCGCACCCTCGCGCTCCCGGACGGCGGACCGCACGTCAAGACCGCGCTGAGCGCCCGGTTGACCTCCTCCGTGCGGGACATCTCGGTCTACTCGATCGAGACCTCGGCGATCGTCTCGGACTTCATGGCGGAGGTCGCCGCCCGCTCTGACGGGCTGCTGCACGTGACCCGTACCCTCGGCGCGGTGACCGCCGGTTCGCCCGATCTCGCGGCGGTGCTGCGGGAGTCGCCGGAGACGTACGCGGACACGGCCACCGGTGAGCGGGTCGTGCCGGTGGCCGCGCTCGGGGCGACCGGGCTGCCCCGGTCGGCGTCCTGGCTGGCGGACTTCACCCGACTCGCGCTCACGGTCTGCCTCCGGCTGCTCGACCTGGGCGTGGCCCTGGAGGCGCACGGCCAGAACCTGCTGGTGGTCCTGGCCCCGTCGGGTGCCCCCCGCCGCCTCGTCTACCGCGACCTCGCGGACATCCGGGTGAGCCCGGCGCGCCTGGCCCGGCACGGCATTCCGGCCCCGGCGATGAGCGGCCGCATCATCACCGACGACGAGACCACCCTGCGCCGCAAGCTGTTCGGCGCCCTGATCACGGGCACGCTCGGCGCCACGGCCGGCTCGACGCCCGTACTGCGCGAGGCGCTCTCCACGGCCGTACGGGATCTGCCGCGCACTGCCGATCTCGGCACGTTGCTGGAGGGGCCCGTACCGACGAAGGCGTTGACGCTGATGCGACTTTCGCCGGAGCGGCCGGGCGACATCTGGGCGGAGGTGGCGAGTCCGTTGGGGCGGAACCAGGAGGGGCCGGGCGCGCTGTCCGCCCGGTGAACGGCCGGTCTCGTTTTGAAGCGTGGGCCCTTGGATCAATAGGATCCGCCGATGATCACAAGACAAAGGCTGGCAGCAGGGGTGTTCACCCTGTTCGCCGCCCTGACGGCCGGGATCGCGGTCCCGTCCACGGCCGTCGCCGACGAGACCACGGCCACCGCGCCCAAGGTCAACCTCCTGCTGGACGTCAGCGGTTCGATGCGGGCGAAGGACATCGACGGGCAGTCCCGGATGGCCGCGGCGAAGCAGGCGTTCAACGAAGTACTGGACGCCACACCCGAGGAGGTCCAGCTCGGCATCCGCACCCTCGGCGCCGACTACCCGGGAGACGACCGCAAGACGGGCTGCAAGGACACCGCGCAGCTCTACCCCGTGGGTCCGCTGGACCGCACCGAGGCCAAGACGGCGGTCGCGACACTCACGCCGACCGGCTGGACCCCGATCGGCCCCGCCCTGCTGAAGGCGGCCGACGATCTGGAGGGCGGCGAGGGCACCAAGCGCATCGTGCTGATCAGCGACGGCGAGGACACCTGCGCCCCGCTCGATCCGTGTGAGGTGGCCCGCGAGATCGCGGCGAAGGGCATCGGCCTGACCATCGACACGCTCGGCCTGGTGCCCAACGCCAAGATGCGCCTCCAGCTGAGCTGTATCGCCGAGGCGACCGGCGGCAGCTACACCTCGATCGAGCACCGCGACGAACTCACCGACCGGGTCAACCAGTTGGTCGACCGGGCCGCCGATCCGGTGGTCGTGCCGCAGGCCGTCGAGGGCGCCGACACATGCGCGAAGGCGCAGACCATCAAGTCGGGTCTGTATACCGACCGCGAGGAGTTCGGCCAGCAGCGCTGGTACCGCGTCGATGTGAAGCCGGGCCAGGAACTGCGTGCATCGGTGAGCGTCGCGGCGGACCGCGAGGTCAACCCGGACTACGGCGTGCTGCTGCGCGCGGTGACCGTCAAGAACCGCGAGATCGTACGCGGCGAAGCGGCCGGCAACGGGCGTACCGATGTCATCTCGACCGGTCTGCGCTATCCGAAGGCGGAGGCCGAGGACGCAGAGGATTCCGCGGACGAGGACGTCGCCGAGAGCGTGTGTCTCCAGGTGACCAACTCCTACTCGCCTGCGAGCGGGGTCAAGACCACACCCGGTCTGCCGCTCGAAATCACCGTCGACGTCGTGGACGGGCCGGACCAGGCGAGCGATGTGGCCTCCTTCGGGCTCGGCCGCGGCTGGTGGCTGCTCGGTGTGCTGGTGCTCGTCGGGTTCCTGGCGGGAGTGCTGTGGGGCTGGCTGTCACGCTGGCGCCTCGCGGTCTGGAGGACCAACTGATGCGTTTCACCCGTGTGTTGAGTGCGGCTCTGCTGATGCTGGGCGTAGCCGTGTCCCCGGCCGTCGCCGACTCCACCCCCTCCGCGAGCCCCTCGGAGGACGGTGACGCGCCCACCGAGGCGGGCACCTCCTTCCGTACGGCCACGGAGTTCGAGCAGGGGCAGACCGCGACGGCGAGCGCCTCGACCGGCGACTACCTGTACTGGTCCTTCCCGGCCGACGCCGGGCAGCGGCCCACCGTGCGGGCGACCGTCAAGCTGCCCGAGGGAGCCCAGTCCTCCTCGACCTGGCAGCTCGACGTCTACGACGGACTGCGGCGCCGCCAGGCCTGCCAGTACGGCGCGCAGACCCGCACGGCCGGGGCGGGGGCGGCCTCCGTCGAACTGGCCTGCACCCTGCGCACGGTCCGCGCCTGGTCGGAGCAGTGGGCCGACGACCCGCTGCCGGGCACGTACTACGTCCGCCTGACCACCACCCGGCTGGCCACGGCCGACCTCGGCCTTCCGGTCGGCACCGAGATCCGGGCCGACTCCAAGGACATCGGCGGTTCGGCGGCGGTCGACGGCTCACTGGCCGAGCCGTTGGTGCCGGGCATCGCCGTGACCTCCCAGGAGGACGAGGAGGGTGACTCCTCGGCGGAGGCCGTACTGTCCTCCCTCGAACCCGACGACGGCTGGGCCTCCGGCTGGTGGAGCGACCGCTGGGTATGGACCGCCCTCGGCGCCACCCTGGCCGCCCTCGCGGGCATCGGCGGCTACTCCCTGACACGGGGCACGGGCCGACCGGCGAGGATGCCGCCGCCGGGAGCCTGACTCTTCATCAAAGGCCCGCCGGACCATGCTGGTTCGGCGGGCCCTGCGCTGCCGGCCGTGCGCCTTCGACCCCGTCCGCGGGGCCCGGTGGGGCTTCTCGCGCAGTTCCCCGCGCCCCTGAAAGACACAGGCCCTGCGGGCCTGGGACCACGGTCCTGGGGGCCGAAAAGCACGGGGCGCAGCCCCTGCTTTTCAGGGGCGCGGGGAACCGCGCGACAAGCCCCGACGATCCCGCGGCCGAAAACCGACCCCACATCCCCTGCCTCAGACGTCCAGCAACTCCTTCGCCAGGGCCCCCTCCCCCACCACCTCGACCCGCCCCTGCCGGACGGCATCCCGCAAGGTCAACTCCCCCCGCTCGACCATCGCGCAGGTCTCCGAGTCGAAGGACAGCCGGGCATCCGGCTCCTCGGGGGCGGGCCCTTCCCCGTACACCGGACCGTCACCGAGGGCACCGACCCGCACATGGAACTCGCCCTCCTCCAGCCGCACTTCGACCAGCCCGGCGCTCCCGCCGTCAAGGCCCCGCAGCAACGGCAACGCGAACCAGTGCGCCCGTAGCGCGTCCGTGGGCCGCCGCTCCCCGAGCGCCGACTCCCCCCACGCGCCCAGCGCCTGCAGCACAGGCAGCAACTCCCGCCCCCGCGCAGTGAGTTCGTACACGTACGCGACCCCTGGCGGCGGCAGCCGGCGCCGCGTGGCCAGCCCGTCCCGCTCCATGTCCTTCAGCCGCGACGCGAGGACGTCCGTGCTGACGCCGGGCAGGTCCGCGTGCAGGTCCGTGTAGCGGCGCGGGCCGGCCAGCAGTTCGCGCACGATCAGCAGGGTCCAGCGGTCACCGACGAGGTCGAGCGCCCGGGCGGCGGAACAGTACTGGTCGTAGCTTCGGCGAGGTGACATGGGACGCAGTCTAGACATGTCGTTGGACTTTCCAAGCGCCTACTTGGTAAAACCAAGCAACACAAACGAACCGGAGGGCTAGGCGCATGGAGTTCCGGCAGTCGAGCAAGCTCAGCGAGGTCTGTTACGAGATCCGCGGCCCCGTGATCGAGCACGCCAACGCACTGGAGGAGGCGGGCCACACCGTCCTGCGCCTCAACACCGGCAACCCCGCGCTCTTCGGCTTCGAGGCGCCGGAGGAGATCCTCCAGGACATGATCCGGATGCTCCCGCGGGCCCACGGCTACACCGACTCGCGCGGCATCCTCTCGGCCCGCCGGGCGGTCGCCCAGCGCTACCAGGACCGGGGCCTCGAAGTCGATGTCGACGACGTCTTCCTCGGCAACGGCGTCTCCGAGCTGGTCTCCATGGCCGTACAGGCCCTGATCGAGGACGGCGACGAGATCCTGATCCCCGCCCCCGACTTCCCCCTCTGGACGGCGGTGACGACCCTCGCCGGCGGCAAGGCGGTCCACTACCTCTGCGACGAGCAGGCCGACTGGTACCCGGACCTGGACGACATGGCGTCGAAGATCACGGACCGCACGAAGGCCGTGCTCATCATCAACCCGAACAACCCGACCGGCGCGGTCTACCCCAAGGAGATCATCGAGGGCATCCTCGACCTCGCCCGCCGCCACGGCCTGATGGTCTTCGCCGACGAGATCTACGACCAGATCCTGTACGACGACGCCGTGCACCACTCGGCCGCCGCGCTCGCCCCCGACCTGGTCGTCCTCACCTTCTGCGGCCTCTCGAAGACGTACCGCGTCGCGGGCTTCCGCTCCGGCTGGCTGGTCGTCACCGGCCCCAAACAGCACGCCCGCAACTACCTGGAGGGCCTGACGATGCTGGCCTCCATGCGGCTGTGCGCCAACGCGCCCGCCCAGTACGCCATCCAGGCCGCGCTGGGCGGCCGCCAGTCCATCACGGACCTCACCACGCCCGGCGGCCGCCTGCACGAACAGCGCGACGTCGTCTGGGAGAAGCTCAACGAGATCCCCGGCGTCTCCTGCGTGAAGCCCAAGGGCGCCCTCTACGCCTTCCCCCGCCTCGACCCCAAGGTCCACAAGATCCACGACGACGAGAAGTTCGTCCTGGACCTGCTGCTGAGGGAGAAGATCCAGGTCGTCCAGGGCACCGGCTTCAACTGGCCCACCCCCGACCACTTCCGCATCCTCACCCTCCCCCACGCGGACGACCTGGACGCGGCGATCAGCCGGATCGGGCGGTTCCTGAGCGGTTACCGGCAGTAGTACGGCAGGGCGACGAAGTTGGTGCGTCGACGCCCACCGGAGGTGGGTAACCCTTCTGCATGAGCGATCGCCCGCTGCTTCTCCTCGCCGTGGACGGCCCCCTCAACCCCTTCGGCGCCCGGTTGTGGCGTCCGCGTGGCTATGTGACCCGCCGGGTGCACCCCGCCAACTGGTCCTCCCGGCAGAAAGCGGGGTCCCGGCGGCTGCGCCGGGGCCTTCGGATCCGGCTCAACCCGGCCCACGGGGCGCAGTTGCTCGCGCTGCCGTACGAGCTGGCGTGGGCCACGACCTGGATGCACGAGGCCAACGAGATGATCGGGCCGGTGATCGGGCTGCCGCGCGACCTGCCGGTCATCGAGTTCACCAACCTCTTCGCCGAGGACCCGGACGGGCTGTACTGGAAGACCCGACGGGTCCTTCAGTGGGCGGCCGGGCGGCCCTTCGTCTGGGTCGACGACATGATCACCGATCTCGATGTACGGCATGTCGCCGCGCACCACGGCACGCCGGCGCTGCTGCTGCGGATCGATCCGCGCCGGGGGCTGCGGGAGGAGGAGTTCGCGGAGCTGGAGCGGTGGGCCCGCACTCTGTGAGGCCCCGTCGTAGGTGGTGGCGCGGGCTCGTAGCCTGGGGGCATGGGTGATCTTCTTCTTGTGCGGCACGGTGAGACCGACTGGTCGCTGTCCGGGCAGCACACCGGCCGGACCGACCTCCCGCTGACGGACAACGGCCGTGAGCAGGCGCGCGGCCTCGCTCCGCTGCTCGGCTCGCACCGTATCGGCGCCGTCTTCGTGAGCCCGCTGAAGCGGGCCGGGGAGACCGCCGAGCTGGCCGGGCTCACCGGGGCACGGGTCGACGCGGACCTCGTCGAGTGGGACTACGGCGGGTACGAGGGGGTCACGACCGTCGAGATCCACCGCACCCGGCCGGACTGGTTCCTGTTCACGGACGGGGTCGCGCCCGGACCGGCGGAGCATCCGGGAGAGAGCCCGCAGGAGGTCGGGGCGCGCGCCGACCGGATGCTGGCGAAGGCGCACGCGGCGCTGGGGAACAGCGAGGGGGACGTGGTGCTCGTGGCCCACGGGCACTTCCTGAGGGTCCTCACCGCCCGCTATCTCGGACTGCCCGCGTCCGGCGGGGCGCTCTTCCAGCTGGCCACGGGCACGGTCTGCCGCCTCGGCACCGAGCATGGGCGGCCGGTCCTCGCCGGGTGGAATGTCAGACCCTCCTCGTAGTCTTCAAGTTCTTCGACGGCTTCTAGGTCTTCGAGGGCTTCGAGGGCTTCGAGGGCTTCGGATTGGGCTGTGAGGGAGGGTTCCGTGACACGACCGCCGACCGCCGCCCAGCAGCGGATCATCGACGCCGCCGAGCCCGTGACCGGACGGCTGACGGGCACGGAGGCGCAGCTCGCGGCGCTGGTGAAGCGCGGCCTGGCCTTCCGGCACCCACGCCCGCCGCACGCCCACTTCCTGACACCGGCCGGGCATCGGATACGGGAGACGGCCCCGGCCCCCGAGGTGGCACCGGAACCCGCCGCCCCGGCCACCGCTCCCGCTCCCGCCGAGTCCGGTGTCTTCGCCGCGCGGGTCGGTGGTGAGGAGGCCGCCGAGGCCGGGCCTGCGCGTATTCGTGAGGTGCACAGTGCCTGGCAGGGGCTGCTGGAGCTGCGCCGGATGACCAATCCGGTCGGCGCCACGGACCGCCCCTGCGGCTGGGAGCGGACGCATCTGGTGCAGGCCGCCGCGCTCGCCCTGGAAGCCGCCGGCCACCGCCCGGCGGGGGTCGATGCGGCGGACACCGGCTATCGCGTACGGGCCACTCCCCAGCCGGAGGCCGTCGCCGTACGCGGCCCCGACGCCGAGGCGTTGCGCGCCTGTGCCGTGACGCTGGAGAGGGCCGGCTGGCAGGTGGGCGAGCACATGGATCGGCGTACACGGCAGCGGTACCTGCTGGCTTCGCCGAGGCGCACCTAGCGCATGAGCAAGCGCTCTGCGGGCAAGACATCTTGGCGCTGTGGTCCGCCGGGCCGGCGGGGGCACGGGTGCCTCCCGACCGGCCCCGCGGATCACGGGTGGTGACTGCTCAGCCCAGCGGGTTGAGCAGGTCCGGGTCGTTCTCGAAGGCGAACAGCAGCAGGTCCGTCATCGTGAACCTGCCCTTCTTGTGGGACGGAAGGCTCGGGCGCCAGCCCGGGCGCTTCACGATCGAGATCCGGCTGCCCTCCAACGCACGGTGGAAGACCTCGGCGACGAGGGTGCCGCCGACGCCGGTGAGACTCCCAGGGTGGGCTTCGTTGACCTCGGCCTCGCGCAGGACGTAGAACCACAGCGGGGTGTGCTCCACGAGCTGTGCGCGCTCGGCGTCGGACAGGCCCTCCAGGACGGCGCCGCCGTTGCCCCGCAGGATCTGGTCCTCCGTCAGCGGCTTGAAGCCCATCTGGGCGGCCAGTTGCGGTCCGGTGGCCAGCTCGACCATCGCGGCCCTGCTGAGGTTGCGGAACGCGAGGTTGCGCTGGATCGGCGGCGGGGCCGGGCGGCCACGGCCGTCGAAGGTGCCGGTGGGCAGCGTGGCCAGCGGGTCGACGAGCAGGGTGTCGAGCCGCTTGGCCACGTTGCCCTCGCCGTCGGGCACGACCAGGTCGTCCCGGCCGATCTCACCGAAGTCGAACAGCCTGCGGAAGTCGACGATCCAGTTGCTCGGCAGCCGCAGGTTCTCCCCCGAGTTCGGGTCGTCCAGGTCGCTCAGGTCGTCCGGGCCCGGGGTGAGGTTGCCCGCCGTGCCGCTGAACCGGAACAGCAGTCCCAGCGAGGCGATCGGGCCGGGCCCGCCCGCGCGGAACACGGCGTTCCACTGGTAGGCCCCGCGAACCATGCTGTGGCCGAGCCGGTAGGCGGCGACGGAGAACTCGATGGGCATCGTCGGCAGGTCCCCGGGACGGGTGTACCCCGGCACCTCGAAGTGCCGGCGCCCTCGGGTGAAGACCCGTTCGACGATGTCCGGGTCGACGATGCGCGGCAGGAAGTCGGTGCGCAGCATCCACTGGTAGTGCTTCACGACGATGTCCCGGGCCGCGTGGAACAGCCGGTGCTCGGGCATTCCGCTCCCGGCGAGCCGGTCGACGACGCGGTTGTGGAAGCGGATGAACGCCAGGTGGAGCTGGCCGACGGCCAGGTTCTCGTCGTTGCGCGCGTCCGGGATGAGCGGGGCGCGCTTGTCCGCCTGGGTGCCGCCGGCCGTCTCGCCGGCCCTCGGCAGGTCGAAGCCCTCCTGGTCGATGTTGGCGGGCGGCAACTCGGGCGGGAAGCCCACGCCGAGCGTCGTGCCCATCTTCAGGCGACCGTCGGACTCGTAGAAGCGGGCGCTGCTGGAGTGGTCCGGGCCCAGACCGTAGAGCGAGTCGAGGTCGAGGGCGGGGCTGCGCCCCTGGACCAGATCCTCGACCGGGACCGGCTCGCCGAGCCCGACCTGGGTGCGGTCGAGCGTCAGGTCGTGGTCGACGAACTGCCCGAGGTAGGTGAACCCCGCCGGGATCGGTGCCCCCGGGTCCCCCGAGTCGGGGTCGCCGCCGGGCGCGCCCACCGTGGTCATGGCCTCGGCGAGCTTGCCGCGCAGTGTCTCGTCGAGCTGGGCCCCCTTCTCACCGAACCTGGAGAAGCGGAAGGCCATCTGCTGCTCGGCCGCGCTCGGTACGCGCGCGACCGCGTCCCCCTTCTCGAACTCCAGGATCCGGCCCTCGTTGACGACGTAGTAGGTCTCGCGATGGTGTCGATGCACCATGTGTGTCCCCGTTCTGTCCCCCGGCTCCACGAACGGTCACAACCGGACTTACCGGTTCTCCCCGTATGTACCGGCCCCCACCGGACGTGAAGCGATCATTCGGATAAATCTCTGTTTCCCGACAACGTGTCGTGCGTGAGAGAGGGTTCCCGGGCCGAAAAATCTACTCATATTGACGTAGAACGAACGGCGTCCGCCTCGACGTCGACGGAGAGGGGAAACGGCGTCGCCGGTGATCGGAAACGGCTCGGGCCGAAGGTAGGGTCACCAGGCGGAAGGAGCCGTTCACGCCGGGTTCTCCCCCTTGTGGCCATGTGTCCGCGCACAGGTGGGGTCTCGGCGGGTATTCCTCCCAGGGCGTACCCCCATCGCACCCCGGAGACCCCATGCCGCTCGCCCGCCGTGCCCTCCTCGCCGCCTTCGCCGCCGGTTCCGCGGTCGCCTGTTCCTCGACCCGTACGATCCCCTCGGACGACGTGCCCCGCGCGGACAAGGCACCACCGACGGCCGCCGCCACGGCGGCGGCCCGGCGGCTGCTGCCCCGGCACTGGCAGCAGATCACGTTCACGGACGACGCGGAGCGTGACACCTTCCGGGTCTCGGGCGGCGCCGGTCGGCTCACCGTCGCCGGTGACACCCCGGCCACTCAACTCACCGGTCTGAACTGGTACTTGCGGCACATCGCGTATGCCGAGATCAACTGGGCGGGCGAACAGACCGACCTCCTGCCGGGCGAGCTGCCGGGCCTCGACCGGGCGGTCACGCGCCGGGCGAACGTCCCCCACCGCTTCGCCCTGAACGACACCAACGACGGCTACACGGGCGCGTACCTCGACTGGACGTACTGGGAGCGCGAGCTGGACGTGCTGGCGCTGCACGGCTACAACGAGGTCCTCGTCCACGCGGGCGCGGACGCGCTGTACCACCGGGTGTTCCAGGAGTTCGGGTACGGCGAGGAGGAGCTGCGGGAGTGGGTCCCGGGCCCGGCCCATCAGCCGTGGTGGCTGTTGCAGAACATGTCCGCCTTCCCCTCCCCCGTCTCCCGGCAGCTCCTTCAGGCGCGGGCCTCGCTCGGCCGCCGGATCGCCGGCCGGGTGCGGGAGCTGGGCATGACGCCGGTGTTCCCCGGCTACTTCGGGACGGTCCCGGCCGGTTTCGCGGAGCGCGTGCCGGGGGCGCGGACCGTGCCGCAGGGCGACTGGATGGGGTTCCCGCGCCCCGACTGGCTGGACCCGCGCACGGACGAGTTCGCGCGGGTCGCGGCGGCCTTCTACCGCGTGCAGGACGAGATGTTCGGCGGCCAGTCGACGCTGTACAAGATGGACCTGCTGCACGAGGGCGGCAAGCCGGGCGACGTACCCGTCGGTGACGCGGCCAAGGGTGTCGAGCGGGCGCTCCAGCGGTCCCGTCCGGGGGCCACCTGGGTGATTCTCGGCTGGCAGCACAACCCGCCGCGCGCGATCGTCGACGCCGTCGACAAGCGACACATGCTCGTCGTGGACGGCCTCTCCGACCGTTTCCCCACGGTCACCGACCGCGAGTCCGACTGGGGCGACACGCCGTACGCCTTCGGGTCGATCTGGAACTTCGGCGGTCACACCGCGCTCGGCGCCAACACGCCCGACTGGGCCGAGCTGTACGAGAAGTGGCGCACCAAGGGCGGGAGCAGGCTGAGCGGGGTCGCGCTGATGCCGGAGGCGGCGGACAACAACCCGGCCGCCTTCGCCCTGTTCTCCGAACTCGCCTGGCGAGAGGGTGAGTTGGACCTCAAGACGTGGTTCGCCGAGTGGGCGCACGCCCGGTACGGGGCCCATGATCCGCATGCCGAGGCCGCGTGGGACATCCTGCGCCGCACCGCGTACGGCACCACCCGCGCCGACCGGTGGAGCGAGAGCGCCGACGGCCTGTTCGGCGCCCGGCCCGCGCTGAACGCCGTACGGGCGGCCCGCTGGTCGCCGAAGCAACTCCGGTACAAGGCGGCGGACTTCGAGCCCGCGCTCGGTGAACTGCTGCGAGTGCGGGTGGAGTTGCGCGAGTCGTCGGCGTACCGGCGCGATCTTCTCGATGTGGCCCGGCAGGCCCTCTCCAACCGGAGCCGGGTCCTGCTGCCAGGGATCAAGGCGGCGTACGACGCCCGCGACACCGCGCGCTTCGACGAGTCGAGCGGGGCCTGGCTCTCGCTCATGGATCTGCTGGACGAGCTGTTGGCCACCGACTCCCGTCATCTGCTGGGCCGTTGGGTCGCGGACGCCCGTTCCTGGGGTGCGAGCGCCGCCGAGCGGGAGCAGCTGGCGTACGACAATCTGTCGCTGCTGACCGTGTGGGGAACCCGGCAGGGCGCGGACGCGGGGCTGCGGGACTACGCCAACCGGGAGTGGGCGGGGCTGGTCGGCGGGCTGTACCGGCTGCGCTGGTCGACGTACTTCGAGGAGCTGCGGGCCGCGCTGGCGCAGGGCCGGGCGCCGAAGAAGATCGACTGGTTCGCCCTGGAGGACCGCTGGACGCGTGATCCGGGGCCGCTCGCGGCCGAGCCGACCGGGGACACCTACACAGTCGCCACCCAGGTCAGGGACCGGCTCACAGCGCTCTCCTGACTGGTCACAGCTCACTGCCACGGCACCCCCACGACTTTCCAAGTCGCGCGCGCGAACCTCAACTACCTTTACAGAGCGCTCACTTGGAGAACACACGTGTCGTTGCTGCCCGCCAAAGCCGCATCACGCCGTCTGCTGCTGACCGCCCTCGGCGTCTCTCTGCCGGCCGCCCCCGTCCTGGTGGACCAGGCGGCGGACGCGGCCACCACGGCGGATACCGGGCTCGACGAACCGGCGAAGAAGGACATCGCCATGCGGCTGGTGTCCAGCGCGGAGAACTCCTCCCTGGACTGGGAGGAGCAGTACGCGTACATCGAGGACATCGACGACGGCCGCGGCTACACGGGCGGCATCGTCGGCTTCTGCTCCGGTACGAGCGACATGCTGGCCCTGGTGGAGCTGTACACCGAGCGGGTCCCGGGCAATCCGCTGGCCGGCTGTCTGACCGCGCTACGCGCGGTGAACGGCACCGACTCCCACGACGGGCTGGACCCCGGCTTCCCGGCGGCCTGGCGCGAGGCCGCCGCTACCGGCGCCTTCCGCGCGGCCCAGCGCGACGAGCGGGACCGCGTCTACTTCTCCCCGGCGCTGGCCCGGGCCGAGGCGGACGGGCTGGGCACGCTCGGCCAGTTCGTCTACTACGACGCGCTGGTCATGCACGGCCCCGGCACCGACGCCCTCAGCTTCGGCGGCATCCTTGAGCGGGCCCTCCTTCAGGCGGCTTCCCCGGCCCAGGGCGGCGACGAGACGGAGTATCTGCACGCCTTCCTCGACGCCCGGGTGTGGGCGATGGAGCAGGAGGAGGCCCACAGCGACGTCAGCCGGGTCGAGACGGCCCAGCGGGTCTTCCTCGCGGCGGGCAACCTCGATCTGGAGCTGCCGCTCGACTGGCAGGTGTACGGGGACAGTTACTCGCTCAGCTAGCGACGCTCGCCGCAGGGCGCGGAACGCTACGGGAAAACCGTTCCGGGGCGCACACGCTCATGCGCGCCCCGGAGACGGCCAACGCGGACCCCGCTGGGGTCCACGGCTTCCGGCCGAGGGCCGTCCCCCTCGGCCGGAGTTCAACTGCCGTACGTTTCAGGCGACTTGCGTACGGCGGGCCCGGTCATTCACCGGCGGGCGCCCTCATTCGCCGGCGGCGATCCGTGCCAGGCGCTGGGCCTGCGACCTCGTCGAGCGGGCGATCGCGTCCTCGTCGACGTGCAGCAGGCGGCCGTGTTCCACGATCGGCTCGCCGTTGACGAGGGACAGGGTGACCGGGGCCGCCGCGCCGAAGACCAGGGCGGTGACCGGGTCGGCGATCGACGCGTGGGCGAGGGTGTCGAGCTTCCAGAGGACGAGGTCGGCGAGCTTGCCGGCCTCCAGGGAGCCGATCTCGCCTGCCCGGCCCAGCACTTGGGCGCCGCCGTAGGTGCCGAGGCGCAGTGCCTGGCGGGCGTTGAGGGCGGCTTCGCGGTAGGCGCCGAGGCGGTTGATGAGGAGGGCGTTGCGCAGTTCGGTGTGGAGTTCGCCGGACTCGTTCGACGCGGTGCCGTCGACGCCGAGGCCGACGGGGACGCCGGCGGCCAGCATGTCCGGGACGCGGGCGATGCCCGCCGCCAGCCTGGCGTTGGAGGACGGGCAGTGGGCGACACCCGTCTTCGTACGGGCGAAGGCGTCGATGTCGGAGTCGTTCATGTGGACGCAGTGCGCCATCCACACGTCCTCGCCGAGCCAGCCCGTCGACTCGAAGTAGTCGGTGGGGCCCATGCCGAACAGCTCGTGGCAGAACTTCTCCTCCTCGACCGTCTCCGAGCCGTGGGTGTGCAGGCGCACGCCCTTGCGGCGGGCCAACTCGGCACCCCGCCTGAGGAGTTCGGTGGAGACGGAGAAGGGGGAGCAGGGCGCCACGACCACCTGGGTCATCGCGCCGAAGGAGGCGTCGTGGTGCTCGTCGACGGTCGCCTCGGTGGCGGCGAGCGCGCCCTCAAGGCTCTCCACGGCGAAGTCCGGCGGCAGACCGCCGTCCTTCTCGCTGCGGTCCATGGAGCCGCGCGCGAGGGTGAAGCGGACGCCCATCTCGCGTGCCGCCTGGATGATCGAGCCCGACAGATCGCCGGAACCCTTCGGGAAGACGTAGTGGTGGTCCATCGCGGTCGTCACCCCGCCGCGGGCCATCATGCCGAGCGAGCCCTGGGCCGCCGCGTACGTCATACGTTCGTCGATGCGCGCCCAGGTCGGGTAGAGCGCGACGAGCCAGTCGAAGAGGTTGTGGTCGGTGGCGAGGCCCCGGGTGATCCACTGGTAGTAGTGGTGGTGGGTGTTGACCAGGCCGGGGGTCACCAGGTGGCCGGTCGCGTCGATCCGGCGTACGACGTCCGTCAGTCCCTCCGGCGCCCTGCCCGCCCCGACCGACTCGATCACGTTGTCCGCGACGACCACATGACCCGAGGTGTGCTCGGTGTCCTTCGCGTCCACGGTCGCGATCGCCGCGTTCTCGATGACGATGCGCTGGGTTGCTGCCATGGTTCGTCCTTCAGAGGTTGGTGAGGTCCGCCGGGATCTTCTCTTCGCACCCGTCCCGCAGGACGGTGGCCTCGATCAGGCCGTAGGGGCGGTCGGCGGCGAAGTACACGGCTCCGTCGGCGGTGTCGTTCTTCAGTCCGAACGGGGTCAGGTCGACGAGGAAGTGGTGCTTGTTCGGGAGGGAGAAGCGGACCTCGTCGATCTCGTCGCGGTGGTCGATGATCCGCGCGCCCATCTGGTACAGCGTCTGCTGGAGCGAGAGCGAGTACGTCTCCGCGAAGGCCTGGAGCATGTGCCGCTTGACCTGCGCGTAGGACTCCTCCCAGTCGGGCATCGGCCGCTCGTCGTCGGTCCAGTCGAAGCGCCAGCGGCCGGAGACCTCGGTGGCGAGGATGCGGTCGTGCGCCTCGGGGAGGGTCGTGTACTTGTCCTTGACGTAGCCCCAGAACTCGGAGTCGGTCGAGTTGAGGACCGTCAGGTCCTTGAGGCCGGAGAGGACCTCCCACGACGAGCCGTCGTACGTGATCTGGGCCAGCCGGGTCTCCTGACCCTTGCGGACGAAGGAGTGCGCGCCCTCACCGCCGTGCTCGACGCGCTCCCAGGAGTACTCCTCGACGCGGATCCGGGCCCGGTGGATGGCCGGCTGGGAGGTCACGAAGTGCCGGGCGAGGTGGATGCCGAACTGTTCGGCGGACTCGATGCCGTGCTCCTTGGCGAAGGCGTACACCGTGTTCTTGGTGGTGTCCGTCGGCAGGACGTTCGCGTTCGAGCCGGAGTAGTGGACCTCCTCCATGTCGCCGCTCAGCGACACGGAGACGTTCAGGTCCTTGATGTGGTGGGTGGCGCCGTCCCGCGTGATCTTGACGACCCGGTTCTCGGCCTTGCCGTACTGGTTGCTTCCCAGGATGGGCATATTCGCTAGCTCCCTCGGTATACGGAGTAGCCGAACGGGTTGAGCAGCAGCGGTACGTGGTAGTGCTCGCCGGGCTTGACGGCGAACGTGATGACCACCTCGGGGAAGAACACACCGCTGTCCCGATTCGCGGGGGCGTCCTGCTGCGCATCGGCTTGCTTGTTCGCGGACTTGGTCACGGAGTTGTTCGCGGACTTGTCCGTGGATTTTTCGAGGTACGGCTCGACCTCGAAGTCGAGCCGTACGTGCGTGGTGCCCGCCGGCAGCGCCGGCAGGTCCTTGCACCGTCCGTCGGCGTCGGTCGCGGAGCCGCCGAGTTCCCGCCACTTGGCCGTCCGCCCGGTGCGGGCGGCGAGCCGGACGGCGACGCCCCGGGCGGGGCGGCCGACGCTGGTGTCCAGGATGTGCGTGGACACCGAGGCGGTGGTGCTGGTGCTCATGCGGGTGCGTCCTCTTCGACGAGTCGGGCCAGCCGGATGCGGTTGATCTTGCCCAGTTCGGTGCGGACGATCTCGCGTTCCCGCTCCGGCGGGTTGCCGATCCGCTCCCTTACCGCGTCGCGCATCTGCTCGCCGGTACGGCCGGTGGCGCAGATCAGGAATACGTGACCGAACCTGTCCTGGTAGGCCAGGTTCAGTTCGAGCATCTCCGCCCTGAGCTCGTCGGAGGCGCCCGCCATGCCGCGCTGCTCGCGGGCCGAGGTCGGGTCGCCCGGCTCCGGACGGCCGATCGGCGGATGCCCGGCCATCGCCTCCGCCAGATCCTCGGCGGTCAGCCCGGCCATGACGGCGTCACTGGCGGCGAAGAGGTCCTCGACAGTGGCGTACGGGCGGCCGGCGAGCAGCCCGCGCCCCCATGCCGCCGAGGCGCACGCCTCGTGGAGCGCCGCGGCCGCCGCGTGCTCCGCCAGGGCGTTGAACCGGGCGAGACCCGGCGTCGAAGAGCTCGTCGAGGAACTCGAAGTCACGGGAGCCTCCGTGGCCGTATTGCTGGACTTGGCTACGGCAAGCTAATGCCCTGCGACGACATCGCGTCAACAGTTTGTTGAAAAATTGCGGTTACGGGGGCCTCTCGAAGCCGCCGGATCCTGTCCGGCGGATCAGGTCGCAGGAGGCCACCAGTGCCTCATGAGCGCAACCGAACGGGGCTTGGTGCGTACGGCTGCAAGGCGGGGGTGGCGCCTCGCGTCCGCGACATGATCCGCCGGACAGGACCCAGACGCCCTTCAGGCCTGCCGCACGCACCTCGCGGTCAGGCCTCCCGCTCAGGCCTCTTTCTCGCGGTTGAGGTAGTTGTAGACGGTGAAGCGGCTGACGCCGAGCGCGCTCGCGACGGTCTCCACGCCGTGGCGCACGGAGAAGGCTCCGCGCGCCTCCAGTATCCGTACGACCTCCTGCTTGGCCTTGCGGTCGAGGTCGGCCAGCGGCTTGCCGTGCTTGCGCTCCAGCGCGGCCAGGATGTGATCCAGCGACTCGGCGAGCTGCGGCAGTCGTACGGCGACGACGTCGGCACCCTCCCAGGAGAGGACGACGTCGTCGGGGCCGGCCTCGCCGGGCGGCAGCATGACCCCGCCCATGGCGTCGACCAGGGGCTTGACCGCCGCGACGAAGGGCTGATCGCCGGTGCCGGTCACGCGTCGGCCTCCCCGTTCTCGGCGGCCGCCCCGGTCTCCCCGATCACATTGACTTGCAGTGAGATCCGGGTCGCTCCGGACTCCAGGGTCCTGCGCAGCAGGGCGTCCACGGCGGTGAGTACGGCGTCGGCGCTCCCCTCGGCCGTGTTGCCGAACGGGCCGACGTCCACCGCGTCCAACTCGGCCGCCTCGATGACCCCACGGGCCACGAGCGCGTGCGCCGGGGCCTCGTCGAGGTCGAAGGGCTCGGTCGTGAACTCCACTCGCAATCGCATAGTTCGTTCCCCCAGAACGCGCCTCTGATCTGCACCTTTACCCAGATCGCCCACCGCGAGGGCGCATCAGGGCACAACGGGAACGCCTCAGTCGACCGCTTCACAGCGGCGATGCGCCCCAGGCCGATCAATTTCACTGCGACAGAGCCGGTTCGTCCGCCACGAGGGGACCCTAACCGACCAAGGCATCCCCCGCCCTACACGTCGCCAAGCCGCCCGCACAGCACCATGGTCCAGTAGCTCAGCCGGCGTCCGAGGACGTCGAAGGTACGGGTGACGCTGTCGGCGCTCGGCGAAGAGGCCCGGGTGAAGTGCTGTTCTGACGGGGGTCAGCGGTCAGGGCGGATCTTGTTGCGGCGGAGCGTTGACCGTCTCGGCGTCGAGGAACCGCGCGATCGAAGTCAGACACTGGATACGTCCACAATGGCCCAGCTGCCGTCCTTCTGCTCTGCTGGGAGAGACATGACAACCAACCCCTCGGCAAGGGACGGCTTCGCGCTGAAGTGGTTTCAAGAGCAGCTACAGCACGAATGAAGGCCCGGAGTGCGTTGAAGTCGCCTTCGCCCCCCAGCAGTGGGCCACCTTCGTCACGTACGCCGCCGATCGCTGACGTACGACGGGCTGACGCCCCTACCCGGGCAGGTAAGGGCTCGCCTTGCCGTACCAGTTGACGCGCAGGGTGTCGCGGGCGCGGCGCCGGGGGTCCGTGCCGCGGTAGCGCTGGACGACGGAGGCGCGGGGGATGACGCCGTCGCGGGCACCGACGATGGCGAGCCTCTGGTATTCGAGGCCCTTGAAGTGGTGCATGGTGCCGACATGGATGTCACCGTCTCCCTTGACGCCGTCATTGGTGAGTTCGGCGGCGGTGAGTTCGGCCCCGGTCGCCAGGTGGTACATGACCTGGTTGACGGCTTCGCGGTCGGCGACGCAGACCGCGATGCTGCAGCGGGGGTCGTGGCCTTGCCGTCGGCTCCGCCGGTGGCGAGTTCCTGGCGCCAGGCCCGGAGTGTGGTGACGAGGTGGGCGAGTTCGTCGTCCCATGAGTCGCAGCGGACGAGTTCGGGGCCTTCCTCGCCGACGAGCAGCCGCCCGTCCGCAAGCGCCTCCAGGACCAGCCACTCCGGGCCACGTTTGAGGTCCTTCCAGGGAATGCCGCCGCCGAGGACCGTCTGGCCAGTGCCCGCCGTCGTCCGTCGTCACCAACAGGCCGCCCACGCCGTGCCGTTTCCCACCGAGCCCTCTTGACAAGCCCGAGCCGACGGCGGCAATCTTCCATTAAGCAGAAATAGATTTCCACAATACGGAATTACAGATTTATAGCGTACTAGCGGAAGGGAGCGCCGACCCCATGGGATTCACAGAGCAGCGCTTCAACGTCAACCTGTCGATCCTCTTCACGGAACTCCCGCTCCTGGAGCGCCCGGCGGCCGCCGCCGCGGCCGGCTTCACGGCGGTCGAGCTGTGGTGGCCCTGGGTCGACTCCCCCACGCCCGCGCAGTCGGAGCTGGACGCCCTGCGGCGTACCGTCGAGGACGCGGGTGTACAGCTGAACGGGCTGAACTTCTACGCCGGACAGCTGCCCGGACCCGACCGGGGCGCGCTGTCGCTCCCGGGCGAGGAGTCGGAGAGGTTCCGCGCCAATATCGACGTGGTCGCGGACTTCGCCGGATCGCTCGGCTGCAAGGCGCTCAACGCCCTGTACGGCAACCGGGTCGCCGGCGTGGACCCGGCCGAGCAGGACGCGCTCGCGCTGCGGAACCTGGTCCTGGCGGCGCGGGCGGCCGAACGGATCGGCGCGATCCTGCTGATCGAGGCCCTGAACAAGCCGGAGTCGCCGCTCTACCCGCTGGTGTCGGCCCCGGCCGCCGTGGGCGTCGTCGACCGGGTCAACCAGGCGTCGGGCCTCGGCAACGCGCGCTTCCTCATGGACCTCTACCACCTGTCCATGAACGGCGAGGACCTGCCGCGGGTGATCGCCGAGTACGCCGGCAGGACCGGCCATGTGCAGATCGCCGACAACCCGGGCCGCGGCGCCCCCGGCACGGGCACCCTCCCGCTGGACGACCTCCTCGACCGGCTGGGCAAGGCCGGTTACGAGGGCTGGGTCGGCCTGGAGTACAAGCCGGGCGACCGGCCGAGCGCCGAGGCCTTCGAGTGGCTCCCCCGAGAGTCCCGCGCGGCGCGCTGAGCGCCCCCCACGACGGACGGCAGCCGGCAGACCGCAGATGACGGACGACGGACCGGCAGACGGCAGACGGCAGACGGCAGACGGCAGACGGCAGACGGCAGACGGCAGACGGCAGACGGCAGACGGCAGAGCAGCCAGAGAGGCACCCTCACCATGAGCAATCTTCCCAAGGTCGCCTGGATAGGCCTCGGCATCATGGGCTCCCCCATGTCCGAGAACCTGGTCAAGGCGGGTTACGACGTCACGGGTCACACCCTGGAGCAGGACAAGCTCGATCGGCTGACCGCCGCAGGCGGCACCGCCGCGGGCTCCATCGCCGAGGCCGTGCGCGACGCCGACGTGGTCATCACGATGGTGCCGGCGTCGCCGCAGGTCGAGGCCATCGCATACGGCCCCGACGGCATCCTGGAGAACGTCCGGCCGGGCGCCCTGCTGATCGACATGTCGTCCATCACCCCGCAGACGTCGGTGGAGCTGGCGAAGGCGGCGAAGGACAAGGGGGTCCGGGTGCTGGACGCCCCCGTCTCCGGCGGTGAGGCCGGGGCGGTCGAGGCCGTGCTGTCCATCATGGTCGGCGGCGAGCGGGCCGACTTCGACGAGGCCGAGCCGATCTTCGAGGCGCTCGGCAGGACCATCGTGCTGTGCGGCCCGCACGGCTCCGGACAGACCGTGAAGGCCGCGAACCAGCTGATCGTCGCCGTGAACATCCAGGCGTGCGCCGAGGCCGTGGTCTTCCTGGAGAAGTCGGGCGTGGACCTGACGGCGGCGCTCGACGTCCTGAACGGCGGGCTCGCCGGCTCGACCGTGCTGACCCGCAAGAGGGACAACTTCCTGAACCGGGACTTCAAGCCTGGCTTCCGTATCGACCTGCACCACAAGGACATGGGCATCGTCACGGACGCCGCCCGCACCGTGGGCGCGGCCCTCCCCGTCGGCGCCGTGGTGGCCCAGCTGATCGCCTCGCTGCGCGCGCAGGGCGACGGCGGCCTGGACCACTCGGCCCTCCTGCGGTCCGTGGAACGCCTCTCCGGCGCCCAGCTCTGAGCCCGGCAGCCCCCTCCACCCCCAGTCTCCGGTCCGCGGCGGCGCCGACATCTGTCCGGTCGCGCCCAGGTGCCGCCGCGGACCGGAACCCGAAACAGTCGACCGGGACCGGAACGGACGACTGAGACCGGAACCCGCGCAGCCAA
>NZ_JAEMUX010000104.1 GCF_016598475.1 Streptomyces adelaidensis
TAAGGCCGGTGCGATCGCGAAGGCCATCTCCTTCGCGGGCAAGGCGGGGCGGATCGTCGACCCGATGACGTACATCGCCAAGGGCATCGGCGGAACGGCCGTCAAGATCAGCGACGTCATGGCCGGCCTGCGGGGGATCACCGACGGCACCCGTATCAAGCTGGGCGAGGGCACGTACCAGATCGCCGACTCGCCGAACCTGGCGGACGAACTGCCCGCCGGCCTCACTCCCGAGACCTCCGTCCGCTTCGAGACCCCCAAGGGTGAGGTCGTCTACCTCGACACCAAGACGCTGGTGATGCATAACGCGGACGGCACGGTGCGGGAGTCTTTGGACGGGATTCGGCACGAGGCGACCGCGGGGGAACGGGCGGGGGAGGGTGCGGAGCGGCGCGAGGAGCCCGCGGGTGCCTCGGGCGTGCGGGAGCCGGCGGGGGTTGGCGCGGGGACGCGAGTGGGGGACGGGGCGGGTGCCGGAGGCCGGGGAGCCGACACCGTTGCGGCGGGCGGAGGCCGGGGTGGCGATGGTGGTCTGCAGTCTCGGACGGGTGGCTCGGGTGTCTCGGGCCTACCGGACGATCTGGGGCGGGCTGGTGGTGACACGGCCGGTGACGCGGCTGGGCTCGGCGACGAGGCGGCCGCTTCGGGGGGCCGGACGGACGAAGGCAGCGGTCAGGGAGGCGATGGTGGGGAGCCGGAGGCAGGGCGTTCCGGTCAGGCCGACGCGCGAGCCGTCATGCAGCGACATCTGGATCTCGCCAACAACGATGCACGCTGGTTCAAGGACCATTACCGGTCCAACGGCTACCGCAGGTCCGCCTCGGTGGAGGTGTTCGGACAGCGTCTGCCCATTCTCGTCCGGGACCCTGCCGATGCCACCAAGTGGATATCCAAGAGCGACCTGCCACCCGCGATCCAGGCCAAGTACATGGACCCCAACCCGCACGGGAAGGGAATTCGGACGGATGTCGAAAGCGGTGTGCTGAAGCGTCTCGACGAATGGGCGATTACGCGTCGAGATGCCATCAGGGCCGACACGGCGGCGGAGAAGGCGCTGGCCCGGGCCGAGAAGGAGTACTTGGCCAACCGGACGGCCGGGACGGAGGCGGCGATGGACGCCGCCGAGGCCGCGCACTCCCCGTTGCACGGCGACATGCTCAAGCAGAGCGAACTGTTCGGTGAGCGGGTCGCGGAGCATCACGCCATACCCGAGCGCTACCCAGGCGCGAAGCGGGTGGACGACGGGGCCTTCGGGAACAACCGGTTCGACCAGATCTATGAGAAGCCGGACGGCGGTTATGCCGTAGTCGAGGCCAAGGGGTCGGGCACCGCCAGGATCGGCGAGCGGACGAGTCATCTGGGTAATCGTGTCCAGCAAGGGACCCGGGAATACTTCGAAACCATCCTGAAGGAAATGGACAAGCGGGCCGACAGAATGAAGGACAGTGCCGAGGCGGACCTTGCGAGCAAGCTGCGAGTGGCCCTCGCTACAGGGAAGGTCGACTACGTCCTGGTCAAGGCGGACGCCATGCCGAACGGCAAATATGCTGGTTATGAGATGCGGCAGTTCAACATCGGCAAACTCGGGAGCAACTGATGGTCGTACGTGTGCCACGGGACGAGGAGCCTTCGCCCGGGGATCCGACGAGCTTCATCGAGTCGGCCGACCGGCGCTTGCTCGACGAGATCGAGGTCCTCTCGGAGCATCCCGAGATGTTCGGCCTGATCTTCAGCAGTGCTTTGAGCAAGGCGCTGCTGCACTGCCTCCACGACGCCACCGCCGACAGGTCCGAGACCTGGGAAGCCTGGGTGGCGGCGATGCAGGTCGGCTCTGCGCTGTTCGCGGCGGCTACGACGGACCAGGAGTCGGTGGAGTGCCGGATCGCGCACAAGACGCGTACGATCCAGGCCACCGGCGCCCAGCACTTCACCGACGCGGGTAACTGGATCACCGCGTTCTGGCTGGCGATCGCCTGCCGCGACCAGGACCGCATGACGCAGCTGTCCGCCGTACCGGTCGATCTGCTGCGTGGTTCCGGGGCGGTGTACGACGAGTACATCTACGACTGGGTCGACGCTTTGCAGGCGTACTGGATGGAACGTCCAGGGCTCGGCGAGAAGTTCACCGCGGCCTTTCAGGGCACCGACCCGGACCGGCTCAGGGTTGCCGATCGTGAGCTGATGCTGAAGGTGCTCTATCCGCCGCTCAACCTGTTTCTGCAGTTCCTCAAGCGGGACGAGGAGCAGTTCAACGCAGGTCTCGTCGAGGCGCTCCGGCTCCACAAGGAGTACTGGACCGCGGACGAGGATCGCCAGCACAGCACGGACGGTGCCGTCGCCCTCGGCCCCCTCGCCGTGGCATGCCTCGCCTACGACGTGGGCATGCCCATCAATGTCGAGTCCGAGTACCTGCCCAAGCATCTGCTGGAGCGGTCCTGGGTGGGCGAGTTCGAGACGTGAGGGCGTACGAGGCGCTGCGGGCGGCCCCTCACATGGCCGTTGCCCTGCGGTACCAGGCCAGCCGGTGCAGGTCAGCGATATCCGTTGTTTTTTCGGCGATTACTACGGGGACCCCGAGCTGACCGAGCGAGATGCGCGGCCCCGCACCCGACGTCACGGATACGGGGCCGCACCCACTGTCAGTCCGCGACCGGAGCTGCCTCCACCACCTCGCTACCACCCCGTGCCTGCTGCAACGTCTCCGCGATCGCCGCGAACTCCTCCAGCGCGGCCTGCAGATCCTCGACGATCTCGGCGGCCAGCACCTCGGGCGCGGGCAGGTTGTCGGCGTCGTCGAGGCTGGGGTCACGGAGCCAGGTGATGTCGAGGTTCGCCTTGTCGCGGGCGACCAGTTCCTCGTACGTGTAGGCCTTGAAGCGCTCGGTCTCGACGCGCTTGGAGCGGTCCTCGTCGGGGCGGTAGCACTGCACGAAGTCCTCAAGGTGAGCCCGGGTGAGGGGAGTCTGCTTGAGGGTGAAGTGCTGGGCCGTACGGAAGTCGTAGACCCAGAGCTTCTCGGTCCACGGCTGGTTGGGGCGGGCCGGCTTGCGCTCGAAGAACAGGACGTTGGCCTTGACGCCGCCCGCGTAGAAGATGCCGGTGGGCAGGCGCAGCAGCGTGTGGACGTCGTACTCGTTCAGCAGCCGCCGCCGGATGGTCTCACCGGCACCGCCCTCGAAGAGCACGTTGTCGGGTACGACGACGGCGGCCCGGCCGTGGATCTCCAGCAGCGAGGCGATGTGCTGGACGAAGTTGAGCTGCTTGTTGGTCGTGGTGACCCAGAAGTCGCGCCGCTCGTAGGCGATGGCCTCGCGGGCGGCGGACCCGTCGTCACCGTAGACGGTGATGGACGACTTCTTGCCGAACGGCGGGTTGGCGAGGACCAGGCTCGCGCGCTTGTCGGGCGGGGCGGCGAGGGCGTCCTTGGTGCGGACGAGGGCGGGTCCGGTGGGCTGACCGATGCCGTGGAGGAAGAGGTTCATCGCGGCGAGACGGGCGGTGTTGCGCACCAGCTCGGTGCCCCAGATCCCGCCGCTGCTGAGGTGCTTGCGCTGCTCGGGGGTGAGCTGGTTGCCGTACTCCTGGAGGATGTACTCGGCAGCGGCCAGCAGGAAGCCGGCGGTACCGCAAGCGGGGTCCGTGATGGTGTCGTCGGGGGTCGGACGGACACAGTCGATGATGGCCTGGATCAGCGGACGGGGCGTGAAGTACTGACCGGCGCCCGACTTGACGTCCTCGGCCCCCCGGGACAGCAGTTCCTCGTAGGCATCACCCTTGATGTCGGTCTTCTGACCGGACCAGTTCTCCTTGTCGATCAGATCCTTCACCAGGCGCTTGAGCTTGGCGGGGTCGTGGATACGGTTACGGGCCCCGTTGAAGATGAGGTGGAAGGTGGTGCCGGAGCGCTGGGCGCCGAGGTCTTCGAGGAGTTCGGCATAGGCGGTTTCGAGGGCGGCACCATCGTTCTTCAGCAGCTCGGGCCAACCACGGTTCTCCCACACCGACCCCTCGGGCATGATCTGCTCGCGGAACATGGGCGGACGCGTCTGCGCCTCGTGCGCCATCTTCAGGAACACGAGAAGCGTCAACTGCTCGACGTAGTCGATGGTGGAGACGCCGTCGTCCCGCAGGACATGGCAGTAACTCCAGAGCTTATCGACGAGCCTACGGGCCTCGGTCGTGGTCACGAGGGGATCTCCAGGTCAAGGGTGGGCTGAGTGGCAGTGGCGAGGGCGGGGACGTCGGTCGGGGGCGGCGGGGGCGCGTCCAGTGCCGGTGTGGCGTGCGGGGCGCGCTTTCGCTGAGCGGGGGTCCGGCGAGGGCTTCGGCGGCGGGAGTTGGTCGCCCCAGCTGCCTCACGCTCGGCGCGGATGCGGGCTAGCAGCGCGTCGGCGGGCTCGTCGGAGGGGTCCTGGGAGACCAGACGGCCAGCAAAGGCCTTAATCAGGATGGAACGACGGAGAGCGCCACCCTTCAACGAAGCGTCTTTGACTGCGCTTGTAAGACGCCGAACTGATTCGTCGATCTCATCTAGTGCAGCAGTCAGTAAACGCTGCTGTTCGAGGGGAGGCAAAGGAATTGGCAGCAATCCCAACTTCTTCAGGTTGAGGTTGTACTGCCCTGCCGTTGAAGCAGCTGCGGCCTCAATCAGCCGACGCCACGGCCGGGTAGACAGAATTTTGGCAACCCAATTCGGATAGGCATCTTCCGTCTTGATTCTGAAGCGAATCAAGTACGAAGCAAAGGCATAGTCAGTATCCTCGCTCGATACCGCCACCCGTCCGATCAGATCTCTACTTCCGTTCGTACGAACAACGAGCAAATCGCCAGCTCTCACCTTGTGCGCGTCAAGATTGAGGTCTGCGTCCACAGCATATTTGAGGTCGGCACTGTTGATGACCCCACCCTGAATGTTCGGGATACGCAAAACTGCGGTACCGGCACCGTCGTAATCGCACTTGGTGGACGTTCCATAACCCGATGAGTGTGAGATATCACTGAGCCGAACTATCCGCCATCCTTCTGCGAGCTCCTGCTCAACCGTGTGCGGGGACGGCACAACCTCAAGTTCGCGACTCGCCTTGTACGCAAGCAACTTCCTGCGCACCTCGGCTGCGTTGCCCTCAGCTGCGCCAAGCCGCGACAGCTGCTCTTCGAGCGCTGCAACTATGCGCCGTTGCTCTTCCAGCGGAGGCACTCGCACGGGCAAGCGCTTCAGCTGTTGCTGCGGCAGGTGTTTGATCGTGCTCCCTGTCGCGAACTTGCTGAATCCGCCTGTCACATGCAGGTATTCGAGGTAGTAGCGGAAGTACAATGAGCTGATTCCACCGAGCGGCCGGACCCGGTGCAAGGCCTTCTGAAAAGCCAGGTAACCGGTGCCATCACCATTAAATACCGCACATCGCCCGACCTCGCCTCCTTCACAAACCAAGAGGTCTCCCTTACGCACTCGGAAGAATTCCTGCTGTTCCGGCGGGATCGACATGGCCAGTATGTCTTCCATGTCGATTCGACCCCATTGCACATTAACGTTTCGCAGATACGAGACCGGGTGCTCTCCCCCCTTCTTACGGTCGAGCATTTTCCCGAGCGTCGAGTCGGCGACATCACTAAGCGCCGCCCAAGCCCACCCCTCCGGCAGCCCCGAAGAAATCCCGCCCTCACTCACGCACCCAACTCCCGTCCCAGCTCACTCAAAATCTCAGCCCCCCGATCCGCCCCGAATTCCCGAAGGAACCCGTCCACGCCCCCACGCTCGATGAAGGGTACGTCCTTCAAATGCTCGGGCTCGATCGCCGCATCCGTGGCGATCACGTCGACCATCCGGTCCAGCCACCACACCTGGTCCGCCGTGAAAGCAGCCCCCGCCTGCTCCTGCCGGACCTGCCACGCCGCGTACCGTTCCTCCACCAGCGTCCGGTACGGCCGTACCTCCTGATCCAGCCCCAGCTCGAAGCGCAGCAGCCCCACCAGATCGACCACGCCCGCCGCCCCCCTCGGATGCCGAGCCGCCTTGCCCAGCTGCACGTACGCGTCGTACAGCCGTGCCGGGGTCCACTGGAACGGAGGGCGCTCGATCTTGCGCGCAAGGTCCCGCAGCCGCCGGTAGACCTCCTTCGGATCACGCCGCTCGCTGAACGCGATGTTGAACGCGGCGATCTCGTCCCGGTTGTCCTTGAGGTACTGCTGCCAGGAGGTCACGCGCCGGATCGCCAGTTCGTCCGCCGTGATGCCGCGCGCTTCCTTCACCTCGTCGACGCTGACCTCGTCTATGACGATGTCGTGAGCGCGACGCATCGACATCAGCCGATCCCGCAGCTCACGGTTCGAGGCGATCGGCTTCAGAGCTTCCAGCATGTCCTGCCGGACCTGCTCCTGCCCGCCGATCCGCCGGGCCCGCTCCTGCTGGTCGGGGTCCACGGACCGCACCAGACCGCCCACGATCTCCTGGAGCGGCTGGCCGGCGAGTTCCTCGACCTCCTCGCGCTCCTCGGGTGTGAGCTGCCTGTCAAGGCGCGCCAGACGACCCGCCAGAGTCGCGACCTCGTCCTCCGTCATCGCCAGCCCGGCCGTATTGGCCATCAGCCGTTCCAGCGGGATCTTCCGCTCGGAGAGCCGGTTGAGCGGGCGCGCGTCCACGCGCGGGGAGTCCGTGACACCGACCGCGTCGACGATCACGAACCGTTCCTTGACCTCGGCGTCGGGCGTGACCGCCTGGAACTCGGCCGGGTCCACGGTCCGCGAACCCCGCCCCTTCATCTGCTCGAAGTACGCCCAGCTCTTGACGTCCCGCAGGAAGAAGACACACTCCAGCGGCGGGATGTCGGTCCCCGTGGCGATCATGTCCACGGTCACGGCGACCCGCAGCTCGGGGCTGTTCCGGAACGCCTTGATCAGCTCGGCGGGCCGCGTCGCCGCGTGCGTGATCTTCATGCAGAAGTCGTCGCTCTCGCCGAACACCTGCCGCACCATCTGCACGATCTCGTCGGCGTGGTTGTCGTCCACGGCGAAGATCAGCGTCTTGGGCACATGTGTACGCGCCCGCTGAACCTCCCCCTCCCCCACCGGCGGGAAGATGTCCGTGAACAGGTGCTGCCGGAACGTTTCGATGACGAGCTTGAGCTGCCCCTTGCTGATGACCTGGCGGCCCAGCTGGGCCGCCTTCCACTCCAGGTCCTCCTCCAGCTCCTGGTACCGCTCCCGCCGGGTCTTGCGCTCCCGCATCGGCACGACCGTCTCGGCGGGGATCGTGCCGCCGTTCTCGCCCAGCTCCGTACGGATGCGGAAGACGTCGAAGTCGACGTTGACGCCGTCCGCGACGGCCTGCTCGTACGGGTACTCGCTGACCAGGTTCTGGAAGAAGAACCCGAAGGTCTGGGCGACGGGCGTGGCGGTCAGGCCGACCAGGTGCGCGTCGAAGTACTCCAGAACCGCCCGCCACTTGCCGTAGATGGAGCGGTGGCACTCGTCGACAACGATGAGGTCGAACGACTCCGGCGGCAGCGCCGCGTTGTAGCCGACCTCCACCGGCTCGTCGACGAGGTCGTACCGGTCGAGGGCCTCGGTGTTGTCGTCCGCGCTCGGCACCGCCTGTCCGGTCAGCGCCATCCACAGCCGCTGCACGGTCGACACCACCACATGCGCCGAGCCCAGAACGGTGTCCCCGGCCATGCGCTGGACGACGTACAGCTCGGTGAACTTGCGGCCGTCGTCCGGGGTGTCGTAGTTCTCGAACTCGGTGGCGGCCTGGGTACCCAGGTTGTTGCGGTCGACGAGGAACAGCACGCGCTTGGCGCCCGCGTGCTTGAGGAGCCGGTAGCTCTCGCTGACCACCGTGTACGTCTTGCCGGCGCCGGTCGCCATCTGGATCAGGGCGCGCGGGTCGTCCTTGGCGAGGGAGCGCTCCAGACCGGTGATCGCCTTCTCCTGCGCCGGGCGCAGCGGTTCCGGGTCGAGGAACGTCTGCGGCAGGCGGCGCATCCGGGCACGCAGGGTCGGCGCCGTGGGGTCGGCCTCGGCCTCCTCGGTCCAGCGGGCGATCGTCTCCGGCTGGTGCACGGCGAAGATCTCACGCGTGCGGGGGGACGGGTCGAGCGCGTTGTGGAAACGGACGGTGTTGCCGTCGGCCACGTACCGGAAGGGCAGGCTGGCACGCCAGGCGCTCAGTTGCTGGCTGCGGGTCAGCCCGGTGGCGTAGCGCGCGGCCTGCCGCATGGCGGCCTCCAGGTCGGCGCCCTCCCGCTTGGCCTCTATGACCCCGACCAGGCGCTGGTCGACGTAGAGAAGGTAGTCGGCGCGGCCGACGGCGGTGGAGACCTCACGGACGGCGACACCCCGACCCGCGAAGAGGTTCTTGGCGCTGTCGTCCTGGACAGCCCAACCCGCCTTGTCAAGAATGCGGTCCAGTTCGTCACGGACCTGCGCCTCACTCCTCGGCGGACGGGCCGCCTTCTGGGCGTAGGCGATGAACTCGTCGCGCTGCGAGGCACCGCCCAGCGGCCGGGCGGCGGTACGCGAGTCCAGCGCCGGAGCCGTCAACTCCGTGATCTTCTCGCTCAGTTCGGCGATCACGTCATGCAGAGCGGCTCTCTCCGCCTCGGCGCGGGCCAGCTCCGCCTCCGCCTGCTCGCGGGCGGCCTGTTCACGCTCCAGCCGGTTCTGCTTGCCGTCGTAGCGGAGCCGGGCCTCCTCCAGCTTGCGCCGGTACGCGTCGAGTTCCGTACGGAGCTGCTCCAGCTCCTGGGCGTCGGCGGCCGTCTCCGGGGCGGGGGAGGCCGACGGGGGCGCGGGGGCCAGGAAGACGCGGTGCGTGGTGTCGGTCTGGTCGAGGGAGCGGTGCAGCCAGTCACCGAGCCGGAAACAGGCCTCCACCGCCTGAAGCGCGGCGCGCACGTTGGCGTAGTACTCGTGGACCGCGCGGTTGCCCGTCGTCCGGATCCCCTCGAACCACGCACCCACCTGGGGGACGAGAACCCCCGCCCTGGTCAGGGCGTTGATGCGGTCGACCTGCCTGGTGCCGGGAACGGTGACATTGACCAGGGTGACCAGGTGCTTGGCCATGATCTCGCCGAACAGACGGGCCTTCACCATGGCCGCGTGCGGATCGGTGTGGACGTACGACTCCGCCGCGCAACCGAGCGTCACCAGTAAAGGCTCGTGCCCGATCAGGTGGCCGAAGTTGGACGAGCCCGCGGCCAGCCGTCTGACCTGCTCGTCGTCGCCACCAGCCGGGTTCCCCGCCGTTCCGATCGCCATGTATTCCCCACGTCTCCGCGTTCATGCCATGAGCAAAGCCTTACAGGCTCACATGAACACTCAAGAAGCACAAGGGAATTACGCGAAGGAATGCGGGCCGCACGAAACGCAGCGGGTGAACACGAGAGCAGGGAGCGGCGATCCCATGGGACCACCGCTCCCCACGACACCCCTCAGGTCGTGGACCGCCGTCTACGAGCCCCCGGCCGCCGCTCACTCGGCCGAGTGACCGGATCCCCGGCCTCCACCGCGGCGGCCCGCCGCCGGAGGCCGAACTCCGCCAGCGCCTCCGCCAGCTTGTGCACGGACGGCTCCGGAGCCATCACATCCACCCGAAGCCCATGCTCCTCGGCGGTCTTGGCCGTGGCGGGCCCGATACAGGCGATCACGGTCACGTTGTGCGGCTTCCCGGCGATACCCACCAGGTTCCGCACGGTGGAAGACGACGTGAACAGCACCGCGTCGAACCCACCGCCCTTGATCGCCTCCCGGGTCTCGGCCGGCGGCGGCGAAGCCCGCACGGTCCGATAGGCGGTGACGTCGTCGACCTCCCACCCGAGCTCGATCAGCCCGGCGACCAGCGTCTCCGTGGCGATGTCGGCGCGCGGCAGGAACACCCGGTCGATCGGATCGAAAACCGGATCGTACGGAGGCCAGTCCTCCAGCAGCCCCGCGGCCGACTGCTCACCGCTCGGCACCAGATCCGGCTTCACGCCGAACGCGACCAACGCCTTGGCCGTCTGCTCCCCGACCGCCGCGACCTTGATCCCGGCGAAGGCGCGCGCGTCGAGCCCGTACTCCTCGAACTTCTCCCGCACCGCCTTGACGGCGTTCACCGACGTGAAGGCGATCCACTCGTAGCGGCCCGTCACGAGCCCCTTGACGGCCCGCTCCATCTGCTGCGGCGTCCGCGGCGGTTCGACGGCGATCGTCGGCACCTCGTGCGGTACGGCCCCGTACGAGCGCAGTTGGTCGGAGAGCGAGGCGGCCTGCTCCTTCGTACGCGGCACGAGGACCCGCCAGCCGAACAGCGGCTTGTTCTCGAACCACGACAGCTGATGGCGCTGGGCCGCGGCGGAACGCTCACCGACCACGGCTATCACCGGCCGGCCGCCCTCCGGGGAGGGCAGCACCTTGGCCTGCTTCAGCGTCGGGGCGATGGTGCCGAGGGTCGCGCTCCAGGTGCGCTGCCGGGTCGTCGTACCGGCGACCGTCACGGTCATCGGCGTATCGGGTTTGCGCCCGGCGGCGACCAGCTCGCCGGCGGCCGCGGCCACGGTCTCCAGCGTCGCCGAGACCACGACGGTCCCGTCGGACGCCCCGACCTCGGCCCAGCACCGGTCCGAGGCCGTGCGCGCGTCGACGAACCGCACATCGGCGCCCTGCGCGTCCCGCAGCGGCACACCGGCGTACGCGGGCACGCCCACGGCCGTCGCCACACCGGGCACGACCTCGAAGGGCACCCCCGCGGCGACGCACGCCAGCATCTCCTCGGTGGCGTACGTGTCGAGTCCGGGGTCCCCGGACACCGCACGCACGACCCGCTTGCCGCCCCGCGCGGCCTCCATGACAAGATGTGCGGCATCCCGCACAGCGGGTGCACCAACGGTTGTTGACGCGCCGTCAACAACTGTCAGCTGAGGCGTGCCTGTACTCAAAAGCCTCTCCGCGGAAGAGGCCGAGGACGCCGAGGTCGGTGCCGACGGTGGGCCCGGGTCGGTGTCCAGCAGGATGACGCCCGCACGGGCGTGCGTACGCACCACGTCGAGCACGTCGTGCTCGGCGATGAGAACGTCCGCGTGTCCCAGCGCCTCGACGGCGCGCAGTGTCAGCAGTCCCGGATCCCCGGGTCCGGCACCGAGGAAGGTGACGTGACCGTGGTCCGGACCGGCGGGAAGGGTGGTGGGGCTCAATGTGCTCGCTCCCCCATCAGACCGGCCGCGCCCTTGGCGAGCATCTCGGCGGCGAGTTCACGGCCGAGCGCCATTGCTTGGTCGTACGTCTCGGGCACGGGACCGGTGGTGGACAGCTGCACCAGCGTCGAGCCGTCGGTCGTGCCGACGACGCCGCGCAGGCGCATCTCCTTGACAGTCTGCCCGTCGGCCAGGAGGTCGGCGAACGCACCCACAGGTGCGCTGCAACCGGCCTCCAGGGCGGCGAGCAGGGATCGCTCGGCGGTCACGGCGACCCGCGTGAACGGGTCGTCGAGCTCAGCGAGCGCGGCGATCAGCGACGCGTTGTCCGCGGCGCATTCGATCGCGAGGGCCCCCTGGCCGGGGGCGGGCAAAACCGTGTCGACCGAGAGGAAGTCGGTCACCTCGTCGATGCGCCCGATCCGGTTCAGTCCGGCGGCGGCCAGCACGACGGCGTCCAGCTCACCCTTCCGCACGTATCCGATCCGGGTGTCGACGTTCCCGCGGATCGGCACCGTCTCGATCGTCAGCCCGTGGCCGCGCGCGTACGCGTTCAGCTGGGCCATCCGCCGCGGCGAACCGGTCCCGACGCGCGTGCCCTCCGGCAGCCCCGTGAAGGTCAGCCCGTCCCGGGCGACCAGCACGTCCCGCGCGTCCTCGCGCACCGGCACGGCGGCCAGCGCCAGGTCGGCCGGCTGCGCGGTGGGCAGGTCCTTCAGGGAGTGCACGGCGAAGTCGACCTCGTCGCGCAGCAGCGCCTCGCGCAGCGCGGTCACGAAGACACCCGTGCCGCCGATCTGCGCCAGTTGCTCGCGGGAGACGTCGCCGTACGTCGTGATCTCCACGAGTTCCACGGGCCGTCCGGTCAGCCGGCGGACGATGTCCGCCACCTGCCCGGACTGGGCCATGGCGAGTTTGCTCCGCCTGGTCCCCAGCCGCAGCGTCCCGTCCGCTCGCCGGCGGGGCGACTCGGCCTGTGCCGATCGCCCCTCCGGCTCACGTGCCTGCTCACTCATGATCGCCCTCGGTTCTCGGCGTTCTGCTCGATGTGCTTGTCGATGTCTGTGTCGACGTGTCGATGTGCTTGTCGACGTGCTTGTCGCTGTCATCGGCCCGGGACACGGCGGCGACCGTCTCCTGGTCCAGGTCGAACAGGGTCCGCAGCGCGTCCGCGTACCCGGCACCGCCGGGCTCGGCCGCGAGTTGCTTGACCCGTACGGTCGGCGCGTGCAGCAGCTTGTCGACGACGCGCCGCACGGTCTGGGTGATCTCGCCGCGGTGCCTGTCGTCGAGGCCCGGCAGCCGGCCCTCCAGGCGCGCGATCTCGTTCGCGACGACATCCGCGGCCATGGCGCGCAGCGCCACGACGGTGGGCGTGATGTGCGCGGCCCGCTGAGCGGCGCCGAAGGCGGCCACCTCGTCGGAAACGATCCTTCGCACCATGTCGACGTCGGCGGCCATCGGTGCGTCGGCCGAGACCTCGGCGAGCGACTCGATGTCCACCAGGCGTACGCCCGCCAGCCGGTGCGCGGCCGCGTCGATGTCCCGGGGCATCGCCAGGTCCAGCAGCGCCAGCACGGGCGCGGGCCGGGGCACCTCGACGACCGGCTCGGGCCTGCGCAGCTCGGTGATCCGCCCGGTGACGGCCACAGTCGCGACGAGCGCGGCGATCAGCCCGGCATCGACGACCGGCGTACGAAGACTCTCGCGCTTCGGCGTACGGCGGCCCGTGCGCCGGTCCACGGTGGCGTTGTCCACCCAGGCCGCGTGCTGCTCCAGCGTGGCCGCGTCCATCCCGGCCACCGCGGCCTCCCCGAGCACGGAGAAGCCGCCGCCCTGGACGGCGGGGAGGTCGAGGGGACAGTCGTCGTCGCTGCCGACGGACGTGGGCGGCAGGACCGTCCGCACCTCGGCCCGGGCCTCCGTACGGCTCTCCGGTCCGGCGGGGGCGCCCTGGGGCACCCGGCCCTCGACCGCCGCCGCGACCATCTCGGCGCTCAGCACCAGGCCGGTGGCGCCGGTACAGGAGACGACGACATCGGCACGTGTCAGCTCGGCCGGCACCGATTCCATCGGTACCGCGCGGGCCAGCACGTCCGTTCCGCCCTGCCCGGTAAGACTTTGCCCGTATTGCTCCGCGAGGAGCGCGGCGAGCCGCTCGGCCCGGTCGGGCGTCCGGTTGGCGATCACGATCTCGCCCACGCCCGCGCGCGCGAGCGTCGCGGCGGCCAGCGAGGACATCGACCCGGCGCCGATCACGACGGCCCGCTTGCCCTCGGCCCAGCTCTCCACGTCCCGGCCGGCGGTGAACTGCTCGAGCCCGAAGGTCACCAGCGACTGGCCGGCCCGGTCGATGCCGGTCTCGGAGTGCGCCCGTTTACCGACCCGCAGGCCCTGCTGGAACAGGTCGTTCAGCAGCCGGCCGGCGCTGTGCAGCTCCTGCGCCCGGGCCAGCGAGTCCTTGATCTGCCCGAGGATCTGCCCCTCGCCGACAACCATGGAGTCGAGCCCGCAGGCCACCGAGAACAGATGGTGGACGGCCCGGTCCTCGAAGTGCACGTACAGATAAGGGGTCAGCTCGTCGAGCCCCACCTCGCCGTGCTGGGCGAGCAGCGTGGACAGCTCGGCCACGCCCGCGTGGAACTTGTCCACGTCCGCGTACAGCTCGATGCGGTTACAGGTGGCGAGCACCGCGGCCTCGGCGACCGGCTCGGCGGCGACCGTGTCCTGAAGCAACTTGATCTGCGCTTCCAGGGACAGCGCGGCCCGCTCCAGCACACTCACCGGAGCGCTGCGATGGCTCAGCCCGACGACCAGGAGACTCATGCCGGCATCACGGCGGGGACATCCCCGTCGGGCCCTTTCCGGGACGCCTTCGGAGCCAGCGGTACGGCCCCGGCATCGGCCGCGGCCCCCTCGCCGGCCTTGCGCTGCTCGTGGAAGGCGAGAATCTGCAGCTCGATCGAGAGATCCACCTTGCGCACATCGACACCGTCCGGCACGGAAAGCACGGTGGGCGCGAAGTTCAGAATGGACGTGATCCCGGCGGCGACCAGTCGGTCGCACACCGGCTGAGCGGCACCGGCGGGAGTGGCGATGACGCCGATCGACACGCCGTTGTCCTCGATGATCTTTTCCAGCTGGTCCGAGTGCTGCACCGGAATACCCGCGACCGGCTTCCCCGCCATCGCCGGATCGGCGTCGATCAGCGCCGCCACCCGGAATCCACGCGACGCGAAACCGCCGTAATTGGCCAGCGCGGCGCCGAGGTTACCGATTCCGACGATCACGACCGGCCAGTCCTGGGTCAGCCCCAGCTCACGCGAGATCTGATAGACGAGATACTCGACGTCGTACCCCACACCCCGCGTCCCGTAGGAGCCCAGGTAGGAGAAGTCCTTGCGCAGCTTCGCGGAGTTGACCCCCGCGGCGGCCGCCAGTTCCTCGGATGAAACGGTGGGTACCGAGCGCTCCGACAGCGCGGTCAGGGCACGGAGGTACAGCGGAAGCCTGGCGACGGTGGCCTCGGGAATCCCTCGGCTACGGGTCGCCGGTCGGTGAGTTCGGCCAGTTGCCACGGTGCTCCTGCGGGTAGAGCGGGGCTGCGGGCGGTCATGCGTCCCCAGACCGCCCCGTCGACAGCAGGCTATGTCTTTGTGAACGCGTGCACAAAGATGGTGTCCGATTTGCCCGGCCAACGTGACCGGGGTCACGCACGCTCGACGCATACGTATGGAACCGGCACACACGTGCCTTCGTTCCACATCGGACGCCTTGCACGACGGGGGCAAAACCGCACACTCTCCTCACGAATCCCGCCCCCCGAGACCAACCAGCCCATCGATCCTAAGCGACCTTTGCGACCACTTGGACTGGTCGGTCAGGACACATCTATGCGAGGGCTTTGCGAAGGCGCTCCTCATTCACGCGCCAGAAGGTGTGCTGAGCGCCGTCCACGAGCACCACTGGGATCTGCTCCCAGTACTGCCGGTGGAGTTCCGCGTCCTCGGTGATGTCCTTCTTCTCCCAGGGAACGCCCAGCTCACCGCAGACCTTCTCGATCACCGCCTGTGCGTCATCACACAGATGACATCCCGGCTTTCCGATCAGTGTGACGATCCGCTCACGTGAATTACGCGACGTCCGCCGAAACATGGCACTCATGCCGGCCATTGTCGCCCCGCGCCCCCATACGCACCTCTCCTTCACCACGGAGCGCACGACCTGCCCTTTTCCCGACCGGTTTCCCCTCCTTCCGCTTGCGGACACGCCGGTGGGACCACTTCTTTAACGACACGGTCGCGGAGAGTTCACAGCCCGCAAACGTCTCGGCTCCGGAAGGACCGAACAGACTGGCTATGCTCACGGCATGGCCGCTCTCGGATGGCTCACTCCCCGTAGGCGTTCCGCCACGGCGCGGAGCGTTTTGGCAGGCGAGGCCTCTGCGGAGGCAGCGCGCAAGTCCTCCCAGGAGCTGGAGGACCTCGCCCCCGCGCCCGCCGCCCCTGCCGAGGAACCGCAGTTCCCGGTTCTCGGCGACGACAAGGCCGCCGCCTTCTTCGACCTCGACAACACCGTCATGCAGGGCGCCTCCCTCTTCCACTTCGGCCGGGGCCTGTACAAGCGGAAGTTCTTCGAGACCCGCGACCTCGCCCGGTTCGCCTGGCAGCAGGCCTGGTTCAGGCTGGCGGGCTCCGAGGACCCCGAGCACATGCAGGACGCCCAGAACTCCGCGCTCTCCATCGTCCAGGGCCACCGCGTCGCCGAACTGACGATCATCGGCGAGGAGATCTACGACGAGTACATGGCCGAGCGCATCTGGCCGGGCACCCGCGCCCTGGCCCAGGCCCACCTCGACGCCGGCCAGAAGGTCTGGCTCGTCACGGCCGCGCCCGTGGAGATCGCCCAGGTGATCGCCCGCCGCCTCGGCCTGACCGGCGCCCTGGGCACGGTGGCCGAGTCCGTCGACGGCGTCTACACGGGCAAGCTGGTCGGCGAGCCGCTGCACGGCCCGGCGAAGGCCGAAGCCGTACGCGCCCTGGCCGCGGCGGAAGGCCTCGACCTCTCCCGCTGCGCCGCCTACAGCGACTCCCACAACGACATCCCGATGCTCTCGCTCGTCGGGCACCCCTACGCCATCAACCCCGACGCCAAACTCCGCAGACACGCCCGCGACATGGACTGGCGCCTGCGTGACTACCGCACCGCCCGCAAGGCCGCCAAGGTCGGCCTTCCCGCGGCGGCGGGCGTGGGCGCGGTGGCCGGCGGCACGGCGGCCGCGATCGCACTGCACCGCCGCCGACGCTGACGCTGACTGAACTGTCTGTCGTTTTTCGAACGCCGGAGGGGCTGGAAGACCAGCCCCTCCGGCGTTCGCGCGTTCCGGGGCGAAGGGCCCTGGCCCGCATTCCAGCCGTCCTACCCCCACACCGCCCCCCTCAGTCCCGCCATCCGCACCCGACCACAACACGCCCCACACCCAGACGGAAGAGGAATCCAAACGATCAATATCGGGTCACGGAGCGGGACTTGAGTAGCCGTCAATCAGTCACAGAAGCGACGTAATCGATGATTTGAGCAACTGGGTGTAGCAGGGCCTGTACGAAGCGTTATTCTCCTCAAACGCAAACCGGTACCCCTTCCGTCGCTACGACGGGTGAAAGGTCCCGCACTGCACGTGATGGAAGCTCTGCCTCTGGGAGTCCCGTGTACCCACACGTCGGGGTTGACGCCTCGGGCCTGGCTACGCTGCGCGCGACGGTCAACCACCTGTTGCGCGGCTTCGTCCCCACCGCGTACGCCGTCCCCACCCTCGCCGCCTCCGCCGCGCCCGTCGGCCCGTGCTACGCACTGGCCGACGGCAGCGCGGCGGTGAGCAGACGAGGCCGTTCGGGATCCACCGCCACCGCCACTACCACCCGCCGTCCAGCAGCGGACAGCGACAGCGCCCGCATGATGGACCTAGTCGAACGCGCACAGGCCGGCGAAGCCGACGCGTTCGGTCGCCTGTACGACCAGTACAGCGACACCGTCTACCGCTACATCTACTACCGCGTCGGCGGCAAGGCGACCGCCGAGGACCTCACCAGTGAGACGTTCCTGCGCGCCCTGCGCCGTATCGGCACGTTCACCTGGCAGGGCCGCGACTTCGGCGCCTGGCTGGTCACCATCGCCCGCAACCTGGTCGCCGACCACTTCAAGTCCAGCCGTTTCCGCCTCGAAGTCACCACCGGCGAGATGCTCGACGCCAACGAGGTCGCGCGCTCCCCCGAGGACTCCGTCCTGGAGTCCCTTTCCAACGCCGCCCTCCTCGAAGCCGTACGCCGCCTCAACCCCCAGCAGCAGGAGTGCGTCACGCTCCGCTTCCTCCAGGGCCTCTCCGTCGCCGAGACCGCCCGCGTCATGGGCAAGAACGAGGGCGCGATCAAGACCCTCCAGTACCGCGCGGTCCGCACCCTCGCCCGCCTCCTGCCGGACGACGCCCGCTGAGCCGCACCCGGCAGCACCCGGGCCGCCCACCGGCCACCCACGCTCGGCGACCCTCAACTCACCCTCCGTCGAAGTCGGTTGACTTCCTGGCCCGATCATCCGCCGTCCGTAACCCAAGTGCCGCGCCACTCGTTGTGCGGGATACAGGCTCCCTGTGGTCACGCCCTGACCGACACCGATCACTCGATCGTGTGGATTGGTCGGGGACGTGCAACCCTCAGGACCCCCTGGGGAGTCGACCGTCATGACGAGAGGAGGTGCCGCCAGTGATCGCGAACGTATCGGCGCACCGGCGGGCGAACGCCTTCGCGCAGGCCCTGGAGGAGCTGTCCGACCGGGGCACGGCGGCCGAGCAGCCCGAAGGATCGGCACCGGCACCGGCAGCTGCGGAACAGACCGACCAGGGCCGCCTGTTGACCCTGGTGACCGGTCTCGACGAGCTGCCCAAGCCGGAGCTCGACCCCGAGGTCAAGGTCGTCCAGCGCGCCCAACTGGTGGCCGCGATGGAAGCCATGCTGCGGGACGGCACGCTCCCGGTGCGCGAGGCAGCGGACCCTTCGGTGCCCGAGCAGCGATCGGGCAAGGCGCGAGGCGCTCACCGGGCGAGCCCGCTGGGCAAGTGGCGACCACGTTCACGCCTGACGAAGGGGCTCGCCGCAGGCGGGCTCAGCGTCGGTGTGGCCGCGGGCGCCTTCGGCGGGGTGGCCGCCGCAAGCTCGGACGCCCTGCCGGGTGACTCGCTCTACGGCCTCAAGCGCGGCATCGAGGACGTGAAGCTCACCCTGACCGACGACAGCGACGACCGCGGGCGGCTCTACCTGGACCAGGCGTCCACCCGGCTCAGCGAGGCCCGCCGGCTCATGGAGCGCGGCCGCAGCGGACAGCTCGACCACGAGTCCCTCGGCGAGATCCGCCGCACCCTCACCGGGATGCGGCACGACGCCTCCGAGGGCCACCGCCTGCTGCACGAGGCCTTCGAGCGAGATCCCAAGTCCCTGGGCCCCATCCAGGCCCTGTCAGCCTTCTCCCGGTCCCACCGGGAGGCGTGGGGAGCACTCCGCGACCGGCTGCCCGTGCAGCTCGGGGACGTGAGCCAACAGGTCTCGTCGGTCTTCGACGCCATAGACGACGAGGTCGCCCCGCTCCAGTCGCTGCTGCCGAAGCCACCCACCCAGGGCGGCGACGACAGGCAGCACTTCACGGGCTCCGGTGCCCCCGGCTCCACGGACCCCGGCCGCCGCCCCGCCCCGAGCACCACCAGCGGCTCCGCGAGCGACAGCCAGGACAGCGACAGCAAGCCCAAGCCGTCCACCTCGGACAGCAGCGGCGAAGGCCTCGTGGGCGGCACCACCGGCGGCCTCCTCGACCCGCCCCCGGACGACACCACCAGCACCTCCCCGCCCACCGGCAGGAGCACCCCCGCCGAAGAGCCCGACGTCACCGTCCCACCCCTCCTACCCGGCCTCCTGCCCGGCCTCGGCATCAACGACGAGGACACGAACTAGCCCCGAACGACCGATGGGGGCGCCCTTCTCAGGAAGGACGCCCCCATCGTCGTACGCGAAAACGCTTAGAAGAACACCGACCGCCGCTGCACCAGCAACTTGTACAGCGTGTGCTGGATCTGCTCCCGCACCTGATCCGTCAGGTTGAACATCAGCATCGGATCCTCGGCGGCCTCCGGCGGGTAGCCGTCCGTCGGGATGGGCTCGCCGAACTGGATGGTCCACTTGGTGGGGAGGGGGACGGCGCCGAGGGGGCCGAGCCAGGGGAAGGTCGGGGTGATCGGGAAGTACGGGAAGCCGAGGAGACGGGCCACCGTCTTGGAGTTCCCGATCATCGGGTAGATCTCCTCCGCACCCACGATCGAACACGGGATGATCGGCGTACCGGCACGCAGGGCCGTCGAGACGAAGCCGCCGCGGCCGAAGCGCTGCAGCTTGTAGCGGTCCCCGAAGGGCTTGCCGAGACCCTTGAAGCCCTCCGGCATGACCCCGACCAGCTCGCCCTGCTGAAGCAGCCGGGAGGCGTCCTCCGCACAGGCCAGCGTGTGTCCGAGCTTGCGGGCCAGCTCGTTGACCACCGGCAGCATGAAGACCAGGTCCGCCGCGAGCAGCCGCAGATGGCGCCCGGTGGGGTGGTTGTCATGGACGGCGACCTGCGTCATCAGGCCGTCCAGCGGCAGCGTCCCGGAGTGGTTGGAGACGATCAGGGCGCCACCGTCCGTCGGGATGTTCTCGATGCCCTTCACCTCGACCCGGAAGTACCTCTCGTACACCGGCCGCAGCAGGGACATCAGCACCTGGTCGGTGAGCTCGGCGTCGTAGCCGAAGTCATCGACCTCGTAGTCACCCGTGAGCCGCTTGCGCAGGAAGGCGAGACCGCCCGCGATCCGTCGCTCCAGGCCGCCACTGTCCTGCGCCTCGGCGGCCCCCTGGGGCGGCTCCGGCTTCTCCCGTGTCACAGGGACATCATCCGTGCTGGTCGGCCGTCCGGGGAGGGGCTGGACCCCACCGGTCTCCCGGGCACCGTGGACGTCTCGTACGACCGCGGGCTCGCCCTTGCGCCGGCTTCCCGCGCCCCGGCGGCGCGGCGGGCGCTGCACGGCGCCCCCGCGGGTCCGGTCGTCGTCGAACGGAATGACCTTGGCATCCGCCATCGTTGATGCGCTCCTCAGTTGGCGCTCTGCGTCGGGGGTTGGCCATCGCCCGGTACGGGCAATGCGGGCACGGGCAAGGCGGCGATCCGGTCGATGGCCCCGGCCAGGGCCTCCGGAGGCAGAAGTCCGGGGCCCCTGCTGCGCGCGAAGTCCGCGAAGGTCTCCGCGGTCGTGAACCTGGCGCGGTAGCCCAGCGTGTCGCGCATCTGGTTGGTCGACACGACCCGGCCGTGGGTCAGCAACCGCAGCTGCTCTGGCGAGAAGTCCGTCACGCCGAGCGTGCGGACCATCGAACCGAGCCAGCTGACGGCCGGCATCAGCAGCGGCACGGTCGGCCGGCCCAGGCGCCGCGCGCACTGCGAGAGCAGCAGGACGCCGTCGCCCGCGATGTTGAACGTGCCGCTGTTGAGGGTGCCCCGCTGCGGCTCGTGCGAGGCGATCCGCAGCACCTCGATGACATCGTCCTCGTGCACGAACTGCAGCCGCGGGTCGTAGCCCAGCACGGTCGGCAGTACCGGCAGCGAGAAGTACGAGGCGAGCGGCGAATCGGCGCTCGGGCCGAGGATGTTGGCGAACCGCAGCACGCACACGGCCACATCGGGCCTGCGCCGCGCGAAGCCGCGCACATAGCCCTCAACCTCGACGGTGTCCTTGGCGAAGCCGCCGCTGGGCAGGGACTTGGGTGGCGTGGTCTCGGTGAACACGGCCGGGTCGCGCGGCGCGGACCCGTACACGTTCGTACTGGACTTCACGACCAGCCGCTTGACCGACGGGGACTTCTGACAGGCACCGAGCAACTGCATGGTGCCGATGACGTTGGTCTCCTTCAGCGTGGCCCGGCCGCCGCTGCCCAACGGGGTGCCCGTGACGTCCATGTGCACCACGGTGTCGACGCTGTGCTCGGCCAGCACACGGGCGATGGCGGGGTGGCGGATGTCCGCCTGCACGAAGTCCGCGCCGCCCAGATGATGTCCCGGCGGCACCGCGTCGACCGCGATGACCCGGTCGACCTGCGGGTCACGCTGGATCCGTCGCACGAACCGGCCCCCCAGCTGACGGGCCACCCCGGTCACGAGCACGACCTTCCCCAAGATCAGCGCCTTCCTTCCAGACGTCGGCTCACATAGGCGTAACTCTGCTCGTACTCTGCCGCGTTCCCCGTGTGCGGCCACGTTAGCGGGTCGATGTTGCGCTGTGATGACCGCCCGACGCACGAAGTGACGCCGCCCGCGGACATACGCCCAGCCAGGCCAGGCCCGGTCCGGACGTACGCACACGGTACGGCGATTCGAACCGCGACCCCGCCAACGACCGGCAATGACTGCCGATTGCCGGTGAAAAAACACCGCGGCCCCCCACCGGTCTCGGTGGGGGGCCGCGGCGACGCGCTCTCAACATCTCTCGCACAAGCGAGCAAGGCGACGGCTCCCGTACGTGACGGGGGCCGGCCAGGACCCCTTTTCAGGGGCCGGACCGCCTTACTTCTTGTTGCGACGCTGAACGCGGGTGCGCTTGAGCAGCTTGCGGTGCTTCTTCTTCGCCATCCGCTTGCGCCGCTTCTTGATAACAGAGCCCACGACTACCCTCGCTCACTTCTCATCACTCGGTGCTGGGCGCCATGGGCCCATACGACCTACGAGGGGCTAGCCTACCCGCCCGAGCGCTGAGGTCGTAATCGAGGCGGAGCCGGGGGTATCCCGGAGACCCGCAAGGCCTCCGGGAGCCCCTCGGCCCCGGTGGCCGTCAGGCCGTTTCCACCCCCACATAGCTCTCGCGGAGGTACTCGTGAACCGCTTGCTCCGGCACCCGGAAGGACCTTCCCACCCGGATCGCCGGCAGATGACCGCTGTGCACCAATCGGTACACGGTCATCTTCGACACTCGCATCACCGAGGCGACTTCCGCCACGGTAAGGAACTGAACCTCGTTCAGAGGCCTCTCGCCAGCTGCAGCCATGACACACCTGAACCTTCCGCGCTCGACGGCCACCGGCTTCCCCTTCCGGTGACTCTTCGTCGCTGCGTGCTCACTCCCCAATGTAGGGGCGGGTGATGCGAGTGGGGAAGAGGGGATGCCATCGGCGCCCTACTGTGACAGACACGCCCGATTGAGTACGTAGCGGGTCAGCGGTCGGTAGTAATCAGACCGCACACCGTCATCAAGTGGAACGGCGACGGACACCCGCCCCTCCGCCTCCCCCACGAAGAGCGCCGGATCGTCCGTATCGGCCAGCCCGATCGCCTCGAACCCCAGCTGACCTGCACCGCAGACCCATCCGTGGTCCCCCACCACAAGTTCCGGGAGCGGCCCACCGCGCTCCGCCGCAGCCGCCAGAACCGTCCGAACCGGGAGCGGTGAATGCGTGTGCACGCCGGTCGCACAACCGGGGCGCAAGCCGGTCGCCTCGCGGACGAGCGCGACGCCTCGTACGTAGTCAAGGTTGTACGTGCGTAGACCGAACCGGGTCGTTATGTCGACTCGTCTACCCCCCGCAGGGGTGAGAACCTCACACCCCACCGCCGACAACGCGTCCGCCAAGGCGCCGTAGAAGCCGATCAGCCGTTGCGGATGACCGGTCCCGAAGAGCACCGCTCCGCCACTGCGAGCTACCGCCCCGACCCGGTCGGCGAACCGGTCCAGCGCCCCCATCGTCCGCTCCGGATCAATGACGTCCTGCCCGGAAGTCCACCCAGGATCGGCCGAAACGCCACACCGCTCCGCCATCAGCCCGAGCACATCCCGCTGCCGCCACGGCATTTCCGGATCAAGTCCGATCAAAAACCGAGGATCCCGAGCAGCGAACAACCGATAACTCCGCAACCCGGCTTCCCGAGACGTCGCAACCCGCCCAGCCAGCCCACTGTCCACGAGATGCGCCCGCAACTCCCCACCACTCACCACGCCCTCGATCCTGACGCACCCCCCCAACCCCCCACCCCCAAATCGCTGGCGGACCACACAGTTGGCGTAAGGCAGCCCTCTTTGGCATTTCAGGGGCGCGGGGAACTGCGCGACAAGCCCCGACGCACCCGCAGCCAAAGAACCGGGGTAGAAGGGGCAGCGCCCCTGGGGACGGGACGGGTAAGGGCGGCGAGGGCGACAAAACCCCTACGGCAACAACCCCCGCAACGGAAACACCGCCCGCCGCGCAGCCAACACCGCCTGGTCCAACCGATCCGCAGGGTCATACCCCGCCTCCCACCCCACCCACCCGACAGGCCACCGCCCATCAGTCATCCGCACCGGCGCCAACATCCGCGTACGAGCGAACACCTCTTGCCGCCACCCCTCAGGAATCACCGCCTCCGGCGCGATCTCCCGCCCCGCCGCCACCGCCACCAGATGCGTCCACGACCGCGGCACCACATCCACCACCGCGTACCCACCCCCACCGAGCGCCACCCAGCGCCCCTCCGCATGCTCATGCGCCAGCTCATGCAGAGCCACCTGAACCGCCCGCTGCGCGTCCAACGACACCGCCAGATGCGCGAGCGGATCCTCGAAGTGCGTATCGGCCCCGTGCTGCGTCACCAGCACCTGCGGCCGGAACTCCGCCAGCACCTCCGGCACCACCGCGTGAAACGCCCGCAACCACCCCGCGTCCCCGGTACCCGCCGGCAACGCCACATTCACGGCCGCCCCCTCCCCGGCGGCGGCCCCCGTCTCCTCCGGCCACCCCGTCTGCGGGAACAGCGTCCGAGGATGCTCGTGCAACGAGATCGTCAGCACCCGCGGGTCCTCCCAGAACGCCGCCTGCACCCCGTCCCCGTGATGCACATCGACATCCACATAGGCGACCCGCTCGGCCCCCAGCTCCAGCAACCGCGCAATGGCGAGCGAGGCGTCGTTGTAGATACAGAACCCCGACGCGCCCCCGGGCATCGCATGATGCAGCCCGCCCGCGAAGTTCACCGCGTGCAGCACGTCCCCCCGCCACACGGCCTCCGCCGCCCCCACCGACTGCCCGGCGATCAGGGCGGACACCTCATGCATCCCGGCGAAAGCGGGATCGTCCACAGTCCCCAACCCGTACGCCCCATCGGCACCCGCGGGATCGGCGGACGCGGCCTTGACCGCCGCCACATAGTCCTCGCGGTGCACGAGCCGCAGCGTCGACTCCCCGGCGGGCTTCGCCGAGACGACGTCCATCTCCTGGTCGAGCCCGAAGGCACTCACCAGGCTCCGGGTCAACGCCAGCCGGACCGGATCCATCGGATGGTCCGGCCCGAAGTCATAGCCCGTTACTGCCTCGTCCCACATCAGCTGTGCGCGGCCGCTCATGCCCGCCACCGTATCGGTCCGGTTCAGCATCGAACGAGCGGGCGTACACCAACGTCACCAGCACCAACACCATGGGGACGAGCATTGCCCCGCGGTAGCTCCAGAGGTCCCCCAAAGCCCCCACCAAGGGAGAACCGATCAAAAAACCGACATAGTTGAAGATGTTCAGCCGAGCGACGGCCGCGTCCGAAGCCCCCGGGAACAGCCGCCCCGCCGCCGCGAACGTCTGCGGCACCAGCACACACAGCCCGAGCCCCAGCAGCGTGAACCCGAGCATCCCCACCCAGGCCCCCGGCGCCCCCGCCACCACCGCGAACCCGACCGCCGCCACCACGGCCCCCGCCCGTACGACCGCCGCCGCGCCGAACCGCCGCACCCCGAAGTCCCCGAGGGCCCGCCCGATCAGCGTCGTCACCATGTACACGTTGTACGGCACGGTCGCCAACTGCTCACTGCTCCCCAGCACGTCCTGCAGATACTTCGCGCTCCAGTTGGAGACCGTCGAGTCCCCGATGTACGCGAAGCACATCACCAGACAGAGCGGCAACAGCATCTTGAAGGTGACGGACGCACCCGCCCCCACGGCGACGGCGTCCTCCTTCTTCTCCTCGGCAGGCCTTCCGTCGACATACCACCGGCTCCCCACCAGCGCGGCCGGCAACAGCACGACCACCACCGGCAGATACGACACGAGCAGCGCCAGCTCCCAGTGCGCCCCGACCCACGCCAGCGACGCCCCGACTATCCCGCCCAGACTGAACACGGCATGGAAGCCGAGCATGATGCTCCGCCCGTACGACCGCTGCAGACTCACCCCGAGCATGTTCATCGACGCGTCGAGCGCCCCGACCGCCAGCCCGAAGGCGGCCAGCGCGAGCCCGAGCTCGACCGTGTGCTCGCCGGCCCCCACCCCCAGCAGCGCCAGGAGCACGACCGGCTGGGCCCACCGCAGCACCCGACTCGGCGGCACCCGTTTCACGAGCTGCTCGGTGCAGACGCTGCCGACTCCGGCGAGGACCGGCACGGCGGCGAGGAAGAGAGGCAACAGCGCGTCGGAGACCCCGTACCGATCCTGAATGGCCGGAATCCGCGTCACGAGCAGCGCGAAGGCGACACCCTGAGCGAAGAAGCTGAACGCCAACGCGGCCCTACCGCGCCGCAGCACATCTGTCATGGCGGCACAGTAGGGGCCACGACCTACCCGTGGGTAGAGGAAGTTGAATACTGCTCAACTAAGCAGGTCGAGCAGCTCCCCCATGTCCGAGAAGTACCCCCTGGCTCCGGCAAGCTTCTCGGACGGCGTCATCGCCGTGAACCCGTACACATCCATCCCGGCCGCGAGACCCGCCCGCACTCCGAGCGGGCTGTCCTCGACGACAGCGCACCTTTCCGGCACGACGCCCATCCGCTCGGCCGCGTGCAGGAAGAGATCCGGCGCCGGCTTCCCCCGACCCACATCCTGCGAACTGAACACGAGCCCCGCCCCGAACCACCGGTCGAGCCCGGTCTTCCGATGCCCCACCCTGATCCGCTCATGACTGCCGGACGACGCCACGCAGTACGGCACCTCGTCCGCGACCAGCTTCTCCAGCACCGGGACCGCACCCGGCACGGGCTCCAACTCCCGCTCGAACCCGGCGAACACCCGCTGATGGAAGACGTCGTCGAAGTCCCCCGGCAACGTCTCCCCGGTCCGCTCCAGGATGAGCTCATGAATGCGATGCATGGCCGACCCCATGTAGTCGCGGATCGACTCCTCGTAGGAGGTCGGGTGCCCGAGTTCGGTGAGGTACTCGGCGAGGAGCCGATTGGAGATCGGCTCGCTGTCGACGAGAACACCGTCATTGTCGAAGATCACGAGGTCATAGCGCATGACTCGACCCTAAACGCAAAATAGCCCCC
>NZ_JAEMUX010000105.1 GCF_016598475.1 Streptomyces adelaidensis
CAAGGCCGGTGCGATCGCGAAGGCCCTCTCCTTCGCGGGCAAGGCGGGGCGGATCGTCGACCCGATGACGTACATCGCCAAGGGCATCGGTGGAACGGCCGTCAAGATCAGCGATGTCATGGCCGGCCTGCGGGGGATCACGAACGGTACGCACATCAGGCTCGGCGAGGGCACGTACCAGATCGCCGACCCGCCGAACATCGCCGACGACCTCCCGGCCGGGCTCACCCCCGAGAACTCCGTCCGCATGCGGACCCCCGAGGGTGAGGTCGTCTACCTCGACAGCACGACGCTGGTCGTGCACAACGCCGACGGGACGGTGCGGGAGTCTCTGGACAGCATCCGGCACGAGGCTACGGCGGAGCAGCGGGCCGAGGCTGCCGCGCGGCAGGAGGAGACGGCTGGCGCGCCGGGTGAGCGGCAGGTTGTAGGCGCGGGAGCGCGGGCACATGCGGACGGCACCGCGGGTGTCGGCGGTCGCGGTGGGGACGACCGTGCCGGCACCGGCGGCCGCACCAGTGAAAGCCTGGCTACGGGCCGCGGCGGCGGGTCGGCTGGTGGAGGCGTGGACGCCTTGGGTCGTGGAGGCGACGACGCGCTCCCGGAGCGTTCCGAGACGCCGGGTGCGGGTGGTCTGGACGATGCCGGGCGTCTCGGTGACGACGTCACCGAGAACGGGGCTGACGACGCAGCGAGGACGGACAGTGGTGCTTCCGGCGGTGCGGCGAGTGGCAGTCGGCCCAGCTTCATGCGTGAGGGGGGCAATCCCTACGGACCTCGCGGATCGCTCACGCTGGAGCAGATCGAGGAGATTCAGGTCTACCGGGCCAACCACGAGCCCGGATATCGCGAGCATTTCTACAGGAAAGACGGTACGCGCAAGAGCCTTGAACTCTTCGACGAGAGTCACTTCACACCGCCTCAGCTGACCCGGCTGTCGGACAATTCGCTTTGGGTTCGCGCCAAGGATGTCCCCGCGCCGCCCAAGCCGCATTTTCTCGATGAGAAGTACATCAGCGTGCGTGCGGATACTGTCTCGAGCAAGGCCAGGCTCCGGCTTCTGGAGGAGGCTGCGCAGACACGTCACTTCGCCATTCAGTGGGACAACCTCACGGCGGATTGGAAGGCGGAGACCGGCAGGGCCCACGAGGTCCAGCAGACCCATGAATCGGCCGGTCTTTGGGGAGAGGCCAAGGGCGCGTACAAGGAATCCCACACGATGATGGGCGATGCGGCCGAGGCGTTCGGTGAGAGCGCCGCCAGGCACCACTACATTGCCGAGCGCTACCCGGACTTCGCGGATCAACCGCTTCTGGGCCCGAAGAACGGCAACGACCAGTTCGACCAGGTATGGGAACACGAAGACGGCCGCATAGTCGTCGTCGAGGCAAAGAGCAGCCCAGGTACGGAACTCGGCAGACGCAGCCTTCCGGGCGGCAAGCAAGTGTCTCAAGGAAGCAGGGAGTACTTCTTCGACATCATGGAGGCCATGAAGGGGCGCGGTGAATTCGAGCTGGTGGACGCCATGGAAAAGGCGCTCGAACAGGGAAAGTTGGAATACACCGTCGTCAAGGGTGAGAAAAACGCAGGGACGTACACTGGTTACCAGTATCGTCGGTTCGACATCAGCAAGGGAACGCTTCCGTGACTGTACACATCGCCCGGCATGGGCTGTCGGCAGGACCCGAGGCCGAGCAGTTCGCGGAGCGGGTGAACGAGCATTTGATCAAAGGTATCGACCGTCTTGAAGAGTCGACGGCCGTGATCGATTCGATGTTCGGCACCGCTGTCATGGCGCTGCGCGCCCGCTGCGTCATCGATGCCCGAGCCGCGGCGGTGGAGACCTGGGAAGCCGCGGTCAACGCGATGCAGTTGGGCTCGGCGCTGTTCGCCGTGACCGGTGTGAGCGAGGGAACCGTCGAGTGTCGAATCAACCGGAAGACGCGGACCCTGTCGGCCGTCGGCCCGCTGCCGACCGCCGATGCGGGGACGTGGCTCACCGCCTTCTGGCTGGCTGTCATCTGCCGTGACCAGCGGCGCATGACGGAGCTGTGTGAGATCTCGTTGGAGCGGTTGCGTTCCCCGGAGGGGCAGTACGACGAGTACATCTACCACTGGATCGACACCCTGCAGACATACTGGTTGCGAAGGCCCGGGCTGGTGGAGAAGCTCACCGCCACGTTCCAGGCTTCGGACCCTGCCGTCGCCCGAATCGCTCCGCGTGACCTACTGGACGGCGTGCTCTACCCGCCGATCAACCTGTTCTACACCTTCGTGCGCAGGGACGAAGCGGGCTTCAGTCCCGCTTTGGTCGATGCGCTGAAACTCCACAAGGCGTACTGGACGCGAAACGAGGAGCGGGAGGCCAAGCTCGACGGCACCGTCGCCCTCGGCCCGCTCGCGATCGCCTGCCTCGCCTATGACGGGGAACTCCCCATCGACGTCGAGTCCGAGTACCTTCCCAAGCATCTGCTTCAGCACGGCTGGTTGGGGGAGTTCCCGACCTGACGCGGGTGGCGTGAGGCAGGCCTGAGCGCTGTCAGTGGCCAGGGCTGCGTTTCGGGGATGAGCCGGCGCGTGACGACGACTGGTTCGTCTGTGTCACTGATGGAGGAGAGAACCAGTGGTCACGCGCATTCTTCGCCATGACAACCCTCCGAGTCTCGCTGCCCATGTCGATACGGCAGCGGGCCTTGAAGCGTTGACGGGGTCCGTGGCGCGGGTGCTGGAGCGCCTCGAACAGTCGGACATGGCCCGGCGGCGAGCACTGGACACGACGCTGACCTTTGCGATGGCCCGATGCGAGATGGACCCGGACGCCGAGGAGTTCGAGACCTGGGAGGCCTGGGTCACCGCGATGCAACTGGGCCACGCGCGGTTCGCCCTGGCCGCCGTTCCCGATGGGCGTACCTTGACCTGCCGGATCAAGGAGAAAGAGTGGAACCTTCCGACGACCGGGCCCCAGCCCAACGTGAAGGCCAGTAGCTGGGTCAAAGCCTTCTACCTAGCGCTGATCTGCCGTGAGAACGACCGGCTGAACGAGCTGGCACGGGTGCCGATCTTATTGCTGCGTGAGTCGGGCGCGACGTTCGACGAGTACGTCTACTCGTGGGTGGAGACCCTGCAGTGCTTCTGGCTGGGCCAGGACGGCGTGGGCGACCATCTGGTCGCCGCCGTCGACGGCACAGGTCCGGACTCGGCGCGGTGGGCGGACCAGGACTACATGTCCTCGATCCTGTATCCGCCGATCATCCTCTTCTACCGCTACCTGCGTGAGGACCACGAGAAGTTCAACGAGGCGCTGGTCGACGCGCTCCGCTGGCACAAGGAGTACTGGACCGCGGGCGACGACCGGGCCATCAACAGTGACGGCCTCGTCGCCTTCGGCCCGCTGGCCATCGCCTGCCTGGCTCACGACAAGGGCTTCCCCATCGAAGTCGAGTCCGAGTACCTGCCGAAAGCACTGCTGAAGTTCTCGTGGCGGGGCGAGATCGACACGTGACGGGGCGTTCCTGAGACGTTGGCGGGACGAGGTGGCATGGCTGTGGCAGGCAGGCAGGCAGGCAGGCAGGCAGGCAGGCAGGCAGGCAGGCAGGCAGGCAGGCAGGCAGGCAGGCAGGGGCCGCAGGTCAAATGGCTACGGCGGAGACATCGCTGCCGGGGAGTGTCGCGGCGTATGCCTCGATGTCGTCGCGATCCGAGGTGAGAACACTGCCTCCGCCGTGGCCGGCCGTGATGAGGACGGCAAGGGCGTCGACCGGGTCGGGGCGCTTCTTCGGTGGCAGGGCAGCAGAGCCGATCATGTCGCCGAGTGTCTTCCAGCCCTCGATGTTCACTCCGCCGGCGCAGGGGAGACAGCGAGGCGGCAGGTCATCCGGGTATCGGGCCCTGGCGGCGGGATACACGAAGACATCGGCAAGGAGACGCTTCCAGGCGTAGGCCGTTTTCGGGCTTGTCCGCCATGCCTGTGACAGGGCGGGACCGGGGATGATCGGTTTGTGCCCTCCGGCCGCGACGAAGCCCTTGTGCAGGACGTGCGCCCGGCGGTCCTGACCGACCAGCGCCATCAGCATCCCCGTGTCGTACACGACCACGTTCACGCGGCGGCCTCGTTGCGCGGCGTACGGCCGAGGATCGCATCGATTTCCGCCTGCTCCTCCTTTGTCGGCTCGATGTCGTCACCTGCCCAGATACCGGTACCGGCTTGCTCCTCGGCTTCCACGCGGGCCTTCTCGAAGAGCTCGAAGATCTTCCTGACCCGGTCCTGCTGGTCCATCTGCGCCTGCGCGGCGATGGTCAGGAAGGTGGAGACGTCGAGTCCGGCGTCTGCGGCGTGCTCTCTGATTCGGTCGCGCACAGTGGCGGGCATGCTGATCGAGAAACGTACGGTCGCCATGCCACCACGGTAACACCGAGTGTTACCGTGGTCGCGCTCTTCAGGACAAAGGGGGAGGGCGGGCGAGGGAGTCGGATCCGTTCCAGGGGTTCGCCGACGAGGTCGAGGCGGGGCGGAGCCTGCGCGGGCGGGTCGCCAAGGTGGTTCCGTTCGGCGTTTCCGTCGAGGTGGCCGACGGGATCGAGCGCTCGTCCACCTCAGCGAACTCACGGCGGAGCCTGTGGAGACGCCGGTCGGGGTCGTCGGGGTCGTCGGGGTCGTCGGGGTCATCGAGGTCGGCGAGGTCGGCGACGAGATCACGGTCGTGGTCACGGAAGTCGACCGGGTGCGGCGCAGGCCGGCCCTCTCCCGTGTGCGCGCTCCGCGCACGCCCCTCGATCCTCGGATTAGCCGAGCACGTTCCGCAGCGCGGTCCGCGCGTCCTCACCCAGCACCGTGTGTACGGTCATGCCCGGCAGGGTGGGCAGTTCCGCCCAGTGGGTGACGGGTTCGGCGCAGGGGCGGCCGCAGCCGTGGGGCAGGCGTACGACCTCGTCGGAGTCGACGAAGCAGTCGCGGTACTCGGTCCCGTCCTCACCGATGTGCCGCGCGGTGAAGTACGTCGGCAGCACCAGCCAGAAGTCCTCGCCGTCGGGCTCCGCCGCGCTGTCGTCGGGCGGGTAGCGGCCCGCCGTCGCCGCCGCCACCGGCATGCCGCTCCTCGGCAGCCGCTCCCGTGCGTCCACCCACTCCACGTCAGGCATCCGGACCGAGGGGTTCCTGGCTCTCGGACCTCTCGCCATGGCCTGCCTCGCCCACGGCGGCGGGATTTGCATCGACGTCGAGTCGGAGTACCTGCCCGAACATCTGCTCAAGCGCGGCTGGTTGGGGGAGTTCCCGACCTGAGACGGGCGCGGCGAGGCGGGTAGGCCTGAGTGCTGTCGGGGGTGGGTCGTCAGAAGGGCTTGGCTGCCTGGAGGAGGCGGGGTGGGAGGTAGGGGGAGGTGATGTGGGTCTTCCAGCCTCGGCGGTGGGCGTGGCAGGTCAGGGCCAGGACGTCCAGGTCGAGGGCGGCGTCGGAGGTGTCGGCGCGGTCGGCGATCCGGTGGTGGTCGCGGTGGGCTTCGAGGGCGTCCAGGAGGGCCAGGTTGAAGCTTTCCTCGTCTCCCTCGACGAGTTGGGAGAGGAGGACGGCGGGGGGTGGGAAGAAGCCCCAGTTCTTGGCCTTCTCGCTGTCCCGCAGGGCCCGGTCCGTGATGGTCTCGGGGTCTTCGCCCCGGAGGTAGGCGAGCAGGGCCTCGCGGTACGAGCCGTAGGCGGAGCCGTCTCCCCGGACGCGGGCGGGGCCGGCGAGGACGAGTGGGGCGAGGTGCTCGCGGACACCGGTGATCAGGGCCAGGTTGGTGGCGAGGTGCCAGGTGCCGGGTCCGGCCTGGTCCCCGTGGTACGCCGGGTAGGTGAGCCGCTTCCCCTCGATCGTCACCTCGACGTCCGTGCCGGGCTCGGTGAGCGTGGTGCGGAAGAGGGCGGCGCCCATCTCGGCGGCGAGGTGGAGGTTCCCGAGTTGCTGGTCCGTGGCGTCGGCGGAGAGCGTGGCGCGGGCGGCGAAGAGGATGCGCTGGTAGGTGATGCCCTGTGCCAGCCGTGCCGCGGACAGGGGCTTTCCCGTGATCGGCGTCATGTCCTCCCTCGTGTACGCCTCGAAGTCGGCCTCGCTGCGCGGGTCCATCGGCTGCGGATTGTCCGGACGCTCCACCACCACCGGCCCCGCGGCCAGTTCGGCGACCGCGTCCGCGCGTCGGTCGCGGCCGTACTCCTTCACCCGTGGGCCGGGGGTCTCGAAGCCGGTGACCAGGGCGTAGGGGAGGTAGTCGGTGTCTATGGGCGGCTGCCAGCCCTCCTTGCGGTGGGCGAGGGCCGTCAGGGCGAGGGGGAGGAGCGGGAGCAGGGTGCCGGGGCGGGTGCCCGGGCCGGAGAGGACGCTGTAGGGCAGGAGCAGTTCGGCCACGTGTGTGCGGAACGCGGCCCGGTCGCCGGTGGTCAGGGCGCGCAGGGCGTGGAGGCCGGTGGTGTGCGGGTGGTCGAGGAGGCCCTGGCCGCCGCCGGTCCTCTGTTCCAGGGTCCGGACACGGGTGAACGCGGCGTCGAGGGCGGCGAGGATGTCGGCCCGTGAGGGCGGGTGGCTCGCGTCGTCGTCTCGGCTCTCTCCAGTCTCTCCGGTGTCGCCGATGACGTATGCCATGAAGCCGTTGATCAGTTCGACCGACGGGCGTCCCGCGTCGCCCTCCTGGGGCGCCTCGCGGGCGAAGTGGAAGGCCTCGCCGTGCCGCTGTGCCTTGTCGGAGAGGATGGCGAGGCAGAAGGCGTCGAGCCAGTGGTGGGGGGTGATGGGGGACGGTTCGGGGTTCCCCGCGTCCGGATCGGGCTCGTGGTCCTGGCCGAAGTTCACGTAGGGGAGGAACACCCGGAAGCGGTTGTGCGGGTGGTACGCGGTGTACGCGACCGCGCCGGCGGCGGCCTCGGTGGCGTCGTCGAGGACTGCCTTGGCCTCCGGGGTGCGCAGGTCGGGGGTCTGGACGGAGAGCGCGGCCAGGTACTCCACGAGTTGCTCCGAGATCCACCACCACTCGTGGGCCGTCATCGCGCCGGCCTTCGACATGGACCGGACCTCCCCGGCTATCCGGTTGTGGAAGTCCTCGCGAATCGCCGAGATCGCCGCCTCGCCGACCTGATGGCGTTGGATGCGCACTGTCCCGCTCCCCTGCTCTGCCGCTCTGCCGCTCTGCGCGTACGTGATCTTCCTGTCAGCCTAGGTCCTGGTGCTGTCGTGGCCGCCCGGAGAGGTATTCAGTCGTGGCTTATATAAGTGAGTGGTGATACGTTGAGTGCCATGCACGCGTTCGATGTGCTCGGTGATCCCGTTCGGCGGCGGATTCTTGAGCTGCTTGTCGATGGGGAGATGACCGCCGGGGAGGTCTCGGAGGTCATCCGGGGTGAGTTCGGGATATCGCAGCCGGGGGTCTCACAGCATCTGAAGGTGCTGCGCGAGAACGGCTTCGCGACGGTACGGCCGGAGGGTGCCCGGCGGCTGTACGCGGTGAACTCGGAGCCCTTGCGGGACATCGATGCCTGGCTGGACCGTTTCCGCCGATTCTGGACCCCGCATCTCGACGCGCTGGCCACGGAGCTGGCCCGGGGGAAGCGGGAGCGGAGGTTGCGCGAGGCGGAGGAAGCGCGGCTTCGTGAGGCGGAGGAGGGGCGGAACCCCTAGCGGCATCCCTAGTCACCTTCCCAGCGACATTCCAAGTGACATTCCCAGTGACATGCCTCGCGGCATTCGTAGCGACAGGAGAAGCATCATGATCGACGTGGACCAGCAGATCAGTGCCGTGCGGAGGCGGGTCGGGACGCGGGAGTTCAAGGCCGGGGAGGCCCGGGTGGTGACCGTGAGTCAGGTGTATGACTCGACGGTCGAGGATGTCTGGGACGCCTGTACGAATCCGGAGCGCATTCCGCGCTGGTTCCTGCCGGTCTCCGGGGAGCTTCGGCTCGGTGGGCGGTTCCAGCTGGAGGGCAACGCCGGCGGAACCGTCGAGCGTTGTGATCCGCCCAAGGGGTTCACCGCGACCTGGGAGTACGGCGGTGAGGTGAGCTGGATCGAGTTGCGGGTCAGCGCCGAGGGCGAGGGGCGCGCGCGGTTCGAGCTCGATCACATCGCCCATGTCGACGACGAGCGCTGGGCCGAGTACGGGCCCGGGGCGGTCGGGATCGGCTGGGACATGGGGCTCATCGGGCTCGCGCTCCACCTCTCCACCGGTGCCGCCGTCGATACGCAGGCGGGCATGGTCTGGGCGGGGTCGGAGGAGGGGCGGCGCTTCGCGACGCTCAGCGGGGAAGGGTGGTACGAGGCCGCCGTCGCGGACGGGGACGAGCCCGGTGCCGCGCGGGCCGCCGCGGACCGGACGATCGCGGCGTACACGGGGGCCGGAGAGGAAACCGGGTCCGAAGAGGGTGCGTGATCAGGACGGCGCCGTCCGGGCGTTTCTGGCCGGGATACGTGTCGGCGACGTCTGCGGCGGGGTCGTCGCGGAGGTGACGCGCTCGCGTGGTGCGGTGGTCGTCCTGGACGGCTTTCCGGCACGTCCGCTCGGTTCGATCGGGTCGCTGGACATGCCGTGGGGGCGGCGGTCGGCCTCGGCCGTGGAGGTCGGCCGGCGGATCACCGCCGAGGTGACGGCCGTCGAGGTGACGGCCGTCGATCCGGACGCGGGGCAGGTGTGTATGTCTCTGGCCGCCACCGAGCAGCCGGAACTCTGGGCGTTCCTGAAGGGGCTCCGGCTCGGCGAGGTTCTGTCCGGCACCGTCGCGTCGATCGAGAGCTTCGGGGTGTTCGTGGCGCTGGACGACGGGCCGGAGCATCCTGTCTTTCCCGGCGTCGGGTTCATCACCGTGCCCGAGCTTTCCTGGCGTCACATCGACGCGGTCTCGGACGTCGCCCGGGTCGGGCAGCGCGTGACCTGCGAGTTCCTGCAGTTCGACACCTGGAACGGAGAAGCGCGGCTGTCGTTGCGGGCGAGGGAGCCGGATCCGTTCCAGGGTTTCGCCGACGCGGTCGAGGCTGGGCGGAGCCTGCGCGGGCGGGTCACCAAGGTGGTCCCGTTCGGCGTCTTCGTCGAGGTCGCCGACGGGATCGAGGGGCTGGTCAAGGCTCCCGAGGGGGCCGTCGAGGGCGTCGAGGTCGGCGACGAGCTCACGGTCGTGGTCCTGGAGGTCGACCGGGAGCGGAGAAAGCTGACCCTCTCCCGTGTACGCGCCCCGCGCGCCCCCTGGTCCTCGGACTAGCCGAGCGCGTCCCGCAGCGCGGTCCGCGCGTCCTCGCCCAGCACGGTGTGTACGGTCATGCCCGGCAGGGTGGGCAGTTCCGCCCAGTGGGTGACGGGTTCGGCGCAGGGGCGGCCGCAGCCGTGGGGCAGGCGTACGACCTCGTCGGAGTCGACGAAGCAGTCGCGGTACTCCGTCCCGTCCTCACCGATGTGCCGCGCGGTGAAGTACGTCGGCAGCACCAGCCAGAAGTCCTCGCCGTCGGGCTCCGCCGCGCTGTCGTCGGGCGGGTAGCGGCCCGCCGTCGCCGCCGCCACCGGCATGCCGCTCCTCGGCAGCCGCTCCCGTGCGTCCACCCACTCCACGTCAGGCATCCGGCTGCCTCACCGTCGGCTCGAAGCCCTCCACTCCCTCCACGAAGTGGTCGAACTCCCCTGCCTGTACGCCCAGTACGAAGGCGTCCCACTTGCGGCGGTTCGTCGTGACGACGTTGTCCGGGTCGCTCGTCTCGCGGATGTAGACGGGGGCCTCGGGGTCGTCCGCGCCGTTGCCTTCTCCGAAGGCCAGTTCGATCCAGGGGCCGGGGCCGGTCGCGTCGTCGGGGGCGGCGCGGATCCAGTCGAGGTCGGAGGGGATGTCAGACACGGGGTGAGTTCTCCTCTTTGAGTACGTCGATGAGGGCGCCGAAGGCGGTGGGGGTGGCGTTGAGTACGGCTTGGGAGGGGTCGGCGGATTCGGTTAGGCGGATGGTGGTGGGGCCGTTGGTTATGTGGACGCATGAGTCGCCTTCGGAGCAGTAGGACGACTTCTGCCAGTGCTGGTTCATGGGTGCTCCCTCACAGCTCTCGCATCACGTTGTGGATGAGATCCTGGGTTTTCTCGGGGCCGAGGGCCACGGCCTCGATCCGTTCAAAGAGCGTCCGGTACTTGAGCAACTGGGCCTCGGCGTCGAGGAACACGAGGCCGTGGGACTGGTCGAGGTGAACGGTGTCCAGCTGTTGTACGGGGCCGAGGGCGTAGTAGATCGACTGCCCCGACCCCGGGTAGGCGCCGACGTCGAAGGTGATGGCGCGCAGGGTGATGTGGTCCCGTTCGCTCATGTCGAGCAGATGCTGCAACTGCTGTCGGGCGATCGTGGGCCCGCCGACCTTCATGCGGAGCGCTGCCTCGTGGATGACCGCTTCGTACGGGGTCGGGTTCCCTTCGCGGTAGAGGATCGCCTGCCGCTTGATGCGGAACGAGAGCCGATGCTCGATGTCGGGCGGCGGGAGTTCGTTGACCGCTTGGCGGAAGATTTCGAGTGCGTACTCCCGGGTCTGGAGCAGGCCTGGGACGCGGGCCGTGGTGGCGGCGCGCAACGACTGGGCGTGGTGCTCCAGTTCGGCCAGGTCGAGGAGCGGATTTGGGAGCAGTCGGCGGTACTCCTCCCACCAGCCCCGCTTTCGGTCCGAGAACATGGATGCGAGGGCCTCGACGAGGGTCTTGTCCGCGCAGTCGTAGTGGGAGGCGATCGTGCGCAACCGCTCGGGGCCGACCCCAACTCGTCCAGCCTCCATGTTGCTGACCTGCGTCTGCCTGATGCCCAGGAGTTGACCGGCTTCCGTGGCGCTCAGGCCCGCGTGCTCACGGAGTTTGCGCAGAGCTGAGCCGAAGCGGAGTTGTCTGCCCGTCGGGTTGATCCTCACGGGTTTGCCGCCTCCTTGCTGTGGCTGGTCACCCACACGGGTGGAAGTAAATGGAATCCTTGGAGTCTGGTGAACATGTTTACTCAACGCCGCTATCTTAGTGCTCAGGAGCCGTATCCATTCAACTCCCCTCAGTAATCGGAGACTTCCATGGCCACCGTATCCCCGTCCTGGAACTACACCCTTCGCCTTCCCCGTGATCCCCGGTCCCCCGGCGTCGGTCGTGCCACCATCCGTGCCGTACTCGCCGCCCACGGGCTCTCCGAACTCATCCCCACCGCCCAGCTGTTGGCCACCGAACTGCTCACCAACGCGCATCTGCACACCTCTCAGGAGTACGCCCTGCGGGTGTTCCTCGTCGACGGGCGGTTGAAGGTCGGGGTGTGGGACCGGGACCGGCGGTTGCCCGCTGGGATCGAGAAGGAGCTGCCCGTCGAGGACGACGCCGAGCGCGGGCGGGGGCTGCGGCTGGTGCGGGGGTGTTCCGAGGGGTGGGGGGTTTCCGCGATGGTCGAGTCGGGGGTCTATCTGGGCGGAAAGCTGCTGTGGGTCGACTGCGGAGCCGTCGGGTGATCATTCCTAATGGGACCCCTCGCCTTTACACTTGCCGTCGGCGGACTGGCGCGCGGTGAGGGGCGGTTGACGGTGCGTAAGGCATGGATCGTGGCGATCGCCGCGCTCGGCGCCGGGCTCAGCTTCGTGATGCTGCTGGTCGTGGGCGTGTACATGGTGGCTGGGAACCTCGCCAACGGGGTCGGCGGGAAGTCTGTCGGGCTGGCCAAGGGTGCCGTACCCGCCGCGTATCAGACGCTCGTACAGAAATGGGGCAATCTGTGCGGCGCCATCAATCCGGCGCTGCTGGCCGCACAGCTGTACCAGGAGAGCGGGTTCAACCCGAAGGCGCAGAGCCCCGCCGCCGCGCAGGGGATCGCGCAGTTCATTCCGGGGACCTGGGCGACGCACGGGCTCGACGGTGACGGTGACGGTGACCGTGACGTCTGGGACCCGAATGACGCGATTCCATCGGCCGCGTCGTACGACTGCGAGCTCGCGTCGTACGTCGAGGACGTACCCGGCGATCCGACGGCGAACATGCTCGCTTCCTACAACGCGGGGGCGTACGCCGTCATCAAGTACGGGGGCGTCCCGCCGTACAAGGAGACCCAGAACTACGTCAAGACGATCACCACGCTGTCGGAGAGTTTCGCCGCGCCTACGACCCGGGTCGATCCGAGCGAGCAGGCGGCCGGGGCCATCTCGTACGCGCAGAAGAAGCTCGGGACGCTCTATCTCTGGGGCGGCAACGGCACCCCTGAGCAGGGTGGACGCTTCGACTGCTCGGGGCTGACGAAGGCGGCGTACGAGAGTGTGGGGATCACGCTGCCGCGGGTCGCGAACGATCAGTACAACGCCGGGCCGCATCCGTCGCGGGACGAACTGCTGCCAGGGGATCTCGTCTTCTTCTCTGACGACCTCACCAACTCCCGTGCCATTCGGCACGTCGGTATTTATGTGGGGGGCGGATACATGATCGACGCGCCGCGGACCGGGGCAGTCATCCGGTTTGATCCGATTGATACACCCGACTACTTCGGTGCCACCCGGGTCACCGAAGATGGCGCGAAAGCGTTGCCCACGACCGTCTGACAGGTGTCCGACGGGGGTGTGATTTTCCGTAAACCCCGGCCCTGAGCTGCGGAGACGTGTCTCTCTTCGATAACGTCTGAGTGATCATTCAGTGGAGGGTGGAACGCATTGAAGGAGAGTGTGCGTTCCTATTTGACGTAGCACGTCGACGCGAATGCGGAAGCACTACGTACACCACGGGGGTGGCAAAGCGCGGCGCACGTACGGTGCGGTCGCGGGAACGATGACGAAAGGGCCGCAGCACGATGGCTGGACTCGCCGCGCATGCCGCAATTGCCGCTGAATCCGGATCGAATCCCGACGTCGAGCTGCTCTATGACATCAACGGCCTCGCCAAGGACGCGCCGGCCTGGTTCGACCGGGTCATGGAGTTCGTGGGCGAGTACGGGCTCCTCTTCGTCATGGTGCTGCTGATCCTGGGGTGCTGGTGGGGCGTGCGGAAGCGGGGCGGGGAGGACGCGGCCTCGTCCGTGGCCGCGCTGGTGTGGGCGCCGCTGGCCGCAGGCGTCGCCGTACTGATCAACGTGCCGATACGTGGGTTCGTCGAGCGGCCCCGGCCCTTTCTCGATCATGAGGGGCTGGAGGTGCTGGTCTCCGGCAAGACCGACTACTCGTTCGTGAGTGATCACGCGACGCTGGTCATGGCCATGGCGGTCGGGCTGTTCGTGGCCAACCGGAAGTTCGGGGTGGCCGGGCTGGTGGTCGGGCTGCTCGGGGGGTTCATCCGGGTTTACATGGGTGTGCACTATCCGACCGATGTGATCGGTGGGTTCGCGTTGGGGACGGCTGTCGCGTTGTTGCTTTCGCCGTTGGCCATGGCTCTTCTTACGCCGCTGATGAAGGCGGTTGAGCGGTCGCCTCGGGTGGGGTGGGTTGTGCGGGCTCGGGGGCGCGATGGGGGGCGTGCGGTGATTCCGGGGGCTCGGGTTGAGTCCGCGGCGGCTTCGGAGGGGGCGGGAGAGCGGGATCTGGCTGCCTGAGGGGGTTCGCCCCCGCTGCTCCTACCCGTCCCACCCCCCAAGGGCTGCGCCCCTTCTACCCCCCCGATTTTCGGCTGACCGTCCGGTGGGGGCTTGTCGCGCCGTTCCCCGCGCCCCTTAAGGGGCGCGACTGCGGCCCTTTCTCACAGGGCCTGCGGGAAGGTGAAGAATCGCTTCGGGTCGTACTTCTTCTTCAGGGTTGTCAGGCGGGTTGTGGCGTCGCCGTAGTACGCCTTTTTCCAGTCGGTGAGGGTGGGGTCGGTGTAGTTCTGGTAGGCGGCGCCGGAGGCGTGGCGGGACATGGACTTGTGGGCCTTGTCGAGCCAGGACCGGGCGGTCGTGCCGGAGGTGCCGGGCTTCCAGGAGACGAGGTACTGGGCGAGCATCCGGGAGCGGCGGTGGACGAAGGCCGTGGCCGTGGGGGAGACGCGGTTCACCTGGCCGCCGAGGGCCGTGAGCTGGATGCTGCCGGCGCCGCCCCGTACGCCCGTGATCTGGGTCAGGAGGGTCTGTATGCCCGCCGAGGAGATCGAGCGGTCGAAGAAGTCCGAGCGGGCCGCGTACGTCTCGCGCCCCAGCGCGCCCTTGGGTGAGCGGCCCGGCGTCGAGCCGGGCAGGTGGCACCGGTCGTCCGTCGAGTACGAGGAGCAGCCCGCGTAGCCCTCCATGGCGTCCTCGTACGAGCGGCGCCTGAGGGAGACGCCGCTGGCGGGGGTGCCCACGCGGTCGGCGAGGCGGTCGAGGGCGTTCTCCAGTTCGCCGTACGTGCCCAGGGAGAAGGCGGCGACGGAGACGGACGGGGTGCTTCCGCTCTGGATGTGGCAGGACGACCAGATCTCGTCGGGCTGCGTCGGGCCCCACTCCTGCCAGGCCTTCAGTACGGCGGCGGCCTTGGACCACGGCCAGGTGAGGTAGGCGGTGACGCCCTGCGGGGCCGCGTGGGTCTTGAAGCGGAGCTCGGTGACCACGCCGAAGTTGCCGTTGCCGGCGCCTCGTAGGGCCCAGAAGAGGTCCTTGTTGGTCGTGGCGTTCGCGATCAGCTGCTTGCCGTCCGCGGTGAGCAGGGTGGCCTGGGTGAGGCTGTCGCAGGTCAGGCCGTACGCGCGGGACGCCACACCGTGGCCGCCGCCGAGGGTGAGGCCGGAGACGCCGACGGTGGGGCAGGAGCCGGCGGGGATGGTCACGCCCTTCGCGGCCAGCGCGCGGTAGACGTCGATGAGCTTGGCGCCGGCGCCCACGACCGCCTCGTTCCCGGAGGCGCGGATCTTGTTCAGCTTCGAGACGTCGATGACGAGGCGGCCGTTGCCGGAGGACCAGCCGGCGTAGGAGTGGCCGCCGTTGCGGATCGAGACCTTGAGGTCGTGGGACTTCGCGTAGGCGAGCGTCGTACGGATGTCGTCGGGGTGGGCGACGTAGGCGACGGCGGTCGGCTTGAGGCCGTCGAAGCGGGTGTTGTAGAGCTGGCGCGCCGTCGACCAGGCCTTGTCGCCGGGGCGGACGAGGGGGCCGTCGAGGTCGCGGGCCAGGGCGGACCAGTTGGCGGCGGCGGTCCTGCTCGCGGTGCCCGTGCCCGTGCCCGTGCCGGTGGCTGTGCGGAGGGCGGAGTCCGTGGCGCGGGTGGTGGTGTCGGCGCCGCCCGTTGTGCTGTTCGTGCAGGCGGAGGCCGCCAGGGTGGCCAGTGCGGCTGTGCCGCCGCCGATGAACGTACGCCGTTCCATGTGCGCCTCCCGGTGCGCCGCGGGTTGTCGTGGAACGAGACGGGGATGGTGCGGCGGGGGTTCCCGTCGGGTGGGGGTTCCCCGTTCCGCGCGCCCCTCGGGGCGCCCCCGGTGCTGGGGGCGCCGTACCGCCGAACGGACGAACCGTCCCCGGCACCACCCCCGGCCCCGGGACACGCCTGGGTAGGTTGAGCCGGGTGAGGTGGTCGGTGGTGGGTCGGGGCTTTGGAATGCTCACGTGTTCTCCCCGTGAGCATTCCGTGACCTCACCGCACTGTCGGCAGGGGTTCACTCGCCGTTCACTTATGCCCTTTGGCGGCTTCACCTGATCTGCCTAATTTCGGCCTTACCCGGTGCGGGGTGTGGGCCGAAACGCGGCCGCGCAGCCCGTGACGACAGCAGTCCGAGGGACCAGAGGCATCCGCCAGGCAGGTCCGAAGACTGGTACGACGACTTCGCACGCCGCCACCTCGACGGCGGCTCCTGGAAGGAACTCCCGAAAGTGAAGCTTCAGCGCAAGAACCGGCTGCGCGCCCTTTCTCTCGGTGCTGTCGCCGTCACCGGCGCCCTGACCCTCACGGCGTGCGGGTCCGACGACACCGGCACCACGAGCAACGGCGACAGCACGGCGACCGCCAACAGCAACATCGACTGCGGCGACGCCAAGGGTCAGCTGCTGGCCGACGGCTCCTCCGCGCAGAAGAACGCGATCGACGCCTGGGTGAAGCAGTACCAGAGCACCTGCAGGGACGTCGTGATCAACTACAAGGGCAGCGGCTCGGGCGCGGGCATCACCGCGTTCACCCAGGGCCAGGTCGCCTTCGCGGGCTCCGACTCGGCGCTGAAGCCCGAAGAGGTCACGGCCTCCAAGGAGATCTGCTCCGGCGGTCAGGGCATCGACCTGCCGATGGTCGGCGGTCCGATCGCCGTCGGTTACAACGTGCCGGGTGTCGACAACCTGATCCTGGACGCCAAGACCCTCGCGCTGATCTTCGACAGCAAGATCACGAACTGGAACGACAAGGCCATCGCGGCGCTGAACCCCGACGCGAAGCTGCCCGACCTCAAGATCCAGGCCTTCCACCGCTCGGACGAGTCCGGCACCACGGACAACTTCACCAAGTACCTGATCGCCGCGGCCCCCGACAGCTGGAAGTACGAGGGCGGCAAGGCGTGGGAGGCCAAGGGCGGCCAGTCCGCGCAGGGCTCCTCCGGTGTCGCGCAGGGCGTGAAGGAGACCGAGGGCGCGATCTCCTACATGGAGCTCTCCTACGCCAAGGACGGCATCAGCACGGTCGACGTCAAGACCGGTGCCGCCGCCCCGGTCGAGGCGACCGTCGAGAACGCCACCAAGGCCATCTCCGAGGCCCAGGTCGTGGGCACCGGCAAGGACCTCGCGCTGAAGCTGAACTACACGCCGACCGCCGAGGGCGCCTACCCGATCACCCTGGTCACGTACGAGATCGTCTGCGACAAGGGCAACAAGGCGGACACCCTGACCGCCACCAAGTCCTTCCTCACCTACATCGCGTCCGAGGACGGCCAGGCGCTGCTCTCCGAGGCCGGGTACGCCCCGATGCCCGAGGAGATCATCGCCAAGGTCCGTACGACCATCTCGGAACTGAGCTGATCTGAGTGCGGCCTGGCCCCCATCGGGGCCGGGCCGCATCGTCCGGTGCACCGCCGCCAGGAGCCTCCCACCACCCTCGGGTGGCTCCGCCCCGAGCCGCCGCCCGCACGACGACGGCTCCGCAGACCGGAGAACCTGATGGACATATCTACAAAAGTTCCCCCCACCCCACCGTCTTCCGACGCCGAGCCGCAGCGCGCCGCCCGCGGCGCCACGCGCATCGGCGACCGGGTCTTCCTCGGCCTGTCCCGCGGGTCCGGCATCTTCCTGCTGGTGCTCATGGCGGCCATCGCCGTGTTCCTCAGCTACCGGGCCGTGCTCGCGATCGGTGAGGACGAGGGCAACTTCTTCACCACCTTCGAGTGGAACCCCACCGGGAACCCGCCGGTCTTCGGCATCGCGGTCCTGGCCTTCGGCACCATCGTCTCGTCGGTCATCGCGATGGCCATCGCGGTCCCGGTCGCGGTCGGTATCGCCCTCTTCATCACGCACTACGCCCCGCGCAAGCTGGGCGGCACCATCGCGTACGTGGTCGACCTGCTCGCCGCCGTACCGTCCATCGTCTACGGCCTCTGGGGCGCCCTGGTCCTCGTACCGCAGCTCGACGGGCTCTACGGCTGGCTGAACGACTACCTCGGCTGGACCGGCATCTTCGAATGGCAGGGCGGCGCCCCCCGTTCGATGCTCACCGTCGGCATCCTGCTCGCGATCATGATCCTGCCGATCATCACCAACGTGAGCCGCGAGGTCTTCCGCCAGGTCCCGCAGATGCACGAGGAGGCCGCGCTGGCCCTCGGCGCCACCCGCTGGGAAGTCATCCGGATGGCCGTCCTGCCGTTCGGGCGCTCCGGTGTCATCTCCGCCTCGATGCTCGGCCTCGGCCGCGCGCTCGGCGAGACGATGGCCGTGGCGATGGTCCTGTCGTCCAGCTTCGAGATCAACCTCAGTCTGCTCGACCCGGGCGGCGGTACCTTCGCCCAGAACATCGCCAGCAAGTTCAGTGAGGCCACCGAGATCGGCCGGGACGCCCTCATCGCCTCCGGTCTGGTCCTGTTCGTCATCACCCTGCTGGTCAACGGCGCGGCGCGCCTGATCATCGCCCGCCGCAAGGAGTTCTCGGGGGCCAACGCATGAGCAACGCAACCCTCTCCCAAAAGCGCCCGAGCACGCTGCGCGCCGCTTCCCTGCCGAAGTGGTTCGGCTGGGCGGTCGCCGCCGGCTCGGTCGCCCTCGGCCTCGGCATCAGCACGGTGGCCGGCCTCGACAGCTCCATCCAGTGGGCCCTGATCGCCGGGCTCCTCTTCATCGTCGGCACGTTCGGTATCGCCGCGCGGGTCGAGGGCAAGCGGCAGGCCAAGGACCGGGTGGCCACCAGCCTCGTCTGGGTCGCGTTCCTCTTCGCCGTCATCCCGCTGGCCTCTCTCGTCTACGAGACGGTCAAGCGCGGTGTGAAGGTCCTCGACGGCTACTTCCTCAGCCACTCGATGGGCGTGGTCGCCACCTCCGAGCCGGGCGGCGGTATCTACCACGCCATCCTCGGCACCCTGGAGCAGGTCGGCCTCGCCGCCGCGATCTCCGTGCCGGTCGGTGTGCTGACCGCGATCTATCTGGTCGAGTACGGCCGCGGCAACCTCGCCAAGGCCGTCACCTTCTTCGTCGACGTCATGACGGGCATCCCGTCGATCGTCGCGGGCCTGTTCGTCCTCAGCACCTGGATCCTGGTCCTCGGGATGGGCCCCTCCGGCTTCGCCGGCGCCATGGCCCTGACCATCCTGATGCTGCCGGTCGTGGTCCGCTCCACCGAGGAGATGCTCAAGCTCGTCCCGAACGAGCTGCGCGAGGCGTCGCTGGCGCTGGGTGTGCCGAAGTGGCGCACCATCCTGAAGGTGGTGCTGCCGACCGCGATCGGGGGTATCACGACAGGTGTGATGCTCGCGGTCGCCCGTATCGCCGGTGAGACCGCCCCGGTCCTGCTGCTGGTGTGGGGTTCGAACTACATCAACGCGAACCCCTTCGCCGACCCTCAGGCGTCGCTGCCGATGTACATCTATCTGCAGTTCCAGCAGAGCGGCGGCTCCGGAGCGGCGTACGACCGTGCCTGGGCGGCCTCACTGACGCTCATCGCCTTCATCATGATCCTGAACCTGGCGGCCCGCGGCATCGCCCACTGGAAGGCCCCGAAGTCCGGTCGCTGACGCGGCCACACAGCGACCAGATTCCCCCGAATTCCGCGCGAATTCCTCGCGAAAGAAGCAGTGATCTCCATGGCCAAGCGAATCGACGTCAGCGGCCTCAACGCCTACTACAGCTCCTTCCGGGCCATCGAGGACATCTCGATGACCGTCGAGCCCCGTACCGTGACGGCCTTCATCGGGCCCTCCGGCTGCGGCAAGTCCACGTTCCTGCGCACCCTGAACCGGATGCACGAGGTGACATCGGGCGGCCGCGTCGAGGGCAAGGTCATGCTCGACGACGAGGACCTGTACGGCCCCGGTGTCGACCCGGTGTCCGTGCGGCGCGAGGTCGGCATGGTCTTCCAGCGCCCGAACCCGTTCCCCACGATGTCGATCTACGACAACGTGGCGGCGGGCCTGAAGCTGGTCGGCACCAAGAAGAAGTCCGAGCTGGACGACGTCGTGGAGAAGTCCCTCAAGGGCGCCAACCTCTGGAACGAGGTCAAGGACCGCCTGAACAAGCCGGGCTCCGGTCTCTCCGGCGGCCAGCAGCAGCGGCTGTGCATCGCCCGCGCGATCGCGGTCGAGCCGAAGGTCCTGCTGATGGACGAGCCGTGCTCCGCGCTCGACCCGATCTCGACGCTCGCCATCGAGGACCTCATCGGTGAGCTGAAGGAGCGCTTCACGATCGTCATCGTGACGCACAACATGCAGCAGGCGGCGCGCGTCTCCGACCGTACGGCGTTCTTCAACCTGGCCGCCGTCGGGCAGCCCGGCAAGCTCATCGAGATAGACGACACGGCGCGGATCTTCTCCAACCCGTCCGTCCAGGCCACGGAGGACTACATCTCCGGCCGCTTCGGCTGAGCCCCCGCGACTCCTTGCGGTGCTGCATGGCGGTGCCACCGTGAGGTCAACAAGGGCCCGCCCCCCGGCTCCCGGGGGGCGGGCCTTTCGTTTCGCCGTGCCACGGTGTGCTGCCTCGCGCCACGTCCTGGCTTCTCGTGCTTCTTGTGCTTCTTCGCGCCGGTGACTCCCGCCGCCGCGTCGCGTTGTCCCTGGCACGTGCGGCCTGGACAGGGGAGCGGCGGGACATGACGAACGTGATCGTGGTCGGGTCCGGGGTCGGGTCCGTGGTCGGGTCCGGGGTCGGGGTCGGGGTCGGGGTCGGGTCCGGGGTCGGGGTCGGGGTCGGTGGGAGCGTGGCAGCGCCGCTGACCGGCACCGCGCCGGCCGAGCGGGGCTTCGCCCACCGGCCCGAGGCCTGAGGGGCGGCCATGCGGAACCGTGACGCCCGGCCCATCCACCCGCTCATCGCCCGCGCGGGCCGCACCCGGTTGTTCCGGCGGCTCGCCCCGCGTCTGCTGCCCGCCTGTGACCGCGTGGTCCACCGCCTCACCGGGGGCAGATGGATGCCCAGCCGGCTGTTCCTGCCGACCGTCGTGCTCACCACCACCGGACACCGCAGCGGACTCCCGCGTGCCACCACGGTGTGCGCGTACCGGTACCGCAACGGCGACTGGCTGGTCGTCGCCTCGAACTTCGGCCTGCCCCGGCACCCGTCCTGGAGCACCAACCTGCTGCACAGGCCTGACGCCGTCGTGACCTGGCGGGGACGCCGGCAGCCGGTCACCGCCCGGCTGCTGTCCGCCGCCGAGGCGGCAGCCGAACGCCGGCGCATCCTGGCCGTCCTGCCGGTGTACGACGACTACGCGGGCTGGGCGGGCCGACCGTTGCGGGTCTTCCGGCTGCACCCGGCCGCGGGGCCGGTCATGACCTGAGCGGAGCCGGCTCGTTGGCGGGGGCGGAAGCCCGCCACAGCTCACCGTCGACCAGCACCTGCGGTTCTTCCGGATCGCCTGGCTGAGCGGCGCCTCGCTGGAGGGCCGCCCGGGTCCGTGATGGGCGTCGTGGGCGAGAACGGCACGGGGAAGACCACGCTGCTGCGGGTCCTGGTCGTCGGCGAGCTGACGGCGGACGCGGACACGGTGGAGCGCGCGGCCACTGGGCTACTGCCCGCGGCACGCGGCGACACGACACGCGTACCCCGGCAGGCGGCGGCACCGGAAAAATCGCCCCGGGCCCAGGGTCTCGACGACGGGTCGTCGAGCCTCCGCCGGGAGGTCACCGGATGGGCTACAGGACCGCCAGGTTCACGATCCAGAAGCTGGTCGCGGCGACCAGGGCCGCTGCCGGCATCGTGATGAACCAGCCGAGGATGATGTTCTTGGCGACGCCCCAGCGGACGGCGTTCACGCGCTTGGTGGCGCCGACGCCCATGATCGCCGAGGTGATGATGTGGGTCGTGGAGATGGGGGCCTTGAAGATGAAGGCCGTGATGAACATGATCGACGCGCCGGTGGTCTCGGCGGCGAAGCCCTGCGGGGGGTCGAGCTCGATGATCTTCCGGCCCAGGGTGCGCATGATGCGCCAGCCGCCCGCGTAGGTGCCGAGGGACAGCATCACCGCGCAGACGATCTTCACCCAGACCGGGATGGGGTCGCCGTAGTCCTCGACGTCCGCGATGACCAGGGCCATGACGACGATGCCCATCGTCTTCTGGGCGTCCTGGAGGCCGTGACCGAGGGCCATGCCGGCCGCCGACACGGTCTGCGCGATACGGAAACCGCGCTTGGCCTTGTGCGGGTTGGCGCGGCGGAAGATCCACATGATCGCTGTCATCACCAGATAGCCGACGACCAGGCCGACCACCGGTGACACGAACATCGGGATGACGACCTTTTCGAGGACGCCGGACCAGTAGACCGTCGTACCGCCCGCGAGCGCCGCGCCCACCATGCCGCCGAACAGGGCGTGGGAGGAGGAGGACGGGAGGCCGAAGTACCAGGTGACGAGGTTCCATGTGATCGCGCCGACCAGCGCCGCGAAGAGGATGCCCATCCCCTTGGAGCCCTCCGGCGTGGAGATCAGGCCCTCGCTGACCGTCTTGGCGACGCCGCTGCCGAGGAAGGCGCCGACGAGGTTCATCACCGCCGCCATCGCCAGCGCGGCACGTGGCGTCAGCGCGCGGGTCGAGACGGAGGTCGCGATCGCGTTCGCCGAGTCGTGGAAGCCGTTCGTGTACGTGAAGAAGAGCGCGACCGCGATGGTCACGACCAGAGCCAAGGTGTCCATAGAAGAGGTCAGGACTCCTTGACGGCGATGGTCTCCACCGTGTTCGCCACGTGCTCGAACGCGTCCGCGGCCTCCTCCAGCACGTCCACGATCTGCTTGAGCTTCAGCACCTCGATGGCCTCGTACTTGCCGTTGAAGAGCATGGCGAGCAGCTTGCGGTGGATCTGGTCCGCCTGGTTCTCCAGCCGGTTCACCTCGATCCAGTACTCGGTGAGGTTGTTCATCGTGCGGAGGCTGGGCATCGCCTCAGCCGTCAGTTCGGCCGCGCGGGCGAGGACCTCGATCTGCTGCTCGACGCCCTTCGGCAACTCCTCGACGTTGTAGAGGACGACGAGGTCGACGGCCTCCTCCATGAAGTCCATGATGTCGTCGAGGGAGGACGCGAGGGCGTAGATGTCCTCGCGGTCGAAGGGCGTGATGAACGAGGAGTTCAGCTGATGGAAGATCGCGTGAGTGGCGTCGTCACCGGCGTGTTCCGCGGCCCGCATACGCTCTGCGATCTCGGCCCGGCCGGCGGTGTCCGCCCCGAGCAGTTCCATGAGGAGTTTCGAGCCCGTGACGATGTTGTCCGCGGATGCGGCGAACATGTCATAGAAGCTCGTCTCCCTGGGGGTCAGACGAAAGCGCACGTGGGGTCCTCGGTATGCATTGGTTTCGGTCAGGCTGATGCTAGGCGCATCATCCGGCCACGGCTAATGGGCCGTCCCCCAGTGTCGCCCATCAGGCAGATGGCTCGGCAGGGGGGCCGCTCGCAGGGCGTATACCCGCCAAAGTTCGATACGATATACCCGGTAGGGGTATATGTCTGGAGGGACGCGATGACGACCACAGGGGCCGACGCGGAAGCGCTCTCCGCCACAGACGGTGTGAAGCCGGACGTCGTGACGGACCATGACCGTGGAATCCACGGGTACCACCAGCAGAAGGACGAGCATCTCAAGCGTCTGCGGCGCATCGAGGGCCAGATCCGCGGGCTCCAGCGGATGGTCGACGAGGACGTCTACTGCATCGACATACTCACCCAGGTCTCCGCCTCCACCAAGGCCCTGCAGTCCTTCGCGCTGCAACTCCTGGAGGAACACCTGCGGCACTGCGTCGCCGACGCGGCCGTCAAGGGCGGGGCCGAGGTCGACGCGAAGGTCGAGGAAGCGACGAAGGCGATCGGCCGGCTGCTGCGGACCTGATGGCTGGGGAGGAGTGAGTCGGGGCGGTTTTCGGACACTGGGGGGTGATGGCCGGGTGCCGCGACGGCCGGTGCGGCGATGGGTACGAGTGGTGTGAGGGGTACGGCGTCCGGCGACCGGCGACCGGTACGTCCACCGGCGGGGGCGGGTGCCGCGGGGCGGTCAGCCCTCGTGGGAGCGTTCCTCGCGGACGCGGAGGACCTCGTCGATGCGGGCGGGGCTGAGACGGTCGCCGTCGGTGGTCGAGGCGGCGATGATGAGGTCGCCGCAGAGCTCGATCTCGGCGAGGGCCACATGGTCCTGAACCGCCGTACCGCCTGCCGGAGCCACGTGCATCACCTCTTCCCCGCCGTCACCGACTCCTAGGGTAGGCAGCGGTCCACAGCCGGCGCATGGCACCAACGGACCATTTCCTCTCCCCTGCTCCACTGCTCCCCTACTCTTCGGCGATCTTCCCGGCGTAGATGTCCTCGGACCTCGGCAGCCGTACGGCGACGGGGACGCCGAAGTCGTACAGCAGGGTCGTCGAGGCGACGGCGACCGTGCCCCGCTGGTGGCCGTTGACGAAGCTGAAGCGGTGGCGGACCTTGCGGATGCGGCCCTGGTCGTCGAGGTAGACGTCGAAGGGGACCCTGGCGGTGGCGAAGCCCTTGGCCGCGGCGAGCAGGGGTGCCCGGTTGCCCTCGGAGGCGGCGCGGGAGGCGGCGGTGAGGTCGGCGGTGCCGCGGTAGTGGCGGACGGTGGTCCCGCCGACCTCGGTCTCACCGACATACGTCGCCGTACGCGTCCCGCGCAGCACCTCGGCGGCGGCGAACGGGTCGGTGGCGCCGCCGGTGACCAGATTGCCGTCGGAGAGGGTGCCGGTGTCGACGCGGACCCACTTGTCGGAGGGCACGCCCGCGCCGCGGTTCTTCATGAACAGGGCGCCGGGGGCGAGGAGTTCGGTGATCGGGCGGTGCTCGTTGAGACCGCCGGGGTCGTGCGGCAGCAGCACCTTGAGCCGGCCGAGCTGTCTGCCGTAGTCGTAGACGCCCTCGCCGTGGATGGTCACGCGGGTGCCGCCGGTGGCCATCTCCATCTCCGTACGGGCCTTGGAGCTGCCCGCGCGGATGAGGGTGGGGGCGGCGCGGTGGAGCAGTTCGACGGGATCGGAGGGGAGGGAGTCGTCGCCGGGGGTGACGCCCCCGCAGCCGGTGGTGCCGACCATGAGTCCCGCCGCGGCGAGTGCCGCGCCCGTTCTGCTGTGCCGCCGCGTCACCATCGCCTGCCAACCCCCTGGCCGGTCCGAACCGGGTCCTCCTGTCGTCCCCTTAACGACGGGTGGGGGAGGTCGTCACGCGGGGTTGTCCGGGGGCGTGCGGGTGTGAACGCGCGTACGGGAGCCGATCATGGGTGCGGTACTTGCCTTGGGTAACGTGACGGGTGTGGCGCACCAGGACGATCCTGCACCCGGGCAGCAGCACCTCACGACCACCGTCGAACAAGGCCGCTTCTGCGTGGCCCGCTGCGCCTGCGGCTGGCGCGGCCCGGCCCGAAGAGCCCGGAGCCTGGCCCGGGCGGACGCGGAGGGGCACACGGCCGGCGGGATCACCGGGGCTGCCGGGGCGTGAGGGTGCGTCCGGGGCGTGAGGGCGCGTCCGGTCGGGGTGTCAGGCGTGGCGGAGGGTGGCCAGGAACTCGTCGATCAGCTCCCGGTCGCGCGGCTGGGTGAGCCGCGCGCGGGCGCCGGCCGGGTCCAGCCAACGGATGCGGTCCACCTCGTGGTTGGGCACGAAGTGACCGTCGGTCGCCTCGGCCGCCCAGTAACACACCCGTTTGGCACGGCCGTTGACGAAGTAGTGGGTCGTGTGACGCCACCGGAGGGAAGGTCAACCACTTATCCGAA
>NZ_JAEMUX010000106.1 GCF_016598475.1 Streptomyces adelaidensis
GCGGGCCCCCCCCCGGGGGGGGGGGCCCCGCGCCTGTGTTCCGTCGTCGACTCACTGGGCGGGTGAGCCGGTCCGTTCCGGGTGCCGGCGGCGGGTGGTCGGGGTGGTGGGGGAGGGGACCTTGCGGAGGAGGGGGGTTGTTGTGGGGCGGCCGGGGCCGGTGGGGTTGTCGGGGCCGGTCCTGGTGGCCCCGCCGCCGCCCGGCGGCCGGGTCACGTACTGGGTGTGGAGGCTGTCGTCGATGCGGCAGAGGATGCCTGTGGTGCGGCCGGGGGGTGCGGTGGGGTCGAGCTTGGCGGTGAAGGCGGCGAGGCGGTCGTAGAGGGTTTTGGAGCGGGCCCCGTTGGCGGTGGCCTCCGAGGCCGTGGACTCGCGGAGGGCGTCGAGGAGCAGGACGAGGTTGTGGCCGGAGACCAGGACGTCCTGCATTCCCGCGTCGGCCTTGGTGATGCGGCCGGGCGGCAGGTTGGGGTCCGCGGTGAAGTGGGCCGCCTTCGTCGCGCCGGGGCCGACACGGTCGTACGGGTCGCGGGTGCTCTGGGTCCAGCCGGGCTCCCAGACGCCGAACGCGGTGCGGGCGAGGAAGGTCCAGGTGTCCTCGTGGCAGCGCAGGGTGAGGTAGGAGACGCCGGCGGCGCGCCGGAGCGTGCTGTTGTGCTGGTCGAGGGCGACCCGGTTCGCGGCGAGGGCGGCCCGCAGGACGGTGCGGTCCTCCTCCCGCCAGCGCCGCTCCTGCTCACCGCGCTGGGCCAGCAGCTCCCGTTTGAGCTGCTGGTTCTTCGCGTACTGCTCGGCGAAGGTCTTGAACGACGTCCTGATCGACGTCTTGACTGCCTTGAACGTCTTGAACATGGCGCCTGCTGAGGTCGGGCCGGACATCCTGGGGTCGCGACACGCCGGTGTCGCGGAGGCGTGTCGCAGCGGCCCAACGACGGTCGGCGGACCTTGGTCACGCTGACTGTCCTATTTGTGCATTATTGGGGCGCCCGCCCCGCCCGCGACCTCATCAACGGCTGCACGCGTGTGCCGAAGTTCTCGATGCCGTCGAGGAAGTCGTCGAAGACCAGCATGATCCCTTTCGTGCCGGCGACCTCGGCGACTTCGTCGAGCATCCGTGCGACGGACTCGTAGGAGCCGACCAGCGTGCCCATGTTGAAGTTGACCGCGCCCTCGGGGAGGACGATGGTGCGGGCGGTCGAGGATTCGTCGGCGGTGGTGTCGGTGGCCGACTCGCCCGCCATGTACGCCAGCGCCGCGTGGTCCGCGTTGTCGTGGTAGTCCCGCCACTTGGCCTGGGCCGCCTCGTCGGTCTCGTCGGCGATGACCATGAAGAGGGAGAGGGCGCCGACGTCACGGCCGGACCGCTGCGCCGCCTCGACGAGCGTGGCCGTGGAGTCCGAGAGGGCGAGCGGCGTGTTGACGCCGCTGCCCAGGATGAAGCTGAAGTCGGCGTGCTCGGCGGCGAACCGCATCCCGGTGCCGCTCTGGCCGGCCGCGACGATGTCGATGTGTCCGTTCGCCGGGCGCGGGGACAGCACGCAGTCGTCCATCTCGTAGAACTCGCCCTTGAAGTCGCTGACGCCGTCGCGCCACAGCTCCTTCATCACGGTGACGTACTCGGCGGCGCGGGCGTACCGGTTGCCGAAGTGCTCGTCGCCGGGCCACAGGCCCATCTGGGAGTACTCGCCGGGCGCCCAGCCGGTGACGATGTTGACGCCGAAGCGGCCGGGGGCGATCGAGTCGACGGTGACCGCCATGCGCGCGACGATCGCCGGGGGGAGGGCGAGGATCGGCGTCGAGGCGTACAGCCTGATGCGGTCCGTGACGGCGGCCAGGCCCGCCATCAGCGTGAACGACTCCAGGTTGTGGTCCCAGAACTCGGTCTCGCCGCCGAAGCCCTTCAGTTTGATCATGGAGAGCGCGAAGTCGAGCCCGTGCTCCTCGGCCTTCCGCACGATCGCCTTGTTCAGTTCGAAGCTCGGCAGGTACTGCGGTGAACTCTTCGATATGAGCCAGCCGTTGTTGCCGATGGGGATGAATACGCCGATGTCCATGCCGCTCCTCGAATGGGTCGGGGATGCCGTGATCCGTCCGCCGGCATCCGTCCGTCGAACATGATCCATCGTCAACTGCCCATGAAACACGCACTGTTGACGTGTGTCCTTGGGTGCGGGGGAGTCACTGTGGAATTCCTGTGGCGGACTGCCTCACGCGAGGGCGGAACGTTAGGGTCGAGCGTATGAACGCACGGCTGGCCCTGCTCAGCACGGTGGACCCCGGTGTCGCGGAGAGCGAGGTCTTCCGGCTGGCACTCCAGCACGCGGTCGGGGAACTCGGCGCGCTGGGCGGGATGATCCACCTGAGGGGCCCCATGTCCGCGCTGCGGCTGGTCTCGGTCACCGGCCTCCCGCCCGCCCTCACCCGCCCCTGGGAGATCATCGACCAGGAGGGCCCGCTGCCCCCGGCCCGCGCCCTGCACCGGGGCAGCGGACTGTGGTCCCCGCTGGGATCCATGGCCCTCGCCTGGCCCGGCACCGGTCTGATCGCCCTCCCCCTGTCCGGCGGCGACCGTACGATCGGCGCGCTCACCCTCCTCGCGGGCGACCGGGGCCGGCCCACCGGCGAGGAGTGGGGCTTCCTGCGGGCACTCGTCGACTGGGCCGAGGACCGCATGGCCCAGGCACCGCCCCCGACCGGACCCGCGCACCCGGAGCCGAACGCCGAGCAGCTGCGGCAGGCGCTCAAGGAGGTCCGCGTCGGCGCCTGGGACTGGAACATCCGCACCGGCGACCTGCTCTGGGACGAGGCCGCGCTGGAGTTGTACGGCACGCGGCCGGCCGACTTCACCGGGCAGATAGAGAACTGGATGCGGATCGTCCACCCCGACGACCTGGCCCCCACCCTGGCGGCGGCCCAGCAGGCGATCCGCGACCACACCGTCTTCGAGGCGGAGTACCGCGTACTGCGCCTCGACGGCACCTGGGGCTGGACGCGGGCGCGCGGCCGGGCCACCTACGACGAGCGGGGCGAACCCCACCGGATGGTCGGGGTCGGGTGGGAGAGCAACGAGTCGCGGTCCGCCCGGGACGCGCTCGGCCGGGCCCTGCGGCACATGAGCGACAGCTTCCTCGCCGTGGACGACGACTGGCGGATCACCTTCGCCAACCTGGAGGCCGAACGGACCCTGGGCCTCTCCGAGAAGGAGCTGTTCGGGCGCCTGCTGTGGGATCTGCCCTCGGTGCGCGAGACGTCCTGCCTGGAGCTCCGCTGCCGGCTGGCCGCCGCCGAGGAGAAGCCCTCCGGGTTCGATGTGCGCATGCCGGACGACGGCCGCGTCTTCCACCTGCGGCTCGTGCCGGGCCCCGACGGCCGCACCATCTACCTCACCGACGTCACCGAGCGGCGGCGGCTGGCGGAGGAGCGCCGCGGCGCCGAACGCGCGGCGTCCGAACGGGCCGGCCGCATAGCCGCGTTGACCGCCGCGCTCGCCAAGGCGACCACCTCGCGGGACGTGGTCGACGCGGTCGCCCGCCGGGTGCTGCCGCCGTTCGCCGCCACCGGCCTCCTCGTCCAGACCGTCGAGGCCGGCCGGCTCCACAACGTCGGCGCCGTCGGCTACTCGGACGAGTTCATCGAGCTCCTCGACCACCGCCCCAGAAAGCCGTACGGCCCAGCCTGGGACGCGATCAACTCCGGCACCCCGGTGTTCATCTCCTCGGCGCAGGAGTACGTCGCCCACGTGCCCCAGCACGCCGACCTGCTCGCCCCGTCCGGGAAGCAGTCCTGGGCGTTCCTGCCGCTGACGGCGTCCGACCACACCTTCGGGGTGTGCATCGTCTCCTTCGACCGGCCGCGCCGCCTCACCGACGAGGAGCGCACCCTCCTCACCACGATCAGCGCCCTCCTCGCCCAGTCTCTGGAACGCGCCCGGCTCTACGACCTCGAACACACCCGGTCCCGTGAACTCCAGCGGGCCCTGCTCCCCCAGGACCTGCCCCGGCTCGCCGCCTGCGAGGCCGCCGCCCGCTACCTCCCCGCCGGGCAGGGCATGGACGTCGGCGGCGACTGGTACGACGTCATCCCGCTCTCCAGCGGGCAGGTCGCCCTCGTCGTCGGCGACGTCATGGGCCACGGCCTGCCCGAGGCCGCCACCATGGGCCGGCTGCGCACGGCCGTCCACACCCTCGCCGACCTCGAACTGCCCCCCGACGAGATCATGAGCCACCTCAACGACCTCGTCGCCGGCATGGGTGAGGACTCGTACGCCACCTGCCTGTACGCCCTGTACGACTCCACCACCCAGATCTGTTCCTTCGCCCGCGCCGGGCATCCGCCGCCCGCCCTGGTGCACCCCGACGGCACCGTGTACTTCGCGGAACCGACCGCCGACCCGCCGCTCGGCGCGGCGAGACCGCCGTTCGAGACGGTGGAGCTGCGGGTGCCCGAGGGCAGCCTGCTCGTGCTCTACACCGACGGCCTGGTCGAGTCGGCGAAACGGCCCATCGACGAGGGCATGACGGACCTGGCCCGGCTGCTGCGCACCGCCCACAGCGACGGCACCGCCGCCGACCTGGAGCGGCTCTGCGACACCCTCACCGAGGGCCTGCTGCCCGCCGAGCAACCGGCGGCCGACGACGCCGCGTTCCTCGTCGCCCGTCTGCACGCGCTCACCGAGGACCGGATGGCGTCCTGGTCGCTCCTCGACGACCCGAAGGCGGCAGGACAGGCCCGCCGCCATGTCCGCGACCAGCTCGCCGCCTGGGGCCTGGACGACCTCGCGCCCACCACGGAACTCCTCGCCAGCGAACTCGTCGGCAACGTCGTACGCCACGCCAAGGGCCCCGTCCGCCTGCGCCTGCTGCACGGCTCCGAGCTGGTCTGCGAGGTCTTCGACGGCAGCCTCACGATGCCCCGGATACGCCGGGCCACCGACACCGACGAGGGCGGCCGGGGCCTCCAGCTCATCACCGCGCTCTCCCAGCGCTGGGGCACCCGCTACACCGCCACCGGCAAGTGCATCTGGACCGAGCAGTCCCTGACCGGCCCGGACCCCCACCACGAAACACCGACCGACCCGCTGGAGCTGATGTTCCGGATCCCCGATCTCTTTTCCGAGGAGGGTTGATCAGCAGCTCAGCGAGCCGGCCGGCTCGGGGCGGGTCAGCGCGTGGGGTCGGTCAGCTCACGGAGCCGATGCGGTCGACGCGCTCGTTGACGCCGTTGCGGAGTTCACCGAGGGTCGTGCCGGGCGGGGCGACCTTCGGGGTGGAGGACGGCGGCTGGGTCTCGTCCGCGCAGGTGGTGCCGGAGGCCGGGACCGTCAGGTCGACGAGGTAGCCGATCACCGCGTCCGTCGCGCAGGCGCTGCGGCCGAACGCGGTGTGCCCCTCGGCCTCGAACGTCACCAGCGAGGCGTTGTCGAGCCGCCGGGTCAGCGCCACCGCGTCCTGGTAGGGGGTGTCCGGGTCGCCGGTGGTGCCGAGGACCAGGATCGGCGCGGAGCCCCTGGCCCGGTAGGAGCCGTCGTAGCGGCTGACCTGCTTGCCGGGCCACTGGACGCACGCGGTGGCGTGCTGGTGGTCGTAGGTCGGCGGACCGTACGCCATGGCCGGGCCCAGCAGCGGCGCCGCCTTCGCGTTGGCCGTGACGTGCCGCTTCAGCAGGCGCATGCTGCTCGGGTAGTCCCGGTCGACGCACTCGACGGCCACGTTCGGGCCGAGGAAGTCGAAGCTGGCCGGGGACGGCGGCCGGAGCAGGAACGAGGTGTTGTCCCGCAGCTGCGCCTTGCGCAGGGCCGCGCCGAACGAGGACCAGATGACCTTGCCCTCGTTGATGTTGAACATCAGCCGGTAGACCAGGGTGTAGCCGTTCGCCTGGCCGCCGTTCGCGGTCGGTACGGGATTGGCGTCCAGGTCGCTCTTCAGCTTCTCGAACGCCGCGCGCGGGTCGCCGTCACCGAAGCCGCAGGTCGCCTGGTCGGCGGCGCACCAGTCGAGGAAGCGGCTCATCGCGCCGTCCAGCGCCAGGTACTGGGGCCGGTCGTAGGCGTACGGGCGGTTGGCGTAGTGCACCGGGTCGTACGCCCCGTCGAGCGCGAGGGCCCGCACCCGCTTCGGGAACAGCGCCGCGTAGACCGTACCGATGTACGAGCCGAACGACCGCCCGTAGTAGGTGAGTTGCTCCTCGCCGAGCGCCTGGCGCAGCAGGTCGATGTCGCGGGCGACGTACTCCGTGCCGATGTACGGCAGCAGCTCGCCCGCGTTGTCCACGCACGCCTGGTTGAACTCGGCCGCCTCGCGCAGGGCCGCGCCGAACACGTCCGGGCCGGTGGGTACGCCCTTGGCGTCGGTGACGGCCTTGGTGTAGCGGGCGTCGTCGAAGCAGGTGAGCGCCGAACTGCGGCCGACACCGCGTACGTCGTAGCCGAAGACGTCGAACGAGTCGCGGAGCGCGGCCGGCAGGTCCGAGTGGTTGTTGCGGACGAAGTCCACGCCGGAGTTGCCGGGGCCGCCGGGCTGCATGAAGAGCGTGCCCTTGCGCTTCGTCTGGTCCGCGGCCTTCTTGCGGACCACGGCGAGAGTGATCGTGCGGCCCCGCGGCTCCCGGTAGTCCAGCGGCACGTCGGCGTTCGCGCACTCGAAGCCGCCCTGGCAGTCGGACCAGGTGAGGGTGGGTACGGGGGGTGTGTGCGACGTCCGGGGTGACTTCGGCGTCTGCGGTGTCCGCGGTGTCTGCTGCGAGGCCATCGCCTGGGTCGCCGTCCCCGCTCCCGTTCCCGCGAGGACGAGCGCGGTCAGTGCGGCGCCCGCGAGTCTGACACGTCTGCGTACGTGGTGTTGTGCTGCCATATGGATGCTTCCCCCTGTGCTGATGTGCTCCAAGTGCCCACTGGTCAGGGTGGGTTCGGAGCCTGTCTAGCCCAGGAGAGGGGAAAAGGCGAGCGGAGTTCCCATATGGCCGCTCTTCCACGGGATCTTTCCACTACCCGGCGGTAGTTACCGTCTTCGGTGTTCCCTTCGTAATCTTGGGAACGTCCCTGGCCCGCGTCCAGAGATGGGCAGGCCGGACCCCCCCCAACCCACGAAGGATCCGCGCACGTGCTTATCAAGAAGAGTCTCCTCGTCGCCGTCACCGCGGCGCTCGCCGGCCTCGCCCTGGCGGGACCCGCCGCCGCGGCCACGCCGCGGACCACCGCGCCGGCGGCCGGCACCCAGCAGGCGCCCGCCATACCCGTCGACTTCGTCGACCTCGCCACCACCCCGCTCGCGGCGGACGGCGAGACCCACGAGGTCACCGTCACCTACCGCAACGACTCGGCGGCGGACCGGACCGTCGCCCCGCAGCTCCTGGTGGAGTCGCCGGACACCGGCCCGTTCCTCGACCCCTCGGACGTCAAGGTCGAGCGCCGCACCGTCATCGGCTGCTGGACGGCCGCCGAGCTCGGCAGCCAGACCGGCACCCTCTTCACGGACCTGTCCACCGCCCGGATCACGCTGCCGGCGGGCGAGACCCTGACCCAGGTCTACCGCCTCACCGTCACCGACCCGGCGGCCGAGGGCACGGTCCACCCGAGGATCGCCCTCTACTGACATCCACCGGCACCGCCCATGACCAGGCCGGGCCCCGCTCCTCGGAGCCGGGCCCGGCCTTTTCACGTCCCGGGCGGTGTTGCTCGAACATCGCCTGTTGCACCTGTGGCCGTCGTGGACACGTAGGGGCAGAAGCTACGGAAGGAAGCCATGCCCATCGACACCGAGGCCCAGTTCACGGATGTGTACCGGGCGCACTACGAGGACGTGCTGAGGTTCGTCCGCCGGCGTGCCCATCCCATGAACGTCGACGACATCGTCGGCGAGACGTTCCTCGCGGCGTGGCGCAGGCGTCGCGAACTGCCCGAGGACCCGAGGCCCTGGCTGTTCGGCACGGCCCGCAAGGTGATGCTGAACGCCAACCGCGGCATGCGCCGGCACACCGCGCTCGCCGTGCGCGTCCAGCAGGCCGCCGAGACCGGCGGCCAGACCCGGGCCGCCGACCCGGCCGCGCTGGTGGACGGCCGGACGGACCTCGCCGCCGCCTGGCAGGCGCTCGACCCGGCCGACCAGGAGGTCCTCGCACTGCACGTGTGGGAGCAGCTCTCCGCCAAGGACGCGGCGAAGGTCCTCGGCTGCACGCGGGCCGCGTACGCCATGCGCCTGACCCGCGCCAAACGGCGCCTCGCCGCCCGCCTCGGTACGGCCGCCGCCACCGCGCCCGCCCTCACCACGACGTTCTGACCAGGAGCCCCGCGATGAACCACGACACGGCCGAGAACGACGCCACCGCCAAGCACGGTGACACCGCCACGACCGACACCCTGCTGTCCCGCCTTGCCCCCCTCGACGCCGCGCCCCGCACCGAGCGGACCGCCGCCGAGACCGACCGCGAGGAGACGCTGCTGCGCACGATCCTCGCCGACACCGAGCCCGCGCGCCGTTCGGTCCGCCCCGCCTCCCGCGCCCCCCTCGTACGCCGGGTCTCCTTCACCCTGGCCGGCGCCCTCGCGGCGGGTCTCGCCGTGCTGACCGCCACCGGCGGACTGTCCGGACTGCCCTTCGGCTCCCAAGGCCCCCTGTCCTCGGCGGAGTTGGCGAGCTGGACCGGCACGCCCAGCAGCCTGGGCTCGGCCGGTGAAGAAGGCGCGGCCGCCGAGAAGGCGTGCCTGGACCTGACGAAGGACTACGGCTCCGGCCCCGCCGACGTCAGCAACGCGGACATCCGGGGCAGCGTGGCCTCGATGGTGGTAAGCCGTGGCGGCGACGCGGTGTACTGCCTGGCCGCCTCGGACGGCAACGGGATCACGATGTCCGTCTCCCCGGCCCTGGACCTCCCCGCCGACGGCATCGAGCTGGACACCTACGGCGCTCGGGGCGAGGGCTCCGGCCAGGTCAACTACGCCGTCGGGTCCGTCGGTTCCGGCGTCGAGAAGATCACCGTCCGCGACCGCGACCGCACCGTCGAGGCCACCGTCCAGGACGGCCGCTGGACCGCCTGGTGGCCCGAGGGCGACCCCAAGGGCCTCCTCACCGGCACGGTCACCCTCACCTTCACCGACGGCACGACCCGTACGGTCGAGAGCACGGAACTGCCGTAGTCCGGTGACGGTCCTGCGGAGGTGACGGGGGTCACATCCGTCCGTGTCACATCCGGCCCGGGTCGGTCCGTCCTTGTGTTGTCACCGCGAAGACGAAGACACAAGGAGCCCGTCATGGAAGCGCGTCTGAACCTGCTCGCCAACCCCCTCACCGGCAAGCTCGTCAAGCACCTCGTCGCGGCGAACAAGGTGGTCAGCGACGCCGGAATCCCGCTCGCCACCCAGGAGCTGGTGCGGATCCGGGCCAGCCAGATCAACGGCTGCGGCGCCTGCCTCGACATGCACACCAAGGATGCCGCGCACGCCGGCGAGACCCCCACGCGGCTGCACCTGATCGCGTGCTGGCGGGAGGCCAAGGTCTTCACCGAGGCCGAGCGCGCCGCCCTGGAACTGACCGAGCAGGGCACCCGGATCGCCGACGCGGCCGGCGGCGTCCCCGACGCGGTCTGGGAGAACGCGGCCAAGCACTACGACGAGGACCAGCTCATCGCCCTGGTGGCCCTCATCGCCCTCATCAACACCTTCAACCGGCTGAACGTGATGGTGCAGCAGCCGGCGGGCGACTACCAGGTGGGCATGTTCGGCTAGCCGGTCCCGCACATGCGCGAACCCCCCGGCTGTTCCACGGCCCGGGGGTTCGCTCATCGGGTGTCAGCCGCGGCGGCACCTGCCGATGTCGATCCGTACGATCTGCGGGTCGTGGTCGCTCGCCTGGTCGGCGAACTCGGCGTTGATGTGCACGACGTCGTAGGCGAAGTGCGTGACGGCCGGGCTGGTGAGGATGTGGTCGAGGGTCTGCGAGTTGCCCTCGTAGACGTAGGTGTAGCGCTGGGCGGCCGGGAGGGTGTCGATCAGCGGGTTCAGGACCTTGCCGTCGGTCAGGGCGGTCATGGTCTGCGAGAACTCGAAGTCGTTGAGGTCGCCGAGGACGACGGCCTTGGCGTCGCGGTCGGCCTTGAGCAGGGACTTGACGAAGGTGTTGACCTCCGCCGCCTGCTCCTGGCGCTTGGCCTCGGAGCTGCGGGCCGGCTCCTGGTAGCGGCCGTGCAGGGGCTGGTCGCCGCCCTTGGAACCGAAGTGGTTGGCGATCACGAAGACCTGCTCGCCGTGGAAGACGAACTCGCCGACCAGCGGCTTGCGGCTGCTGCCCCAGGCGTCGCTGGTGGGGTTGATCCGGCCCGGGGAGTACGTGAGTCGCGCGCCCTTGCGCGTCTTCACGACCCCGGTGGCCGTGGTGGCGTCGCCGCCGGCCCGGTCGGTGAAGGAGACCCGCTTGGCGTTGAACAGGAAGACCTGACGGATGTTGCCGCCGGGCTCGCCGCCGTCCTGGTTGTTCTCGGGGGCGAGGTAGCGCCAGCTGTAACGGGGGCCGCCGGCCGCGCGGATCGCGTCGGTGAACCGGGTCAGGGTGGCCTCCGAGGTCACCGTCCCGTCGTTCGTCGCGCCGTTGTCGTCCTGGATCTCCTCCAGGGCGACGATGTCGGGCGAGCTGAGACTGACCGCGACGCCCTCGGCGAGCCGGTCGAACTTCTCCTGGCCGTCCAGCGCGTCCAGGTTCTCCACGTTGTACGTGGCGACCGCCAGCTCGTCGCCCTTCTGACGCCGGGTCACCTCGGGCTTCAGCCCGTTGTCGACCAGGGTGCCCAGCTCGGTGGCCTGGAGGTTGTAGCCGCCGAAGGACGCGTAGTCGAGCGGCCCGCTTGTGGTGCCGGACAGCTCGTCACCGACGTTCGCCACCGGGAAGGCGGTGGTGGTGTCGAGCGACATCACCTTCATCCGGCCGGTATTGGGCTGGTCGTAGGCGGAATACAGAGTGCCGCCGCGGGCGCTCGGGCTCTCCTCCGGCTTCACCGTCACCCACACCTCGTCGTACTCCGTGGTCGCGCCGACCACCCGGGTGTCGGAAGCCTGTACCCGTGAGCCCTCCAACGCCTCGTAGAAGTCCAGGGCGTACACGTCCGGTTCGAGCGGCAGCGCGTCGATGCTGCCGCCGCCCGCGGTGGGCACGTACGCGTCCGGCACGGTCGCCGCGTCCAGTGTGACGGCCGCCGGCAGCGCGTTGCCGCTCGACAGCACGGTCGCGGTCGGCCCGGTGATCTCCGTGACCGACTGGCTGGTGCTGCTCGGGTAGTACTCGGTGACCTTGCCGCTCACCAGCACCGAGTCCCCGACCGCCACGGCAGGCTCCGCCGACCCGGTGTAGACGAAGACACCTTCACCGGTACGGGGGTCGCTGTCGGCCTGCGGGTCCTGGATCCAGTACCCCTTCGACCCGGACTTCCGTACGCCGGTGACGATGCCGGGAACCCGGGTGACCGTCTGCCCGGTGAACGGGGAGAGCCGGGTGGTGCCCTGGATGTCGTGGACCCGGACGGGCCCGGGCTCGGTGGACCCGCCACCGTCCCCGTCACCGTCTCCATCCCCATCGCCGTCGCCCGAACCCGACGTCTGACCGGCCGAGTTGACGGGGGACGGCGTGCCGGAGGCGAGGTCGGTCGCGTTGTCGTCGGTGTCCGCGAGGGAGGCGGCGCGGGCGACGGAGGCGGTGTTGGAGGCGCCGGTGACCGGCCCGCCGCCCTCCCGGACGACCGCGCTGCCGTAACCCACGAGGTCGACGACGCTCGTGTCCGCCGCGCAGTCCGCCGCGGTCTTGCAGGTCAGCGCGGTGGTACCGGCGACCAGGGCGATCGTGCCGCTGGTCGCGCTCATCGCCACAGACCCGGTCGCGTCGGCCGTCGGCAGCGCCGTCGTACCGCCGCTGCCGGCCGCCTCGGCGACCAGATACCGGCCGCCGGGCGCCACCGAACCGCTCAGCGCCGTCACCTGCCACTGCGAGGACGCCGACGGCGACCCCGGCAGATACTGCACGCTGTAACCCGCCAGGTCGTACGCCCCGGCGCCCGCGTTGCCCAACTCGATGAAGTCCCGCACCAGGGTCGCCCCCGAGTTCCCCCCACCGCCGTACACCTCGGCGATCACAGCCGTGGCGGACGGCGCGGCGAACGCGGCGGGCAGCGCGGTGAACGCGAGCGCGCCGGCCGCGCCGACGGATATGAGTGGGTAGGCGGCGCGGCGGGCGCGGGCCCCCGGGGCTCTGTCGGATCTGGACACGCTGGCGGTCTCCTCGTACATCGGGCACGTCGAAGCGATGGTGTGGGGGAGTCGGCTCAAGTTACGCGCGTAGAAGGGGAGTCGCCAAGGGGTCGTAGGTTAAATCCCGGGAACGAACCGGCCTCGCTCGCCGCCGGCCGGTCCGTTCGGCCCGGCCGGTCCAGCGGGTCCGGCTTCGCCCCGGCCACCGCCGTACCCCCGTGCGCGGCGGCCCGCTCCCGCACGCCGACGAGCCCGCGCCCACCGCCGAGCCCACCGCCGTACGCACCCTTCGGACTCCGCCCGTCATCCGTCACCGCGATGCACAAGTCGGCGTCTCCGTAAGTCAGTCCCCCACCCCGGGCTGCGGCTCACGCGACGCGACCCCGGCGCCGTACGCCCCGTACTGCTCCTGGCCCTCGCCACCGCCCTCCCGCGGCACCCCCAGCATCCGCCGCAGCTGGGTCATCGCGTCCCGGCCCGCCTCGGAGATCGCGTCGAACGCGGCCTCCGCCCGTTCCGGCCCCGCTCCCACCACCCCCGGGCACCCCGCCCACCCCGTATGCCACTCACGGCCCACACGGTAACGGGCGTACGCCACCGACACAGCCGGCTTCCCAACCAGCTCAGGAAAGAGGGCGCTTGACGCAGCCTCACCAGCGGCACAGGTCTGGGCCGGACCCCGCCCCGTACTGCACACTGTCCTGCACATGATCGGGGCACGACGGGCGGGGGACGACATGCTGGACGTGACGCTGAGGCTGCTGAACAACGACGCCACCGCTCCCGATGACACCGACCTCGCCCTGCTGCGCCGAGGTCTCGTGGCGGAGCCCGAACTGCGCGGCCGGGTACACCTGATGGCCAAGGCTCCCGAGGAGAGCCAGATGGGGTCGGGGATCGAGCTGCTGGCGATCGCCCTCGGCAGCAGCGGCGCCGTCACCGCCCTCGTACGCTCGCTCCCGGCGCTGCTCAAGGCGCGCCGGGCGGCGGCCACCGTGGAACTCACCCTTCCCGACGGCCGCACTGTGAAGGTCACCGCCGACTCCGCCGACGACGCCCACACCCTCCTCGACGCCGCACTGCGCGACCAGCGGCAGCCGAACCCGCAGCAGCCCGGCCCGCAGCAGCCGTGACCCTCCGACTGCCGGACCCCCGGGGTTCCCGCGCGGTCCTCATCGGCACCTCCCGCTACGACGGCGACCTGCCCGACCTCCTCGCCGTACGCAACAACCTCGAGGTCCTCCAGGAGCTGCTGACCTCCGACTCCTTCGGCGGCTTCCCGATCCAGCGCTGCACGGTCGTACAGGACGCCACGGACCCGCGCGCGGTCTGCGCCACGGTCCGCGAGGCCGCCATGACCGCCACGGACACCCTGCTCGTCTACTTCTGCGGCCACGGCGTCCTCAACGAGGACCTGACCTTGCACCTCGCCCTGACCGGCACGGACGAGAGCGATCTGCGCTGGACGTCCATACCGTTCGAGGCGATCCGGGAGATCCTCGAAGCGTCGCCCTGCCCCAACAAGGTGCTGATCCTCGACTGCTGCAACAGCGGCCGGATCCTGGACACGCTGATGGGCGACCGGCCCGAGCCGGCCGACGCGCTGAACATCCGGGGCACGTACATCCTGACGTCCTCCGCGAACGTCCCCTCCTACGCCCCGGTCGGCGAGCGCTACACCGCCTTCAGCGGCGAACTCATCCGCCTCCTCCGCGACGGCCTGCCGGCCGGCCCGGAGCTGCTGCCCCTCAGCGACCTGTACCGCCCGCTGTGCGAGTCCCTCACCCGGCGCGGGTATCCGGAACCACGCCAGCAGAGCTCGGACGGGCACGCCCGGCTGGGGCTGGTGCGGAACAGGGCGGCGGTCGGGCCTGGGAAGGGCGCGGCGGCGGAGGGTACGGAGGCTGAAGGGGAGGACGGGCCCGCGGTCCCGACCAAGGGCGGCGAGATCCGGTTCGGGCCGAGCGGCACCTTCCACCGCGTCCGCAACTGGAGCATCGGACTGCCGGCCTCCGTGGCCCTGGTGGTGGTCGCGGCCGTGAACATGCCGCCCAAGGGCGAGCCCTTCAACCCGGCCGACCTGAACCATTGGCTCGCGGTCCTCCCGTTCCTGGGCCTCTTCGCCCTGGCGCAGGTCCTCGGGAAGCGAAACCCGGCCGACTACTCGCTGGTACTGAGTTCGGACGGCGTCGAGGTGCAGTACGGGAACACCGAGCACTTCTCCTACCCGTGGCACCGGATCAGCCGGTGCTGGATACGCCGGCGCCCCGCGACCCGGCTGCGCGGCCCCCGATACGAACTGATGGTCCGACCCATGCCCGGGGTCTACCCGCAGACGGCGAGCCGGAGGAGCGCGGGGCCTCAACAGGACGACGCGGAGGGCACCCTGCGCTACGCGGACCTGCGCAGGCTCACGACGACGCCGGAGGCCGTCGAGGCCGCGCTCGCCACGTACGCGGGGGCGGCGTGGACCCCCAGCCCCGACCTCGCCGTGCGGCAGACCCCGGTCCCGAAGACGGAGCAGGTCTTCTCCGCCGACCGCCGCCTCCTCGCGGCCGTGGCGGCGCTCGGCGTGGTCCTGGGCTGCGCGTCCGTTCCGTTCGACGCACTCCTCCAGCCGGCGGAGATCCTTTCGTCGCCGCTCGCCCTGGTCCGGTGCGTGCTGTTCTTCGGGACGGCCTGGTTCGCCGCGTCGCGTTTTCTGCGGCCTGTGCGGCTGGTGGTCGGCGCGGCCGGGATCACCCTGACCCGGGGCGATCTGGAGATCGCGTACGCCTGGACGGAGATCGAGCGGGTCGGCGTCGTCAACTGGCCCCGCGGTGCCCGCCACCTGGGCCTGCTGGCGATCCGGCCCACCGGGAGCCCGGCGGGGCGGGCCGACCGTACGAACATGCTGCTGCCGAGGCTGGCCCCGGGTGCCCTGACCCTGTGTCTGCTCCAGGAAGTGACGTACGACCAGCGGCTCCTGGAGGCCGCGCTGGCGCGGTTCGCGGACGAGGAACAGCTCGCCCTGCCGGGTGAGGCCTGGCTGCGGACATCACCCGAGGCAGCCGCAGCGCCCGGGACCGGCCTCACGTTCCGAGGCTGCCAGCCGGCGCGGGTCTCCGCCCTCGTGTGCCTGGCAGGCTGCTCCCCGTTCGTGATCAGCGTGCTACTGCAGGATCTGCCTCGGATTTCCGATTGGATCCATGTCATGCAGGACCTGCTGCTGCGCCCGCTCTTCGTCCTCGGTCCCCTCGTGTACTTCCTCACCGGCGGACACCATGTACGCCTCCACGTGGGCCCGTCAGGGCTGACCCTCAGAGCCCTCGGCAACCGTCAACTCCACATCCCCTGGGGCGATGTGGACCGCATCGGCATCGTGGCCCGCTCCGCCGACCCGGAGGAACACGCCCTCGTCCTGTGGCCACGCCATGGGGCCGGCATACCCCGGTCACTGTGGCTGCCCTTCCCGCGCCGGCACGGCGGTCTGCGCCTCCTGACCCTGGAGAACTACCGGATCGAGGCCTCACCGGACCAGCTCGACCAGGCCTTGGCCCGCTACGCCGGTCGCCGCCACACCCACATGACCCTCCTCCGTCAGAAGACCACGAAGAAGAAATGACCCCGGTGGTACGCGCCCTGTCCGCGCCAACCGGCGCGCCGGGGTGCGGCCGTTCGCGCCCCAAGTGGTGCTGTGTCACCGCTGTGTGACAACGGTGTCGTCTTCCGATGACGGGTGAACCCACGGGCCTGACGGGTCCTCATACAGGTCACACCGCGGGGAACGGCAGCAGCAGCGCCGGTCCCGCCAACTCCCCCACCTCGGAAGGGATTTACCGTGACGAACCGCCACCTGCGCAAGGCCGCCGTCGTCGCCGCCGCGATCACCGCCGGACTGCTGATGACCGCCTGTCAGAACGACACCGCGGCCGCCGGCGGCTCGTCCTCCGGCAACGGCACCAAGGAGGCGGCCGCGGTCGTGGACAAGGTCGCGGAGAAGACAGGTCAGACGGGCAAGTCCAGGGGTGTCAGCGGGACGTTCAGCAACGGCACGGTCACCTACCTCGCGCCGGGCAAGTACATCGTCTCCGCCCCCGGCAAGGACGATCAGCAGTTCTGGGTCGCCGACGACACCGAGGTCTACGGTACGGGCACCATATGCGGCGAAGCGCAGGCCAAGGTCGACGCACCCTGCACGCTGGACCAGCTGGAGACCGCCACCAAGAAGGGCGCCGTCAACGCCGACGTCACGATGAAGGCCGGAGTCGCCACCCTGGTCTCCGAGCGCCGCACGACCGGCTCCGGCTCCGGTACGGGTACGGGTGCTGGCACGGGTACGGGTACGGGTGCTGGCACGGGTACGGGTACGGGTGCTGGCACGGGTACGGGTACGGGTGCTGGCACGGGCTCGGACGCTGACGCCGGTTCCGACTCCGGCTCCGGCTCCGGCTCCGATTCCGGCTCCCGCGACACCCCCATCGAGGGCATCAACAAGGGCAAGGGCGTCAACGGAACCTGGTACGGCGCGGTCTCCTACCTGGCGCCGGGCAAGTACACGGTCACCGAGGAGCACGGCACCGCGCAGCAGTTCTTCGTCGCCGAGGACACCGAGATCTGGGGCTACGGCAACGTCTGCGGCGGCCCGGGGGTCGGGGAAGGCCAGGAGGGCGGCACCCAGTGCACCGAGGCCGAACTGGAGAGCGCCGCCAAGAAGGGCTTCAGCGGCGAGGTGAAGATCGTCAACGGCATCGCGGCCACCATCCACGACACCCCCTGAGGCTCACCCGCCGGATCGGAAGACGCACGCGTCGGGATGATCGGCGAGGTAGTCCCGCACGAGGGACAGGAAGTCCGGGTCGGGCTCCAGACCGAGTGCGGCGGCACGTGTGTTGTCGAAGTCGGCGGGCCACGAGGCCACGATCGCCTCGATGGCGGGGTCGGGCGTGACGGTCACCAGGTCGGCGACGGCATCGCCGGCCACCTGCCGCAGCGTGGCGAGCATCTCGGTGACCGAGACCGTGAGCGCGGGAAGGTTGACCGGCAGCGGGCCTTCGAGCCGCCCCGGCCCGACGCCGCGCTCGGCCTCCGCGATGCGCAGGATCCCCTTGACGGTGCGTCGCGGTGAGGCCAGGGCCACGCGCAGGTCGGGCCGTACCGGGCAGGTCGCCGGGAGTCCCGCGAGCGGCTCGCGCACGATGCCGGACAGAAAGCCGGAGGCGGCCGCGTTCGGCGGGCCCGGCCGCACCGCGACGGTCATCAGGCGGGCGACGCGTCCGTCGAGGAAGCCCCGGCGCGTGTAGTCCGCGATCAGCTGCTCGCAGACGAGCTTCTGCGTCCCGTAACTCGACTGCGGCAGGGGCAGCGACGACTCGCTGACCACCGCGGGCAGGGGTAGCCCGGGGCTCGTACCGTAGACGGCGAGGCTGCTGGCGAACACCACCCGCGGCGTCGGGCCGCCGCCGGCCGACTGCGCCCGGGCCGCGTCGAGCAGCGCGCGGGTGGCGCCCACATTGGCGCGCATACCGAGGTCGAAGTCGGCCTCGCACTCGGCCGACACCGCGGCGGCGAGATGGAACACCACATCGACCGGCTCGGCGAACACATCATCGAGACGCTCGACCACGTCCCCGTGCACGAGGTCCACGAGCGGGTCCGACGCGGCCGGAGAACCGGGCGGCACGACACGGTCGACGAGCACAAGCCGTGCGATCGGCGCGCCACCGAACGCCCGCCTCCGCAGCAGCGCGTCGGTCAGCCGACGGCCCAGAAACCCGAAACGCACCTGTGATGACGACCCTCACGTTGTCTCCTCAGTGGCACGGTCCAGCGCGGTGCGATCCAGTGCGATCCAGTGCGATGCGGTGCGAACCGCCGCGATGCGGTGCGAACCGCCGCGATGCGGCACGATCCGGTGCGGGGCGACGGCGAACTACCCACCCCATCCCATCCGCCAAACGCGCGGCCCGCCGGACGACCCAGAGGCCGCAGCCCCCCGGCCCCCGTCCGTCCGCCCCGCCCGCTAACGACCGGCCGGCGGCGGTGCCGTACTCCGCCGCCGTACGAGCCGGGTGGGGACGAGCGTCGTGCCGTACCCGGCGACATCCTGACGCATCTTGCTCAGCACCCCCTCCACACACAGGCGCCCCACCTCGGCGAAGTCCTGGTGGACGGTGGTGAGGGGCGGGAGGAACGACGCGGACTCGGGGATGTCGTCGAAGCCGACGACGCTGACGTCGTCCGGGACCTTCCGGCCGCGTTCGTCGAGGGCGCGCAGCAGACCCAGGGCCATCTGGTCGTTCGCGGCGAACACGGCAGTACAGTCCGGCTGTTCGGCGAGCCGCAGCCCGGCCCGGTAGCCGGACTCCGCCGACCAGTCGCCGCGCACCAGCGGCGGCGCGAGGAGACCCGCCTCGTCGAGCGTCGCACGCCACGCGTTGGCCCGCCGCTGCGCCGCGAAGGACTCCTCGGGCCCGCCCAGATGCCACACCGTCCGATGCCCGAGCCCCAGCAGATGCCGTACGGCGTCCCGCGCCCCGCCCGCCTGGTCGGTGTCGACGACGGTGTAGCGGTCGCCGGCGTCCGAGTCGGCCACCACGACCTGCATACCGGGCGGCAGCGAGACGGTCGCCGCGTCGAGCAGATGGACCTCCATGATGACGATGACGCCGTCCACGGCGAGTTCCCCGAGGCGGGAGAAGGCCCCGTGCACCTCGTCCTGGGTGGGCACGGCGACGGGCAGCAGCGTGACGGCGTACCCCTCCCGGGCGGCAGACGTGGCGATCGCGTCGAGGGTGCGGATGTTGCCCAGCGTGGAGAGGGAGAAGGTGATCACGCCGAGCGTCCGGAACTCCCCGCGCCGCAGCGCCCGCGCGGCACTGTTGGGCCGGTAGTCCAGCTCCCGCATCGCGGCCAGCACCTGCCGCCGGGTCTCCTCGGTGACCCCCGGGAACCCGTTGGAGACCCGGGAGACGGTCTGGGCGGAGACACCGGCGAGCCGCGCGACATCTCCCATCGAGGGCCCCTGCCGAGGCCGCCCGGCGCGTCTCCTCGTACCACCGTCGGTTGTGTCCACCTTGTCCCCCTGGGTCGCGTGCCTGACGACGTCCGGTCCGGAACGAGCCCCTGTTGACCCTTGACGAGTCCTTGACCGCTGAGATTCGCACAGTGTAGACATCCGGCTCAGTGAATGTTTACGTAAACATTCACTGAGTGCGTTGTGGACGCACTGAGACAAAAGCGTACGAGAGAGCGCAGAACCACACACAAAGGCACCACACCGCACCGACCGCACATGCGGGCCCCGATCTCTGTGCGCCGCTGGGACGCGGCACACGGAAGAGCTGGAGTACTCGAATGGCACACCGCACCCGTACGAGACGGCTCCTCGGGGCCATCGGCATCACCGCCCTCGCGACCGGGACCGCCATGGCCACCACCTCCCTGCCGATGGCGCACGCCGACACGACGGCCGCCGCCGGGGTGACGGTCCGCCCTGACCCCTCCTACAAGGGCCAGAGCTTCGAGGGCTGGGGCACCAGCCTCGTCTGGTTCGCCAACGCCACCGGCGACTACCCGGACGAGATACGAAACGAACTCGCCGACCTCCTCTTCGGCAAGGACGGCCTCAACCTCAACATCGCCCGCTACAACATCGGCGGCGGCAACGCCCCGGACGTCCAGGACTACCTGCGCGCCGGCGGTGCGGTGGAGGGCTGGTGGAAGGCCCCGGCGGGCACCACCCGCGAGGACGTCGACTGGTGGAGCGCCGACGACAAGAAGGACTGGAACAAGAACGCCGACGCCACCCAGCGCTGGTGGGTCGACCGCATCAAGAACGACATCGACCACTGGGAGACGTTCAGCAACTCCCCGCCGTGGTTCATGACGGAGAGCGGCTACGTCTCCGGCAACTTCGACGCGTCGAAGGACCAGCTCAAGGAGGAGTCGGTGGACGACTTCGCCAAGTATCTGGTGGGCGCGACCGAGCTGCTGGAGAAGGCGCACGGCATCAAGGTCGACACCCTCGACCCGTTCAACGAGCCGAACACCAACTACTGGGGCACCAAGCTCGGCGCCGACGGCAAGCCGACCGGCGGCCGCCAGGAGGGCGCCCACATCGGCCCCGAGCTCCAGCAGAAGGTCATCAAGGCGCTGGGCCCGGTCCTGTCGGACTCCCGTACCCACGCGGAGATCTCCGCGATGGACGAGACCAACCCCGGCACCTTCGCCACGAACTGGAACTCCTACCCCCAGGAAGTGCGCGACCTCGTAGGCCAGATGAACGTCCACACCTACGGCACCGGCCAGCGCACCACCGTCCGCGACCTCGCCAAGGCCGCCGACAAGCCGCTCTGGATGAGCGAGGTCGAGGGCGACTGGGGCGACGGCCAGAGCTTCACCGACATGCGCCCCGGCCTCGGTCTCGCCCAGCGCATGGTCGACGACCTCCGCGAACTGGAGCCCGAGGCCTGGGTCTTCTGGCAGCCCGTCGAGGACTACGACAACATGAAGCCCGGCGGCGAGTCCGCGAAGGGCGGCAACTGGGGCTCCATCCAGCTCTCCTTCGCCTGCAAGTCCTCGGACACCCTCGCCACCTGCCCCATCTACACGAACACGAAGTTCGACACGGCTCGCAACTTCACGCACTACATCAAGCCGGGCGACCGCCTCATCAAGACGGACGACACCTCCAGCACCGCCGCCGTCTCGAAGAACGGCGACAAGGCGACAATCGTCCACGTCAACAGCACGACGGAATCCCGCGCGGTCACGCTGGACCTCTCCAAGTTCGGCAAGGTCTCGAAGTCCGCGACGGTCACCCCCGTCGTCACCGACGCCGCCGGCAAGCTGCTCCGCCAGAAGCCGGTGAAGGTGACCGGCAAGCAGGCCACGATCACGGTCCCGGCCCAGTCGGTGACCTCGTTCCTGGTCAAGGGTGTCTCGGGCGTCGCGAAGTCCGAGGCCGAGCTCCAGGACAACCACACCTACACCCTGACCGGCACCCAGAGCAGCAAGAACCTCTCCATCGCCGCCGACGGCAAGAGCCTGGTCATCAAGACCCCCAACACGACTGACCCGAGTGGCCAGCAGTGGCAGCTCGACCAGATCGGCCGGGGCAAGACGAACAACCGCACCCACTACGCCCTGACCGAGCCCACCTCGGACAAGCGCCTCGCCATCCGCGAAGGCTCCCTGGTGGCCGAGCCCGACACAGGCAGCCGCGACGAGGCAGCCCAGTGGATCCTCTCCACAACAGGCGACAGCACCTGGACCCTGGTGAACGCGGCCACCGGCCAACTCCCGGACGTCTACGGCCAGTCCACGCAGGACGGCGCCGGTGTCGGCCTGTGGTGGCCCAACTCGGGCTCGAACCAGCGCTGGAAGCTGACGGATGTCACGGCTGCGGCCGCGGCGCGCGACGCCGAGGGTTCCCAGAGCTAGTAGCGGTAGAGGGCCTCCGGCCCGAAGCGAGAAGCCCCAGGTCAGCGGCCTGGGGCTTCTCGCTGGGCGGGGTCCTCGCGTCAGGTGAGGTCGGAGAGGTCCTCCGGGGTGAGGGTGATCGACCTGGCGGCGGTGTTCTCCTCCAGGTGGGCCAGGGAGCCGGTGCCGGGGATGGCCAGGGTGATGGGTGAGGAGGTGAGCAGCCAGGCCAGGGCGATCTGGGGGACTGTGGCGCCGTGCCGGGCCGCGACCTTGGTGATGCGGTCACCGGAGAGGTCACTCAGGCCGCCGCCCAGGGGGAAGTAGGGTACGTAGGCGATGCTGGCCTTCTCGCAGGCGGCCAGCACCTCCGTGTCGTCGCGCCTGGCGGCGTGGAAGTGGTTCTGGACGGCCGCTACGGGCGCGATCGCGCGGGCCTCGGCGAGGTGATCGGTGTCGACGTTGCTCAGGCCGAGATGGCGGATCAGGCCCTCCTCGCGCAGCGCGGCCAGCACCTCGAAGCGTGCGGCGACGGATTCGCCGTGCGGCGGCGGATCTATGCCGCCGATACGCAGATGGACCAGGTCGAGACGGTCCACGCCGAGGGTTTCGAGGTTCTCCTCGACCTGCTGTCGCAGGCCCGCCGGATCGTTGGGCGCGGCCAGGCCGCCTTCGGGGGTGCGGACCGGGCCGACCTTGGTGGCGATGACCAGGCCGGCCGGGTAGGGATGGAGGGCTTCCCGGATCAGGGCATTGGCACGAACGGTGCCGTCGCCGCTGGTGTAGAAGGCGGCGGTGTCGATGTGGTCGACGCCGAGTTCCAGGGCGCGGCGCAGGACGGCGCGGCCGGTCTCGGGATCGCGGGGCGGGCCGTGGAAGCTGTGGGTGGGCAGGCGCATGGCCCCGAAGCCGAGCCGGTTGATCGGAAGGTCGCCACCGAGGCGGAAGCGGCGGAAGCCGCCGGAGTCGCCGGAGTCGCGGAAGTCATCGCTCATGAACTGAGCCTGCGCGGTGGAGGGTTCGCAATCCGAACCCGTGGCAGCTTGCTGCCATCGGGCAGAATGGCGGGGTGACAGAGATCGTGACGATCCGCGGTGACCTTGAGCTTCTGACTCGTACCGGGCATCTGTTCTCCTCTGTCCGCGAGGAGTTCGTCTGTGCCGCCCGCGATCTCGACACCTGGTCTCGCCTCGGAGCCCGGCAGGCCGCCCGCGACCTGGTACGGGACAGCGGCACTCACCAGATCCGCAAGCTGTACAGCTCGGCCGCGCTGGCCGAGGAGCGCAGCCGCGGGCATCTCGGTGAGCTCGTCGGCAGAGGCGCCCGGGTGCGGATCGCCGCCACCGCTCTCCCGCACGAAACGATCGTCATCGACCGTCGGTTCGTGATCCTGGCCGGCTCGGACACCCCCGGTGGCCGCGAGTACACCCTGTCCACGGCCCCCACCCTGGTCGGTGGGGTGTACGCGCTGTTCGAAGCCGCCTGGGAGACCGCCACCGACCTCGAAGCCTTCCTGCGCGGCGAGCGGCCCCAGCTCGATGCCGACAGCCGGACGGTCCTACGCGCCCTGGGATCGGGCGCCACCGACGAGACAGCCGCGCGGGACCTCGGCATGTCCCTGCGCACCTACCGCCGCCGGGTCGCCGAACTCCTCGACACCCTCGACGCGGGCTCCCGCTTCCAGGCGGGGGTACGCGCGGGCGAGCTGGGCCTGAACGGCTGAGGGGCAGGCCGACCAGCCAGACCGGAGACTTCCCTCAACCCCTGGGATGCCGCGATCGCCGCCTTGCCCACATGATCGCCTCGGAAACGACTGATTGGCGGGCGTGTGCCCGACGCCACGGGATTCTCCGAACTGTGGCACTGGAGCGCAGGCCCGGCCGTGGCCGGGCCGCCTTGGACCAGCGGAGGAGGCTGCGACTCGCTGCTCGGACTGCGGGTGGTCGGGGTGGTGGGGACGGTTCCTGGGAGGTGGTCGCGTTATGGCATTTTGGATGCCATAGTGGAGGCATGGGTGATAGTGGTGAGTTTCCGCTTGGTGACGGTCCGAGCAGCGGTATTTCCGTCACGTTGACGGCCGGTACGTTGCAGGCGATTCGTGAGCGGGTCGGTAAGCGGGGTGTGTCGGCGTACTTGGAGAAGGCGGCGCAGCGGCAGATAGAGCGGGACAACCTCGACGAGCTGATCTCAGGATTTGAAGAGGCGCATGGTCCCGCTGATCCGGAGGCGGTGGCGTCGAAACGGGCACGGCTCACCGGGGAGGCGTCCGGTGCGGGGGTTGCCGCGTGAGCGGTGTGCTGGTTCTGGACAGTGAGGGACTGGCGAAGGCCGTGCAGCGGGATCAGGAAGTGCACGAGTGGCTGGCGGCGGCCCGGGACGCCGATTTCCCCATCGTCACCTCGGCCGCGGTGTTGGTCGAGGTGATCCATCCGCGGATCAATGACGCCGCGCTGCGCTGGACGCTGTCTCGGCTGCGGGTGGAGCCGGTGACCCAGGCCCTCGCCCAGTCGGCTGCCGCGCTGCTACGTGACGCCGGACTGCACGGTCACAAGTACGCCATCGACGCCATGCTGTGTGCGACCGCCCTGCAGCATCCGGGCCGGGTGACGATTCTGACCTCCGACGTCGAGGACGTCGGCTTGCTTACGGCCGGGCATCCGCGGGTGGTGGCGGAGAAGGTCTGATCTCGTTGCGCCGGTGGGCTGTTGAGTCGCCCACGCCCTCCCGGTCACGTAGCCACTCACCCCGTCTGATCATCCTCCGAAGCGGGTGAGTGGGTGGCCGTGCCGAGGGGGCGTGGCAGCAGTTGCCTGTGGAATGGGGTCATCGGGTTTCGGCCTTCGCATCGTGGCGTACCCGTATGCGCGGCTCCGCCGGTCTCATAGGGCCGCGCCGGATGTTCTCCGGACGATCCCGGGGCTGGTGGCGCGCGGCGAGATCCGGTCGGCCAACGCCGTCGCGGCGTTGTTGATGCTGCACCACCTGCGGTTGGGCTGAA